>DATIXQ010000088.1:0-28752 GCA_035518375.1 Allostellaceae bacterium | reverse complement strand
CGAGCGCGACGCGGCTCAGACCCTGCGCTCGCTCTATCGCTTCGGCTTCAAGCCCTATGAGCGCACGCTCGGCGAGGCGGAACTCAGGCGCGGCTCGCGCGACGGGCGCACGTGGCGCGGACGCCTGCGCCCAAGCCCCGGCGTCGAGGACGACCGCGCCGACAATCGCGTCCATGACATGGACATCGAGGGCGCCGACCGGCAGTTCCTCGTGCCCTCCGTCTGGACCGCGGTGGTGGGTCATCCCGACGCCACGCTCGAGATCGGGCTCATCAGGGCCTATCACCGCCACATGCAGGAATTCTGCGGCGCGGCGCCCGACCGGCTCAAAGGGCCGATCGTCGCCTCTGGCCGCGCGGTCGACGAAGCCGTGCGCGAGATCCGCGAATGGGGCAAGTCGAAATGGGCGGTGGCGGTGATGCCGCTCCTCAATACCGACCGCCCGGTCGACCATCCCGAGCTCGAGCCGATCTGGCAGGCCGCCGCGGAGCACGACCTCGCCATCGTCAACCACAGCTATTTCGCGAGCCCGCCTTATTTCCCGGGCTACCAGGATATGTGGGACAACGCCTTCCTCGCGCGGCTTTGCTCGCACCCGTGGGGCGCGATGCGCTTCATGGCAGGGTTCCTCGCGGGCGGCGTGCTCGACCGCCATCCGGGCCTGCGCCTTGCCGTGCTCGAATGCGGCTTCGGCTGGCTTCCCTTCTGGGTCAGGCGCATGGACGAGCAGGTGGCCTATATGGGGCGCACCGCGCAGCTCAAGATGCTGCCAAGCGAGCAGTTCGCCGCGGGCCGCGTCTTCTGCAACATCGAATGGCACGAGCGCGAGCCCATGTACCAGATGGTGACCGACGCGCTCGGCGACGGCGTCCTCATGTATGCGTCGGACTATCCGCACTACGAGAGCTGGTTCCCGGATTCGATCGACAAGATCATGGCGTGGTCGTCAATTGGCCATGGTGCGCGCGAGAAGCTCTTCTGGGGAAACGCCGCGCGCTGCTTCAAGGAGACCTGAGAGATGAAGCTCGGCTTCTTCACCATGCCGGTCCATCCGAAGGACCGGCCCTATGTCGAGACGCTGAAGGAAGACCGCGAGGCCTTCATCCTCGCCGACCGGCTCGGCTACAGCGAAGCGATGATGGGCGAGCACCTGACCGATCTCTGCGAGAACGTGCCCAATTCGCTCATGTTCTGCGCGAGCCTCAAGGACGCGACGAAGCAGATCAAGCTCGGCACGGCGGTTGCGAACCTGCCGTTCACGCACCCGGTCGTGGCGGCGACGAACACGGCGCTGCTCGACAATCTCCTCGAGGGGCGGCTCATCCTCGGCTTCGGCGCCGGCATCCTGCGCTCGGACGCCGAGGCGCTCGAGCTCTTGGAGGCCGATCGCGGCGCGATGTTCGCGGAAGCCTTGGATCACGTCATCGCGCTCTGGACGCGCGATCCGCCTTATGACTTGAAGGGCAAGTACTGGAACATCTCGACCGGGAAGACGTCGTGGCAGGAGCTCGGCGTCGGCGCGATGGTGAAGCCCTATCAGAAGCCGCACCCGCCGATCATGGGCACCGTCACCGACAAGAACTCGCGCGGCATCCAAATCCTCGGCAAGCGCGGCTTCATCCCGGCAACGGCGCCCTACCTTCACGCCAACCACGTGAAGTATCACTGGGATCTCTACGCCAAGGGCGCGGCCGAGGCCGGGCGAACGGCGCAGCGCAGCATCTGGCGTGTGGCGCGTTCGATCTTCTGCGCCGAGGACGACAAGGTGGCGGAGCGCTACGGCAAGACCGACTCGGCGAGCCCCTATCGCTTCTACATGCGCCAGCTCTCGATGAAGCTCTCCCGCGCCCGCAAGCTCGAGGCGTTCAAGGCGGACGAAGCGCTGCCGGACGAGGCGGTGACGGTCGACCGCATCATGGACGAGATCGTGATCGCGGGCTCGCCCGCGCGCGTCACCGACGCGATCCTGAAGCTCTACGAGGACGCGGGCGGGTTCGGCACGCTGCTCTATTGCGGCAAGAACTGGACCGATCCCGCGCTTGGCCGCCGCTCGATGGAGCTGATGGCGGAAAAGGTCATGCCCGCTGTCAACGCCGCATTAGGCCGCGAGGCGGCGGACTAGGCCTCGCGCGGCGGGCGCGTCATCCCGGGCGGCCGGGACCCTGCAACGGCTGTTCCTTCGGATGCGGCAGCGGCAGATATTCGACGCCGCTGCCCGAGCGCCGCACCGGCTGCGGATAGAGCGCCATCAGCTCGAGTACGTCTTCCGGCATGTCGGTGGTGACGGGGAGACCGAGTTCCTTCGCGGCGGCCGCCGAGATCGGATAATCGTGCGTCCAGCGCCCCTGCGACAGCGTGTCGGCGAGCCGGTCGGCTTCGGCCGCCGGCATGCGGCGGTCCAAAAGCTCGCGCGCCGCTTCCTTCACCTGTGCGATCGCCTTGCGGCCAACATCGGCGAGTATGAGCGTGTTGTCGTCGATCTCGGCGATGGGTTTTTGCTCCACCACTTTGAGGAGCGAGGCGGCGGGCGACTGGCCAAGCTGCGGATCGATCGGGCCCAGCACGGAATGGGCGCACATCACGATCTCGTCAGCGGCGAGCGCGATCAGGGTCCCGCCCGACATGGCGTAATGCGGCACGAACACCGTGACCTTGCCCTTGTGGTCGCGGATCGCGCGCGCGATCTGAACCGCCGCGAGCACGAGCCCGCCCGGTGTGTGCAGCACGAGATCAAGCGGCACCTCGGGATCGGTGAGGTGAACGGCGCGCAGCACCTCTTCGCTGTCGTTTACGTCGATGTAGCGCATCACAGGGAAGCCAAGAAAGCTCATCGTCTCCTGGCGATGCACCAGGAGAATGACGCGCGAGCCGCGCTTCTTCTCGAACTGCGCGAGCTTGCGCGTGCGCATCGTTACAACGAGGTATTTGCGGAACAGCGGCTGCAAGGCTGAGAACAGGAAGAAGATCCAGATGATGTCGGTGAAGGACATGGAGCCCCCTGTCTCGGCCGATGGCGCGCTCGTCACAGGATGGGGAATTTTCGTTCCGCCATCAACAAAGTCGCTCAGCCGATTGCGGCGTCGAAAGCCGACGCGATCGCCTCCTTGCTCTTGCCGGGCTGCCGCGCATCACCGATCGCCACCACGTCCTGGCCGGGCCGGCCCAACGCACGAAAGCGTTCGGCCGTGGCTGCGCGCGCCCGGTAATAGAACCAGTCGCGGAACTTTGGCGACACAAAGAGCGACGCAAACGGCTTTCGCTGCGCAAAGCCTGAGCGCAGCGTGAGCTGCGCGACAGGCCCGAGGCCGAAGCGGTAACGCGCGCCGGCGGCAACGACGATGCGGTCGAACGGCGCCAGCAACTCGGGCGCCTTCAGCACATCCGTCCCATAGCGGAACGTCACCCCCTTCTCGGCGCAGGCTTGCGCGAGCGACGCGATGGTGCGCGTGAAAGCTTGCGCGTTGGCCTCGACCTCCTGAAAAAGCGGTGCCAATCCTGCGAGGCGAAAGCTGCCGCCGGGCGCGTCCTCGCGCTCGAACACGGTGACGGAATTGCCCTGGGCCGCGAGCGCCGCATAGGAAAGGCCGGCAGGCCCCGCGCCGATCACGGCGATGCGCAGGCCGCGGGCCAGCGCGCGTGCGACGAAATAGTGCTCGCGCCCTGCCATGCCGTTGACGACACAAGCGATCCGTGCGCCGCCGCGCATCTCGTTGATGCAGGTGTTGCAGGCGAGACACCGGCGCGGTGTCTCGCCCCGCGCCACCTTCGCGACCCATTCGGGCTCGGCGACGCTGGTGCGCCCGAGCGCCACGAAATCGCATTTCCGGCCTTCGATTGCGGCGCGCGCGATGTCGGGATCGCCCAAGCGCCCGACCGCGATCACCGGCACGCGCACGTCCTTCTTGATCGCCGCGGCATAGTCGAGCCAGAGGCCGTCAGGCCACGCCATCGGCGGCAGCTGCATCGCACCCGAAGGTAGCGAGCGGTAGTGCCCGGCGGCGATATGGAGCGCGTCCGCGCCCGCGTCTGCCGCCCAGAGCGCGATCTGCCGCCCTTCGACGAATGGCATGCCGCCCGGGAAATAATCCTCGACCGAAAGCCGGTAGATCACCGGCATATCACTCGCCGCGCGCTTCACCGCGCGTAGCACTTCGAGCCCGAAGCGTGCGCGGTTCTCGAGGCTGCCGCCATACTCGTCCGTGCGGCGGTTCTCGAAGGGCGTATGGAACTGCGAGATGAGATAACCGTGCGCGGCGTGGATCTCGACACAATCGAACCCCGCTTTCTTCGCGCGCGTCGCGGCGCTGGCGAAGGCAGCCACCGTCTCGGCGATGCGGGCGCGCGTCATTTCCTGCGGCACGATGACGGAATCGGTGATCTCGTAGACCGGGTGCGGGATCGCCGAGGGCGCGATCGGATCCTCGCCGCAAATGTCGTGGCGCGTGTGGCCGCCGGCATGGCCGAGCTGAATCGAGGCCTTTGCCCCGCCGTCGTGGATTGCGGACACGAGGCGGGCGAGTCCCGGAAGAAAGCCGTCATCGTAAATACCGAGCTCGTGGAAGCGGTGGCGGCCGCAACGCTCGGGCGCGGCCATCTCGCAGGTGATGAACCCTACGCCGCCTTTGGCGCGCGCGACGTAATAGGCGATCTGCTCGTCGGTGACGAAGCCGTCCCGGTCGGCAAGGCGCGTCGTCATCGGCGGCATGACGATGCGGTTCCTGATCTCGACGCCGCCGATCTTGTGGGGCGTGAGGAGGATATTCACGCGCGCTTCGCGTCGCTGATGAGGCGCCACACGCGCGCCGGCGACAGCGGCAGCGCGTTGGGCGCGACGCCATAGGACCGCAAGGCCGAAGCGACGGCGTTGGCGATAACGCCGCCCACTGGCACGATACCGCCTTCGCCCGCGCCTTTGGCGCCCAGCGGATTGACCGGCGAGGGATGGTTCTCGAGCGTCTCGGCGCGAATGGGCGGTACGCGATCGACCGTCGGCAGCAGGTAATCGGCCAAGGTCGCGGCGAGAAGCTGGCCCTCGTCGTCATAGACCATGTCTTCGAGCAGCGCACCGCCGAGACCCTGCACGATTGCGCCCACCGCCTGGCCGTGGAGCGTCAGCGGATTGATGATACGGCCCACATCCTCGACCGCGGCATAGTCGATGACGGCGACGTCGCCCGTCGACGGATCGACTGCGACGTGCGCCGCGTGCGCGCCATAGGCATAGGTGCGGCGATTGTTGCGGAAGGTCGCTTCGGCGGAGATGCCCGCAAGCGCTGCGAAGGGAAGGCGCTTACCCTCGCCCTCGACGTATCCGTCGGCGAGCGTCAAGGACGCGGCCGGAAGACCGAGCCGGCGCGCGGCTTCGGCGAACACCTTCTCTTTGAACGCCGTCGCGGCCATCAAGATCGCCGAGCCTCCCATCACGGTCGAGCGCGAGGCGTGCGAGCCGACCCCGTCATTGACGAGCGCGGTCGTGCCGTGGCGTACCTCCTTGACGCGGCTCATCGGCAGCTCGAGCGCGTCGGCGGCGATCTGGGCGAAGATGGTCTCGATCCCCTGCCCGACCGAGCTCGATCCGACCTGGACGATGACGTTGCCCTCGGCGTCGATGGTAAGCCGCGCGTTCTCAAACGGGCCCGAGGCGCCGCCCTCGATATAACAGCCGATGGCAATGCCATGATGGCGGCCTTCGATCGTCGCGCCATCGAGCGCGCGCTTTTCTTCCCAGCCGAAGAGATCGAGGCAGCGATCAAGCGTTTCGGCATAATCGCCACTGTCATATTCGCCGCCGCCATAAGGCGGCATCTCCGCGTGCGACCATGGCATTGCCGCACGGGGCACGAGATTGCGCCGCCGCATCTCGACGCGGTCGAGGCCGAGATCGTTCGCGGCCAAGTCGATGAGCCGCTCGCGGAAGAAATCGCCCTCGAAGCGGCCCGGCCCGCGATAGGTTCCGATCGGCGTTGTGTTGGTCGCAATCAGGATCGATTCGATGTCGATGTTGGCGATGCGATAGGGGCCGGCGCCCACTTGCGCCGCATTGCGGGGCGCGGTCGCGCCGTTGGTGCGGATGTAAGCACCCTGGTCGGCATAGATGCGGCCGCGCAGGCCTAGGATCGTGCCGTCGCGCGCGCACCCGATCTCGAGCTCGGCGGCAAGGCCGCGCGCGTGGTTGGCGGCGACGAAATGCTCGCGCCGGTCCTCGATCCACTTGATCGGGCGTTTCAAGTGTCTCGCGGCGAACGGGATGAGGAAATCCTCGGGATAGAATTCGCCGCGAACGCCGAAGCCGCCGCCCACGTCGTTCTCGACCATAAGAATGTTGTGCGCGGCCAGGCCCAGCTGTCGCGCCAGGTTCTCCCGGTTCATGAACGGCGTCTTGCACGCGCCCGAGAGCTTGAGCATGCCGGATGCTTCGTCCCATTCGGCGACGAGCCCGCGCGGCTCGAGCATCACCGCGCTGTGGCGCTGCACGCGGAACTCCTCTTTGCGCCGGTAGGGCGCGGCGGCGAAGGCAGCGTCGGCATCGCCCTTGCGCGCACGGAGCCGCCCCATCTCGTTGCTGCCGGCGCTGGCGACGACGAAGGGTGGGCCCGCCAGCGCCTTCAGGCGGTCGATCACGGGCGACAGGGGCTCGATGTCGAGCGCGAGTTTCTGGGCGCCGTCCTCCGCGAGCGCCGCGCTTTCGGCGAGCACGACCGCGACCGGCTCGCCCATGTAGCGCGTCTCATTCTTGGCGATGACGGGCTGGAGGAAATTCTGGAAGCCTTCGACCTTCAGGTGCTCGCCGCGGATGGCGATGACCGGGACGTCCCCAATGTCGGCCGCCGTCAGCACGGCCGCGACGCCCGGGAGTGCAAGCGCAGCGCCCCCGTCGATGCCGTTGATGCGGCCGCGCGCCACCGGGCTGCGGACGATCACCGCATGCAAAAGCCCCGGCACGGCGAGGTCATCGACATAGGTGCCGCGCCCGGTGAGGAAGCGGAAGTCCTCGCGCCGCGGGACGGCGCTACCGACGAAGGTGTTGCCGCGCCCTTTTCTCTCGCCCGCATGCGCCATCGCAGGTCACGCCTCCGGTGCGGCGTAGCTTTTGAGGAGATCGTCGGCGTAGGCGTGGAACTCATCCCACGGCGCCTCGCGGTAATTGTGATTGCGCACGATGAAGGAGGCCCCGGCATAGAATTTTTCGTACTGAAGCTGGCGGCCGGCGAATTCCGAGCCGACGAGGTCCCACACGAGCTTGAAAAGCTTGAGCCGGTCGAGCGCCGCGCCTTGCGGCGTCTGCCAGTAAGCCTCGAACAGGCGCTTCAGATCGGGATCGGCGAGGACGTTTCCGCTCGCCGGCATCTGGAACACGCCGCCGCCCGAGAGATCGCGCAGGACGTCGACGAGCGACGAATACATCTCGGTACACCAGTTGAGCGCCGCATACATCATGCGCCGATTGAAGCACATGAATCCTTCGGGCCACGATTCGGCCGCCTCGATCTGGCCGTGGATCATGCCCGCAAGCGTCGCCTCGAGTGCCGCGAGGCGCCCCAGAAGCTCGCGCACCGCCGGGATCTGATCAGCGCCGTTCGCCTCGGCGAGGCGACTTGCGAGCCCGACAATGAGACGCAGCTTCGACCAGAAGCGCACGTTCGACTGGTGATTGCCGAAAGCGTGGCCGGGCGTCTTGATATAGATCTCTCGCGCGCGCACGGCGTCGTCCATGACGAAGACGCGCTCCCAGGGCACGCGCACGTTCTCGGCAATCACCATGCAGTCGCTTTCATCGAAGCGCCACGCCAAGGGGCTGTCGAATTCGTTCCTCGCGAAGAAGGGCTGACGCGACCAGAGGCTCAGACCTGGTGAATTGACTGGAACGGCGCAAGTTACAGCCTGCTTTATCTGGTCGGGCGCGAGCGGGATGAGGTTGCCGATCCAGATCTCATCGGCGTAGGCGGCTGCGGTCGCGAGCATCTTCATGCCGGAAATGACAACGCCGGCATCGTCCTCGCGCACGACCTGCAACGTCGGGACCGGCAGGTTGCGTTTTTCGTAGAATTCCGGATTGCGCGCGGCCTGCGGCGGCACGACGGCATAGCTCGCGTAGATGTCGTTCTTCCGCATGTGGCGGTAATAGGCGGCGATGTTCTCCTCGTAGGCGCGGCCGCCGGCGCTGAACGCCGAAGGGTTCGTCGCCATTCCGGCAACGAAGCTCGCGACGTGATCGGGCGAGCGGCCGAAGAGGCCATAGGTGAGATCGGCGATCGCCTTGTGCCCTTTCATGCGGCGGCGCAAATCGCCCGCCGTGCGCGGCAACAGATAATAGATGCTGCAGCGCTCGCCCTCGGCCTCGTAGGAAAGCGCATCGCGCCATTTGGGATCGCGCTTCAGATCGTAGATCGCCGCGACCGTGCGAGCCGCGTTTTGGAAATATGGGTGCGCCGTGACGTCGTCGATGCGCTCGCTGCCAACATAGACCGCGCGGCCGTCCTTCAGGCGCTCGAGGTGTTCCGCCCCCGATCTCAGCATCGCTTAGTCATCGTAGCTTGTCTCGTAGGCGCCGGGCACGTGGAACTCGAGGAAGCTCAGGCTCTGGCCGTCGGCACTCTTCAAGCCATGCGGATTGTTCGACGGAAAGAAGGCGACCTCGCCGCGTCCGAGCACACGGCGCTTGCCGTCGACGGTGAAGGCGACGTGTCCATCAAGGACGACGAAGAGGCTCTCGGCATTCGGATGATGATGGAGCCGCGTCACCGTCTCGCCGGTGTAGCGCACGATCATGGCATGCGCCCGCTCGGAGCCGATGGCGCGGTTGCAGAGATAGACGCGGCGCTTCTTCTCGGCGGGAATGTCGATCTCAGGCTCGTCGGCAACGCGCATGAGCTTGACGCCACCCTGAAAGCCTGGGCGCTTCATACCGGCACCGGGCGGAGGGGCCTGGACGCTCAGGACCAAACCGGCCCCTTCAAGAGCGTACTCCGTGCCTTCGGCGATGAGCGCCCAGGAATCGCGCGCGAGTGCAGTACCGCCAAGCTTCGGCGCGCCATCAAGCGCGAAGAGATATTGGTCCGAGCCCGTCGGCACCTTCGCCGCGTAGCGCGCGCTCGCGTCGAGCTTCACGACCGAGGCCGCGAGCTCCGTGCCATCGAACCAGTCCACCACCGGCACGATTGCAACGCCCGGCGCCGCAGCCCGCGCTTCGGCCGAGCGGTAATCGACGACCTTGCCCATTCTCGCCTCCTAGCCGAGCCGCCCGAGCATCGCCGCGACGCGCGCACCGGCAAGCGCCGACGCGTCGGGATCGTACATCGGGCGCACGGGATTGAAGAAGGAATGGCCGACGCCCGGATAGAGATAGCGCTCGATGCGCGGGTGCGACTGCAGCGCGGCAGCGACAGCGTCGATCTCTGTCATCGGAACGGAGTCGTCGGCAAGACCGTAATGGAGCTGCACCGGACACGCGATGCGCGCGGCCTCGCTGACATAGCGCGATATGCCGAGTGCGTAGAACGCGGCCGCGGCATCGACATCCGTGCGCGCGGCCGCGAGGAAGGAGACGACGCCGCTGAAGCAGAAGCCTATCGCCGCGACCTTGCGCCCGCCCGATCTCTCGCGGAGCACGGCGAGCGCGACGCGCACATCGGCGGTGGCGCGATCGAAGTCGAAGCTCTGGAGCCGCGTCCAGCCGCGCTCGTGGCCGCCGTCATACGGCAGCACGCCGTCAGGATCGGACCGCCAGAACAGGTTGGGCGCGAGCACGTGGTGGCCGTCGTCGGCATAGCGCTCGGCCAATTCGCGGAATGGCGCGCCCAAGCCGAACATGTCATGGAAAAGGAGAATGGCGGCCCCGCCGGCGCGCGCGGCGGGCCGCGCCTCATAGGCAGCGAGGCGCCGCTGCCCGTCCTCGGCGAGCGTGATCCATTGGCCGTCAGCCATGGCTTGAAGCATAACGATGCGCGCGCGGCCGGCATAGTCGCTGCAAAAGCGGCGCGGGCGGTCAGGCGGCGGCCAGATAGGTCTCGACCGAAAGGATGGGCGGCAGGTGGCGGGCGATCATGGCCCAACTGTCGCCCTCGTCTGCCGACGCGAAGAGCTCGCCCGTGTTGGTGCCGAAATAGACTCCCGCCGGCGCGAGCGGGTCCGTCGCCATCGCCTGACGCAGCACCGTGAGATAGGCCTTGTCCTGCGGCAAGCCCCGGCGCAGATCGTGCCAGCTTTCCCCGCCGTCGCGCGTGCGCCACACCGCGGCCGCGGCATCGGGCATGAAACGCCCCGCCTGATCGCCGTTCAGCGGTACGAGATAGAGCGTGTCGGGATCGCGCGGATGCACCACGGCGGGGAAGCCGAAGCTTGTCGGCAGGCCCGCCTCGATGCTCGCCCATGAGCGGCCGCCATCGTCGCTCCGGTACATGCCGCAATGGTTCTGCTGATAAAGGCGGGAGGGATTGCCCGGCGCCATCGCCAGCGAATGGACGCATTGCCCCCACTCGCCATAGCGATGCTCGGGCGGTGCGTAATCCATCCTCGTGCCGCGGTTGCGCGGCGCCCAACTCTCACCGCCATCGGCGGTGTGGAACACGCCGCCCGTCGATATCGCGACCCAGACTTCCGCGCGCGTGCTCGGATGCGGCACGATGTGGTGCAGGATGAGGCCTGCGCCGCCGGGCTGCCAGTTGGGCCGCGTCGGATGCGCGCGCAGTCCCGCGACATGCGCGAACGTGACGCCTCCGTCGTCGCTCCGGAAGAGCCCGGCGGGCTCGACGCCGGCATAAAGCGATCCGCCAGCAGCGGCGAGGCTCCAGACTGATTTCACCGGCTCTTCGCCTGCGCCATAGGAAAACCCGGCGCTCGACTGCGCCCATGTGGCGCCGAGATCTTCCGACTTCCAAACCATCGGTCCGAGCCAGGCGTTGCCGCCGCCAGCATAGATCGCACCGCTCGCCGGATCGGCGACAACGTGGTTCAAGGGCAGCGAATTGCAGAACGGGCCCGCGATCTCCCAGCTTTTGCGGTTCGCATCGGCAGTTGCCACGAACGCGCCCTTGCGCGTGCCGAGCAGGAGCCGCAACCGTTGCGCCATCGTCCGTCCCTCCGCGTCTCGCGTCGACGATTGAAGCCAATTATCAAATGACCCGCGGCGCCGATGTCAACGCCGTTCGTCAAATCCAGGCGCCCGCGAGCCGGTTTGACATCGAATGGATGCTCCAGTATCGGGCGTGCGCGATGGACGGTGCGATCTCCACGCTTGAAGCGGCCGTGCGGCTTGACGAGTTGGCGTGGGCGATACCACGCGCACGCAGCGGCGAGGATTGGCAGGAGGGGCTCGACCTTCTCGCCATGGCGGCGGGGCTGAAGCCTGTGGCGATGTTCGGTCGCGGCGGCGCGGTCGAGCCTTGGCGCGCGCTCGCGCGGGAGTTCGCGTTGCCGATGATCGAGACGGCGCCGTGGGAGCCGGCAGCGCTCGGCGGCTCTCTGCCGCGCTGGTATCTCGATGCGACCGCGACGCGACGCGCACGGCAGAGAATCCTCGTCGTCGCGCGCCCGCGCGATGCGCTCGCCCGCGCCGAGGCGCTGGTGGCACAGGGGCGCGTCGAGGCCGCGGCAGAGGCGGGGCTTTTGGGGTTTCCGCCATGCTGCGTCGCGGCCCATCACGCGGCTGCACTCGCCTACGAGCGCGAGATCGCAGAACGCATCACGCGCGCCAATCCCGGCGACGAGGCGCGCATGGCCCGCCTCGTCGAGGCGGGCGCGGTACCCTATGTCGAGCCGCCGGCGATATCGCCGTCGCGCTGGACCAGCGTCAATCTTTGTGACACGTGCGTTGCGAGCGACGACAGTCCCGCGCGCCGGCTCGAGCAGGCCTATCGGGCGCTTGCGACGCGGCTCGCCTATCCGGCCAACGGCTGAGCCATGCGCGACCAATCGCTCCGCACCCATCTCGCCAATCTCGAGCAGCAGGGCGAACTCATCCGCTTCAGCGCAGAGATCGATCCCGACGAAAACATGTCCGCGGTCGCGCACCGCACCTTCGCCGAGCTCGGCAAGGCGTGTCTCTTCGACCGGGTGAAGGGCCATCCCGGCTGGCGCGTTGCGGCACAGCTCGTGTCCGACCGCCGCAAATGGGCCGTGGCACTCGGCGTTTCCGAAGCCGAGGTTGTCGCGACTTTGATCGAGCGTATCGCGGCGCGTGTGCCGACGGTCGAGGTCGCACGTGAGGCGGCGCCAGTGAAAGATGTGGTGCTCCTCGGCGACGAGGTCGACCTTACCAAACTTCCGGCAATGTGGACCTCGGAGAAAGACCCGGGCCGCTACATCGCGGCAGGCATGTGCTTCATCAAGGATCCCGAGACCGGCATTCGCAACGTCTCGTTCCATCGCGCGCAGATCGTCGGGCCGGACCGCACCGGCTTTCTCATCTGCCCGCGCCAGGCGCTCAAGATTTTCGAGAAATATGGGAAGCAGAACCGGCCCATGGAGGTGGCGATGGTGGTGGGCGCGCATCCCTTGATCGCGTTCGCCGCGGGGTTCGTCGCCGATTACGGCACCGACGAGATGACGATCGCGGGCGCGCTCCTCGGCGATCCGGTGCGCATGGTGAAATGCGAAACAATCGACATGGAGGTGCCGGCCGAAGCAGAGCTCGTGATTGAGGGCGAAATCTTTCCCGGCGAGCGCACTCCCGAAGGCCCGTTCGGCGAGGTGACAGGAACCTATGCGCAGGAAGGCTCGACACCACTCTTCCGCGTAAAGGCGGTGACGCACCGCAAGGACCCGATCTTCCACGCCATGCAATGCGGGCTAGCGCCCAGCGAGGCGCATGCGCTTATCGGCACCACGGTCGAGATGAAATTGTGGGAGCATCTCAACGGCATCGACGCGGGCGAGCTCGAGCTTCTCGACGTGCGCTGCATCGGCGGCATGTCGCCGCTCTTCATCGTGCTGCAACTACGCCAACAGCTCGCGGGGCAAGGCAGGCACGCCGCACTCGCGGCCCTCTCAAGCCCCTATCTACATCCGAAATTCGCGATCTCGATCGACGACGATATCGATCCGAGCGACGTGAACGAAGTGATGTGGGCGCTCGCAACCCGGCTTGATGCGGCGAGCGACCTCGCACGCATCAATGCCGCGCGCGTCTTCACGCTCGACAACGCGTCGCCGATCGAGCCAGGCATGAGCGCGATGTATCGCGTCGGCACCAAGATGGTGTTGGATGCGACGCGCCCGCCAAGCGACCCTCGTTTCGCACGTGCCGCGGGCTGGCGCTGCGCGCCGGCGCCCAAAGAGACACGCGCGGCCTGGGCGAAGGAGCTCGGCATCAGCGAGGCCGAAGCACTCGCTTTCGTCACGCGCGCGCTGAGCGCCGCGCCGGCCGCGCCGAATATGAGTGCGGCGACGGCTTGGCGGAACGCCGGGGCGGGTGTCTTGCCGGCGCAGGAATTCACCGCGGTCGCGGTTGCGCACGACGCGGTAAGCGGCCGTGCGATGCTGGGGCTCGCGCGGCTTGCACCGCTGGCGGATGGGTGTTTCGCCATTCTCGAGCTTGCGCCCGCGCTCGAACGTGCACGCGGCGAGAAGGCGGAGCTGGCGTTGGCGCTCGTTCCCGATCCGCCGGCCGCGCTCGCGCTTGCGGCGGCGCTCGGCGACTGGCGGCCGGCCGATTTCGCGCTCGCCGCCGCGCTCAGTCGTCGCCCGCCCGAACTCGCACGCGATGATGCGACGGGCCTGCTTGTTCCGGCGGGCGCGGGCGCGATCCTGGGCGCGGTGCCGGCGCGGACGACCGCGCGTGTGCGAGACGCGATGACGCCCTTCGGCACGGTTGCGCCCGAGTTCGACTGCGCGGTGTTTGTGCCGCGCGCGGTCGCGGGCGACGCGACGATGGCGCCGCGGGCGGATTATCGCGGTGCCCAGGCGCTGGCCGCCGAGGCGCTCGTCTTGAAGCACATCGCGAACATCGAGGGCGGGCTCGACATCATCGACGTGCGCTGTCCGGTGGCGGCGGCCGGACAGGTCGTGGTGGTGAAGATGCGCGCGCGCGTCGAGGGCCAGGCGAAGACGGCGCTGATGGGCGCGCTCTCGGGCCCGGTCAACCGAGTGAAACTCGCGATCGCCGTCGACGAGGATGTCGACGCCGCCGATCCGCGCGACGTGTTCTGGTCGATCGCGAGCCGCACGCATGCCGAGAAGGACGTGGCCGTGATCCCGGGAATGCGGGCGCATCCGTTCGATTTCGTCTCGGCCGCGCGCGGAGCTTCGCGCTGGCTCATCGATGCAACGATGCCACCGTTGACGCAAGCCAAGCGCCGAGAGGATTTCGCGCGCGCAATCCCGAAGAACCTCGCCGCTACCGCGCTCGAGCGCTTCCTGCCACTCTAGCCCCCGTCAGAACCGGATCTTTGGAGCGCTTTCGCGAGCGGCGCCGTTCCTTTATAAGGAGGGCTGGATTGGAGCGGATCGCTGACCGATAAGCCGACACGCTCGTCCGCCAAAGCCCCGCCCGGCCAACTGGGCGGGGCTTTTCCATTGCAGATCGTTTGATGAAGGGATCGGACGGACCGCAAAGCGATTCCGCCCGATCCGCTCATGGTCTAGTCTCGCCACGCCCAGCGATCCGGAGGGGTGGCCGAGTGGTCTAAGGCGCACGCCTGGAGAGCGTGTATGGGGGCAACTCCATCGTGGGTTCGAATCCCACTCCCTCCGCCAGTTACTTGCCCTCCGCCTGCGCTTCGCTCGGCGCGGTGGAAGAAGCTTGCGTTGCGCTATCGGAAGGTAAAGCCAAAGTTGAGCGCAGCCGGCGGGTAATAAGCGGGGGGCGGCGCCGCATAGCCATAACCGGGCGCGTACCCGTAACCATAGTAGCTGTAGGGGTAGGCATAAGCGTGATGTTCCCACCGCTCGTGCTCGCGCCATTCGTGCTCGCGCCATTCATATGCGCGCCAGTTGTGTCCGTGCCAATCATCGTTATGCGCGAGCGCCGGCGCCGATACAGCCATCACGATTGGCGCGGCCGCGATCACGGCGTAGATAAGCCTGCGCATGGCTGCGAAACCTTGGCTTTTTTCTCGGACCATTTGCACCCTCACATAAGCCGCGCCGGAAAGGTGGCTCGGTCACCCAAACAACGACCCGAGCCCGACCCATTATTCCCTCGCCACAGAAATGCCTATGTCCGCGTGGAAAGCGCCAGCTGACCTGGATCAAAGCCGGTACTCACCACAACGACCATCCTCCGGTCGAATAGGACGTGGAGAACCGTATGCATCGAGGCACCTGGGCTCTGGCCGGGCAACATCGCGGTCCGGGCGCGGATGTTGGGATTGGGCCGCCTTGATGACTGACCCGGCAGGGCGAGCGGAAGGCGTATAACGAGTGTTGCGGCTAGCCTCTAGCCAGCGGAGCGAGTGCATGGACATGAAGAGCCTTGTCATCGCCGTAGCGGCATTATCGTTCGTCACCGGCAGTGCCGACGCCCAGGACCTCGGCAATCCTGCGCACGGGCGGGCTTTTGCACTCGAAGTCTGCACGCCCTGCCATGTTGTCGCGCGCGGTCAACGCTCGCCGGCGCGCTTCGCGGACGCGCCCAGCTTCTCGGCCATCGCCGATGCGAAGGGAACGACCGCCAGCTCGCTCAACGCCTTCCTCAGCACACCGCATCCCACCATGCCCAACCTGATCCTAAAACCCGACGAGGCGGCGGACGTGATCGGGTATATCCTCAGTCTGCGAGGGAAACAGTAGTTCCGCCAGCGCGAGGGCGAGAGGTCACGGCGCGCGGTAGTGCTGCGACGCAGGATGAGCCGATTGCGGTGACGCACAAGTTTGGGACGAATGCTGACGGAAGAGAACGGGGAATGGTGGAGCGCCGAACCGCGAGCGAGCCTTCCTACGGTGTAACGGCGAGGGCCCTGCACTGGCTCGTGGTCTTGGTTCTCTTGCTCCAATTCGCGATCGCGTGGACGATGCCGGAAATCCACCGCGGCACTCAACCGGAACGCCTTATCAGCCTTCACCTCTCGTTCGGAATTCTGATCTTGGTCCTCGTGATGGCGCGGTTGGTTTGGCGCCTCGGCCACCCCGTGCCCTTGATCTCGGACAACGTCCCGCGCTGGCAGCGCCAGGCGGCACAGGTCACGCACGGGATCTTCTATGTGCTTCTGATGCTGCTGCCGCTCATGGGATGGGCAAATGCATCGGCCCGCGGCTGGACGATCGAGGTTTTCGGAATCTTCGTACTGCCGCACATCTTGCCCGCCGGCTCCGCGATCGGACAGAGGCTTGGAGACGTTCATACGTTCACGGCCTACGTGCTTCTCAGCCTCGCGGGGCTCCACGTAGCGGCCGCGATGTACCACCATTTCTGGCTTCGCGATCGTGTTCTGTCGCGAATGTTACCGGGCCGGAATTGAGATCGCGTCCTCACGCGGTGCGATAACGCGGCAGGCGAATTTCGCTGCGCGACGCGCTGCCCCTAACGCAGCGTGGAGCGAAGCAGAAAGCACGCGCTCCTCCGCGGCCTCGGTGACGAGCAGCACCGCGATCGCGAAGCCGGCCGCGATGAGGAATGCGACCTGCCCCAGATTCAATGCGGATGTCATGGCGATCCCCTTCTCGACCGCCACCTTGCTCAAATTGACTTTCGGGGATCGTGACGCGGATCAAATCCTCGGTAGGGAAATCCACCTATGCGGGCACGATCTCTCCCCGCAGCAGCGGCACGAGGAGATGCGAATCGAAGCGACCGCCGGCATGAACCGTGTGTCGACCGCCGCGCGGCGGCTTGGCATGGCGGAACGCGGGATATTTTGCGCCGTCGCGTCCTCGCACCCATAGTTCGAGCCGCGTTCCGGCCTCGAACAGTGTGCTGGACGGCAGTATCTCGATCTCGATCGGTACTATCTCACCTGGCTGGAGCTTTTCCGCGCGTGTGTGAGTATGCCATGGACGCAGCGGCGTGCTGCGCTTGGGATCGAGCGCGCGATGCGAGACGCGAAGCCAGCCCTTCGCCACCGCGTCCTTTTCGTAGCCGTTATACCCGCAGAAGAACGTCTCTCGTCCTTCCGCGTCGAACTTCTTAACGATCACGAAAAGATCGAGGTCGTCGTTCGAGCCGCTGACCCAGAGCTTGAGCTTGGTATCACCGGTGAGCTCAACCGCATCCTTGAAGCGGATTGTGAATGCGACGCGGCCGCTCGGCCCTGATTTGGCGGGATCATAAGTGCTCGCGGCTTCGGTCGAGACAGGCGCGAGGCTCAGCGTTCGCGATGCGGCATCGAGGTAGAGTGGCGTCGGGCGGAGGCCCGCAGGCGGCCATTCGTTCGCAAAGCGAACCTCGTGCCGGTAGTACGAGGAACGCACTTCGAGCCGCACGCGCCCCGTCTCCGGCCAGCCGTTAGCGGCGCCTTTGAGGAAGTGATCGAGGAAGCGTCTCTGTACGTCCGCCGAGTTGTAGTAGGTCTCCCACTTCTTGCGGCCGTGGGTGAAGAGCCATTTCTGCTTCGACCCGATAGCGCGAAAAGCCTCGAACGAGCCGCGCGTGTGTAAGCCCTGGTCTGCCCAAGTTGCGCAGACAAGCGCTGGAACATCTATGTGGTCGAGCGCCGGGCGCTTGCGCTCCCAATACTCATCGAGCATTGGATGGCGACCGATCTCCTCGAGAAAATTCTCGGCGAAGTCGAAGTGACGATTGCGCCCGCGCTGCATGCGGTTCTTCCACCAGATCGGGATGAAGCCCACCTCCGGGATGCCGCCCTGGGTCACGAATTCGCGGTAGAGATCGCTCACTCCTTCCCACGGCACGATCGCCTTCAAATGCGGCGGGCGAAGCGGTGCCACGCGCCATTGTGACATCGCAAGATAGGAGACCCCGGAGAGCGCCACTCCGCCGTCGCACCAGGGCTGAACCGCCGCCCATTCGATGAGATCGTAGAAATCCTCGGCGTCCTGGTCGCTCAGCACGCTCGCGCGACCCTCGGATTTGTGCATGCCGCGCACGTCCGCCTGTACGACGGCGTAGCCGTTCCGAACCCAATAAACCGGATCGGGCGCTTCGAAACCGGTATAGCGGGACACCGCGATGTCGCCGAAGCGCACGCCGGCGAGCCGCATGAAGAACATGCCGAGCCGGTCGGGCAGCTTATCCTTGCCGTAAGGAGTGACCGACAGAAGGCACGGTGCGCGCGCGTTGGGCCCGCGGAACACATTCGACATGAGGATCGCGCCGTCGCGCATTCTGACCGCCACGTCGCGCTCGAACAGGACCCCTTCGGCGATCGTCGTCGCTTCCATACGCGAAAGCTTAGGAAAAGACCGCGCGCCGCGACAATCCTGCTCCGCGACGCGGCACTGTCTGTTCCCGCCGGCACTTCCAATCCCTGCACCGGTTTAGGGGGCGCAGGACAAGTCGCCGCCGGCGATGAGTGCCTCCTCGGAGACGAGCCGACGTGCCCGGAGTGTTACCGGCACGACGCTAGAGCTATTCGGGGCGCTACCGCCTTCGCTCGTCGATAATTGTGTCGTGGTGGCCGGAGCGGCCGCGCTCGTCTGTGCGGGCGCATGAGCCGTGCCGACGATGAGAACAACGCAACTCGCGAAAAGCGCACGATGCAAATGCCGGCTCTCCTGCCGCACGCCGCGCTTGGTGTTCGTTGTGAACCCTTGGTCCGATAATAGTTTCGTCGATTGTGCGCCTAGGTGGCGCAAGCGCGGGTACATACTCGGCTCACGAGCGAGAAGCACTGGTCGATGAACCGCTTAGGCGCTCATCGAGAGTCATAGCGGAAGCCCAGCTTCAGGCCGACCTGATAGTACTCGATGCGCCCGTCGCGGATGCGGCCGCGCACTTCCGTTACCTCGAACCAATCGAGATTTCGCAGGCTTTTCGAGGCCGTAACGACGGCATTGCGAATGGCATCGTCCACATTCGTTTCCGAGGTGCCAACGATCTCGGTCACGCTATAGACATTGGCGGTCATGGCGTCCTCCTCGCCGAGCGAACATCGGGAGTGGCTGCTCTGTCCGCACTGACAAGCCCGGTTAGTCCGCTCTGAAAGCGCTGCCATTGTGGTCCGTGTTGATTGACAGCGTGCGCAGTCGGCCTACCATACTTGCGCGTCTCGCAATCGCATCCTCGGAGGTGGAAATGATCTTCCACGCATCTGTACCGGCGGACGATCCCGAAAAGGTGGCGCGGGTATTGGGTGAGCTGCTCGGCGGCGGGTCGAGCCCCTTCCACGTCGGCCGTCACAGCTTCATGGCCCGAGGCGGTGCCGACGACGAACACAGAACAGGAATTGAGGTCTATCCGCGAGACGAGGTGATGATGCCTGGCATCGGGGAGGACGAGATGGTCCGCCAGGCCCATCTTGAAAATCCCCCGCGGTATGGATGCTTCCATCTCGCGGTCGCAACCAAACTCTCGAAGGAAGAGGTCATCGCGATTGGCAAGCGAGAGGGCTGGCGCGTTCTCCACTGCAGCCGAGGCCGCTTCGACGTGGTCGAGTTTTGGCTCGAAAACAGCCTGATGATCGAATTCCTCACGCCGGAGATGCAGGCCCAATACAAGGCGCTCATGACCAGCATGCACAATCGGCCGACCATCGCTCCGGCTGCATAAACCGAGGTCGGTGATCGAACTGCGAGTTGGGCTAACCCGGTCTGTCCACGAGCGAAGCGGCTAGATTGCCGCGCCTGAGTTCTTTGCGGTACTGCCATTCCAACGCTGGCTCTGGCGTTTCGATGAACTGCACCGCGCCCCCGGCAAGCAGCGCCACAGGAACCCCGTCACGGTAGAGGACGCGGTTTCCCGTAAGCGCCGGAAGCCTGGCCCCCGGGGTCAGAATACCGATGAGGTTGAGCGGATCGGCTCCTGAAACCGACAAAAGCGCGTCTTCTTGCGTCTTCCGCCTCGCCTCGCGCAGCGCCCCGATTGCCTCCGGCACGGCGAACTGCTCACCGGTAAAGCCAGCGACAAATCGGCCGCCGCGAATTTCGCCACGGGCCTCGAGCCGGCGATAGACGCGGAGAAGATCGCGCCACGGCGGAAGCCAGGATGCCTCGCGTGCGAGCATGCGCCAGAACACGATGCCGTATCGGCGCAGCAGCGCGCGTGCGACGTGCTCGCAAGATGTGTCATCCGACTTCGTGGTGCCGGTTTGCCGTACTGCAAGCGCCCACCGGCCAGCGTCCTCCATGCCGAAAGCGACGGTACGCCGACCGCGTGCGCCCCGCCGCCGGTCGGCCGGCAAAGTGAGAGCGCGCAGGCCTCCGAAGCTGTCCGACGTCGCGAGGCCGAGCGCAACCAGCTCGGCCAAGGCATTCTCGAGCTCGGGACGCAGCAACTGTGTGCCCTCCGCGAGTTCGTCGAAGAACGAAGCTCCGTGTGCGCGAATGAATTCGAGCACCGCCCGTGCGCGCGTGCCCGGCTCGATCGCGTCGCCGCCCGCGAGCAGGCCCATCCAGAGCGGCAGCATCCGGCGCGGCAGCAACGCGATCGGCGTGGCCCGTACCGGCGCCAGCGCGCGCGACGCATCCGACGAACGATCCGGGCGCAATCTTGCCCAGGCGATGCGGCCGGAGAGACAGAGATCGTCGAGCCAGCGCGGTTCGTAGCCCGCAATGCGCGCCGGCAGAATCTCGCTCTCCCACGCGCCCGCCGGTGCCTCGAACCCTTCGAGCTGTCCCAGAACGGCCGCGAGCGCGTCGGGCCCCTCCATCCGCGCTTCCGGCGCAACACGCTGCCAGTCAAACAAAAAGCGAAGGAAATCGCGCGCCGCCACCGGCTCGATCTCGGCGCGAAGCCTTTTCAGAGTGTAGCGGTGAATGCGCGCGAGAAGCCGCCGCTCGCACCATTCGCTTTCGCCCGTCGCTGGAGTGAAGCGGCCGCGCAGCGCGAAGCCTTCCACTTCGAGCGCCGCAAGCGCCGCCGCTATTTCCGTCCGCTCAAGCCCGAGCGCGCCGGCGAGCGCGGCTTCGGTAACCGGGCCTTCCCCTTCAAGGCGACCGCGAACGATCTCGACAAGCGCTTCCTCGCGAGCCCAAACCTGCATCGCCGACGCAGGTGCCTCGATCGCAGGCTCGCACCGTGCGTCGGGCCAAACCGCGCGGAACTGCGGCAGCCGTTCGGCCGTGATCCAAATCGCACCGCCTGGCTTGCAGAGGCGCGCGACGCGACGCTCGCGCCCGAGCGCATCGAGGAATCCGCGCCAGCCCGATCCCGTTTCCGCTTCAGGCTCGGTCAGAAAACCGAGCCACACGAGCGCGTCGTGCAATTCGTCCGCGTTCGCAGCCTCGGGCCACGCCTCGGCGCGCACCCGCGCGATCGCCTCCGCATCGAGGACGCCGAGCTCCGAGGCGGCCTCCGGCGCGAGCCAGCGCCGGCTCATCACCGCCTGGGTGCGGCGTTCCTCGAGCGGCGCGTCGTCGAGATAGGCGTAAGGCCGCGCCGCAAGCACCTCGAGTGCGAGCGGCGAGGGCGCGATAAGGTCGCGCGTGACGATCCGCACCGTGCCTTGCTCGAGGGCGGCAAGCAGCCGCTCGAGCCCGGTAATGTCCATGCCTTCGCTCAAGGCGTCGGTGATCGTCTGGCGCACCAGCGGATGGTCGGGCACTTCGCGGTCACCCTGCAGATTTTCGGCGCACGCGATCTGATCGGGAAAGACCGTGCCCAGCAAATCCTCGGCATCCATGCGCGCGAGCTGCGGCGGCACGCGCTTGCCGCCGCGAAAACGGGGGAGTGCCAGCGACACGCCCGCCACCCATCGCCAGCGCGTGACGAACATGGGCGCGTCCAGCAGCGCCTGGATCAGCAAAGGCCGCAGGCTCGCCGAATGAAGATAATGCCGTACCTCGTCGAGCGGGAAGCTATGCGCCTTCGTCAGCGAAAGAACGATATTGTCCTCGGTCGCCGCCGCCTGGAGCTCGAAGTTGAATTTGCGGCAGAACCGTTTGCGAAGCGCGAGGCCCCACGCGCGGTTGACGCGGCTCCCGTAAGGCGAGTGGATGACAAGCTGCATCCCGCCCGCCTCGTCGAAGAAGCGCTCCATAACGATGTTGTCCAAAGTGGGCAGGCAGCCGAGGGCGGCGTGGCCGGCCTGGAGATATTCGACGAGCTGTTCTGACGCGGCAGGGGCGACGCCGAGCTCTTTGTTGAGCCACGCGAGTGCCGCCTCGCCGCCCGCATCCTGCTCGAGCTTGTCGGCCATCGCTTGGCGCAGACGCGACACCGACTGCGACAGCTCCTCGGTGCGGCCCGGCGCTTCGCCGAGCCAAAACGGAATCGTGGGCGGCTGGCCCTGCGCATCTTCGACTCGGACGACACCGCGCTCGGTGCGCAGGATGCGATAGGCGGCATTGCCGAGCTGGAAAACGTCGCCCGCAAGGCTCTCGACGGCGAAGTCCTCATTCACCGTGCCGATCACGTGATTTTCGGGCTCGAGCAGCACCTGGTAATCGGCGGTGTCGGGAATGGTGCCGCCCGAAGTGAGCGCCGTGAGACGCGCGCCACGACCGCCGCGCAGTTTTCGGTTCACCGCGTCATGATGGACGAGTGCGCCGCGTCGCCCGCGCCGCGTGCTGTATCCTTCGGCGAGCATGCGCACGGCCGCGTCGAAATCGGTGCGCGGCAGGGCGCGATAGGGCCATGCCCGGCGAATCAGCGCGAAGAGCGCATCCTCGTCCCATTCGCGTGCCGCGGTCTCGGCCACGATCTGCTGGGCTAGCACATCGAGCGGCTGTTGCGGCAGGTTCAGCCGGTCAAGCTCGCCCCGCGCGACACTGTCTAGGAGCGCCACCGCTTCGACCAGCTCGTCGCGAGAGAGTGGAAAGAGCCGCCCTTTCGGCGTTCCGGAAACTGCGTGGCCGGAGCGACCCACACGCTGCAGAAAGCTCGAGATGGAGCGCTGCGAGCCGAGCTGGCAGACGAGATCGATCTCGCCGATATCAATGCCGAGCTCGAGCGATGCCGTCGCGACCAGAGCCTTGAGCTGGCCGGCCTTGAGCCGCTGCTCGGCCTCGAGGCGGCGCTCCTTGGCGAGGCTGCCGTGGTGCGCGCCGATATTGTCAGCGCCAACCCGCTCCGACAGCTCGCGGGTAACGCGCTCGGCCATGCGGCGTGTATTCACGAATATGAGCGTGGTGCGGTGCGCCTCGATCAGCGCGGCAAGCCGGTCATAGACCTGCTTCCACACATCCATCGACATCACCGCCTCGAGCGGCGACTCCGGGACCTCGATGGCGAGATCGCGCGCGCGGCGGTGACCCATGTCGAACACGCGGAAAGGCCGCGGTTCGCCCGCCGTGTCGGCCCCGGCAAGGAACCGCGCCGCCTCCTCGATCGGCTTCTGCGTGGCCGAAAGTCCGACCCGCTGCACCGGTCGGCCGGCCAGCGCGTCGAGCCGCTCGAGCGAAATTGCGAGATGCGCGCCGCGCTTGTTGGGCGCAATCGCGTGGATCTCGTCGACGATGACCGTGCGCGTGGTGGCGAGCATCGTCCGCCCGCTCTCGGACCCGAGCAGGATGTAAAGCGACTCGGGTGTGGTGACGACGATATGCGGCGGATTCCGGCGCATGCGATCGCGCTCGTCCGCAGGCGTATCACCGGTCCGAACCCAGCTGCGGATCACGACGGGCGGATAGCCCTGCGCCGCAAGTTGCGCGCCGATACCGGCAAGCGGCGCCTCCAGGTTCTTCTGAATGTCGTTCGAGAGCGCCTTAAGCGGCGACACATAGACAATCTGGGTCTCGTTGGGGAGATCGCCGGCGATGCCTTGCCGTACAAGGGAATCGATCGCGGCGAGGAAGGCCGCGAGCGTCTTGCCCGAGCCGGTCGGCGCCGCGATCAGCACAGTCGAACCGGCAGCAATTGCGGGCCACGCCGCCTCCTGCGCGACCGTGGCCGTGCCGAAGGTCTCGCTGAACCAGGCAGCAACCGAGGGATGGAAAAGGGATGCAGCGCTCAAGTTTCTATAGTCCTATGCCTCTCAACAATGGGGTCGGCTTACGCAAAAGCAATCGGCGTGGTCGATCCGGCTCGAGCAGACGGCGCATTTGCTAGCGCGGCGGATAATCCGTAGCAAAACGTCGGTCAATGACCTGATCGAGCGTTATCTTCGTCTTGAGCATCTTCTGCGACGCGAACCAGGCGAGTTGCCGTCTCATGTCGGCGAAATCGAGTCGCGCCTCTGGGTCGACATAAGGAATGCCGAGACGCAGCTGCTCCGGCGGCTGGTGCAGAAAGTTGGCGAGGATGCCAAGAATTTCTGGCGCCGTAGGTCCGTCGCGGCGCGATCCATCGGGTGCGCTGAAAGCATCGTGATAGTCCTGAAGCCCGCGCCGCAGCGCCGCCAGGAAGTAGCGCACGAGATCCGGGCGCCCCGCAAGCGTTTTCGCACCGGCGATGACCGCGCTCGATTGCCAAGGCGCCTCGTCCCCGACCCAACCGAGCACCTTGAGATCGCCCCGAGCGAGCGACCCGGTCATCACCGTCGCCGGGATCACGCCCGTGTCGGCAGTTCCGCCGGTGACCGCCGAAATGATGTTCGCATTCGACTGAACGGGCAGAAAACGCACCCGGTCGAGTGCGATGCCGTGATGAAGCAATACTTGTGCGGCGGCATAATGGACGGGGGAACCGATCTGAGAGATCGCGATCGAGTGACCGGCGAGCTGATCGAAACTGGCAAGCCCCGCCGATGACGCGGCATTCGAAACAAGAAACGCGTTGATGTGATAGCCCTTCGTCTCGTGCGCCTGGCCCGCGACGATCTTGAGCGCGCCCTCGGCGGCGAGCGTGTAGATTTCTGCTGACAGGCCGGTAGACCCGATATCGATGGCGCCGGACACGACGGCAACAGGCACGGCGCCGGGCGAGTCGAATTTTACGAATTCAGGCTCGATTCCTGCGGCCGCAAAGTAACCTTTCGCGCTGGCGATATAAAGGGCCCCAGCCGCCGTCGATTCGACGCCGCCGATCTTGAGCGTTTCGGCGCGGGCAGCACCGGCGGCCAAAAGGAGCGCCGCCGTCAGCAACGCGAGGACGTTTCTTCTATGACTCATCCGACGCACAATGCCGTCTCGCTAAGCGTGGCGCTCATACCCTTATAGCGTCGATCGCGGCTTTCTCGAAGACCGCGTCTCAACTGTCCTGACTACGGAGGTTTTCATGGCGCATCTCTCCCTGACCTTGGCGTGCTGGACTTACGACCGCACGCGCGCCCTCATGGATGGGAGCGTCAAGCCCGAGGGCATTTCGCTCCGCCTCGAGAGCGCGCAGCAGGTTGGCATGATCATGGAGCGCATGGTCCGCGACCGCGCCTATGACGTGGCGGAGCTCGGCTTCACTTATTACCTCCGCACGCTTGAACTGTCGGGTGCGCCGTTCATCGCGATCCCGGTGTTCCCGAACCGCATCTTCCGGCACGCCGCGATCTTCGTGAACCCTTCGAGCGGCATTCGCCACCCTAAGGACTTGGCCGGACGAAAGGTCGGCGAGCTCCATCGCTATGGTCACGACGCGGGCATCTGGTCCAAAGGCATTTTGCAGGACGACTACGCGGTTCCGCCTCGTAGCATGAGTCATTTCGTCGGCCCGATGGAGCCCACCGCGGACCACGCCGATTGGGCGCCGTTTCGGCCGCCGCCCGATGTTCGCATCCAGCCGCTTCGGCCGGGCCAAGGCCTCGACGCGATGCTCGCCGCGGGCGAGATCGATGCTCTTTTTACTGCTTGGCTGCCGCCCAGTTTCATCAAGGGCTCTCCGAACGTGGTGCGGCTCTTTCCCGATTACGAAGACGTCGAGCGCGATTGGTACCGCAGGACCCGCGTCTTTCCCATAATGCACACGATCGTGATCCGACGCGATCTCTACGAGGCAAATCGGTGGATCGCGCGGGCGCTCATGCAAGCCTTCGAGGCGGCGAAAGCGCACGCGCTTGCGCAATACCGCTTTGCCGAAACGTTTTTCGGCGCGCCCTTCATGGTCCCGTGGCTTCCGTCGCTCATCGAAAAGAATCGCGATCTCATGGGCCGCGACCCATGGGCTTACGGTGTTGAGCCCAATCGCACGGCGCTCGAAACCTATCTTCGCTATCACGCCTCGCAGGGGCTATCGACCCGCACCTGGACGCTGGAGGAGCTGTTCGCGCCGGAATGCTTGAGCTGACCATCGCAGCCATTGTGCAAGGTTTTGCGGCTCTGGACCCGACCGGCCGCAATCTGCGAAAGTCAGCCTCAAGACTCGAGTAGGGGAAACGAATGTCCTTCGTCAGTTGGATCATTCTCGGACTCATCGCTGGCTTCATCGCGAGCAAGATCGTGAACAAGAAAGGTGCAGGCATCGCGCTCGACATCGTTCTTGGCATTCTCGGCGCGATTGTCGGCGGCCTGCTCTTCGGTCTCGTCGGAGCCTCGGGAGTGACCGGAGTGAATTTGTACAGCATGATGGTCGCGATCGTCGGCGCCGTCGTCGTGCTGTGGGTGTATCACGCCTTTATCGCGCCTCGATCGTCATAGCGGTTTTCTCGCCCCGACGAGCTTTCGGTCGGCGCCAAGGAAACGTTCCCATTCTCCTTTGCGTGCGCTCCGTGCGGGCACATATTATGCAGCGTCATGGCGACCGCTTCATCGCGCGGCCTTGGAACTCCCGATACGCGGGCGCGTCGACGTAAGGGTAACGGCGTGCCGCGCCGCCGCCGCAGCCGCCGTTGGCGTACGCGCTTGCAATCGATCCGAAAGAAACTGAATGCGGCGCCAGCGGCGGCGCGCGCAGCGCTGATCACGCTGGCGGTTGCCGCAACATTCCTGGCCGCGAATTTGGTTTATCAGATCGTGCGCAAGCCGACCGAAATCTTCTACCCGGCTCGCCACACGTTCAACAAAACCCCGGCTGAAACGTGGCGCGACTATGGCGACCTCTTTGCCGAGTATTCGACCGCGAACATCACGCCTGAACTGCTGGCCGCGCTCGCGCAAGCCGAGGGCGCGGGCAATCCCGTCGCTCATACCTACTGGCGCTGGCGCCTGAGCTGGCATCCGTTCGCGGTGTACGAACCGGCCTCGAGCGCCGTAGGCATGTACCAGATGACCGACGCGGCCTTCGCGGAGGCGCGGCACTATTGCATCCGTCATCATGTCGTGGTCGAGCAGGGCTGCTGGTTGACCAGCATGTACACGCGCGTCGTGCCAAGCCACGCCATCGAGCTTGCGTCCGTGTTGCTCGATCGCGGCGTTTCGACTGTCCTTGCTGACCATGGGGCATCGGCGCGTCAGAAGGAGGATTTGGCTGCTGTAATCCATCTCTGCGGCGCGGGTCCGGCCAAGGCTTTCGTGCGTCGCGGCTTCCGCCCGGGCGAGGGAGAGAAGTGCGGCGATCATGACGTCGCCAACTACCTCACCGAGCTGGACTCGTTGAAACAACAGTTTCTGCAGTTGGCCGTCAGCGGGCCAACGTTATCGCAACCTCTAAAGCAGGCGGGGTGGTCAGGCGGATAGCCCGCCCAAATCGGAAGCCGAAAGAAGGAGCGCGGACACCCCCTCGGGAGGAATCCGCGCACTTCGTTAAGATAGGCAGAACAATGGTGTGGCGCGCGCGATCAGATCCCGCACCCGCCCACCAGGCTCAGGCCCTCAGTGATGCTCCCACCAATCGTCGTTGGCGCGCCAGCCGCCATTCTCGACCGCATCGTGGCGCCGGTCGTAGAAATGCTCGGCATGTTCGTGGCGCCAGGCTTCCTCCTCCTTGCGGTCGCGCCACGTGTGCCAAGCGTGGTGCTGGTCCCAATAGCCGTCGCTGTAGCCGAACGCGGGTCCGATCGTCACAGCGACGCCAGCGCCCTCGGCGGAGGCCGGCGCGGGAAGCATGGTGATCGGCGCGGCGGCGAAGGCCAGGGCAGCGATCGCGAACTTGATGGTCCTTGTCATAGGTCGTCCTCGTTGGATGCCTATGGGTCCAACGAAGCAACCGTCAGGCGGGTTCCCGGCTCGAATGCGGGTCCCGCCCTACCCTCAGTAGAAATATCCTCCGACGATGGTGTCGGTCGGGTAGGGCCATTGACCGTAAGCATGGTACGGCACGAAATGCGTAGGCACGGCCTCGCCCTTCGCGGCCATGCACTGAACATAGCCGACGTCGTAATGGAACTGCAGCGGACCGCGCGATGCCGTTGCCGACGCGATGCCGAGTTCGCCGCCGAGCAAGACGCCGGTCGCCGCGCCGATCGCGGCGCCGGCAGCCGGGTTGCCGATGGCGCCGCCGACGGCCGCCCCTTCCGCGGTGGCGATCAAGCCGCCGAGCAGAGCGCTTTCGATGGCGGACTGGTTGGCGGCTTCCGCTTGTCCTTCGGGGACCTGGCTAGCGGCGAATTGCCTGCAGGCTGCGTCGTCCGCCTGGAACGCCTCGAAGCTCTTGCCCTTGCTCGGCATGGCGATGACCGACGGCGCAGTGGGCGGCGGGCCGGCGCACGCCCCGAGCAGAAGCATCGCACCAGGCACGGCCATTCCCGCGACGCGTCGCATAAGGACCTTCCTTTCCCCCAACGCAGCGCCCGTCGCGCGCGGCGTCCGCCGAACTAATACAGGAATCGGGGCGCGTGCGGTAGGATTTGCCGGCGCTATCCGCGCCCCGGCCCGTTCGGCACTGTCTCAATTTGAAATCTAGGACTTCGGCAACGGTCCAATTGAAACGATGATTCCGTGCTCGGCGTCATCCGAGACCATGTGTTGGACCTGTTTCACCATTCCCGTAATGTGCTCATTCGTGGCGTAAGTTACGCG
>DATIXQ010000087.1:0-37962 GCA_035518375.1 Allostellaceae bacterium | reverse complement strand
CCCGGCTGGAACGAGGCTTTGGCCACGTCAATGAGGCCGATCGACTTGTCGGTCCCGGCGACCTGGAATTTGCCCTTCTCGAACACGAGATCGGCCTCCGCGGCTTCGAGCAGGTGCGCGGCGATCTTCTTGCCGCGGTTGATGACCTTGTCGGCGGCGATCAAGACTGCGTTGCCGCCGCATGCGACCGAGCGCGAACCGAACGTGCCGGTCCCGGTCAAGACGCTGTCGGTATCGCCGTAGCGGAATTTGACGAGGTCGGAATCGACGCCGAGCTTGTCGAACAGGATCTGCTTGAAGGTCGTGGCGTGACCCTGGCCGTGATCGTGCGTGCCCATGAGAAGCGTCAGCGTGCCGGTCGGATCAAAGCGCATCTCGGCATGCTCGAGGAGGCCCGAGGCCGTCGCCTCCATCGTGTTCGAGACGCCAATGCCGCGCAGCTTGCCGCGGCGGCGGGAGTCGCTGCGCCGCGCGGCGAAGCCCGCATAGTCCGCCATGTGCAGACACTGCTCGAGGTTCTTGGGGAAATCGCCGCTGTCGATCGTGTAGACGAGCGGGGTCTTGTACGGCATCGCCTCGGGCGGCACCGTGTTGCGCCGCCTGAGCTCGACCTTGTCGATGCCGAGCTTGCGCGCGGCAAGGTCGATCATCGTCTCGATCATGTAGGCGTTTTCGGGCCGGCCGGCGCCGCGATAGTGTCCGGTCAATTGCGTGTGCGTCATCACGCCCGACACCTCGACGTGGAAGGCGGGCGTCGAGTAGGTCGCGGCGAGGCAGCCGACATTGGCAAGGGGCGGCCCGGCGGCGCGGTCGGACGTGTGATAAGCGCCGATCGCGGCATAGGTTTGGATGCGGAGCCCCAGGAACTTGCCGTCTTTGTCGAGCGCGAACTCGGCATCGACGACGTTGTCGCGCGAGTGCTCGTCCGTGAGCAGTCCCTCCGAGCGCTCGCAGATCCATTTGACCGGCCGCTCCACGAGGCGCGCGGCGACCGGCACGATCACGTATTCCGGGAAGATCGCGCCCTTCATGCCGAAGCCGCCGCCGACATTCTCGGCGATGAGGCGGAGCTTCGTCTCCGGCACCTTGAACATGCTGGCCATCGCCGCCTTGGTGCGGTGCGGCGCCTGGATCGTGCAGCGGATGACGTAGCGGTCGTCGTGCGTGTCGTACTCGGCGAGGCAGCCGCGCGGCTCCATGGTGTTGGCCGTGATGCGGTTGATGATCATGCGGTGGCGGATGACATGGTCCGCCTTGGCGATCGCCGCATCGACCGCCGCCTTGTTGCCCCATTCCTGATAGAAGGCGACGTTGTCGGGGCACTTTTCCCAGACGGCAAGCGCGCCCGGCAGGATCGCCTGCTCGGTCGAAGCGATCGCCGGCAAGGTCTCGTACTCGACCTCGATCATCTCGGCCGCGTCCTTCGCCTGGTCGAGCGTGTCGGCCACGACGCACGCCACCGCCTCGCCGACAAAGCGCACGAAGCCGCGCGCGAGATAGGGCTGCGCCGCGATGAAGCCGGGCGAGCCGTCCTTGCGCTTCCGCGGCATGCGCGGCACCTGGAGGCCGAGCGAAGTCATCGCCGGATGCTCGCCCGTCAGCACGAGCAGCACACCGGGCGCCGCCTCGGCCCTCTTCGTGTCGACCGCGACGATGCGCGCGTGCGCGTGCGGCGAGCGCGCGAAGGCGGCGCGCGCGACGCCGGTCTGGCGTACATCGTCGACATAGCGGCCGCGGCCGCGCAGCAGGTACGGATCTTCCTCGCGCGAGACCGGCTGGCCTATTCCGAATTGGCCCATGTTCGTGTGCGTCCTTGTCGATTGGATCAGGCTTCGGCTTCGAAGACTTCCTTGGCGAGCGCGGCTGCCGACATGGCGGTCGGCCAGCCCGAATAGAAAGCGAGATGCGTGATGAGCTCGATCAGCTCATCCTTGGTGACGCCGTTGACGAGGGCGCGCTGCAGATGGCCGCGAAGCTGGTCCTGCCGGTAGAGCGCGACCAACGCCGCGACCGTGACGAGGCTGCGGTCGCGCTTCGAGAGGCCGGGGCGTTCCCACACGTCGCCGAACACGATCTTCTCGGTATATTCGATGAGCTTCGGCGCCACTGTCCGGACGCGGTCGCGGGCGGCGGTTGAGGGCGGCTTGGGCATGAGTCCTCCTCTTTGGCGCGGGCAACGCGCGCGTGGCTCGCGTCCCGTCGCTCTCGCCGCGGCATCTTTCACCAGCGATGAGGCCGCGTAAAGGCCCGGGCCGCGCGCGCGCCCGCGGACGCGGACGGCGCGCCACGCACGCAGGCCTCAATTGTAGGAATTGCCGTGGAGCGGATAGGGCTTGTCGATGAGCGGCTGGCAGTCGCCGAGCGCGCCGCAGAACGGATTCGTCTCGGGATCGTAGGGTGCGTAGTTCGCGGGCCGCGGGCTTTGCGCGCCGGGCGCCGGCGCACAGCCCGCGAGCGCGAGCAGCGCCACTGCCGGAACGAGAAGCGCCGCGATGTTCTCTCTCATCTTTCGATCCCCGCTCCTGCCCGGGCCAAGTTCCCCAACAGATGGGGCGCGCCCGGCCGCGCAAAAGCCCCGCTCACGGACCTTTGATATGCGCGAGGAAATGCAGCACCTCGCCGGTGAAATCCTGCGCGTCCTGCAAAAAGGCGAAATGGCTCACCTGCGGCAGGATGAGGAGCCCGCTTCCCGGAATCTGCTGCGCCATGAAGAGAGTGTTCTCGCGCTTGATCGCCTCGTCATGGTCGGCATCGACGATCCACGTCGGGACCTTGATCCCTTGCAGGTCGGCCGCGGTCCAGTTCGGCTGCGTGTCCCACATCTTGGTGATCTGGTCGACGAAGGATTTGTATTCCTTGGGCGTCGGCGAGATCTTCTCGTACTCCTTCTCGGCGCGCGCGATATAGGCGGTGAAGACCGGGCTCGACCCGATGTCGGCGACGCCGCTCGGATCGGAGTTGGCGGCAAAGGCGAAGAGCTTGGTCAGACGATCGGGATGATGCATCGCGATGTCGAGCCCGAGGATCGCGCCGTCGCTCCAGCCGACGATCGCGGCTTTGGCGATCTTGAGATGGTCCATGAGGCCCAGGACATCGTCGGCCATGAGGTCGTAGCCATAGGGCCGCGCGTCGCGCGTGCTGCGCCCGTGGCCGCGGCTGTCCATCACGATGACGCGGTAGTGTTTCGCCAGCGCCGGCACCTGATTGCCCCAATAGGCCGAGTTGGCGAGCCCGCCATGAAGCAGGATCACAGGCTCGCCGTTGCCGAAGATGGCGTACCAGATCTTGATGCCGTTGACGGGCGCGAGGCCGCTTTCCACCGCCTTCGGCAGGACGGGCGTCGGCGGGAGCGTGAGCCATTGCGGCTCGGCACGGGCGGCGGGGCTGAAAGAGAGCGCAAGAGCGAGGAAGAACGCCAAGCGTCGCATGCGAGCCCCCGGATGTCCCAACGAGCGTCGGCACAATATGATATCCGCCCGCAAGGCAACAGGACGATGGAAAGGGCGGCCCGATGCACTACGAGCTTTATTACTGGCCGGGGATTCCCGGGCGCGGCGAGTTCGTGCGGCTCGCGCTCGAGGAGGCCGGCGCCGATTATGTCGATGTCGCGCGCGAGCGCGGGCCCGATATGGGCGTTCCGGCGCTCATGCGCCTGATGGAGGCGAAGTCGGGCCGGCCGCCCTACGCGCCGCCCTTCCTCAAGGCCGGCAAGCTCGTCATCGCGCAGACCGCCAACATCCTCCTCTATCTCGGCGAGCAGCTCGGGCTTGCGCCCGCGAACGACGCCGGGCGGCTCTGGGCCAACCAGTTGCAGCTCACGCTCGCCGATCTCACCGACGAGGCGCACGACACGCATCACCCGATCGGCTCGGGCCTTTATTACGAGGAGCAGAAGGAAGAGGCGAAGCGCCGCTCCGCGCTCTTCCTCAAAAACCGCGTGCCGAAATACCTGGGATATTTCGAGCGCGCGCTCGCCGAGGGCGGCGGTCCGTGGCTCGGTGGCAAGCGCGTGTCATATCCCGATCTCTCGCTCTTCCATGTCGTCGCCGGACTCAACTACGCCTTTCCGAAAGCGCTCGCGCGCGAGATGAAGAAGTATCGCGAGGTGGGCGCGCTCTGCGACCGCGTCGCCGCGCGGCCGCGCATCAAGGCCTATCTCGCCTCGCCGCGCCGCCTCTCCTTCAACGAGCAGGGCATCTTCCGCCACTATCCCGAGCTCGACTCGTCGCGCTGATTGCGCGCGGCAATTTCGCAGACTCGGCACGGCGCAGCCGTGAGTTGCCATCCGCGTAGCATTGTTGCACGGGAGCTAGCTGCCGCTAACTCCACGGCAAGCCGGCCACCCGAAGGATAAGGCAGCTCAAACCGCCTCAGGTGGCCGATGCGATTTTTCTTCCGCCCTGCCATGTGCTCCACGGGCGCCGCGGCGCTCGCGCTGCTCGCGGGCTGCACCGTCGGACCCGATTTCACGCCGCCCGCCGCGCCCGCGACCAAAAGCTACACGCCGGAAGCCGCGCCTTCGCTCTCCAATCCCGGCCCCGGCGCGCCGCAGCAGCAGCTGACGCCGGGCGAGAAAGTGTCGGGCGAGTGGTGGGATCTTTTTCATTCCGACCGGCTCGACACCGTGCTGCGCGATGCGCTTGCCGGGAACCAGACCTTGGCCGCGGCGCAAGCGACGGTCGCCGCGGCGCGCGAGCAAGCGGGCCAAGCCGAGGGCGCGCTCTGGCCGCAAGTCGATTTCGGCGCGAGCGCCAGCCGGCAGCGCTCGATCGAGCAGTCGGTCGGCCTCAACGAGCTGAGCCCGCTCTCCAACTTCTATCAGATCGGGCCCAACGTCAGTTACGCGCTCGACCTCTTCGGCCTCAACAAGCGCAAGGTCGAGCAGCAGACGGCCTTGGCCGATTACCAGGACTATCAGCTCGACGGCGCCTATCTCACCTTGACCGGCACAGCGGTGAAGGAGGCGATCACGATCGCCTCGGCGCGAGCACAGATCGCGGCGATCGAGGCGATCATCAAGGACGACGACCAGACACTCGACCTCGTCCGGCGCGAGTTCAACGCCCGCAACCGCACCATCGTCGATGTCGACACCGCGCGCACGCAGGCGGCAACGGACCGCGCCACGCTGCCGCAGCTGCGCCAGCAGCTCGCGATCGCGAAAGATGCGCTCTCGGTGCTGGCGGGCAAGGCGCCCGGCGACTGGACGCCCCCCGACTTCGAGCTCGCCGAATTCGCGCTGCCGCAGAACCTGCCGCTCACGGTACCCTCCGTGCTCGTGCGCGACCGGCCCGACATTCTCGCCGCCGAAGCGCAGCTTCACGCCGCGAGCGCCGCCGTCGGCGTCGCCACCGCGCAGCTTTATCCCAACATCACGCTCTCGGCCTCGCTGGCGCAGGAGGCATTGAAGACGGGCACGCTCTTCACGGCCGGTGGCACCGCGTGGGACATCATGGCGGGCCTCACCGCGCCGATCTTCCACGGCGGCGCGCTCGAAGCGCAAAAGCGCGGCGCCGAGGACACGCTCAAGGCCGCATTCGCCACATATCGCCAGACCGTGCTCACATCGTTCGGCCAGGTCGCCGACACGCTGCAGGCGTTGGATCATGACGCGCAGCTCGTGGCGGCGCAGCAGGAAGCAGTCGCCTCGGCGCGATCGGCGCACAGCGCCTCGCAGCAAAGCGTGGCCGCGGGCAACATCGAAGTGCTGCAGCTCGTCGATGCCGAGCGACAATACGAACAAGCGCGGCTCGGCGCGATCCGCGCCGCGGCGCAGCGCTATCTCGACACGGTCGATCTCTTCGCCGCGATGGGCGGCGGCTGGCGCGAATGGCGCATGGCCGCGGCAGGCAAGCCGCAGAGCTAGAGCAAGGCCGCGCGCGGCCGCGCCTCAATGGGAAAGGGCCCCGCTCCGGCGGGGCCCTTTTGTTACACGTGCGTCAAAGGTTCAGTGGCCGCCGGCCGTGCCGCCGCCGATGCCGCCGCTGCTGGCGCCGCCCTTGGGTGACACGCCGCCCGGGCAATTCGTGGCGCTCGCGCCGCTGCCAAGGCTGGAGCTCGAGCTGGTGCTGGGGGCCTTGGTGGTGCTGGAGCCGATGCCGGTAGAGCCGGTCGCGCCGACGCCCGCGTCACCGCTACAGGCGGTCCCGCCCATCGTGCTGCTGCCGCTCCCCATCGTGCTGCTGCTGCCACCCATCGTGCTGCTGCTGCCCGTGCTCGGGCTGCTCAGCGAGCCGGACGGGCTCGCGGTCCCGGACGAGGGGCTGCTGCCCATCGAGCCGGCGCTGCCGCTCGAACTTTGCGCCAGTGCCACGCCCGCGGTCAGTGCGAGCACCGACGCTGCGGTGAGAAGAATACGTTTCATGCTGCTGCCCTCCTTGGCAGGTGCCGAGAGACGTCCCTGGGACGCGTCTTGTGAAACCCGCGGCGGAGGAGGTCCGTTCCGCCCGATCCAAACGGAAAAAGAAAGGGCCGCGCAAGGCGCGGCCCAAGTTCAGGGAGGAAAAGCCCGAAGGACTTGCGATCCGCAGCGGGGAGCCGCGCACCGCATGCCTTTTATAAGGCTGGATTCGTCAAGAAAGAGTTAAGAACCTGCTACGTGTTCGCCTGATGATCGAAGAAATCTCCGACCGATAGGGCGAGGCCGGCGGCAAGCCGGCGCTGGTAGGCGGGATTTTGCAGGAGCGCCTCTTCCTCGCGGTTCGAGAGGCAACCAATCTCGACAAGCGCCGAGGGAATGTCGGGCGCCTTCAACACGGCGAACCCGGCCGAGCGATGCGTGTGGTTCAAAAGCCGCACGCGCTGACCCAGCTCGCTCACGAGATCGCGCGCAAGCTTGATCGATTCGTTGTTGGTCTCGCGCCGCGCCAGGTCGAACAGAATGTCGCTGACGTCGGGCGCATGGCGCGAAAGATCGACGCCGGCGACGACATCGGCCTTGTTCTCGCGCGCGGCCAAGGCCGCCGCCTGCTTGTCCGACGCCTGTTCCGACAGCGTGAACACGGACGCGCCGCGCATATGCTCTTCCGGCAGCGCGTCGGCATGAATCGACAAGAAAAGGTCGGCGCTGGCCGCGCGGGCGCGCGCGACGCGCTCGGACAGCGGCACGAACTCGTCGTCGGTGCGCGTGAGCTTGACGCGGAAGTGCCCGGTTGCCGCGAGCAGGCGTGCGAACTCTTGTGCGGTCGAGAGCGCGATGTCCTTCTCATAAATGCCGGTCGAGCCGATACAGCCAGGATCGATGCCGCCATGCCCGGGATCGAGCATGACCAGCGGCGCGAGCGCCGCGCGATGCAGAGGACGGCGCGTGTCGGCGAGTGCCGCGCCCCACGGCGCGAGGGTTGCGCCCAAGGCGAGCCCGCCGAGTCGGAGGAGATGACGCCGGTCGAGAGGAAAGCCGCACACGATCCGCTCCAACCTATAGTGGTGCCACCCTTGGCAACCGCAAATTGTTGTAATCCAGTTGCCGGCTACTATAAGTGGAGCTTTAGAAAAAGTCCATATGTATCTGCATTTCTTACGAAATTTTCATACAATCAATTCAACCACCGAGATCAACCACGACGCGCCCGCGTACGCCGCCCTTGAGGATGCGTGCGGCGAGGCCCGGCAGCGCCTCGAGAGCCACCGTCTCGATCATCGTGTCGAGAAGCGCCGGCGGGAGGTCGCGGGCAAGCCGCTGCCACGCCGCCTCGCGGCGCGCGAGCGGACACATGACGCTGTCGACGCCGAGCAGATTGACCGCGCGCAGCAGGAACGGGATGACCGTCGCCGGCAGATCGCTGCCGCCGGCCAAGCCGCAGGACGCGACGCTCGCGCCGTAGCGAAGCTGCGTCAGAACGTTGGCGAGCGTCGTGCCGCCGACCGCATCGATCGCGCCGGCCCAGCGCTCGCGCTCGAGCGGACGCTCCGGGTTCTTCGCAAGCTCCGCGCGCTCGATCAGCGCGCTTGCGCCAAGCGCGCGCAGATAGTCGTGCGTCTCGGGCCGGCCGGTCGAAGCGGCAACGCGATGGCCGAGCTTCGCGAGGATCGCCACGGCAACGCTGCCAAGCCCGCCCGCCGCCCCCGTCACCAGCACCTCGCCCGCGCCGTCGCCGGCCTTGAGGCCGTGCTCCTCGAGCGCCATCACGGAGAGCATCGCGGTGAAGCCCGCGGTGCCGATCGCCATCGCGTGCTTCGCGCTCATGCCGCGCGGCAGCGCCACGAGCTGCGCCGCATCGACGCGCGCCTTTTGCGCATAGCCGCCCCAACGCACCTCGCCGACGCGCCAGCCGGTGAGGATCACCTCGTCGCCCGGCTTCCACTTGGGCGAGCTCGACGCTTCGACGGTGCCGGCGAAATCGACGCCGGGCACATGCGGATAGGTGCGCACGAGCCGGCCGATGCCGTTCAGGATCATCCCGTCCTTGTAGTTGAGCGTCGAGTAGCGCACGGCGACGGTGACCTCGCCGGGCGGAAGATCGCTCTCCGCGACCTCCGTGACGCGCGCTGCGACCTTGCCGTCCTTTTCCTCGAGCAGCAGCGCCTTCACCGCAGCCGCTCCAGGATGCTGACGTAATTCGCAACGGCGGCTCCGCCCATGTTGAAGACGGCACAGAGATCGGCGTCCTTGACCTGGATCGGCCCGGCCGTGCCGGTCAGCTGCATCGCCTGCAGCACATGCATGGAAACGCCCGTGGCGCCGATCGGATGGCCCTTCGATTTGAGCCCGCCCGAGGGATTGACCGGAAGTTTGCCGTCCTTCTCGACCCAGCCTTCCTCGATCGCGCGCGCGCCCTGCCCTCTCGGCGTGAGGCCCATCGCCTCATAGGTCAAAAGCTCGGCCACGGTGAAGCAGTCGTGCACCTCGGCCGCGGAAAGATCGTCGAGTTTGACGTTCGCGCTCCCGAGCGCGCGCTGCCAGGCGAGCGTCGGCCCGTCATAGGCGATGATGTCGCGCTTCGACATCGGCAGGAAATCGTTGACCTGCTCGGCGGCACGGAACACCACCGCCTTCCGCGCCGAGAGCGCGGCATCGACATCGGCCAAGACCACTGCCGCGGCGCCATCGGAGACGAGCGAGCAATCGGTACGGCGGAGCGGCCCCGCGACGAGCGGATTCTTCTCCGACACGGTGCGGCAGAACTCGTAGCCCAGATCCTTCTGCATCTGGGCGAGCGTATTCACCGCGCCGTTCTTGTGATTCTTGGCGGCGATGCGGGCGAGTGCGTCGCTCCGGTCGCCATAGCGCTGGAAATAGGTCTCCGCGATGCGGCCGAAGACGCCGGCGAAGCCACCCGCGATCTCCCCTTCCTCGCGCAGATAGGCCGCGCGTATGAGGATGTCGCCCACTTGCGGGCCGGTCACATCCGTCATCTTCTCAACGCCCACGGCGAGGACGAAGCGCGCGCGCTTGGCCGCGATCGAGTTGAGGCCTTGGTAGATCGCGGCCGATCCCGTGGCGCAGGCATTCTCGACCCGTGTCGTGCGCTTGAAGCGGAGCGCCGGATCGAGCTGGAGCACGAGCGAAGACGGAAATTCCTGGCGCGCGAAGCCGCCGTTGAAGGTGCCGAGGAAGATCTCGTCGATATCCGCGGGCGCGATCCCGGCGTCCTTCAGCGCCTCGCCTGCGACGCGGACGATCAGAGATTCGATATCTTCGCCCTCGAGCTTGCCGAATTTCGAATGGGCCCAGCCGATCATGCAGGCGGTCATGCTCGTCCTCCGTCACGCGGGAACCGTGCGCTTAGGATATAGTGCGCGGGATGGCGCAAGAAAGCCTCAGCCTTATCCGCCCCGACGACTGGCACGTGCATCTGCGCGATGGCGCGATGATGGCGGCCGTGCTGCCCTTCACCGCGCGCGTCTTCGCCCGCGCCATCGTCATGCCGAACCTCGTGCCGCCGGTGACGACCGTGGCCGCGGCCGAAGCCTATCGCGCCCGCATCCTCAAGGCGCTGCCGCCGGGCGCCCAATTCACGCCACTCATGACGTGCTATCTCACCGACGCGAGCGATGCCGGCGAGATCGCCCGCGGGTTCGCCGCGGGCGTGTTCGCGGCGGCGAAGCTCTATCCCGCCAACGCCACCACAAACTCCGCCGCCGGCGTCAGCGACATCGCACGGCTTCAGTCCGTCTTCGCGCGCATGGAGGAGATCGCCATGCCGCTGCTGCTGCACGGCGAGGTGCCCGATCCCGCGGTCGACGTGTTCGACCGCGAGGCCGTGTTTCTCGAGCGCGTGCTGGCGCCCCTCTTGCAGCGCTTTCCCGCGCTCAAGATCGTGCTCGAGCACATCACCACGTCGGACGCCGTCACTTTCGTGACAACGGCACCCGCAACCCTCGCCGCCACCATCACCGCGCACCATCTCGTCTTGAGCCGCAACGCGCTCTTCGCCGGAGGCCTGCGTCCGCACGCCTATTGCTTGCCCGTCGCGAAGCGCGAGAGCCACCGGGTTGCGCTCCGCCGCGCCGCCGTGTCCGGCAATCCCAAATTCTTTCTCGGCACCGACACGGCGCCGCATCCCGTCCACGACAAGGAGCGCGATTGCGGCTGCGCCGGCATCTTCTCGGCCCCGTCCGCGCTCGAGACCTATGCCCAGGTGTTCGAGGAGGAAGGCGCGCTCGACCGGCTCGAGGCGTTCGCCGCGCTGAACGGCCCGCGCTTCTATGGGCTCCCCGTCAATTCCGGGCGTATCCGGCTCGTGCGCGAGCGCTGGCGCGTGCCGCCGGAGGTCGCCACCGGCCAAGGCCCGGTCCGCCCGTTCCTCGCCGGCGAAGAGTTGCGCTGGCGCCTCGCGGACGGCCCGGCCGGCGCGTGATGTCGATGGTCGACGAGCGCAAACATCCGCTCATCCTCGCGCTCGACGTGCTCGTGTTCCTGTTCACGATCAGCGAGGTGGTCGAGGGCATCTTCCACATCGGGCTCCGCCTCATTCTGCCCGAAGCGGAACTGCAGCTCGTGACGCTCGTCCTGCGCGCCGCCGCCGTCTGGCACGCGGGGCGGCATCTCTAGTAGAATGACCTCGAAGGACGCAATGGCAGCGACGGAATACAATTTCACGATCGTGCTGGAGCCCCTCGAGGAGGGCGGATTTCTCGTGCTTGTCCCCGCACTCCCTGAAGTCGTCACTCACGGCGAGAGTGAGGAGGAGGCCGTTGCGATGGCCGAGGACGCGATCCGCCTCGCCGTCGGCTACCGGCGCGACCAAGGCGAGCCGATCCCCGGCGAACACGCACCGCGCTTGAGGCAAGTTAAGGTCGCCGTACCGGCATGAACGACCGGCTCCCTGCCGTCGACGCGCGGCAGGTGCTGCGCGCACTCGGCCGCGCGGGGTTTACCGTCGTGCGCATATCCGGGAGCCATCACCTTCTCGTCCATGCCTCCGATCCTACGGCCGCGTGATCGTGCCCTTCCACAGCGGCAAGGACCTGCCGCGAGGGCTGTTGCGCGCGATCGTTCGTCAAGCCGGACTCACCGTGACAGAGTTCTCGGCTCTCCTTTAGGCGGCGTTACGCCCGCATGCCGAGCGTTGCGAATACGTCGGGGCCCGGCGGCAGGCGCTCGATGTGGCAACGGTGCCAGAGCGCGTAGAAAAGAAGCGTCCAGGCTGCGAACGCCTCGTGCCGGCGTTTGGGCGCGCGGAACAGTGCCTCGACCGCGCCCGGCGCGCAGATCTCGCGCACGCCCGGCTGATTCGCGACGAGCAGACCTAGCTGTGCGCCGCGCCGCGCGATCCAGTCGCCGACCGGCACGGTGAAACCGCGCTTCCTTGCAAACGGCTCGGCCGCCGGCACACGCTGGGCAAGCCAGCGCCGCAGGATGTACTTGCCTTGCCCGTTCCGCACCTTGAGCGCATCGGGCAAGCGAAAGGCGAATTCGGCGACGACGGGATCGAGGAACGGCGTGCGCCCCTCGACGCCATGCGCCATGAGGCAGCGGTCGAGCTTGGTCAGCAGGTCGTTCGGCAGCCAGTCGGCGCAATCGGCCGCCTGCGCGGTCTGGAGCCGCGAGCGTCCGATCTTGGCGGCGTTGAGCTCGGCCGCGGCGATGCCGTCGCGCCAGCCCTGCAGATCGGCGCGCAGCAGGCCGAGCTTGTCGAGATTGCCGCGCGCGTGAGGCGTGCGCCCGCCCGCCCACCACGGCCGCATGACGCTGCGATAGCGGCCGTAGCCGGCGAAAAGCTCGTCGCCGCCCTCGCCCGACAGGATCACTTTGAGCCCCGCGGCGCGCGCCTCGGCCGCGAGCTTGTAGGTCGGCAGGATCGCATAGTCGGCGGCGGGATCATCGAGCGCCGCCGCGATCTCCGGCAGCAGCACCCAGAAATCGGCCTCGCGGAATTCGAGCTCGACATGCTCGGCGCCCAAGGCCTGCGCCACGCGGCGCGCGCCGGCGCGCTCGTCGGGTGCGCCCGGCAGCGAGAAGCCGATGGTGAAGGCCTTGACCGGCCGCTCGTTGAGCCGCGCCATCATCGCCAGCACGGCCGAGGAATCGACGCCGCCCGAGAGGAACATGCCGTAAGGCACGTCGGAGCGCTGATGCACCATGACGCTGTCGGCGAGCACGCGATCGAGCTCGGCCAAGGCCGCGTCCTCGTCGTCGGGCGGTTGAGCGCCGCCGTCGAGCGCCTCGATGCGGCGGCGCTCGACGATGCGGCCCTTGGCGATCACCACCGTTTCGCCCGGCAGCACGCGCTTCACGCCAGCGAAGATCGTGTCCCGGCCGGTCGTGAACTGGAGCTGCAGCAGCTCGTTTCGCGCCTGCGGCAGAAGCTCGGCGTTGACGACGCCGCCGGCGATCAGGCTTTCGGGCTCGGACGCGAAAGCGAAACCGCGCGGCGTCTCGACATAGTAGAGCGGCTTGATGCCGAACGGGTCGCGCGCGAGGACAAGCCGCCCGGCGGCCGGATCGTGCAGCGCGATCGCATACATGCCGCGCAGCTTCTTCGCGAAATCGAGCCCGTGGCGGCGATAGAGATGGAGCGGCATCTCGCAGTCGCAATGTGTTGCGAACGTAACGCCCGCCAATTCCTGGCGCAGCTCGATGTAGTTGTAGATCTCGCCGTTCGCCATGAGCGCGGCGCCGCCCGGTTCGTAGAGCGGCTGGTCGCCGGTGGCGAGGTCGATGATGGCGAGCCGGGTCTGCGCGAACCCGACGTCGGCGGAGCGATAATGCCCGTTGCCGTCGGGGCCGCGATGCAAGAGCGTCGCCTCCATCGCCTGCAACACGCCCGGCGGCGGCGGCTCGCCGTTCGTCGTCATCATGCCGGCGATGCCGCACATCAGCGCTCGACCCGCGCCAGGAAATCGCGATAGATGCCGACGACGCGCTCCTCGCCGAAGGATTGCCGCCACTCGGCGTGGCCCGCCGCGGCGAGGCGCGCGCGAAGATCGGCGTCATCGGCAAGACGCGTCAGCGCAGCTGCGAGCCGCTCGTCGTCCTCGAGCGGGACGAGCAGCCCCGTTTCGCCGTCGCGGATGAGCGCGCCCGGCCCTTCGCTGTGCGTCGCGACGACTGGCACGCGCGCGGCCCACGCTTCGAGCACGACATTGCCCAATGGCTCGTGGCGCGAGGACGAGACCAGCATGTCGGCCGCCGCCAGCACCGCGCCAGGATCATCGCGCCAACCGAGAAAGCGCACGCGGCGTCCGACGCCGAGCGTTGCCGCGAGCTGCTCGAGCGCCGCTCGCTCCTCGCCTTCGCCCGCGAGCCACAGATAGAGATGCGGAGTCTTCGCGAGCGCGGCGAGCAGGACGTCGAACCCCTTGTTGCGATGAAGCCGGCCCATCGCCACGGCGAGAGGCGCGTCGGGGGGCGTGTCGAAGCGGCCCCGCTCCAGCGCCGGCCCCTCGGGCGGGTCGGCGAAGTTCGGCAAATAGTGTGCGCGCGCCGCCGGCCAGCCCGAGCGCACGAGATAGCGCTCGATGTCGCGGGTGTTCGCGACGAGGTGATCGCAGCTCCGATAATATTTGAGGTCGTAATAGCCGCCGAGCCGGCCCACATGCACATAATCGCCGCCCGCGACGGCGTTTGCCGCCCGGCTCATCCAGCTCAAGACGACGCGCGGGCGGAATGCCGCGATGGCGCGCGCGAGGCGCGGCTTCGTCGCGAAGTCGAAAGCGCCGCCGAACGGCAACTCGATCACCTCGCAGCCGGCGCACGCGAGACGTTCGGCGCGCGCTCTGTCCTGCCGGATCGCCAGAAGCTGCGTCTCGCCGGCGCGTTGGAGCGCGGATGCGAGCCGCTCAAAGAACACCTCAGCGCCGCCATGCGCCTGCCCCGCCATTGCCTGGACGATGCGCGTCATGCCGCGAGCGCCTCGAAGCGCACCGCGGCCTCGGCCCAGCTCGATCCTTTCTGGCGCCGAAGCGCCGCCTCGTGTCGCCGCCGCCACAACGCATCGTCGGCGAGAAGCGCCAGCGCCGCCTCGGCGAAGCCCGCGTCATCGCGCGCGACCGTGCCGGTCTCGCCGTCGATCACTCGCTCGCCCACGGCGCCGAGATTCTGAACGACCGCCGGCACCCCAACCGCCTGCGCCTCGGCGACGGCGAGGCAGAAGGTCTCGCCCTCGTCGCCGCGATAGAGCATCGCGCGCGAGGCTTCGAGTGCGCCGACAAGCTCCGCGCGCGGCAGTGGCGCATGCCGCCGCACGCCTTTATCCGCAAGCCGATCGGCGCGTGCGAGCACGGCCGCCATTTCCGCGCTCCGCGCGTCACCGATTGCGCCGTAGACCGCCGGGCCGCAGTAAAGATGCAGCTCCGCCTGCGGCAGCGCCGGATGGATGCGGCGCTCCCACAGCGCCAAGAGCCACTCGAGCCCGCGCAGCGGGTTCGAGGTGAAGATGGCGCGCGGCGGCGGCGGCGCGCGCAGCGGCCGGGCGCTTCGAAAAATCTCGGCGAGCCCGTAAGGGATCGAGGCGCGCCCGCCGCTCGGCATCCACCATGGCACCGTCGCCGCATGGTGGGGCCCGAGCGTCACGATCACCGGCCGGTGCCGCAACAGCGCCAGCACATAGCGCGGCTTCGCGAGATAGCGCCCGGGATTGTGGATCCAGAACACGCCGCGGCGCGCTCTCACGCGGCCGATGAGCCGGTTGCCGCGGTTGGCGATATAGAGATCGGCACGCTCCGGCAATCCGTCCGCGAGCGGCGCCCAGTCGACACCCTTGTAGGTGAGCGGCGCGTCGCACTTGTTGCGCACGACGACGCGATGGCCGCGCGCGGCGAACGCTTCGGCAAGCGAGACGAACGCGCCTTCTGCGCCGCCCAGAGGCGCGCGCTCGGGCGTGCGCCCGTCGAACGCGATCCCGTCATCCGCCATCGCAATGAGCATCAGGCCGCGGCACCCGCGACGCGCTCCAGGAGGCGGCACGCGGCCGCCTCGGCCGCCTCGACGCTCAGGCTCTCCATCAGCGTCCCGGTCGTGCGGTAGTCGAAGCCGCGGCGGAAGATTTCTGCCGCGGGAATGGCGGTGCAAACTGCGGCGGCGCGGTCGCCCCACGGCGCGTAGTGCGAGGCGTGGCTCGGACCGAAAAGCCCGAGCGTCGGAATGCGCGCGGCGGCGGCCACGTGCATGATGCCGGTATCGTTGCCGATGAAGAGGGCGCAGCGCCCGAGCGCCGCGGCGGCGGTGCGCAAATCGGTGCCGACGAGATCGAGGCGCCGCGCCGGCGGCACCGCGGCCAGCACAGGCGCCGCCTGGCCACGCTCGTGCGCGGCGGCAAAGACGGCGACGCGCGCGTTGGGAAGCGGCCCGTCGCGGGCGGTCAAGCGCTCGACGAGCGCGGCGAAGCGTTCGGCCGGCCATTCCTTGCCGCGCCAGTTCGCCGCGGGGCCGATGCCGAGCACAGGCCCGCCCGGCGGCACGAGCCTTGCCGCGCGCGCCGTATCCTCTTGCGTCAGCCACAGCCGCGGCGCCGGCGGCGGATCAAGATCGAAGAGCCGGCCGAGCTGCTCGACGCGCGGGCGCGCATAATCGCCCTTGGCGGCGACACGCCGCTCGCGCGTCCAGAGGCACCACGAAAGGGCGGAGCCGCGCAGATCGACGACGAGGTCCCAGCGCTTCAACGCAGCGCTCGCCCAGAGCGCCGCCCAATGGAGCCCATAGCGCCGCTTCGCCAAGACGATGATGCGCTCGAGACCGGGAACCGATTGGAACAGCGGCGCCGCATCGGGCCCGACTGCGATGGTGAGGCGCGCGCCGGGATGGCGCTCCAGGACATGGCTCAGCAAGCCGGTCGACAGCACGGCATCGCCGATTCGCGTCGCCGTGACGAAGAGAATCCTGCTCACGCGCCGCGCTTATAGGGGAAGCGCCTTTGGCTTGCCAAGCCTCGCCGCCCATCCTACCTCTTCTCGATGGCCGCACTTTCCTGGACTCTCCTCGACGATCGCGGCGCGCTCGAGATCGCGGGCGCCGACCGCGTCGCGTTCCTGCAAGGGCTCGTCTCGAACGACGTGGCGAAGGTGGCGCCGGCGCGCGCGGTCCACGCCGCGCTGCTGACGGCGCAAGGGCGCTATCTGCACGACTTCTTCATCATCGCATCGGGCGAGCGCTTCCTGCTCGACGCGGAATCCGCGCGGCTCGACGATTTGCGGCGTCGCCTCTCGCTCTATCGGCTGCGCGCGAAAGTGACGCTCGCGGACGCGCGCGAGCGCTTCGAGATCGCTGCCGCCTGGGGCGATGGCGCGGCGCGCGCGCTTGGCTTGCCCGATGAGGCGGGTGCCGCGGGCATGGCGGCGGGCGGCATCGCCTATGTCGACCCGCGGCTCGAGGCACTCGGCGCGCGCCTGCTTGTGCCGAAGGGCCAGGCGCAGGAGCTGGGCGCGCTGGGCTTCGCCGCCGCCGCGCGCGTGGACTATGACCGCCTGCGACTCGCGCTCGGCGTGCCCGACGGCAGCCGCGACCTCGCGGTCGAGAAGGCGCTTCTCGTCGAATCGGGCTTTGATGAGATGAACGGCATCGACTGGCAGAAGGGCTGCTATATCGGCCAGGAGATCACCGCGCGCATGAAGCATCGCGGGCTCGCGAAGAAACGCCTCGTGCCGGTCGCGGTCGAGGGAGATCTTCCGCCGCCCGACACGCCGGTGCTTCTCGGCGACGAGGAGGCCGGCGAGTTGCGCTCGGGCCGCGACGGCGCGGCGCTCGCGCTGCTGCGCCTCGAGGCGATGGAGAAGGCGGCGGCAACCGGCGCTGCCTTGAGCGCCGGTGGCGCGAAGCTCACGCCGCGAAAACCGGCGTGGGCGCGCGAGCCGTCCTGAGCTAAGGCGCCTTCACCACCTTCTGATCGATCGCGCCGAAGATTGAGGCGCCGGCCTCGTCGAACATTTCGATGTGAACGCGGTCGCCGAAGCGGAGCCACGGCGTCTTGGGCTTTCCCGTGGCGAGCGCTTCGATGACGCGGCGCTCGGCGAGGCAGCTCGTGCCGCGCTTCTCGTCCCGGCTCGAAACCGTGCCGCTGCCGATGATCGATCCGGGCCCCAGCGTGCGCGTCTTTCGCCACATGCGCGATGAGCACGTCGAAGCCATGCGTCATCTCGCCGGCGTCGGGATCGCCGTGCTTCTCGCCATTGACGTGCGAGACAAGGGGGCGATGGAGGCGATGGTCGCGCCACCATTTGCCGACCTCGTCCAAGGTCACGGCCACGGGCGCGAAGGAGCTCGCGGGCTTCGACTGCACAAAGCCGAAGCCTTTCGAGAGCTCGGGACCAATCAGCTCGCGCAGCGACACGTCGTTCGCGATCATCACGAGCAGGATGCTGCGCCCCGCGACCTCTTGTGTCGCGGCATAGGGAACGGGGCCGGTCACCACCGCGATCTCGCCCTCGTAATCGATGCCCCACGCCTCGCTCTGCGCCGGGATGTCGTCGGTGGGCGCGAGGAACCCGTCCGACATGCCCTGATACATCCACGGCTCCTGGTAGTAGCGCGGGTCGACTTCGCGATCGCGCCACTTGGCCATGCGCTCGTTATGGCCGGGATAGACGCTGCCGTCGGCCCATTGATAAGCGCGCGGCAGCGGCGAGTGCGCGGCTTTTTGGTCGAAGGGCTCGCCGCGTTCGCGCCCCGCTTCGAGCGCGTCGAACCGCGCCGCGAGCTTTGGGCTGAGCGTGCCCCAGTCGTCAAGCGCCGCCTGCAGGGTCGGCGCGATATCGGATACGCGCGCCATGCGCTTCAAGTCGCGCGAGACGAGCACCAATTCGCCGTCCAAACGGCCCGTGCGCAGCGTTGCGAGTTTCATCACCGCCCTCCCGGTCGTTATCGCCCTAGCTTACGCCTTGAGCCGGTAGCGGGCGTCGAGGCGCGGCGGGCCATCCGTCGCAGCGCGCCCCTCTTCGACGAGTTGCACGAGATGCGCCAGCACCGAGCGGCCAGCCGCCGTAACAAGACGCGGATCGAGCCCGGCATAGACGCTGCGCACGATCGCCTCGATCGTCTCGTCACCCGCCGCAAGCCGCGCGAGAATGGCATCGGTGCGCTCGTTCCTATGCGCGATGAAGGCCTGGACATATGGGTGCGGGCTTGCGATCGCGGCGCCGTGCGTCGGGCGGTAGAGCGCATCCTGCCGCCGTAGGAGTTTCGCGAGCGAGCGCATATAGGCCGCCATGTCGCCGTCGGGCGGCGTGATGACGCTCGTCGACCAGCCCATGACGTGGTCGCCGGTGAAGAGCGTTTGCTCTTCCGCCAGCGCGTAGCAGAGATGGTTCGAGGTATGGCCCGGCGTCTCGACCGCCGTAAGCCGCCAGCCCGCGCCTTCGACGGCATCGCCCTCGCGCAAGGCCACGTCGGGCACGAACGCATGGTCGCCGCCCTCCTCGGTCTTGCCGCCGACGCCGCTCCGGTCCTCGGCGCGGCCGGAGCCGTGCCGGCCATAGCCGTACGTGCGCGCGCCGGTCGCGGACTTGAGTGCGGCCGCCGCGGGCGAATGATCGCTATGCGTGTGCGTGACGACGATGTGCGTGACGCTCTCGCCGCGCAGCGCGCCGGTCAATGCCGCCACATGCTCGGCAAGATCGGGCCCGGGATCGATCACCGCGACCTTGCCGCGCCCGACGATGAAGGTGGCCGTGCCCTTGAAGGTGAACGGGCTCGGATTCTTCGCGACGACGCGGCGCACAAGCGGCGAGACCTCCTCGATCGCGCCGTATTCGCACGCGAACTCGCGGTTGAAGGGGATCTCGGTCGCCATCTCAGGCCGCTTTGGCGATCTTGCGCCCGGGCGCGAGCGCCATGGTTCCGCGCGGCTTCAGGCGCAACGCCGGCTGCTCGACGAGATGCCACGACAGGAAGGCGAGCGTACCGGCGAGCGCGAGGCCCAACAGAAATACCTCCCACCACGGCGCGTGCCCGCCCAAGGCCCAGATGACCGCCGCCGCCGACGGCCAGCCGTAGATATAAAGCCCGTAGGAAAGATCGCCGAAACGCGCCGCGTTGAGGCGCGGCAGTCGCGGAGTGAGCGCGAGCCACAGCGCGAGATATGTGCCGAACAGCGCGAAGAACTGGATGAAGCCGCCGAAGCGCACGGTGAGCGCAAGGCCCGCCAGGGCCGCAAGCGCCACGCGCCCGTCGAAGACGCGCGTCCCGCGCAGCTTGTAGAGGATCATGCCCGAGACGAAGAACGACAGCATCCAGCCCCAACCGCCCAAGACGCCAAGCGCCGGGAAATAGATGCAGGCGAGCCCCAAGGCCCAGAGTGCCAAGAGCACCGGCAGGCGCAAAAGCCCGACGACGCCGAGGACGAGCACCATCAGGTACATCTCGACCTCGTAGCGCAAGGTCCAGAGCGAGCCGTTCACCTCGAGCCCGACCGGATTGTCGACGAACATGGTCTTCGGCAGCTCGTGCTGGCGCAGATCGAGCAGCGTGTTCCAGAACACGTAACGATAGGGCTCGGGGCGCGCGAGATACTCCTTGAGCGGGAGCGTCGTCACCATCGGCACGAGCACGAAGGCCGAGAGGACAAGCGCCACGACAAGGCCGGGGAAGATGCGGAGCGCGCGCTTCGCGAGATAGCGCCAGGGCGAGCGCGTCTCCTCGAAGCTTTGCGTCACGAGAAAGCCGCTGATCGCGAAGAAGACGAAGACGCCGGCCAAGCCCAGGATCGACTGCCGGCCTGAGAGCATGATCAAGGGCTCGTGGTTCTCGTTTCCCTCGGCGATGAAGAAGGAATGCGAGAAGATCACGCTTGCCGCCGCCAGAAGCCGCAGCGCGTCGAAATTGTTGGCGCGCGAATTCGCGGGAGCCGGCGTCATCCCGGCGGCTTCATCGCCACCGAGAACATCACCGTCGGCAGGATCTCGCGGATGGCGCCCCTGAGGCTCGCCTCGTCCGAGCCGACGGCGACGGCGAGCGCGCCGCGCGGATTGCGGCGCAGCACGACCGCGCTCGCGCGCCCCCCCTGGTTCGTGCCGATCGTGACGAAGACTTCGGCCGGATCGATCCGCCCGAGCGTCTTCTTGAGCTTGGCGCGGCCGGCCTCGGTGTCGAGATCGTGCGGCGGCAGGTCCTCGGCCGAGGCCGCGGTCTCGGGCGGAAGCGCCGCGTCGACCGCCTCGACCGGCTGGTGCCGCGCCAGGCGCTGAAAGATGGCGCGGTCCTCGCCCGTGTCGATGCGGAACTGCAGCTCCCAGGTCTCGCCGCGGGCGGCAAGCTCGGAGATGAGTGCATAGAGATCGTCGCAATCGGGATCGTGGCTGCAGGTGATGAAGGCGAGCCGTCCTTCATGCTCGATGACGCGGTCGTCGTCCTGGGCAAAGCCCAGCTCGTCGAGCGCATTCGACAGCGCGCGCTCCGACGCGACCAGGAGCGTGCTCACATGCAGCTTGGCCGTTTCCGGCGGGCTGCTGCTGTCGGCGGCGTCCATGCCATCCCCTAACCCATCGCCTGCCGCCGCGCAAGCGCGGCTCAGCCCGCCGAAAGCGCGAGCGCCTGCATTTCGCCGAGCGCCGTGGCCGGGTCGATGAGCCGCACGGAGAAGGTCGGATAGCAGTCGGAGAGATGCATGCACGTCGTCCATGCGGAAAGCGACTCGATGCGCGCGTAGGCGGTCTCGCCCGGGCGCAGCAGCACCGTCTTGAACTGGTTCGGGAAGGGCTCGGTGCCCACGATCGTGATGCTGGTGGGGCCCGGCTGGACGTCGCGATAGAAGACGGCGCCGTTGCCGACGGCGCCGGCGGGCGCGCCATTGAACAGCACCCGCGCGAACTCACGCGACTCGTAAGGCTCGAGCTGGCGATAGACGAAGATGCGCGCCGCCCCCGCCGGCACCGGCGGCAGCGCCGATGCGCCGAGCGGCGGCCCCGGCGGCGTGCATCCGGCGAGCAGCATGAGAGGGAACAGGAGAGCGAGGAAACCGTGCCGCAAGAAGGCCCGCATCGCACACCTCCAGCACCGCGCCATCATGAACGGGCTCGTCCCGGCCATGCCCCCCGGGCGCGCACTGCATTATACGTCGCGCGCGAGGCTCGTTCTCCCTGGCGCGGGTAAACTTCGCGCGAGTGCCCGGCAAGAAGCCCTCTCCCATTTGGGGGAGACCGCTTGGCGATCGCAGCGACGAACGCGCCGGTTTTGCATAGAATAGGGGCCGAAGCGCCCGCGGGCGCGGCAGCGCGTCACAAGCCGCGGAAAGGATAGGGAGAAATGTTGCACGGGCTGATGCAGGACCATCCCCTCATCCTGTCGTCGTTGATCCGCCATGCCGACCGGCATCACGGCAAGACAGAGATCGTGTCGCGGACCATCGAAGGGCCGATCCATCGCACGACCTACCACGACACGCATGCGCGCGCGCGCCGGCTTGCGAACGCGCTGGCGGCGGCCGGCGTCGCATCGGGCGACCGCGTCGCCACGCTCGCCTGGAACGGCTTCCGCCACTTCGAGTTCTATGTCGCGACCACCGGCATGGGCGCGGTGTGCCACACCATCAACCCGCGGCTTTTCCGCGACCAGGTCGTCTACATCATCAACAATGCCGATGACCACTACGTCTTTTTCGACCTGTCGTTCAGCGCCCTCGTCGACGCGATCCGCGCCGCCTGCCCCGGAGTGAAGGGGTGGGTCGCGATGACCGACGAGGCGCATATGAGCGCAGCGCCCGCGGGCTCGCTCTGCTACGAGAGCCTGCTTGCCGCGGCGTCGGACCGCTACGAGTGGCCCGTCTTCGATGAGCAGAGCGCCTCCGGGCTCTGTTACACGTCGGGCACCACCGGCAATCCCAAGGGCGTGCTCTATTCGCACCGCTCCACCATGCTGCACGCCTGGGCGGCAGCGCTGCCCGATGCGATGGCGATCTCGGCGCGCGACGTGGCGATGCCGATCGTGCCGATGTTCCACGTCAATGCCTGGGGCATTCCCTACATCTGCATGATGATGGGCACGAAGCTGGTGATGCCGGGTGCGGCGCTTGACGGCAAGAGCCTCTACGAACTCATCGAGACCGAGCAGGTGACGTTCAGCGCCGGCGTCCCGACCGTGTGGCTCGCCGTGCTGCAGTTCCTCAAGGAAAACAAACGCCGCTTCTCGACCTTGCAGCGGCTCCTCGTCGGCGGCTCGGCCATTCCGCCCGCGCTCATACGTACGTTCCACGACGAGTACGGCATCGAGATGATCCACGGCTGGGGCATGACCGAGATGAGCCCGGTCGGCACCTGCTCGCAGCTCATGGCGAAACACCGCGACATCGGCCCGGACGAGTGGCTCACGATCCGCAGCAAGCAGGGGCGCGCGCTTTTCGGCGTCGACCTCAAGATCGTCGACGCGGAAGGGCGCGAGCTGCCGTGGGACGGCACGACCTTCGGCGACCTCCTGGTCACGGGACCGTGGATTGCCGCGCGCTATTTCAACGAGCCCGGCTCGCCGCTCCGCGACGGCTGGTTCCCGACCGGCGACGTCGTGACCATCGACCCCGACGGCTACGTCAAGGTCACCGACCGCACGAAGGACGTCATCAAGAGCGGCGGCGAGTGGATCAGCTCGATCGAGCTCGAGAACATCGCGGTGGCGCATCCCGCCGTCGCCGAGGCTGCCGTCATCGGCATCAAGGACGCGAAATGGGACGAGCGCCCGCTCTTGATCGTGCAGCGCCGCGAGGGCACGGCGGTCACGCGCGACGAGCTTCTCGGCTTCTACACCGGCAAGGTCGCGAAATGGTGGGTCCCGGACGATGTCGTGTTCGTGGAGTCATTGCCGCACACCGCGACCGGCAAGCTCTTGAAGACCGAGCTGCGGCGGACCTTCGGCGACTACCGGCCCGCCGGCGGCTGAGTGGCGGCGACGGGGTGCGCCTCCATCCCGCGCACAAAGGCCAATGCCTTCGCGAGCTGGAAGTCCTTGGGCGTGCCGATGACGGCCGGATCGATGCTGCCTTCCTCGTCGCTCTGGTCCTCGCCCGCGCGGGCAGCGCGGTTGGGTGAGGCGACGCGCGCTGCGGCGCCCCCGGTGTCGAGCGCGCCGCGCAGGTCGGCCTCGTGCAGCACCTCGGCCTCGGCGCTGAGCTGGCTCTTCGGCGGCGCAACGACCAGGTCGGGGACGATGCCTTCGGCCTGAATCGAGCGGCCGGAAGGCGTGTAGTAACGCGCCGTCGTCAGGCGGAGCGCGCCGCGCCCGTCGAGCGGGATGATCGTCTGCACCGAGCCCTTGCCGAAGCTCTTGGTGCCGAGGAGGGTCGCGCGGTGGCGGTCCTGCAACGCGCCCGCGACGATCTCCGAGGCCGAGGCCGAGGCGCCGTTGATGAGCACCACGACCGGCACGCCGGCGAGGCGGTCGCCGGTCGTCGGCGCGGAATAGACGTGATTGTCGTCCTCGTCGCGCCCCTTGGTCGAGACGACGGTGCCGCCATCGAGGAAGTCGCCCGAGACGCGCACGGCCTCTTCGAGAAGCCCGCCCGGGTCGTTCCTGAGATCGAGCACGAAGCCGGCGAGCTTGCCGCCCGCCTCGCGCTTCATCGCGTCGATCGCGGCGACGAACTCCTGCTGCGTACGCTCGTCGAAGGTGGAGATGCGTGCGTAGCCGATGTTCTGCGGCTCGAGTTTGTACTTCACCGAGGCGACGTGGATGAGGGCGCGCGTCAGGGTTACGTCGAACGGCTTCAACTCGCGCCGCCCGATCGTGATCTGGACCTTGGTGTCGGCCGGGCCGCGCAGCTCGTCGACCACCTCCTTGAGGCTCATGCCGTCGGTGATCTTGCCGTTGATCTTGAGGATGAGGTCGCCGGCCTCGATGCCGGCGCGCGCCGCCGGGGTGTCGTCGATCGGCGAGATCACCTTGGGCCGGTTGTCCTCGCGCGTGAGTTCGGCGCCGATCCCGGCGAATTCGCCGGAATTGTCGTCGAGCATCTCCTGATACTCGTTCTCGGTCATATAGTCGGAATGAGGATCGAGCCCGTTCAGCATGCCTTTGAGCGAGTCGTTGAGGAGCTTGTCATCGCTCACCGGCTCGACGTAACTGGAGCGGACGCGGTCGAGCACATCGCGGTAGAAGGCGACGTCGGACTGCTGATCGTCGTTGGCGCCAGAAGGCGAAAGACTGGAGCAGGCGATGAGCGGGAGGGACACGCAAAGGGCGAGAGCGGCGGAACGGCGGGAGAGGATGCGCATTACTTTGGCCCGGACCCACGAGAGCACTTATCATGACGGCGGGAGGGCTTAACGAATTGTTGCACTGCCGCATCCGTCGCGACGGGATTATGGCCGAGAGAAATCGGCGATGCCAGAGCCGTTCAGCGCCGAAGCCGCGTCTCGATGAGATTGCGGACCTTGCGGTGCTCCCAATCCTGCGTTGTCCACGGCAACATCTCGTAGGCATGAAGCGCATGCAGCACGAGGAGCAGCCCCCACCCCGTCAAAGGGATGTAGAACCAGGCCGGACCGGGCGTCGCCTGATCGATCAGAAACAGCACGAAATTGATCAACACATAGGCCGTGAGGTGACTGTAGAAAGCACGCAACGAGCGCACCCGGCGCCAAGCCCATTGCTCGAGCTCGGCCTCACGGGCCGCCTCCCGCGCGCTTGCGCCGGGACGCAACTCGACCGGCTCGCTGTCCTTGCCGCGCATCGCCCAAGCTTGCCCCACCGGGCACATATTCAGCAAGCCGTTCGGCGATGACGCGAGCAAGTGTGATCGGCCTTTTCGTGGCATTTGCAGTTGCAATTTCGCTCGCCGGTTGCGGCGGCACCAAGCCTTATGCCGAGTATTTCGTCGTAACCTTTATCCAGGACACGCCGACCCCGGCCGAGGAAGGCGTCACGGCGCTCGAGAACGCGGTGGGCGAGGCCCGCCACACGCGCCCGCGCGAGATCACGATCGTCGGCGCCGCCCCAACCGATGGGCCGCCGCCCGCGCTCGCCGACGAGCGTGCCAAGGCAATCGCCGCTGAATTCACGAAGGCCGGCATCAAGGATGACACGATCCATATCGAGTTCCACCCGGCGCTCGAACCGGACTTCGCGCAGCGCAGGGACAGCTTCATCGTCACCCTCGCCTACGGCAGCGACTTCCCGAAGCCTTAGCCCGCGCGCTTCGGGCGAAACAGGAAGATCGCTGCGATAACGAGGAGCGCGCCCACGATCTGAACGGGGCGCAGCCGGTCGCCGAGGATGAGGTAAGTGAGGACGAGGCTCGCGAGCGGCTCGACGTTCATCACCACGGCGACGCGCGTCGCGCCCAACGTCGCCGCCGCGAAGAGCAGCGCCGTCATCGCCAGCGCGTAGCAGAGCGCCGAGCCCATAAGCCCGCCCCAGCCGGCGGCCGTCGCCGGAAAGAAAAGATCGCCGCTCGCGACATTGGCGAGGATCGCCACGGCGCTCGCCGTCGTCAGCATGACGAGCGTGCGCGGCCGCGTGTCGGAACGCGGCGGCAGAAGCAGCGCGGACAGGATGAGCACGGCCGAGAACCCGACCGAGCCGAGCATCGCCCAGGCCGCGCCCACGAGCGAGAAGCTGGCTCCCGAAACGTCGAGCGCGAGGAGGAGCCCCAAGAACGCCGTCGGCAAGGCGAGCGCGCCGCCGAGGCCGAAGCGCTCCTTGCCGGTAGCCCACGAGAAGAGGCCGGTGATAAGCGGGTAGGTGTAGAAGGTGAGCACGGTCAAGGCGACCGGCATGTATTCGAGCCCCATATAGAAGGCGCCCGAATAGCCCGCCATGAAGAGGCCGATGAGCGGCGCCGCCCATCGCTCGCGCGGCGACAGCGTGAGCTTCACGCGCAAAAGCGCGAGCACGAGCGCCAAGCCCGCCGCCGCCACGGTCGTGCGCACCATGACGATGGTCAGCGTCCCCGCGCCCGCATCGTAAGCGAAGCGGATAAGGGTCGAGCCCAGGGCGAAGGTCGATGCGGTGACGGCGATGAAAAATGTCGCCGCCGACGGGTGCCGGCCGAGCCACGGACCTTGTCGCGCGCCGATCTCCGCCGCGGTCATCCTGCCCCTGCCCCCAACGACGAAGCCCGCCGCGGACGGCGGGCTTTGAGAATTGGTCGGAGTGAGAGGATTTGAACCTCCGGCCCCCGCCTCCCGAAAGCGGTGCTCTACCAGGCTGAGCTACACTCCGGCTGCGCCGGATATACCGGCTGCGCGGCGCCCGCGCAACCGGGTCACCCGCGCGGCCCGCTCAGATCACGGTTACATAACGTCGTATCATGTTTGCCCGTCATGGCCGGGCTTGTCCCGGCCATCCACGGGTTCCTTCGCGCCACCCAACACGTGGATGCCCGGCACACGGCCGGGCATGACGGGAATCATTTTGCGATGCCGGTGCGGAGCGGCAGCGCAGCCGCTCAGTAGCCGCGCTCGAGGCAGAAATCGATGAGCTCGTCGAGCGCCTGCCGCTCGGGCGACGGGCGGAAGACGGCGAGCGCGCGGCGCGCCTCGCGCGCGTAGTCCGCCGCACGCGTCAAGGTCGCGGCAAGCGTGCCGCGTCGGGTCAGAAGGTCGATCGCGTGCTCGAGATCGCCCTCCTCCTGCTCCAGGCGCTCGAGCGTGCGACGCCAGAATTGCTGCTCGCGCTCGTCGCCCTTGCGGAAGGCGAGCACCACCGGCAGCGTAATCTTGCCTTCGCGGAAATCGTCGCCGATCGCCTTGCCGAGCTCGCTCTCGCTTGCCGAGTAATCGAGCATGTCGTCGACGAGCTGGAAGGCGATGCCGAGATTGCGGCCATAGATTTCGAGCGCGCGCTCCTCGGGCTCCGGCCGCTCGGCCAGGACGGCGCCGATCCGCGTCGCGGCGGCAAAGAGCGCCGCGGTCTTGGCGTCGATAACGCGCAGATAATCATTCTCGCTCGTGTCGGTGTCGTTCGAGGTGACGAGCTGCAGCACCTCGCCCTCGGCGATGACGGCCGAGGCGTGCGAGAGGATGTCGAGCACCTTGAGCGAGCCGTCCTCGACCATGAGCTGGAAGGCGCGGCTGAAGAGGAAGTCGCCGACGAGGACCGAAGGCTTGTTGCCCCAGACCGCGTTCGCGGTCGCAAGCCCGCGGCGCAGATCGCTCGCATCGACGACGTCGTCGTGCAAGAGCGTCGCGGTGTGAATGAACTCGACCGCGGCCGCGAGCGCCAGATGGCGCATGCCGCGATAGCCAACCATGCGGGCCGAAGCGAGCGTCAGCATCGGCCGCAAGCGCTTGCCGCCGGCGGCGATGATATGGCCGGCAAGCTCGGGGATGAGCGCCACCGGGCTCTTCATGCGCTCGAGGATGAGGGCGTTGACGCGGTCGAGATCGCCCCGCAGCAGCGCGGTCAGCCGCTCGAGCGTCGGCCGCCGCTTCGCTCGATCCTGACGCGCTACAACCGGGGCCAAGCGCTGCTCCAATTCCGGGGCCGATCGCGACCGCTCGCTTGACGAGGCGGGGACCAGAGGCGAGCATAAAGTGCCCGCAGGACCGGTCAAGCCCAGCCGAAGGACGTTATGAAGGAACTGTTTCGCACGAACGATCCCGTGCGCCTCTCGTGGGCGGAGGCGGTGCTTGCGGCCGCAGGCATCGGCTCGGTCGTGCTCGATCAGCATACGAGCATCATCGAAGGCAGCATTGGCGCGATCCCGCGCCGCCTCATGGTCGAGGAACGCGACCTCGCCCGCGCGCGCGAGGTGATTGCCGCCGCCGAGCGCACGGCGTGAGCGAGGCCGCGGAAACCTTCAGCGAAGACACCCTGTTGGGCGGCCGCGTACGCTTCCGCCAGCCGCAGCGCGGCGAGCGCGCGTCGATCGATCCGGTGCTGCTCGCGGCGGCAGTGCCGGCGGCCGAGGGCGACAGCGTCATCGATGTGGGCTGCGGCTCGGGCGCTGCGTCGCTTTGCCTCGCCGCGCGCCTTCCCTCGGTGCGCGTCACCGGCATCGACCGCGAGCGCCATCTCGTGCGGCTCGCCGGCGATAACATTTTATTGAACGGCATGGGCCAGCGCGTCAGCGCCATGACCGGCGACCTGCTGCATCCGCCGCCGCGGCTCGAGCCCGGCACCTTCGCGCACGCCATGGCCAACCCGCCGTTCCTCGAAGAGGGGCGCGCGACCCCCTCGCCCGATCCCGGCAAGGCCGGCGCGCGCATCGAAGGCGCGGCCGATCTCGGCGCCTGGATCCGCTTTGCGGTCGCCATGGTGCGCGCCAAGGGCACGATCACGCTCATCCATCGCGCCGACCGGCTCGAGCAGGTGCTGACACGGCTCGTGGGCCTCGTTGGCGAGATCGTGATCTTTCCGCTCTGGCCCGGCACCGGAAAGCCCGCGCGCCGCATCATCGTGCGCGCGCGGAAGGGGGTGGCGACGCCGACGCGCCTCATGCCGGGCCTCGTGCTGCACGAGAGCGGCGGACGCTACACCGCCGCCGCCGATGCGGTGCTGCGCGAGGCGGCCGCCCTTGCGCTCGACGACGCGCCCGCGACACCCCATCTTTCTTCACCATGAGCTTTATCGACGATTTCCGGCGCCGCCTCGCGCGCTGGCGCAACCCCGGTCCGGTCGTGGCGGTGCTGCGGCTCGAAGGTGTGATCGGCGGCACGGGTCGCCGCTCGATCACGCTGCGCCGCTATTCCGGCGCCTTGGAGCGCGCGTTCCGCCAGAAACGCCTCAAGGGCGTTGCGCTCGCCGTCAATTCGCCCGGCGGCGCCGCGGCGCAATCGCAGCTTCTCTACCGCCGTGTGCGCCAGCTTGCCGCCGAGCACGGCGTGCCGGTTTTCGCCTTCGCCGAGGACGTGGCGGCCTCGGGCGGCTATTGGCTGGCCTTGGCCGCCGACGAGATCTATGCCGAGGAAAGCTCGCTCGTAGGCTCGATCGGCGTCATCAGCGCGGGCTTCGGCTTCGCGCAGGTGCTCGCCCGCTTCGGCATCGAGCGCCGGCTCTACACGGCCGGCGAGAACAAATCGATGCTCGATCCCTTCCTGCCGGAGAAATCGGGCGATGTGGCGCGGCTCGGCGAGTTGCAGCGCGACGTGCACGACAGCTTCAAGGCACTGGTGCGCGCGCGCCGCGGCGCGCGCCTCAAGGGCGGCGAGGATGCGCTTCTCTCGGGTGATGTGTTCACCGGCCGGCGCGCGCTCGAGCTGGGCCTCATCGACGGCATCGGCGATGTGCGCGGCGTATTGCGCGAGCGCTTCGGCGAAAACGTGCGCTTGAAGCCGATCGAGCCCGAGCGGCGACGCTTTTCGCTCTGGGGCCTGCGCCGCCCGCGCGGACCCGACATCGTCGACCTTGCGGCCGAGCTTGCAGGTTTCCTCGAGGAACGCCTGATCTGGGCCCGCTTCGGGCTTTAGGCGGCCGCCGCCGCCCTGCGGCGATGGTAGAGCAGGCCTAAAGCGACAAGACCCACGCCTAATGCCGCGAGCGAGGATGGCTCGGACACCGGCGCGAAGGCGACGCCCTTGAAGTCCGAATCGGCGGGCGCCTCCGCCAGTTCGTCAAAACTCTCGCCGGCCGGCAGCGTCAAATCCGCAAGCGCGTCGGTGATCCCGAAGAGGTACGACGCGTTGGTGTCGCCGAGCGTAAAGCTGGTGGCGAACAGCTCGACCTCGTCGCCGATGACTTTGCCGGTGAGGGCTTCGAGGCCCGTGGTGCAGTCTGGCTCTTCCACGGTCGTGCTCGCCGCGGTGCTTGCGCACTTCGCCGTGTTGGCGACGAGATCGAGCCCGTCCGACAAGGTGTAATCCAACGCCCAGGTGGTGCCGTTGAACGTCCATTTCTGCAGCCCGCCATCGCCGAGGCCGCCGGCCTTCGGATCGCCCGAATCGGCGACGTAGAGCGTGTCGGCATTGGCGAAGAAAAATTCCTCCGGGCTCAGGAAGATCGATCCGGTGCTTTTGTTGACCGCGTTTCCGTTCGAGCCATTGAGGGTGAGCGAGCCTGGGAAGGGAGACTTCTTCGAGCCGGTGCTGATACCGGGCAGGATCGTTTCCGGCGTGAGGCCGGTCGGCAGACTCCCCGGCGCGCCGATGCTTGCAATGTAAGCGGTCTGGCCCGTGCCCACTTTGCTGTCGAGCGAGACATAGAGCTGGCCGTTGGAGATCGTTACATAGCGCGTATCGAAATTCGTATTGATTGCGGTCGCCGACGTTGCGCCCAGCGTCGTCTGGAACACACCCTCGGTGGTGTCGCCGCTGACGCCCTGGCCGGAGATGTAGAACGTCTTGCCATCCGGGCTCACGACGCTGCGCGGGTTGTTCGTGTTGAAGACGTCGGAGAGCGCGGTCGTGGTGTTGACCGAGCCGTTGGCCGCGATCACCCCGACGACCCGCGACGCTTGCGGCACGCCGCCGCACGCCACCACGCTCGAGAGGCTGCAGGATTGCGCGAGCGCGGTGCCGCCGCCGTTGACGTCGGAGCCGGCGTTGTAGTCGTGCGCGTTGACGCCGTAGCCCATGATCGTGAGCGCGCTGCCGTTGCCGCTCAGCTGAAGGGAGCCTTCGGACGCGGAGCCATATTCGCCGGAGATCGCCGAGTTGCTGCCATTCGTCGTGGTCGGCAGGGTCAGGGAACCCGCAAGCGTGGCCGCGCTCGTGCCCGTGGTGCCGAACTCGTAGAGGGTGAGCGGCGCCGCCTGGTTATCCTCGTAGGTCGTCGCATCGGGACCCGAATTGCCGGTTTGACCCGCCCCGCCGCCCGCCGTGCCGCTGCCGTTCCCCTCGACGCTCACGACCAAGTCGCCGGCCGTGAAGCTCGTGATCGGGCCGGCGAGTGCTTGCGCGGCGACGCCACAGAGTAGCGCCGCGGCAAGCCCGACCGATGCCGCCGTGTGGCGGCCGGCATAACGAAACCGAACCATGCAACCCCCCTTTTTTTCCGCAACCTATGCGCGGGCCGCGACACGCTATTGCCCAGCCGTGACAGCTTCGCGTCAGAACGGTGACAGCGCGGCGCCTGCCTTGAGCCTGGCGGCGGCGGCCCTTACAAGGGCGCGATGGGGTTGAGCTTCGGCAAGCTGATCGTCCTCGCGCTCGTAGTGGCGGTGGTGTGGACCGTGTTCCGCTATGCGCGGCGTGTCGAAGCCACCGCCCGGGCGCTCCGGCGCGAGCTCGAGCGCCGACGCGGCGGCGGCCAGGCGCCCCGTTCCATCGCCGCCGAAGACCTCGTGAAGTGCAGCGTCTGCGGCGCCTACGTTGCCGGCCGCGCCGCCCAGTCCTGCGGCCGGCCCGACTGTCCTTACGGCCGCTGAGCCGCACCGGCGGGGCTTGCGCCCCGGGGCCCGCGATTCCGCCATCCGAGTCCGACCGCCACGGAAGATTGATTTTGCCAAACGGGCCCAATCCCACTTATTTTGCGATGCAGCAACCATCCACGCGGAAGCGCTCCATGCCGGCGGCACGCGCATCGGGCGGCCGGAGCTTTCAGGCCCTCATCCTCGAGCTGCAGAAATTTTGGGCAGGGCAAGGCTGCGTCCTGCTGCAGCCCTATGACATCGAAGTCGGCGCCGGCACCTTCCACCCGGCCACGACCTTGCGCGCGCTGGGCCCTAAGCCGTGGCGCGCGGCCTACGTCCAGCCCTCGCGCCGCCCGACCGACGGGCGGTATGGCGAGAACCCGAACCGGCTGCAGCACTATTACCAGTTCCAGGTGATCCTGAAGCCCGCGCCCGAGGCGAGCCAGGAGCTTTACCTGCAAAGCCTCGCGGCGCTCGGCATCGACGCCAAGGCGCACGACATCCGCTTCGTCGAGGACGATTGGGAAAGCCCCACGCTCGGCGCCTGGGGTCTCGGCTGGGAGGTGTGGCTCGACGGCATGGAGGTGACGCAGTTCACCTATTTCCAGCAGGTCGGCGGGATCGAGTGCGACCCGGTCTCGACCGAATTGACCTATGGGCTCGAGCGCCTCGCCATGTACATCCAGGGCGTCGAGAACGTCTATGACCTCGACTTCAACGGCGCCGGCATGAGCTATGGCGACGTGTTCAAGCGCTCCGAGCGCGAATTCTCCGCCTACAATTTCGAGCGCGCCGACACTGAGCTGCTGGTGCGCCACTTCGCCGACGCCGAGAAAGAATGCCGCGCCTTGACCGAGGCGCGCCTGCCGCTTCCGGCTTACGACCAGTGCATCAAGGCGAGCCACGTGTTCAATCTCCTGGACGCGCGCGGCGTCATCTCCGTCACCGAGCGCGCGGCCTATATCGGCCGCGTGCGCGCGCTCGCGAAGGCGTGCTGCGAGGGCTGGCTCGAGGGCGAGGGGCGCGGCTGATGCCCGACCTGCTGCTCGAGCTTCTGACCGAGGAAATCCCCGCGCGCATGCAGGCGCAGGCGGCCGAAGACCTGAAGCGCCTCGTGGCGGAAAAGCTCGAGGGCGCGGGCCTTGCGTTCGCGAAAACGGAAAGCTTCGTCACGCCGCGCCGGCTCGCGCTCTCGATCGAGGGCCTGCCGCTCGCGCAGAAGGACGTGAATGAGGAGCGCCGGGGCCCGCGCGTCGGATCGCCCGCGCCGGCGGTCGAGGGATTTCTCAAATCGGCCGGCCTAGCGACCTTGGCCGACTGCGAGGAGCGCACGACCGAGCGCGGCCAGTTCTATTTCGCCATCATCCGCCGCCCCGGCCGCGCGACGTCCGAGGTGCTGCCCGACCTGCTCCGCGCCGCGATCACCGAGCTGCCGTGGCCCAAATCGATGCGCTTCCCCGCGGCGACCTTCCGCTGGGTCAGGCCGCTGTCGCGCGTCGTCGCAATCTTCGACGGCGCGGTTCTGAATCTCGCGCTCGACGGCGTGCCCGTCGGCGACGAGACGGTGGGCCACCGCTTCCTGTCGAAAGGCCCGATCCGCGTCGAGCATGTCGCCGACTATCGCGAGAAGCTGAAAAAGGCGCATGTCGTGCTCGATGCGGCCGAGCGGAAGCGCCTCATCGAGCGCGGGCTTGCGCGCGAAGCCAAACGCCTCGGCGTCAGCGTGCGCAGCGATCCGGCGCTCCTCGACGAGGTGACCGGCCTCGTCGAATGGCCAGTTGTCCTCGCGGGCGCAATCGACCGCGAGTTCATGGAATTGCCGCAGGAGGTACTCGTCACCTCGATGCGCGCGCACCAGAAATATTTCGCCTGCCTTGATGGCGAGGGCAGGCTTGCACCGCATTTCCTGCTCGTCGCCAACATGCGCACGCGCGACAAGGGCGCGGCGATCATCGCCGGCAACGAGCGCGTGCTGCGCGCGCGGCTTTCCGACGCGCGCTTCTTCTGGGATCAGGACCGGAAAGTCCCGCTTGCCGCGCGCGTGCCGAAGCTCGCCGAGCGCGTGTTCCACGCACGGCTCGGCAGCGTGCTCGACAAAGCCGGCCGCATGATGCGCCTCGTCGATGTGTTGGCGCCGCACGTGCCGGGCGCTGATGCGTCAACGGCGCGGCGCGCGGCGGAGCTGGCGAAGGCCGATCTCTCGACCGGCATGGTCGGCGAGTTTCCGGAGCTGCAAGGCGTCATGGGACGCTACTACGCGCGCCACGACGGCGAGGCCGCCGACGTTGCCGACGCCATCGCCGAGCATTACGCGCCCTTGGGGCCGAACGATCGCTGCCCGACCGCGCCTGTCAGCATCGCCGTTGCCTTGGCCGACAAGATCGACACGCTCACCGGCTTCTTCGCCATCGGCGAGACGCCCACGGGCTCGAAGGACCCGTTCGCGCTGCGCCGCGCGGCCTTGGGCGTCATCCGCCTCATTCTCGAGAACAAGCTGCGCCTGCCGCTCCGCGCCATGTTCGCGGAGGCCGCCATGATCGGCGTTTGGGCAAAGAATCCGGCAGACGATCTGCTCGATTTCTTCGCTGACCGGCTCAAGGTGCATCTGCGCGAGCGCGGCGTGCGGCATGATCTCGTCGCCGCAGTGTTCGCGGTCGGGCACGAGGATGATCTCGTGCGGCTCCTCGCGCGCGTCGATGCCTTGGCCCAGTTCCTCGGCGGCGAGGACGGGGCCAATCTCCTCACCGCCTATCGCCGCGCCGCCAACATCGTCCGCATCGAGGAGCGGAAAGACGGCACGCGCTATGAGGGCGCGCCCGACAAGAGCCGCTACGCCCAGGCCGAGGAGACGCGACTTGCTGCGGCCCTTGCCGACGCCGAAGCGCGCGCGAAGGCGGCGCTCGCGACGGAGAATTTCGCCGGCGCGATGGCAGCGCTCGCCCTTCTCCGCGCGCCGGTTGATGAATTTTTCACGCACGTCACCGTTAATTGCGAAGATCGCGCACTGCGGGCCAACCGCCTGCGGCTTCTGGCGCGCATCCGCGACACGCTCAACGCCGTCGCCGACTTCTCGCTGATCGAAGGGTAGGTGCGCGATGCCGAAATGGGTCTACAGCTTTGGCGACGGCAGCGCCGAGGGCCGGGCCGAGATGCGGGACCTTTTGGGCGGCAAGGGCGCGGGCCTCGCCGAGATGAGCAATCTCGGCCTGCCCGTGCCGCCGGGCTTCACCATCACCACCGAGGTCTGCACCTTCTATTACGCCAACAACAAGACCTATCCCAACGAGCTGAAGGAAGAGGTGGCAGGCGCGCTCGCGCAGCTCGAGAAGCGCATCGGCATGAAATTCGGTTCGGAGACCGATCCGCTTCTCGTCTCGGTGCGCTCCGGCGCGCGCGCCTCGATGCCGGGCATGATGGACACGGTCCTCAATCTCGGCCTCAACGATCGCACGGTCGAAGGGCTCGCCAAGAAGAGCGGCGATCCGCGCTTCGCCCAAGACAGCTATCGCCGCTTCATCCAGATGTACGGCCAGGTCGTCCTCGGCGTCGACCACCATCATTTCGAGGACGTGCTCGAAACGGCGAAGCTCGATCTCGGCGCCTCGCTTGACACCGACTTGAAGGCCGAGGACTGGGCCGATGTGATCCAATCCTATAAGGGCATCGTCAAGCGCGAGCTGGGAAGCCCCTTCCCGCAAGACCCGCAGGAGCAGCTCTGGGGCGCGATCGGCGCGGTCTTCGGCTCGTGGATGAACCAGCGCGCCATCACCTATCGCCGCCTCCATGAGATCCCGTCCGACTGGGGCACGGCCGTCAACGTGCAGGCGATGGTGTTCGGCAACATGGGCGACGATTGCGCGACGGGCGTCGCCTTCACGCGCAACCCCTCGACCGGCGCCGAGGAGTTCTACGGCGAATATCTCGTCAACGCCCAAGGCGAGGACGTGGTGGCCGGCATCCGCACGCCCCAGCATCTGACGATCGCCGGCAAGACCGCGAACAAATCGTCGCTCCCGGCGATGGAAGAGACGATGCCGCAGGTCTTCGCGGAGCTCGAGAAGGTCCGGCAGAGGCTCGAGAGCCACTACCGCGACATGCAGGACATCGAGTTCACCGTGCAGAAGTCGAAGCTCTACATGCTGCAGACGCGCACGGGCAAGCGCACGGCGCAAGCGGCGCTCAAGATCGCCGTCGACATGTGCCGCAGCGGAACGATCGACAAGAGCGAGGCGATCCGCCGCATCGAGCCCAACTCGCTCGACCAGCTGCTCCATCCGCGGCTCGATCCGCAGGCGAAGACGACGGTGCTGGCGCGCGGCCTCCCGGCCTCGCCGGGCGCTGCCTCGGGCGCCGTGGTGTTCTCGGCCGACGAGGCCGAGGCGCGCGCTGCGAAGGGCGAGGCCGTCATCCTCGTGCGCATCGAGACGAGCCCCGAGGACATCCACGGCATGAACGCCGCCAAAGGCATTCTCACGACCCGCGGCGGCATGACGAGCCACGCCGCTGTCGTGGCGCGCGGCATGGGCCGCGCGTGCGTTGCCGGCGCCGGAGACCTGCGCGTCGATTACGCCGCCAAGCGCTTCACCGCGCGGCAGCAGGTGGTGAAGGGCGGCGACGTCATCACCATCGATGGTTCGACCGGCGAGGTGATGCTGGGCGCGGTGCCGACGATCGAGCCCTCCACCTCCGGCGATTTCGCGACGCTCATGAGCTGGGCCGACGAGGCGCGCACGATGGGCGTGCGCACCAACGCCGACACGCCTGCCGACGCGCGCGCCGCGCGCCGCTTCGGCGCCGAGGGGATCGGACTCTGCCGCACCGAGCACATGTTCTTCGATGCCGAGCGCATCGCTGCCGTGCGCGAGATGATCATGGCCGACGACGCCGAGGGGCGTAGGGCCGCGCTCGCGAAGCTCCTGCCGATGCAGCGCGGCGATTTCGTCGAGCTCTTCCGCATCATGGAAGGATTGCCGGTGACGATCCGGCTCCTCGATCCGCCGCTGCACGAGTTCCTGCCCAAGACCGACGGCGAGATGGCCGAGATCGCCAAGGCCACGGGCAAGGATCTCGCCGCCATCCGCCATCGCGCGGCCGCGCTGCAGGAAAGCAATCCGATGCTCGGCCATCGCGGCTGCCGCCTCGCCATCACCGCGCCGGAAATCTACGAGATGCAGGCGCGCGCCATCTTCGAGGCCGCGGTCACGGTCGCGAAGGAGAAAGGAAAGCCGGTCGAGCCCGAGATCATGATTCCCCTGATCGCGACGAAGAAGGAACTGGACGTGATCAAGGCGTCGGTCGACCGCGTCGCGGGCGAAGTGGCAGCCGAGAGCGGCGCGGAGCTCAAATATCTCGTCGGCACCATGATCGAGCTGCCGCGCGCGGTATTGCTCGCGGGCGAGATCGCCAAGACCGCCGCCTTCTTCAGCTTCGGCACCAACGATCTGACGCAGACCTGCTTCGGCCTTTCGCGCGACGACGCCGGCAGCTTCCTCGGCGCCTACTTGAAGCAGGGCGTGATCGAGCACGATCCCTTTGTCACGATCGACCGCGATGGCGTCGGCGAGCTGATCCGCATCGCTGCCGAGCGCGGGCGCAAGACGCGCCGGAACCTCAAGCTCGGCATCTGCGGCGAGCATGGCGGCGATCCCGCCTCGGTGCGCTTCTGCCACGAGATCGGGCTCGACTATGTGTCATGCTCGCCTTATCGCGTGCCGATCGCGCGCCTCGCCGCGGCGCAGGCGGCGCTGAGCGACAGGACGGCCTCGAGCACCGCCTAAGCCGCCCTTTCCTTCCGCAGCGCCGCGTTCGGTGCGACGGGGGCCTCGAAGTGGCGATAGACGCGGCCAAGCGCGAATCCCACGATCGCCGTGGCGATGCAGGGGAGCGCCGCGATGATCATCAATTGCTGGATCGGCATATGCGCCGATAGGAGATAGCCGCCGATATAGGGCGCGACGATGCCGCCGGCGCGGCCCCATACCGTTGCCGCCGAGACGCCGCGACCCCTGAGGGTTGGCGGGTAATAGCGCACCGCAATGGCATAGACGGCGTAGTGGATGCCGCCCAAGCAAACCCCGGCAAGGCCGACAAAGGTCAGCATCGCCGCTTGCGGCAGGCCCGCGCCGACCAGGATTTCCGCCGGCCCGCCCAGGATAGGCAGCACGATCACCGCCATCGGACCTATGCGGTCGAGAAAGCGCATGATGAGGAAGCCGCCCAGCATGCCGGTGAAGGTGAAGAGCGAGGCGGTAAGCGAGGCGGTGCCGCGGCTGACGCCAGCGCCTTCCATGACGACCGGCAGCCAGCTCGCGAGGAAGAAGAAGCCGACCGCATCGAAGAAAAAGAGCGCCCATAGCAGGCTCGTCGCCGAGGCGCG
>DATIXQ010000086.1:0-41045 GCA_035518375.1 Allostellaceae bacterium | reverse complement strand
GGGGTTGGTGTCGTCGAACCGCAGGTTGCACTGGCCGCCGAATTCCTCGGCAATGCCGAAATTGATCCAGATCGCCTTGGCGTGGCCGATGTGAAGATAGCCGTTGGGCTCGGGCGGAAAGCGCGTGACGACGCTCTTGGTACGGCCGGCCGCGAGATCGGCATCGACGATGTCGCGGATGAAGTCGCGGCCCGCTTCCCTCGTGTCGCCTTCCGCCATGAACCCTCCGGCCAGGAGCGCCGAGACTAGGGCGGAGGGCGCGCGAATTCTAGCTGGGCTTGGCCGCGCGCAGGCGTTTTGCCGCGTCGAGCGCGGCGTTGACGATGCCCTGGTAGCCGGTACAGCGGCAGAGATTGCCGGAGATGGCGATGCGTACGTCCTGCTCGGTCGGATCGGGATTGTCGCGCAGAAATTCGAGAAGCGTCGTCAGCATCCCGGGCGTGCAGAAGCCGCATTGGAGCCCGTGATTGTCGCGGAACGCCTCCTGCAACGGATGGAGCTCAGTGGCATTGGGGGCGATGCCCTCGACCGTGAGCAGCTCGTGCCCGTTCGCCTGCACCGCGAGCATGAGGCAGGAGCGCGCCGAGAGTCCATCGATCAGGATGGTGCAGGCGCCGCACACGCCGTGCTCGCAGCCCAAATGCGTGCCGGTGAGGCCGAGTTGATGGCGCAGGAAATCGGCGAGCGTGACGCGAACCTCGACCTCCTCCTCATAGCGCGTGCCGTTGACGGTGAGCGCGATCTTGCGTTTCTCGTCCATGCTCAGGCCGCCTTGCGCACGCGCTGGTGCGCCTTCTCGAGCGCGCGCCGCGACAGCACCGCCGCCAGATGCTGGCGGTAGTCGGCGGGCGCGTGAACGTCGCTCATCGCCTCGATCTTGCGGCAGCTTTCGCACGCGTCGCGGAAGAGCGCTTCGGAGGCCGCTTGGCCGGTGATCGCGCGCTCGACCTCGCGCGCGCGCACGGGCGCGGGGCCGACCCCGCCGATCGTGACCGAAGCGCGCGTAATCTTGCCGGCGCGGTCCTCTTCCAAGAGCGCCGCGGCCGAGCAGATCGCGAAATCGCCGTGCCGGCGCGAGAACTCGATAAAGGCGAAGCCATGTCCCTCGGGCCAGAGCGGCAAGCTCACGCCCGTCACCATCTCGTCGGACTCGAGCGCCGGCGTCATGTAGCCGCGCGAGAACTCGGCCATGGCGATGTCGCGCCTGCCCTTGGCGGAGACGACATGGACCGTCGCGTCGAGCGCGGCCGCGACGGACACGATCTCCGCCGCCGGATCGAGATGACACAGCGAGCCGCCGACGGTGCCGCGGTTCCGCGTCTGGCGGTGGCCGACCTGGAGGATCGCCTCGTACAGGATCGGGCAGCGCGCCTTCACGTCATCCGAGAACTCGAGCTCGCGCTGGCGCGTCATGGCGCCGAGATCGAGCGCCGCCCCACCCCAGCGCACATAGGAAAGCTCGGCGATGCCATTGATGTCGATGAGATGGTCCGGCAGCACATAGCGAAAGTTCAGCATCGGCATCAATGACTGGCCACCAGCGAGAACGCGCGCGTTGTCGAGGCTCGCAAGGAGGCCCGTCACCTCGGCAACCGATGTCGGATCGTGATAGCGGAACCGGGGCGGCTTCATGGGCCCAATGTGAGGGCCGGGGGCGAGGGAAATCAAGATGTTTGCGCGCGCTCGTCCCGTTGGCGCCGGCGCCGGCGGCAACGGAGGGGTGAGGCAAGGGCCACAATTCGACTATCATCATCGGATGACCTTCGTCGGCAAACCGGTGCCGCGGCTCGAGGACCCGCCACTCTTGGCGGGGCTCGGCCGCTTTGCCGACGACATCGAATTCGCCGGCGCGCTCCACATGCGGATCGTGCGCTCGCCCGTGGCGCGCGGATCGGTCCGCGCCATTGACGCCGCCGCCGCGCGACAGGCGCCGGGCGTGATAGCGGTGTGGACCGGAGCCGACGTTGCGGACCTGCCGCCCATCGAATTCCGCGAGGGGCCGGTTCCCGCGCTCGCGCCCTATCGGCAGACGGTCCTGGCGCGCGACGCCGTGCGCTATGTCGGCGAGCCGGTGGCGGCTGTCTTCGCCGAGGACCCCTATCGCGCCGAAGATGCGGCGATGCTGGTCGCGCTCGACTTCGCCGAGCTGCCGCCGCACCTGGACGCCCGCGCGGCGCCCGGCGCGTGGGCCGAGGGCCTCTCGACCGAGGCCTTCGTCGAAGAAAAGAGCTATGGCGATGTTGCGGCGGCGTTCCGCGCGGCGCATGCCATCGTCGAGCTCGAGCTTACGATCGGGCGCCATTCCGGCGTGCCGCTGGAGACGCGCGGCGCGATCGCGCGCCACGACGGCGCGACGGACATGCTCGAGCTTTTCGGTGCGGCCAAGGTGCCCCACCGCAACCGCGAGGCTTTGGCGCGCATGCTCGGTCATCCGCGCGACAAGCTTCATCTCCACGAGGGTCACGTCGGGGGCGGCTTCGGCGTGCGCGGCGAGATCTATCCCGAGGATGTGCTGGTGATGCTGGCGGCGTTGCGGCTTGGCCGGCCGGTCAAATGGATCGAGGATCGGCGCGAGCATCTTGTCGCCGCGAACCATTCGCGCCAGCAGCATCATCGCGTGCGCGCCGCTGTCGACGTCGAAGGCCGCATCCTCGGCATGGAGGACGAGTTCATCCTCGACCAGGGCGCATATCCGCGCACCCACGGCGCGCGCGTGCTCGACATGACGTCGGGCATGCTGCCTGGCCCCTATCGCATCCCGTCCTTCCGCTCGGTCGGCCGCTTCCGCCTCACCAATAAGACGCCGGCCGCGACATACCGCGCGCCGGGCCGCTACGAGAGCAGCTTCGTGCGCGAGCGCCTCGTCGATGCGGTGGCCGCGCGGCTCGGGCTCGATCCGGTCGAGGTGCGGAGGCGCAATCTCATCGCGGCCGAGGCGATGCCGTTCGCCCGCGACCTCGCCGCCTTGGGCGAAAGCGTCGTCTATGATTCAGGCGACTATGCCCGCCTTCTCGATGCAGCGCTGGCGGCGGTCGAATGGCCGCGGCTCGCCCGCGAGCTCAAGGGTCGGCGCGCCGCCGGCGAAGCCGCGGGCGCGGGCCTCGCCTTCTTCGTCGAGAAGAGCGGGCTCGGCCCCAAGGATGGCGTGCGCGTCGAAGTGGACGCGCGCGGCGCGGTCGAAGTGGTGACTGGCGGCGCCTCGCTTGGCCAGGGTTTCGAAACGGTGATGGCGCAGATTTGCGCCGATGCGCTCGGCGTCGATTACCGCGCGATCCGCGTAACGCACGGCCAGACCGACCGCATCGCCAACGGCGTCGGCGCCCACGCCTCGCGCGCGACGGTGATGACCGGATCGGCGACCGCAATCGCCGCCGCAAACCTGCGCCGGGCGGCGATCGAAGCGGCGGCAGAGCTCATGCAGGCGCCGGCCGCGAGCCTCGACATCGAAGACGGGCACATCGTCCGCCGTGACGCACCGCTCGGCCCTTCGCTCGCCTTGGCCGAGGTCGCGCGCCAGAAAGGCGGGGTGCTCTCGGCCGAAGGCTGGCACGAGACGCCGCACATGAATTATCCCTATGGCTGTCATATCGCGGTGGTGCGGATCGACCGCGAGACCGGCGCGGTCGCGGTCGAGCGCTATCTCGCCGCTTACGACATCGGCCGCGCCATCAACCCGATGCTGGTCGAAGGACAGATCGTCGGCGGCTTCGCGCAAGGGCTCGGCGGCGCGCTCAGCGAAGAATTCGCCTACGACGACGCCGGCCAGCCGCTCTCCGTCACGTTTGCCGACTATCTCGTGCCGGCGGCTTGCGAGACGCCGCGCATCAGCGTGCTGCTGCGCGAAGAGGCGCCGAGCCCGCTCAACGCGCTCGGCATCAAGGGCGCGGGCGAGGCCGGCGTCACCGGTGTCGGCGCCGCGATCGCCGCGGCAATCGACGACGCCCTCGGAATGCCGGGCGCCGTGACGAAGCTGCCGGTGACGCCGCCGATGGTGCTGGCGCTGCTCGCGCGGAAGGGCTCATAACCCATGCTCGCCGCGGCGCTCTCGGCGCTTCACGTCGTGCTCGAGCCGATGCGGCTTCTCATCATGGCGGGCGGCGTCGTGCTCGGCCTGTCGCTCGGCGTCATCCCGGGCCTCGGCGGGATTGTGGCACTCGCGATCCTCATCCCGTTCACTTACAACCTCGACACCTTCACCGCCTTCGCGCTGCTCCTCGGTATGGCGTCGGTCACGACCGTGTCCGACCTCATCCCCGCCGTGCTCTTCGGTGTGCCCGGCACGGTCGGCGCCGCGGCGACCGTGCTCGACGGCCATCCGCTCGCGAAACAGGGCATGGCCGCGCGCGCCTTCGGCGCGGGCTATGCCGCCTCGCTCATCGGCGGCGTGTTCGGCGCCGCGCTCCTTGCCGTCGCGATTCCGATCCTGCGGCCCGTGGTCCTCTATCTCGCTTCGCCGGAGCTTCTGTCCTTCTGCATCTTCGGCCTCTCCATGGTGGGCGTGTTGTCCGGCAAGGCGCCCTTGAAGGGCCTCACGGCCGCATGCATCGGCCTCATGCTCGCGATGATCGGCAGCGATTCGCAAACCGGCACGCTGCGCTGGACCGGAGGCTCGCTCTATCTTTGGGACCATCTGCCGCTCGTGCCGGTGACGCTCGGGCTCTTCGCCGTTCCCGAGCTTGCCGACATGGCGATTGCGCGCACGAGCATCGCCGCGGGCGCGGCGGTCGATATCCGCTTCGCCGACCAATGGGCCGGCATCCGCGACGCACTCAAAAGCTGGTGGCTCATCCTGCGCTGCTCGTGGCTCGGCGCGATCCTGGGAGCGGTGCCCGGGCTCGGCGCGGCGGTGATCGACTGGATCGCCTATGGCCACGCCGTGCGCACCGAGAAGAACACCGAAAACTTCGGGCATGGCGACATCCGCGGCGTCATCGCCGCGATCAGCTCCGACAACGCGAAGGAGGGCGGGCATCTCGTCCCGACGATCGCGTTCGGCGTTCCGGCGGGCGCGTCGATGGCGATCCTGCTGAGCGCGTTCCTGATGCACGGGCTCGTACCGGGGCCCGAGATGCTGACGAAGCACCTCGACGTGACTTATTCCATCATCTGGACCTTGACGCTCGCGCACATCATGGGCGCGGCACTCTGCATCGCCGCGAGCGGGCTCTTCGCGCGGCTGGCGACGGTGCGCGCCGGGCTGCTGCTGCCGCTCGTGCTGACCGTGATCTTCATCGGCGCCTACCAGGGATCGCAGAGCTGGGGCGATCTTTATTCCATGGTGCTCTTCGGCACGTTCGGATGGATCATGAAGCGCCTGGGCTGGCCGCGCCCGCCGCTCATCCTCGGTTTCGTTCTCGGCGGCATCTTCGAGCGCTACTTCTTCATCTCGACCGAGATTTATGGCGCGGCCTGGGTGCTGCGGCCGGTGGTAATCGCAGTTCTACTCGCGGCCTGCTGGGTCGTGATCCCCTCGCTCCGCGCGCATTTGCGCGGACTCACGGCAACGTTCTCGGGCTTCGACCGCTCGCTCCTCCATTTCGGCAATAACGCGGCCTTCACGCTCGCGCTCATTGCCGCGATCGTCGTGGCGTTCGCGTTCTCGCTGTCCTGGCCCGCGGCCGCGAGGTTCGTGCCGCATGCCGCCGCTATAGCAGCGCTCGCGTTCGCGCTCCTGAACCTCGCGACCGAGATCTTCGGCAGGCGCGGCGCGGTCACGGACAGTGCGCCCGAGGCCGCCCACGGCGAGAAGCAAGCACCCCACGCGCCGAGCGACACGCTCGCCGCACCTGTCCTGCGCATGCGGGCATTGCGCTATTTCGGCTGGCTTCTCGGTTTCCTCGTCGCGGGCGCGGTCATCGGCATGCTGCCCTCGCTCTTTCTCTTCGTGCTCTTGCAGATGCGGCTCGAGTTCCGCGAGGGCTGGACCCATGCCGCGGCGAGCGCATGCCTTGCCACACTTCTCATCTACATCTTGTTCGACCGCACCTTCTCATTGCCGTGGCCGCAGGCGCTCATCGGCGACGTCTTTCCCGTGCTGCGCGACGCGAGCGGCCTCGTCTAGCCCGCGCGCGATCAGAACTGCAGCTGCTTCGCCTGGACGACGTTCGGGAGATGCCGGACACGATCGAGCACGCGCTCGTCCAGGGCCTGATCCACCTGGATAAGGCAGACGGCATCGGCGCCGGGACCGCTGCGGCCCAAATGGAAGGTTGCGATGTTGATGCCCGCCTCGCCGAGCGCGCGGCCAAGATTGCCGATGAAACCGGGCTTGTCCTCGTTGCGGACGAACAGCATGTGCTCGCCGAGCTCGGCCTCCATCGGGATGTCCTCGATGCTGACGATCCGCGGCCGGTCCCCGCCGAACAGCGTGCCGGCGAGGCCGCGCGTGCGCCGCGCCGTCGTCACCTTGACCCGCACGAGCGTCTGGAAGTCGACCGTGTCGCTGCATCGCGTCTCGGACACGACGATATCGCGCTCGCGGCATACGATCGGCGCATTGACCATGTTGACGGTGTCGAGCTGCGGCGCGAGCAGGCTGGTCAGCGCCAGCGCGGTCAGCGGCTTCACGTTGAGATCGGCGGCGTGGCCGCAATACTCGATCTCGACGCTCTTCAAATCGCTCTCGGTGAGCTGGCCCGCGAAGCTGCCGAGCTGCTCGACGAGCTTCAGGTAGGGCTTGAGGCGCGCCGAATCCTCGGCGGAGAGCGACGGCATGTTGATCGCATTCTCGACCGCGCCGGTCAGAAGGAAATTCGACATCTGCTCGGCGATCTGGAGCGCCACGTTCTCCTGCGCCTCGAGCGTCGAGGCGCCGAGATGCGGCGTCGCGATCACGTCGTCGCGGCCGAAAAGCACGTTCGACTTGGCCGGCTCGACCGGAAACACATCGATCGCAGCACCCGCGACGTGGCCCGCGTCGAGTGCCGCCTTCAAATCTTCCTCGACGACGAGGCCGCCGCGCGCGCAGTTGATGATGCGCACACCGCGCTTCATCTTGGCGATCGACTTGGCGTCGATGATGTTGCGCGTCGCATCCGTCAGCGGCGTGTGGAGCGAAATGAAGTCGGCGCGCGCGAAGAGATCGTCGAGCTCGACCTTCTCGACGCCCAAGGTAAGCGCACGCTCAGCCGAGAGGAACGGATCGTAGGCGACCACCTTCATCTTGAGGCCGATGGCGCGGTCGGCGACGATCGAGCCGACATTGCCGCAGCCGATGACGCCCAGCGTCTTGCCGAAGAGCTCCATCCCCATGAAGCGGGACTTTTCCCATTTGCCGGCCTGGGTCGAGCGGTCGGCCGATGGGATCTGCCGCGCCAGCGCCATCATCAGCGCGATCGCATGCTCGGCCGTGGTGATCGAATTGCCGTAGGGCGTATTCATCACCACGATGCCGTGCTGGGTCGCGGCCGGCACGTCGATGTTGTCGACGCCAATGCCGGCGCGGCCGATGACCTTGAGCCGCGCGGCCTCCGCGAGGAGCGGCTTCGTCACCTTGGTGGCGGAACGCACGGCGAGCCCGTCGAAGCGGCCGATGATCTTCTTGAGCTCGTCGGGCGGCAGGCCGATCTTCACCTCGGTTTCGATGCCGCGCGCCGTGAAGATCTCGATCGCGCGCGGGCTCAGGTCGTCGGAAATCAGCACGCTCGGCATGGCGGCTTCCTCTCGCTCGAATGAAGGACGGGAGTCAGGCCGCAGCCGGACGGCGGATTTCGGAGTAAGCCCAGTCGAGCCAAGGCAGGAGCGCCTCGACATCGCGGGTCTCGACGGTCGCTCCGCACCAGATGCGCAGGCCCGGCAAAGCGTCGCGATGCCCGGCGATGTCGTAGGCGGCACCCTCGGCATCGAGCATGGCCTCGAGCCGCTTCACCTGGTCGCGCTGCGCCTCGGGCGAAAGGCGCTGGAACCAGTCGTCGACGATCTTGAGGCAGACGGAGGTCGAGGAGCGGCACGCGGGATCGGCGACGAGGAAATCGACCCACGGCGTCTTCTCGACCCAGCGCGCGATGGCATCGAGATTGGCGGCGCTCCGCGCCTTCAAGGCAGAAAGACCGCCGATCTGCTCGGCCCAGCGCAGGCCATCAAGCGCATCCTCGACCGCGAGCATGGAGGGCGTGTTGATGGTCTCGGCGGCGAAAATGCCGGCGCTGAGCTTGCCCTTCGAGGTGAGGCGGAAAATCTTAGGCAGCGGCCACGGCGGCACGTAGCTCTCGAGCCGCTCGACCGCGCGCGGCGAGAGCGCGAGCATGCCGTGCGCGGCCTCGCCGCCCAGCACCTTCTGCCACGACCAGGTGACGACATCGAGCTTCGGCCATGCCACATCCATGGCGAAGACGGCGGAGGTCGCGTCGCAAATCGCGAGCCCCGCACGGTCGGCGGCGATCCAGTCGCCATCGGGCACGCGCGCGCCCGAGGTCGTGCCGTTCCAGGTGAAGACGACATCGTGCGACCAATCGACCTTGGCGAGATCGGGGAGCGCGCCATAGGGCGCGCTCATCACGCGCGCATCGGCGAGCTTGAGCTGCTTCACGACATCGGTCGCCCAGCCCTCGCCGAAGCTTTCCCACGTCAGCACGTCGACGGGGCGCGCGCCCAAGAGCGACCACAGCGCCATCTCGACGGCGCCCGTGTCGGATGCGGGAACGATGGCAACGCGCCAGCTCTCGGGAATGCCGAGGATGGCGCGCGAGCGGGTGACGACGTCCTGGAGCCGTTCCTTGCCGACTTTGGCGCGATGCGAGCGCCCGACGAGCGCGGCTTTGAGCGCCGCCGGGTTCCACCCGGGACGCTTGGCGCAAGGACCAGAGGAAAAGCAGGGATTGGCGGGCCGAGCGTTCGGCTTCATGGCCTATTCCTTCCAGAATAGCTGCGACCCGTTGGGGGGCCGTGTCCCGCCGCTGAAATTAGGGACGAGGCGTCGCGCCGTCAATTCCGGATCGCACTCGCGGCAATGCGCCGCATGGTTAGCACTTCGTAAAGCGCCGCTATGTGATCGGCCGAATAAGGCGATTCTTAACCGGAATGGCTTTGATTTAGCGCGCAATACGAATGATCGGAGGGGCCGGCGCGCATGGCAGCGTTCGGGGGCTCGGAGCAAAGCCTGCCCGGCGCGCAAACGCCGGGAGTTCTACCTTATGGAATGGCGCGCCTGGCGAAGCTCGCCTTCGACGGCGGCGATCTCAAGCCGGTGTGGCAGGGACTCTACGACCGCTTCGTCGGCGGCCAAAACGAAGCCGCTTCGCTCATGGATCTCGCCACGATCGAAGAGCTGAGCGGCAACGCGGCCGGAGCGCTCGCGTGCCAGAAGGCGGCGCTCGAGCGCGGCCATCTCTTCCGTTCGCCGGCGGCGACCGCTGCGCCCGCGCTGCGGCTCCTCGCCTTCGCCGCTCCCGGCGACATCGGCGCCAACACGCCGCTCGAATTCATGCTCGAAGGTTCCGACATCGCGCTCGACACGCTCTACGTGCTGCCGGGCCGCCCAATCTCGGTGCCGCGCGGAAGCTACGACCTCGCCATCGTCGCCGCCGGCGAGTCGGAGGCGAATCAGCCGGTCCTTGCCGCGATCGAGGCCACGGCGGCACTTGCCGTGCCGCTCCTCAACAATCCGGCGCGCGTCCGCCGCCTCTCGCGGCAAGGCGTCGCCGCGCTCTTTCACGATACGACCGGCGTCCTGGCGGCGCCGGTCGAGCGGCTCGGGCGCGACGCCTTGGCCGAAGCGGCCCACTTCCCGTTCATCGTGCGCCCGGTCGATTCTCACGCCGGGCGCGGCCTCGCACGCATTGCCGACACCGCCGCGCTCGCGGCCTATCTCGGCGCGCGCGGCGAGCAGGATTTCTTCACCGCGCCCTTCGTCGATTATCGCAGCGCCGATGGGCGTTTCCGCAAGTACCGCATCGCCTTCATCGACGGCGTGCCCTTTGCCTGCCACATGGCGATCGCCGACCAGTGGATGATCTACTACCTCAACGCCGGCATGAGCGAGAGCGCGGAGAAGCGCGCCGAGGAAGCGCGCTTCATGCGCGACTTCGAGGCGGATTTCGCGCGTCGGCACGAAACAGCGCTGGCCACGATCGCGCAACGCATTGGGCTCGATTATTTCGCCATTGATTGCGGCGAAATGCCGGACGGGCGGCTCGTCCTCTTCGAGGCCGACATCGCCATGATCGTCCACGCGATGGATCCGCCCGACCTCTTTCCGTACAAGGCGCCGCAGATGCGCAAAGTGTTCGACGCTTTTCGCACCATGCTCTTCGCGCGGGCGGGAAGCGCGCGATGAGCGACCGCTCGCTCGATCCCGAGGATTGGGAGGCAACGCGGCGTAGCTTTCACGCAGCGGCCGATTGCTGCATCGAATGGCTGCGCGCGATCCGCGAGCGCCCGGTGTGGCAGGAGACGCCGGCCGAGGTGAAGGCCGCGCTGAAGCGGCCCCTGCCCGCCTCGGGCGAAAGCCTCGACGCGCTCGTCGCGCGATTCCGCGACGATTTTCTTCCCTCCGCGACCGGGAACCTGCATCCGCGTTTCTTCGGCTGGGTGCATGGCGGCGGCACTGTCGCGGGCGCGCTCGGCGAGATGCTCGCAGGCTTCATGAACAGCAACGTCGCCGGCCGCGACCACGTGGCCGTCTATGTCGAGCGCCAAGTCATCGCATGGTGCAAGGAGATCTTCGGATTTCCGGAAAGCGCCAGCGGGCTTTTGACGAGCGGCACGTCGATGGCGAGCGTCATCGCGCTCGCGGTGGCGCGTGACGCGAAGGCGGATCACGACGTCCGTCGCGACGGGCTCGGTGGCGCTGCGCACATGGTGTTCTACGCGTCATCCGAGGCGCATGGCGCGATCACGAAGGCGTGTGCGCTCCTGGGGCTCGGCGAATTCGCCTTGCGGCAAGTTCCGGTCGACGAGGATTTCCGCATGAGCGTGCCAACGCTTGCGGCGATGATCGCCGCCGACCGCGCGGCCGGGCTTCGACCCGCCTCGGTGATTGCCTCGGCCGGAACGGTCAACACCGGCGCGATCGACGATCTCGCCGGCATCGCCGCGCTCTGTCGCGCCAACGATCTGTGGCTCCATGTCGACGCGGCATTCGGCGGCCTCGCCATCCTTGTGCCCGAGCATCGCGCCGCGCTCGCGCCGATCGCCGCGGCCGATTCCGTCGCGTTCGATTTCCACAAATGGCTCCAGGTCCCCTATGACGCCGGCTGCGTGCTGGTGCGCGACGAGCGCCTGCATCGCGCAAGCTTTTCGGCGCGGCGCGAGTATCTGGCGCACGATGGCATGGCGCTCGCCGGCGGCGACCCGTGGTTCTGCGAGTATGGACCGGAGATGTCGCGCGGCTTCCGCGCGCTCAAGGTCTGGTTCACGATCATGGCGCACGGCATCGACGCCTTGGCGCGCTCGATCGCTCAGAACTGTTCCGGCGCGCGGCATTTGGGCGCCCGGGTTCAGACCTCGCGCGAACTCGAGCTGCTGGCGCGCGTCAATCTCAACATCGTCTGCTTCCGCTTCGCTCCGGCGGGTTTCCCCGAGCCGGCGCTCGATTCCATCAACGAAGCGATCGTCGTGGCGCTGCAGCAGAGCGGCATCGCCGCACCTTCGACGACACGCATCGGCGGGCGGCTCGCCATCCGCGCGTGCCTCGTCAATCACCGAACGAGCCTGGCCGATCTCGACCTCCTTGTGCGCGAGGTCGAGCGCCTGGGCCGCGAATTGCTGCGCGAGGCCGCGTGATGAAAGCAACGCTCCGTTCCGGCCGCCGGCTGTGGCTGCCGCCGCTCGACGAGCTTCTGACCTCGGGCGGAGACGCGCGGCTTGCACTCGAAGCGGGAAGCGGACTCAACTGCTACGGCTGTCGCCCGGCGCCGCGCAGCGAAGCGCTGAGCTTTTCCTCTTCGACCGCAAGCTCGATCTCGGAACACGCCTGGCGGCGCGCAAATGACGTGCGCGCGCGGCTCGAAGCGGGCGAGAGCTGCACGGCGGTCGTCGAGGAGCAGCGTGACATTCTCGCGCGGCGCATCGGTATCCATGCCCTCGGCGGCGAGGTCGTGTTCGCGCCCTCGGGAACGGATGCAGCGCTCCTCGCGCTCGCGATCGTGCGCGCAACGAGCGAGAAGCCTCTCGCGAGCGTTCTTGCGGCTGCCGACGAGACCGGAAGCGGCGCCCCTTATGCCGTCGCCGGTCGCCATTTCGCGGGCGTGACAGCGCTGGGCCGGGAAGTCGAGCGCGGCTCGCCGATCGCGGGATTGGCGGGGATCGAACTGTTCGCACCGCCGCTGCGCGATCGGGCTGGCCGGCTCCGTCCCGCGGCCGATTGCGATCGCGAGATCGAGAGCGTAGTCGCGCGCGCCGTGAGCGCCGGCCGACACGTCGTCCTTTACGCGATGGATCATTCGAAGCTCGGCAACCGCTCGCCAAGCAATACCACGCTCGATGCGATCGAGACCACGTTCGGTCCTGGGGTGCAGATCGTGATCGACGCCTGCCAGATGCGCGTCGGGCGCGCGACGCTCCGCCATCACGTGGCGCGCGGCCGTATGGTGCTCGTGACCGGCTCCAAATTCTTCTGCGGCCCACCCTTGAGCGGCGCGCTGATCGTGCCGCCGCATCTTGCGGAGCGCCTCTCGAGCGGGCTCGCCCTCGCCCCGGGCCTCGCCGATTATTCCGCGGCGTGCGATTGGCCTTCGGCGTGGCGCGGCCTGCGCACCCGCCTTCCGGCGCACGACAATATCGGCGCGGCCCTGCGCTGGACCGCAGCACTCGCCGAGATGGAGACGTGGTACGCCGCGGGTCCGCTGCGGCGACGCGAACTGCTCGGATCGTTCGCAGCCGCCGTCCATCGCATTGGCGCGGACCTCGCAGAGATCGCATACCTGCCCGCGCCCGCGCTCGAGGACGACGAGTTTCCGGAGCAGAGCATCTTCCCGTTCTTCGTGCAGCATGAGCGCGGAAGCGTGACGCCCGCATTGTGCACAAAGCTCCATCGCGCCCTGAACCGCGATCTCGGCGATCTCCTGCCGGGGCTCGGAGAACGCGAGCGGGCGCTCGCCGCGTCGCTCTGCCATATCGGTCAGCCCGTCGCAGTGGCCGGCGGCGCGGTCCTGCGCATCGCCGCAGGCGCGCGCCATGCCGCGCTCGACGCAAGCGCAATCGAGGACGGGCTCGTCCGCGTGTTCGGAAAGATCAGGCTATTGCTCGGAAACCTGGCGCGGATCGAGGCCGCGCTCTAGTGCCGGATCGGTTCACATGGCATCGCTCTGCGATTCCACGTGAACCGTGAATCCGACACTAATCAAATGATAAGAGTGCGATTCACGATTTAGATGGGAAGCGAGACCGCTTCCATCTAAATCGATCGCACTCTAGGCCTCGGTGTCGACGTTCTTGCCGACCTGGCCCGCGTTCGCGGCCAATATGCCCTGCTGGAACGCGGTACGCATCGGGATCTGCACCAGCACCTGGCCGCTCGAAGGATCGCGGTAGTCGAGCACGTATTTACCCGACAGGCCATGCGCGAAATCGAGCACGAGCGACGGCGAGCCCGCGTCGGACCGCGCCTGACCCTGACCTTGACCCTGGCCTTGGCCCTGGCTCGGCGCGGACACTGGGGCAACCGACGGCGCAGGCGGCGCGCTTTCCACCGGCTGAACGCCGACGGGCGCGTACCCGCGTGTCACAGGGAATGCGACGCTATCCACCACGGAAACCGTTGCCTGCCTGCTATGCCCTCCACATGCGATATACGCCCCAGCCGTAAAGCGAACGTTGAGGAAAGGTAAAATACGATCTAATCGCGGGCGGCGGCATGATCGAGCGGCCCCGCCCCGTGCCCCAACACGGGGGCCGCGGCCATGGCGCGCCGGACGAAGGCCTGCGCGCGCTCGACTGCGGGCTTGAGCCCCAGTCCCTGCGCGAGCGAGGCCGCGACGGCCGAAGCGAACGTGCAGCCCGTGCCGTGCGTCGCGCGTGTCGCGATGCGCGGCGCCTCGATGACGAAGCTCCCATCCGCCGCGGCGACGAGGTCACGCACGGTTGGGCCGGGCACGTGTCCGCCCGTCACCACGACCGCGGCGGCACCGAGCGCGAGGATGCTGTCGGCCGCGCGGCGCATATCGTCGAGCGACGCGACCGCGAGCCCGGCCAAGGCGGCCGCCTCGGGCGCGTTCGGCGTCACCACGCGCGCGCGCGCAATGAGACGAGCTTTCAGCGCGTCGGTCGCGCGCGCATCGAGCAGGCGGGTGCCGCTCGACGACACCATCACCGGATCGACCACCAGTGGAACGTCTGCCGCCTTCTCTTCGAGTGTCGCCGCAACGGCCTCGATCACCCCTTGATCGACCAGCATGCCGGTCTTGATGCAATCGGCGCCGATGTCATCGAGCACGGCTGCCATCTGCGCGCGCACGAACTCGGGCGCGACGGGAAGGATGCCCTGCACCCCTTGCGTGTTCTGCGCTGTCAGGGCCGTGATCGCGGTCGCGGCATAAGCACCCAATGCCGCGATTGTCTTGATGTCCGCCTGGATGCCCGCGCCGCCGCCCGAATCCGAGCCCGCCACGGCGAGGACGCGGCCCTTCATTCGGCGGCGCGCTCCGACGCTTCCGCGACCGAAACCACCGCTTCGGCGATTTCGTCGACAACGGCCGCGACGAGCCCTTCGTCGTCGCCCTCGGCCATGATGCGGATCAGGGGCTCGGTCCCGGATTTCCGTACGAGAAGCCGGCCGGCAGCGCCAAGCCGCGTTTCGCCGATCTTGATCGCCATCGCGACCTGGCGCGTTTCGAGCGGCGCGCCGCCGGCAAAGCGCACGTTCCGCAAAAGCTGCGGCACCGGCGCGAAGACGTTGCACACCTCGCTCGCGGGCGCGCCCGTCTCGACGATGGCGGCCAGCACTTGCAACGCCGCCATCAGCCCGTCGCCGGTCGTGCTGTAATCGGCGAGGATGATGTGGCCCGACTGCTCGCCGCCGAGATTGCAGCCGATCCGGCGCATGGCGTCGACGACATAGCGGTCGCCGACCGCGGTGCGCGTGACGGAGATGCCGTGCGCGGCGAGATGACGCTCGAAGCCCAGGTTCGACATGACCGTGGCGACCACGCCCTTGCCCGAAAGCTGGCCGTTACGGCGCCAGTTGAGCGCGATCCGCGCCATGAGTTGATCGCCGTCGAGCACGCGGCCCGCCTCGTCCACCATGAGGAGGCGGTCGGCGTCACCGTCGAGCGCGATGCCGAGATGCGCGTTGTGCTCGCGCACCGCGCGCTGCGTCGCGGCGATGCCCATCGTGCCGCACTCGCGGTTGATGTTGAAGCCGTCGGGGGCGACGCCGATCGGCACGACTTCTGCCCCCAGCTCCCACAGCACTGTGGGTGCCACGCGATATGCCGCGCCATGCGCGCAATCGACCACGATCTTGAGCCCGTCGAGGCGCAAACCGCGCGGGAAGCTCGACTTCACGAATTCGATGTAGCGCCCGCCGGCATCGTCGAGGCGCTTGGCGCGGCCCAAGCCCTGCGCCGTCGCCCGCTCCTGGCAGGCGCGATCGATCTGTTCCTCGATCGTTTGCTCGATCTCGTCCGAAAGCTTGTAGCCGTCAGGGCCGAAGAGCTTGATGCCGTTGTCTTCGTAGGGATTGTGCGAGGCCGAGATCATGACGCCGGCATCGGCGCGCAGGCTTCGCGTCAGCATGGCGATGGCAGGCGTCGGCAGCGGGCCCGCCAGGATCACGTCCATCCCCATGGCGATGAAGCCCGCGGTCAATGCGGGCTCGATCAGGTAGCCGGAAAGGCGTGTGTCCTTGCCGATGACGATGAGGTGGCGGTGGTCGCCGCGACGCAGCACCAATCCCGCCGCCATCGCCACCTTGAGCACGGTATCGGCCGTCATCGGCTCGGCGTTGGCCGTGCCGCGAATCCCGTCCGTGCCAAAATACCTGCGCATCACCCGAAGCCCTCGTCCACCCAGCGGAAACTTAGGACGAGCCTAGTCGGTCCGGCAAAACAATCCATTAACCCTGAACGACACGGGGCTTCCCATCTGCTCCCACGCCTTTGGGGGACTCGGCGGAAAACCAGCCGCCCGACAGTCAACTCATTGGCTAATAAAGGCAATCTGCGCCACGGCGGGCGCGAGGTGCAGGCAGGACGGGATTGCCGGCGTCAGCCGCCGGGCTGGGGCTCGGGCTCGAAGCCGCCGGCGGGCTTGTCGCGGCCGGCGGGCGGTACCGACGAGCGGCCGCGCGGGGGCACGTTGCGGGTCGCGTCCTCGACCGGGCCGCCTGTGTCGCGCACGATCTTCTCGCCGCGGATGATGCGTTTCACCTCGTCGACGGAGAGCGTCTCGAACTCCAGGAGGCCCTTCGCGAGCGCATGCAGCTCGTCGAGATGCGCGGTGAGGATATCGCGCGCGCGCCGCTCTCCCTCCTCGACGATGCGGCGGATCTCTTCGTCGATGGTCTTCGCCGTCGAGTCGGAGACGTTCTTCCGTTGCGTCACGGAGTGGCCGAGGAAAACTTCCTCCTCGTTCTCGGCATAGCGCAGGGGGCCAAGCTTCTCGCTGAAGCCGAACTCGGTCACCATGCGGCGCGCCAGCATGGTGGCGCGGCGGATGTCGTCGGCGGCGCCGGTCGTGACGCGCTCGGGACCGAAGATCAGCTCCTCAGCGATGCGCCCGCCGAAGAGGCTCGTCACCATGGCCTCGAGCTCCATCTTCGACTGGCTGTATTTGTCGCGCTCGGGCAGGAACATGGTGACGCCGAGCGCGCGGCCGCGCGGGATGATCGTGACCTTGTGCAGCGGCTCGTGCCCTTCGGCATAGAGCATGACGAGTGCATGGCCGCCTTCGTGATAGGCGGTCAGCTTCTTCTCGTCCTCGGTCATGACCATGGAGCGCCGCTCCGCGCCCATCATGACCTTGTCCTTCGCCTGCTCGAACTCGGACATGGTGACCGAGCGCTTGCCCTTGCGCGCCGCCATCAGCGCCGCCTCGTTGACGAGGTTGGCGAGATCAGCGCCGGAGAAGCCGGGCGTGCCGCGCGCGATGATGCGCGGATCGACATCCGAGGCGAGCGGCACCTTGCGCATATGCACTTTGAGGATCTTCTCGCGGCCGACCACGTCGGGGTTCGGCACGACGACCTGGCGATCGAAGCGGCCGGGGCGCAGAAGCGCCGGATCGAGCACGTCGGGGCGGTTCGTCGCCGCGATGAGGATGACGCCCTCGTTCGCCTCGAACCCGTCCATCTCGACAAGGAGCTGGTTCAGCGTCTGCTCGCGCTCGTCATTGCCGCCGCCGAGGCCAGCGCCGCGGTGACGGCCGACCGCGTCGATCTCGTCGATGAAGATGATGCAGGGCGCATTCTTCTTGCCCTGCTCGAACATGTCGCGCACGCGCGAGGCGCCGACGCCCACGAACATCTCGACGAAATCGGAACCCGAGATCGTGAAGAACGGCACGTTGGCCTCGCCGGCGATGGCGCGCGCCAGAAGCGTCTTGCCGGTGCCCGGCGGGCCGACGAGCAACACGCCCTTCGGAATCTTGCCGCCCAGGCGCTGGAATTTCTGCGGGTCCTTCAGGTACTCGACGATCTCCTCGAGCTCCTGCTTAGCCTCGTCGATGCCCGCCACATCGTCGAAGGTGATGCGTCCGACCTTCTCGGTGAGGAGCCGCGCGCGCGACTTGCCGAAGCCCATGGCGCGGCCGCCGCCGCCTTGCATCTGGCGCATGAAGAAAATCCACACGCCGATCAAGAGCAGCATCGGGAACCAAGAGATGAGCACGCCAAAGAGCGAGGGCACGCCTTCCTCGGCGGGTGCCGCATGGATCAGCACGCCCTTGTCGATGAGCCGCTCGACCGCATTCGGGTCGTTCGGAGAATAGGTCGAGAACGAGCGGCCATCCGAGAACTTGCCGTTGATCGAGTTGCCCTGGATCGTCACCTCGCGCACCTGGCCGCGATTGACGTCGTTGACGAACTCGGAATAGGCGAGCGTGTTCTGGGTGCTGCGGGTCGCCGTGCTCTGGAACAGATTGAACAGCGCGACGAGCAGGAGCCCGATGATGATCCAAAGCGCGAGATTTTTCCCGAAGCTGTTCACAGTCCAGGCCTTTCACAAGCGGGCCGCACGCCCCATACGGAGCAAGACCACTGCCCGAAGCAACGCTCCGGGGGCGTCCTCATCGCCAATTCCAGACGATGATACATAAGACTTCCTAAAGCTAAAACAACTGAGATGGCGCCATCCCTCCCGGGCCTTATACGCATCGGCACGCCGGCCGGGCCTAGGCCCGCGGGCGCGCGGCCACGAAACCGCGCGGGGCGAGCGGCCGGGTCGGGCGGAACCGCAGGACCAGCCCGGTAAGCCGGGCTTCGGCGCCGGGGCGGACATATTCGAGATGGGGGACCGCCACGATGCCGTACGTGTCGCGCAAGGCGGGCAAGGCGGCTCGGGCCGGCGCCGGGATCCGCGCCCGATCCCATTCGCCGGCCTCGGGGCCGAGCGCGCCGAGGCTCCCGCCCGGTGCTGCCGCCGGCAGGTCGAGCATGAAACGGCCGTCCCACCAGGTTCGTGCGCCGGGCCTGGCGTCAACAGGAGGCGCAACCGCCGCGGGCTCGCGGCAGACGAGCACCCGGCCACGGCGCGGCACCAGCGTCGCGCCGCCAAGCGTGCGCGTCGCGGCGAGACCGCCGCGCAGCTCGCGGTAGAACCGCTCGATCCCGTCGAAGCGCGGCGGATATTGTATCCCTGCAACTGTTGCAATGACGGCGGCGAGCGCGCGCAAGCCCACCTCCTCGCTCGCGGCTGCGATCGCCGGGGGATCGAGCCAGGCGAAGCCCGCCGGATGAAGCCACGCGGCGCGCGCGAGGAGCGCCACGAGATCGTCCTCGAGCGCCACCCGGGCGCGCGCAAGTTGCGCCGCCGTCGCAGCGAGACGCCCCGCCTCAAGCCCGGTATCCGCAAGCACGCCCGCCACCGCGCGGAGCCGCGAGCGCGCATAGTGCAGGTCGCGATTGCTCGGGTCCTCGACCCAGTCCTGCCGCTCCGCGACAAGGCGCGCGACGAGACGCGCGTGCGGCACCGGCAACAGCGGGCGCAGGATGCGGCCGAACCCGCGCTCGACCACGGCAGAAGCGGCGGCAAGTCCATCGAGCCCGCTGCCCCGCGCGAGCCGCAACAGGAAGGTCTCGGCCTGATCGTCGAGATGATGCGCGGTGAGGAGGTGAAGTACCGCGGCCTGCTCGCACCACGCTTCAAGGAGAGCGTAGCGCGCCGCGCGCGCCGCGGCCTGCACGTCGCTCGCAAGGGGCGCTCCGTCGCGTGTCAGAATCTCGCGCGCGATGCCGCGCACGGCGAGCCACGACGCCACCTGTGTCGCCTCTGCCGCGCTCTCGGGACGCAAGCGGTGATCGACGATGAGCGCGGTGACATGCCCGCCGAAGGATTTCGCCCAGGACGCGGCGAGCAGCGTCAGCGCGAGGCTATCGGCACCGCCCGAGCAGGCGACGGCGAGATGCGGCTTCGGCTCGAACGGCGCGAAGGGCGCCATGAGATCGGCGAACTCCGCATCGGAGAGCGGAGGCGAACTCGCGGCTTCCGGAATTTCCCTCACGGCAGGCCCGCCCCGCGCGACCTCAGGGGCAGCCAAGCTCCTGCCGCTCGCTCACCTCGTGCTCCTTGATATTGCCGGGTGCCGAAGGGAAGTCGCGGTCGAGGCGCTGGAACGCGCTGCATGCGTCCTGCTTCTGGCCAAGGCTGCCGAGCGACATGCCGAGTTTCAGGAGATAGTCGGCGCCTTTGCCGCTCTTGGGATATTTCTGGTAGCCGTAGGCGAAGGCGGTCGCGGCATCCTTGTATTGCTGGCGCACGTAATAGGTTTCGCCCAGCCAGTATTGCGCGCTGCCGGCGAGCTGATCGTTCGGGAAGCGCTGCATGAACGACTTGAAGGCGCCCTCGGCCTCGCCGTACTTCGCCTGGCGCAGGAGCCCGAAAGCATACTGATACTGCTCCATCGGCGTGCCGGTCGGAAGATTGGCAGCTGGGGATTGCGGTGGCTCCGCGGCGACCGGAGCTGAAACGGGCGGTGCGCCCGTGCGCGCGGAGCCGGCCGCCCCGCTCGAGCCGAGCGTACCGAGCACGCCCGAGGTGTTGGCGGTGCCGGGGGTCTGGCCCGCTTGCGCGGTGCGCGGCGGCGCGGGCGTGTGCGGCGGCGCGGGCGGCGGCGCTGTGCCGGCAGCGGCAGCGCCGGCACCGGCAGCGCCGGCGCCCGCAGCGCCCGGATGCTCGAGCGCGGTCAAGCGCTGATCGACGTCGCTCGACAGCGCATCGAGCCGGTGCTTCAGCTGGTCGATCGAATAATTGATCTCTTCGAGCTGACCCGTAAGGGTGCGCATCTCGTCTTCGAGCTGGCCGATGCGCACCTCGCTCGAGAGCGCGTTTGGCCCGTCGGGTGGGCTCACCGGCACCGGCGTGCCGCCGGGCGCCGTGCCGCGATAAACTTGACGCTGCAACAAATTGACGTCGCGCTCGAGCTGATCGATCCGGTCGAGGAGCGGCTTTATGTCGGTCTGCTGCGCCGCCGCAGGAGGAGCGACGCCTGCGGCCAGGGCGAGGAGGACAAGCGCGACGAGCGATCCGCCGATCCGGCGCGTCCCGGCTGTGCGCAAAGCCTTCGATCCTCCCCGATTCGTTTGCGTCATGTCCGAAGCTAGCAAACGTTTTAGGCAAAAAAAGGGCGCCTGCCCCCACCGCTCCACGAACCCGAGTCGTGGAGGGAGGGCAGGCGCCTCGTACTCTGTCAGATGCGGCCCGTCAGTTGATGACGGTGATGCCCACGCGGTTTTGCGCCCAGGCGGCCTCGTTCGAGCCCACCACGATCGGCCGGTCCTTGCCATAGCTGATCGTCTGGATGCGGTTCGCGGGGATGCCGAGTGCCACGAGCGCGTTCTTCACGGCGTTGGCGCGGCGATTGCCGAGCGCGAGGTTGTACTCGCGCGTGCCGCGCTCATCGCAGTGCCCTTCGATCGTGACGGTCACGCTCGGATACTGCTTCAGCCAGGTCGCCTGACGCTGCAGCGTCTGCTGGCCTTCGGGCTTCACATCCGACTTGTCGAAATCGAAGAAGACGCGGTCGCCCACGTTCTGAATGAAGTCTTCGCGCGAGCCCTTGGCCGGACCGCTCGGCGCCGACGATGCGGTCATGGCCCCGCCCGCGCCGCCCGACGTGTTGCTCTCGGTACCGGGATTCTCCTTGCACGCGGCCAGCAGCAGCACGGCGGCCGCGAGCACGCTCAATGACCGAAGATTCATTTTCTTACTCCCTCGCAAGATACCTAGGGTACGCTCGTCCAGATGTTCCGACGGCGTTGCCCGATGGGGCGGCACTAAGGATGATGCCGGGCGGAGACGCGGGAAGGCAGCCGCGGCCCGGCGGCCTGGCAAAACGCGGCGCAATATACTTACCGCACCTCATGGAATCAAGGGGGACCAGGCAGGATCGGATGCATCCTGAGGAGTGATGACCTCACGCTCGTTGTAGCCCGTAAGATCGATCGTATAGAGGCGGCTTGATCCGCCTTGGCCCCGCGAGTCGCTCGGGGTTTGACGAAAATACATGAGGACGCGGCCGTTGGGCGCCCAGGTCGGTCCCTCGACCAGGAACGCTTTCGTCAGGAGTCGCTCACCGGAGCCGTCCGGCCGCATCACGCCGATGAAGAATTGCGCCCCGTCGATCTTGGTGAAGGCAATCAGGTCGCCGCGCGGCGACCACACAGGCGTGCCGTAGAGACCCGAGCCGAAGCTGATGCGGTGGATGTTCGAGCCGTCGGCGTTCATCACGTAAAGCTGCTGCGAGCCGCCGCGGTCGGAGTTGAAGGTGATCTGCTTGCCGTCGGGCGAGTAGCAGGGCGAGGTGTCGATCGCCGTCGTCGTCGTGATCTGCGTTGCGCGGCGCGTCCTGAGGTCGAGCGTATAGATGTCGCTCGCGCCGCCCACGGCGAGGCTCATGATGACGCGCTGTCCGTCGGGCGAGAAGCGCGGCGCAAACGTCATGCCTGGGAAGTCGCCGAGCACTTCCTGCTGTCCGGTGTCGATGTTGAAGAGATAGACGCGCGGCTTGTTGCCGGCATAGGACAGATACGTGATCTCCTGCGTCGTCGGCGAGAAGCGCGGCGTCAGCACGAGATAGCGCCCATCGGTCAAGTAGTGATGGTTGGCGCCGTCCTGATCCATGATGGCGAGGCGCTTGATGCGGCGGTTCAGCGGTCCGCTTTCGGCGATATAGACGATGCGCGTGTCGAAATAGCCATCCTCGCCGGTGATGCGCTTGTAGATCGCGTCGGCCATGATGTGCGCGATGCGGCGCCAGTTCTGCTGCGTCGTGGTATAGCGCAGTCCGGTCAGCTGCTGCTCCGCGAACACGTCCCACAGGCGGAAATCGACCTGGAGGCGGCCGTCGCCTTCGACATTGGCGTTGCCCGTGACGAGCGCCTGCGCGTTGATGACGCGCCAGTCGTTGAAATTGGGCGGCACGCGCGTTGCCGCTTCCTTGTCGGTGAAGGCCTTGGGATCGATCGGCTTGAACAGGCCCGAGCGCTCGAGATCGGCCGACACCACCTGCATGATCTGCGCCCCGGTCTGGCCATCGCCGCCGGCGAGGTCGGGAAGCGCGAGCGGCAGCGGCTGCACATTGCCGCGCGTGATGTCGATGTGGAGCTCGGCATGCGCAGCGCGCGGAATGCCGAGCGCGGCCAAGGCTAGCCCCGCGCACGTGGCGCGGCGAGAGACGGTCGGGCTCATGTTATGTCCTTGGGATCGAAGGTGATGGTGAAGGTCTGCCACTGATCGAACTTGTCCGGCGGCAGCTTGAGCGGCTGGCACGAGGGATTGAGCAGCGCGCGCTTGGCGCTCTCGGCGGCGGCCTGGAAGAATGTATCGCCGAGCTGATCGGTATTCATGAGCTCGGCCGAGCGCACCGTGCCGTCGGAATTCATATGAACGCGGAACTCGGGATGCAGATCCTGCGCGTCGCGCGCGCCGGCCGGCACGTTCCAGCAGCGCTCAATCTGTGCCCGCACGAGATCGATCTCGCTCGTCGAAAGCTGCGCGCCCAAGGGCGCGATGGGTTGCGATGACGCGGCGGACGCAGGCGGCGCGGGCTTCGCCTTGTCCTGCGGCTCGTTTGAGGCGACCTCGCGTTTGGCGAGATTCTTCAGGAGCGCGTCGAAGGACGCATCATTGTTGGGCTTGGGCGGCGCGGGCTTCTGCTCAGGCTTGGGCGGCTCGGGTTTCGGCGGCTCGGGCTTGGGCTCGGGCGGCTTCGGCGCGGGCGGTGCGGGCGCGGGCGGTGGCGGCGGAGGTGGCGGCGGCGGAGGTGGTGGGGGCGGAGGCGGCGGCTTCGGCGGCTGCGGCTTCGGCGGTTCGGGCTTGGGCGGCTCCGGCTTGGGCTGCGGCTCGTTCTGCGCGACCTTCTCGGGCTGCTTCGGCTGCGGCGGGGTTTGCGTCTTCTCGGTCGCGTGCGTCTCGGGGCCGAGATTAATCAGCTCGACCGCGATCGGCGTCTCCTCCGGAATCGGCGGCTCGAATAGGTGGATATGCATGAAGAACAGCGCCACCACCGCGAGGTGGAGCGTGCACGAGAACAGGATTCCGCCGCGACCCGGCATCACTTCTTCGACTTGTCGGCCTTGGGCAGCTCGGCGATGAGCGAGACCTTGGTGAAGCCCGCGCTGCTGACGAGCCCCATCACCTCGAGGATGCGCCCGTAATTGATCGAGCGGTCGCCGCGCACATAGATGCTGGCATCGGGATTGTTCTGGGTGATGGCGGAGAGCTTCGGCCCAAGCTGGTCATCGCTGATCTGCGCGTTCTGGAGATAGATCTGGCCCTGCTGGTCGATGGTGATCACGAGCGGCTCCTTGGGCTCGTTGATCGCCGGCGCCTTGGTCTGGGGCAGGTCGACCGGCACGCCCACGGTGAGGAGCGGCGCCGTCACCATGAAGATGACGAGCAGCACCAGCATGACGTCGACCATCGGCGTCACGTTGATGGCGCTCATCGGCGGATGGCGGACGCGGCGGCCGGAGCCGCCCATATCGCCGCCGACGACAAAGTTTGTCGCCATGGCTCAGGCCTTCTCGTCGAGCTGGCGCGACAGGATGGCGCTGAACTCGGTGGCGAACGCGTCGAGCCGCCCGGCATAGCGCCCGAAATCGGTCGAGAACTTGTTGTAGGCGACGACGGCGGGGATGGCGGCGACGAGGCCGAGCGCGGTCGCGAACAGCGACTCCGCGATGCCCGGCGCCACCACGGCGAGGCTCGTGTTCTTGGCGGCGGCGATCGATTGAAAGCTGTTCATGATGCCCCAGACGGTACCGAACAGCCCGACGAACGGCGCGGTCGAGCCCACGGTTGCAAGAAACGACATGAAGCGCTCGAGCCGGTCCATCTCGCGCCCGACGGTGACATGCATCACGCGCTCGATGCGCTCCTGGAGGCTCGTCTTCATGGTGGCGCTGGCGACGAGGCCTTTCGACACGCTGCGGCGCCATTCGCGCATCGCGGCCGCGAACACGGCCGACATCGGGTCGGTCGGGCGCGCGCCGATGCGGTCGTAGAGATCGTCGAGCGAGCCGCCCGACCAGAACGTCTCCTCGAAGCTCTCGGCGTCGCGCCGCAAGCGCCTGATGCGCCCGAGCTTGTCGAAGATCACCGCCCACGACCAGATCGAGGCGGCGAGCAGCAGAAAGATCACCACTTTGACGATGGTGTCGGACTGCAGGAAGAGCGCGATGATCGACAGATCGTGCGGCGGCGCGGAACCGGCCAAAGGCAGCGCCTCGACGGGATTACCTTGCATCTTCGGGGACCCTGGTTCGTTCGGGAGGGATAAGGGACAGGACGGTCGTGGCGAGCGCGGGCGGGAGCCGCCGCGGGCGGCCGCCCGATCCAACGCAGGCGATGCGCAGCTGCATTCGCGCCAGCACGGCATCCTCGCGCCGGACCTCCTGCGCCATGTCGAGCGTGGCGCCGGCGGCCGCGACGAGGCGCGAGCGCACGACGAGCGCATCGTCGAGCCGCGCCGGCACGAGGAAATCGATCTCGGCGCGGCGCACGGCGAGCGTCAGCCCGTTCTCGGCCAGGAGCCGCTCGTGCACGATGCCGCAGCAGCGCAGGAACTCGGTGCGCGCGCGTTCGCAGAACTTGAAATAGTTGGCGTAGTAGACGATGCCGCCCGCGTCGGTGTCCTCGTAATAGACGCGGATGGCGAAGTGATGGACGCCGTCCACGACATGACCTTCCGGCGGCACGAGCGCGCTCACGGCGTCTCCTCCTCGTCGAGCGCCGCCGCGAGCAGATCGAGCTGCACCGAGGCAGGCCGCGTCACCGGCAGGCCGAGATAGCGGAAGCCGGCATCGGAAAGGCAACGGCCGCGCGGCGTGCGCTGCACGAAGCCCTGCTGCACGAGATAGGGCTCGATCACGTCCTCGATGACGTCGCGTTCCTCGCCCAGCGCCGCGGCCAATGTTTCGGCGCCGACCGGCCCGCCGCCGTAATTGTTGGCGATCGCGCCCAGATAGCGCCGGTCCATGGCGTCGAGCCCGCTGCTGTCGACTTCGAGACGGCGCAGCGCATCGTCCGCCGTCTTGGCGTCGATGCGCTTTACTTTGGCGACCGCGGCGAAGTCGCGCACACGGCGCAAGAGCCGCGTTGCGACGCGCGGCGTGCCGCGGGCGCGGCGCGCGATCTCGCCCGCGCCCTCGGCGTCGAGCTCGACCCCGAGCACGCGCGCTCCGCGCGCGACGATCGCGGCGAGCTCGTCGGTTTCGTAGAACTGAAGCCGGAGCGGAATGCCGAAGCGCTCGCGCAACGGCCGCGTGATGAGGCCCGCGCGTGTCGTCGCACCGATCAAGGTGAAGCGCGGCAGATCGATCCTGACCGAGCGCGCGGCGGGCCCCTCGCCGATCATGAGGTCGAGCTGGAAATCCTCCATCGCCGGATAGAGCACTTCCTCGACCGCGGGCGAGAGGCGGTGGATCTCGTCGATGAAGAGAACGTCGCGCGCCTCGAGATTGGTGAGGAGCGCCGCGAGATCGCCGGCGCGCTGGATCACCGGACCGGACGTCGCGCGGAAGCCCACGCCCATCTCGCGCGCGACGATCTGCGCGAGCGTGGTCTTGCCGAGACCTGGCGGGCCCGACAGCAGCACGTGGTCGAGCGCCTCGTGCCGCGTGCGCGCGGCTTCGATGAAGACGCGCAGATTGTCGCACATGCGCTTCTGGCCGACGAACTCGGCCAGGACCTGCGGGCGGAAGGCGGGCTCGGCATCGTCGGCGCCGGGCGCGGGCGAGACCACGCGCGGCGGCGTCATCGGCCGAGCTCCCTCAGCCCCGCGCGGATGAGCGCATCGAGCGCGGCCTTGGGTCCGAGCCGGCGCGCCGCCGAAGAGATCGCGCCATAAGCCTCGGAACGCTGATAGCCGAGATTGACGAGCGCCGAGACCGCATCGGCGGTCGCGGCCTCGGCACCTTCGGGAAGCGCGTGCGCCGCGGCGAGCGCGATCGTGCCGACCTTGTCCTTGAGCTCGCTCACGATGCGCTGCGCGAGCTTGGGCCCGACGCCCTCGGCGCGCGTCACGGCCGCCTTGTCCTGCGCCAGGATCGCGGTGGTGAGCGCGTCGGGCGAGAGCGTGCCGAGGACGGCGAGCGCAAGCCGCGCGCCGACGCCCTGCACGGTGTTGAGCAAGCGGAACCAATGCCGCTCGCTCTCCTCGGCGAAGCCGTAGAGATGGATATGGTCCTCGCGCACATGCGTCTCGACGAGGAGACGCAGCGGCTCGCCACGGCGCGGCGCGCGCGCCAGCGTGCGGCCCGAGCAGAACACGAGATATCCGACGCCGTTCACGTCGAGCACGAGCCGGTCGGGACCGATCTCGTCGACGACGCCCGCGAGCATGGCGATCATCGCCGCGCGGCCCCCTCACCCTGCCCTCTCCCCGGTGGGGAGAGGGATTCCGCGCGGATAATCTCGAGCACGCCGGAGATATTTTCGATCACGTCGTTGTTCCAGAAGCGCAGCACGCGAAAGCCCGCACGCTCGAGGACACGCGTCCGCCGCTCGTCAGAGGCCTCTCGGATCGTGTGCTGCCCGCCATCGAGTTCGATGATCAGCGCGCGCTCGTGACAAACGAAATCCACCGTGTAGCCGAGAATGGGCTCTTGGCGGCGGAACTTCAGGGATTCGAACCTATGATCGCGCAACTTGCTCCAGAGCAGCCGCTCAACGTCAGTGCCGTTTCCTCGCAGCTGGCGTGCGCGCGCCGTCTCGGCGTCTGTCGTCTTGCGTTTCGCGGCATCGCTGCGGTCGGAACGCACACCCTCTCCCCTCCGGGGAGAGGGTTGGGGTGAGGGGGAAAGCGCCGGATGCAGCCGCGATTGTGAAGCCGAGTGGTGCGCGTGGCAGATGGCGACGGCGAGCGCGTCGGCGGCATCCGCGCTGGCGGCGAGGCAGCCTGGCAGGAGGCGCCGCACCATCATCCCGACCTGCGCCTTCTCGGCGTGGCCGACGCCCACCACCGACTTCTTGATGCGGTTGGCGGCATATTCGTGGACGGCGATGCCGCGCGCGGCCGGCGCCAACAGCACGACGCCGCGCGCGAGGCCGAGGCGCAATGTCGAGCTCGGGTTCTTGTTGACGAACGTCTCCTCGACCGCGGCCGCGTCGGGCGCATAGCGCTCGAGCATCTCGCCGAGCGCGCGGTAGAGCGCCGCGAGCCGCTCGGCGAGCGGCTGGTCGTCCGCGACCGCGATCACGCCATCGGCGACATAGGAGAGACGGTTGCCCGATGCGTCGATCACGCCCCAGCCGGTGCGGCGCAATCCCGGGTCGAGGCCCAGAAGACGCATCTGCTGCACCTGCGACGTCAGGCGCTCAGGCGCGCCAGGACGTCGTCGGCGACCTCGTAATTGGCGTAGAGCGTCTGCACGTCGTCGCTGTCCTCAAGAGTTTCAAGGAGCTTCATCAGTCCTTCGGCGGCCTCGCCTTCGACCGGCGTCAAGGCCTTCGGCCGCCACACGAGCTTCGCCGAGATGGGGGCGCCGAAGCGGCTCTCGAGCGCATCGCGCACGGCGTTGAGGCTGTCGGGCGCGCAGCTCACGACATGCTCTTCGCCCGTCTGCTCGACGTCGTCGGCGCCCGCTTCTGCCGCGGCCTCGAACATCGCGTCCGCGGCCGCCGCAGCGAGCGGAAAGCGCACTTCGCCGACATGGTCGAAGAGAAAGCTGACGCTGTTGCTTTCGCCGAGATTGCCGCCGGCCTTGGTGAAGGCGGCGCGCACGTCGCTCGCGGTGCGGTTGCGGTTGTCGGTCAAGGTCTCGACGATGATGGCGATGCCGCCGGGGCCATAGCCCTCATAGCGCACCTCCTCGTAATGGGTGCCGTCGTCGGCGCCACTGCCGCGCTTGATCGCGCGATCGACGGTGTCCTTCGGCATGTTGGCCTGCTTCGCCGCGATGATCGCCGCGCGCAGGCGCGGATTGGAGCCGGGATCAGGGAGGCCGCTGCGCGCGGCCGTCGTGAGTTCGCGAATGATCTTCGTGAAGATCTTGGCGCGCTTTTTGTCCTGCGCGCCCTTGCGATACATGATGTTCTTGAACTGGGAGTGACCAGCCATGAGTCTCAGCAGTTCCGTGGGAACGGGAGCCGGAATCCTAGCATAACGCCCGCGCGCATCGCCATCCGCGCCAGCATTCGCGAACGACGCGCCTCATTAGTCGTGCAATATGGCAGCATTGCGGCGGCAAGAAAGCGCGCGTTGGGGCTTTCGCAACGGCTCAACTCGCGGCGAGTCGCACAAGGCCGTTGAGCGCAAAGCCGAGCAGCAGGAAGCCGGTCGCGCCTTTGGCCACCACCTCCCACCAACGGGTCGGAATGCGGATACGCAAGAGCGTCACCGCGCTCGTGATGATGAGACACCAGGTGAGCGCACCGGCCATCACCGCACCCGCAACCACGAGCGATTCGGGGAAGCCGCGCTGCGCCACTTCGGGGCGGCCCATCACGGCGAGCCAGAACCCGATGTTCCATGGGCTTGTGAGGGACATGCCGAGGCCGAGCCCATAGCCCGCCCGGGTCGACTCGAAGCGGCCGGGCGCGGCTGGCGCCGCGTCGCGCGTGGCGAGGCCGCGCCAGGCGCCGCGGAGGAAGAGCAATCCCAACGCGATGAGGAGCACCGTGCTGATGACGCCAAGCGCGAGATGCGCCGCCGGCCGCGTCAGCACGAGCCCCGCACCGGTTGCGGCGGCGACCGCCCAGCACGCATCGCCCGAGGCGGCGCCAAGCGCCACGGCATAGGCCGGCGCGAACCCGCGCTCGATGCCGCGCCGCATGATCTCGGCATTGATCGGCCCGGGCGGCCAGGCGACCGACCAGCCGAACAGGAAACCCTGGAGGAGAAGCGGGCTCAGCCCGCCCAACGCGCCGTCCGCCCCGTCATTTCGCCGGAACCTCGGCGCGCGAGAAGCGCGGCCAATGCTGCGCGAGCCCGCCGCCGAGACGCACCGGCACGATCTCGCGCGCGAGGCCGGTCACGTCGTCGGTCTCGACCGCGACCGCGCACAAGGTGGCCTCGCCCTCGGCGACCTCGAGCCGCTCGCCGGGGAGCTTCGTGACGAAGCGCGCGACCGAGCCCTCCTTCTTCATGCCGATGACGGAGTCATAGTCGCCGCACATGCCGACATCGGTGATGTAGCCCGTTCCCTTCGTGAGGATGCGGTGATCGGCTGTCGGCACGTGGCTGTGCGTGCCGACGACGAGCGAGACGCGGCCATCGCAGAAATGCCCCATCGACATTTTCTCCGACGTCGCCTCGCCGTGGAAATCGACGACGATCGCCGCGTGCTCGGGGAGGCCGTGCGCGGCGAGCAGGTGATCGACCGCGGCGAACGGATCGTCGATCGCATCCATGAAGAGCCGCGCCATCGCATTGACGACAAGCACGCTTCTCCCGTCCGGGAGCGCATAGACGCCGTGGCCGTTGCCGGGCTGCCTCGGCGGATAGTTGAGCGGGCGCAGGAGGCGTGGATCGGAGCCGATATAGGACATGATCTCGCGGCGGTCCCAGACGTGGTTGCCCGTCGTGATGACGTCGACGCCGCACTCGTAGAGTTCGGCGCAGATCTTGTCGGTGATGCCGAAGCCGTGCGCCGCGTTCTCGCCATTGACGATGACGAAATCGAGCGCGAGCTCGCGCCGGAGCTGCGGCACGTGCCGAGCCACGGCATCGCGGCCCGATCGCCCCACCACGTCGCCGCACATCAAAAGCCGCATCTGCCCTCGGTCGAGATGGAAAGTGAGAATGGAGCCGCCTCGGCCGTCGGCATGTGCTCAACCCTCGTGGCCCGCTGTCGCAGGTGGGAGCCATGTACCGGAACCAGGGCTCCGGCAGGGACAGCCCCCTAGAGGTCGATATCGGCCCCGGGGCAGTGCGCCTAACGAACCGCGCAGCCCCATTCTCTGAGGCTAGATGTGGGACGTTTCGAGCCGCGACGCAACCACCTCGATGCGGCGGGCCAGCCGCTCGATGCCGTCGGCGAGCGCGGGATCGTCGGCGCTCGCGGCGGCGCGCGCGTTGAGCCGGCGCAGCGCGTCATTGGCCTCGGCGAGTTCATCCGCGAGCACGAGCGCGGCCATCACGAGGATGCGCGCCTCGCCCGCGCGCAGCGCCTGGTTGGAGAAGGAATTGGTTTTGGCGTCAACAATGCGCGCGAGCTCGCGGATACGGTGCTCTTCGCCTGGATCGCACTGCACCGCGTAGGCGCGGCCGTTGATCGTGACGTTGACCTGCGGCATCAGCCCTCCAGCACGCGATCGATGCGGCCGATCATCGCATCGAGACGTTGCGCCACCGCATCGACCGCGATCGCGGCGCCATCGCCGCGCCGCGCCGCGTGGCCGTCGCCATCCCGGCGTGCCGCGCGCTCGAGCCGCGTGATCGCCTCTTCGAGCCGCGTCAGCGCGTCCTGAACCTTGCTCATGCCATCCCCCGCTTCGCGCCGGAACAATAGGCGCGCTGCGCCGCGAGCGTCAACGCAGTGCCAGCCACATCATGGTTAATTAGAGCAGATTGCCCGCCTTGACCCACCAGCGCGGAGAGGCGGCGGCGAGCGTTTGCGCCGCCGCTTCGGCCTCGTGCGAAGCGGCGTAGAGCGCAAAGCAGGTGGCGCCGCTGCCGCTCATGCGCGCGAGAAGCGCGCCCGGCGTCGCGGCGAGCGCGGCGATCACGTCGGCGATCGCCGGCGCCAATTCCCGCGCCGCGTCCGCAAGGTCGTTACGCCGCTCGGCCAGCAGCGCGGCGAGACCGGCGGCATCGCCCGGCATGTCGACGAAGCGCGCGGGCTCGGAGAAGGCGCCGGCGCGGCGCGCGTAAACGTCCGCGGTCGCCACCGCGACGCCGGGATTGGCAAGCACGACCGCAAGCGGCGGCAATGGCGGCGCGGGCTCGATGCGCTCGCCGATGCCGCCCACGAACGCGGCGCGCGGGACAAGGCACGCGGGCACGTCGGCGCCCAAGGCAAGAGCCAGATCGGCACGTGCATCCTCGGCGAGTTCGGCGCGCCACAGAGACTGCAACGCGCGCAGCGTTGCCGCCGCGTCGCTCGAGCCGCCGCCGATGCCGGAAGCGACCGGCAGTCGCTTCTCGAGCGTGAGCGCCACGCGCGGCTGGCGACGGAGCCGCGCCGCATAGAGCCGCGCCGCGCGGTGCACGAGGTTCTCGCCCGTCCCGCTCATCAGCGCCGCGGCGAACGGACCGGCAATGCGCAGCGAGAGCGCAGTTGCGGGCGCGACCGTCACCTCGTCGGCGATGTCGGCGAAAGCGACGAGGCTGTCGAGCAGGTGATAGCCGTCATCGCGGCGTCCGACGACGTGGAGATAGAGATTGAGCTTTGCCGGCGCGCGCTCGCGAAACTCCATCGCCCCGGCTCAGCCGCCGCTCATTGCTTGCGGGGGCTTCTCGAGGCCGCGATCGAGCTTCACCTCGATCGACTTCGCGTCGCCGGGATCGGGCCCGAACTGCAGCGCGCGCCGCCACTGGTAGCGCGCTTCCGCGACACGCCCGGTGCGCCAGTAAACGTCACCCAGATGATCGTTGATGGTCGGGTCCTCGGGCAGCAGCTCGATCGCGCGTTCGAGGAACTGCGTCGCCTTGGCGAGATCGCCGGTGCGGTAGTAGGCCCAGCCGAGGCTGTCGACGATGTAGCCGTCATTCGGCCGCAGCTCGACCGCGCGCTGGATCATCTTGAGCGCCTCGGGCAGGTTCTCGCCCTTGTCGATCCACGAGTAGCCCAGATAGTTGAGCACCATCGCCTGCTCGGGCGAGAGCTGCAGCGCGCGCTTCAGGTCGGCCTCGGCGCGCGGCCATTGGCCCGAGCGCTCGTAGGCGACACCGCGATCGTAGAAAAGCCGCCACGAAGTCTCCTTTGCCTGCTCGCTGCCGAGCCGGCCGATCGCCTCGTCATAGGCCTTGGCCGCGTCGTCGAAGCGGCTTTTGCCGCGCAGCACATCGCCCAATTCGACGAGCGCGCTCGGCGAGTCGGGCCGCTCCGCCGCCATGCGGCGCAGTTCGGTGATCGCCTCGTCGGTATGGTCGAGCGCGTCTTCGGCGAGCGCCGCGCGCAGTCGCGCCGACCAGGCGAGCGGCGATTTCGGATCAACCGCGCGATAAAGCGCGAGCGCGTCGTCCGTACGGCCTTCTTCGCCGCGGATTTCCGCGACGAGCAGCTGCGCCAGCGCAAAGTCGGGCTCAAGCTCGAGCGCGAGACGCGCATAGACGAGCGAGATGTCGATCGTGTCGCGCTGATCGAGCAGGCTCGCGAGATCGAAGAGCGCTTCAGCCGCGCCCTGTTGCGGCGTCGTGATGAGCCGGTCGGGGATCTGGCCCGCGGCGATGCGGGCGAGCCCGGACTTGGCGACGCCGGTCTCGTCATCATCGGTAGTGAAGTTCTCGTACAGGTGCTTTGCGGCGTCGGGCCGCCCGCGGCGCTCGTAGAAATTGCCGGCGACCTGAACGATGCGGTAGGTCGGTTGCTGCTCGGCGGCAACGAGCTTGTCGAAATCCTGCTGCGCCTCGGCCGTGCGATCGTTGAAGTCGGCGAGCAGCCCCTCGTGCAGGTTGCGCAGCGGCTCGAGGCCGCGCAGCGGGCCCATCTCGTCGAGCGCCTGCACCGCCTGCGCCGGGCGATGGCGGCCCGCCTCGACCCAAGCGAGCAGGAGCGGCACGGCGTAGCGCTGCGCGCCATCGCGCGTAAGCGTCTTGGCGCGTCCGGCGGCGCCATCCAAATTCCCGGCCTTTATGTCCTCGATCAGGAGCGTCACCGCGGCAAGGCCGCGATTGCCGTCGAGATCGACGATGCGGCGGGCAAGCGGGAGCGCGTCATCGACCCGGCCCTCGGAAAGGCGCAGGACGAAAGCGCGGCGCACAAGCTCGAAATTCTCGGGATCGTTCGCAAGCGCCCGCTCGACGAAGCGCGCCGCCGCGACGTAGTCGTGCACCTGCTGCGCGTGGTTTGCGGCGAGATAGTTGCCGAGGGGGCTCGGTGCGTCGGGCGCCGTGACGACGGGGCCGCTCGCCTCGGCCACGCGATTTTCCGGCGGCACCGTCTCCGTGCAGGCGGCGAGCACGGCAAGGCTCGCGGCGAAAAGAACGGCGTCGCGCACGCGCGCGCTGCGGGCGAAAAGCATCAGCAAACGGCGCACGCGAATCTTCCCATCCACTCGGCTCGGCGAAGGCGCCATTCTACACCATAGTTTTTACATGTTCGGATAATTCGGGCCGCCGCCGCCCTCCGGGCACACCCAATCGATGTTCTGCTCCGGATCCTTGATGTCACAGGTCTTGCAGTGGACGCAGTTCTGGGCGTTGATCTGGAGCCGCTTCTTTCCCTCGCCCGTATCGACGATCTCGTACACCCCTGCCGGGCAATAGCGTTGCTCGGGCGAAGCATAGCGGTCCCAGTTGACGTCGATCGCCTTCGCCGGGTCCTTGAGGTGAAGGTGCGGCGGCTGGTTCTCCTCGTGATTGGTGTTGGAGATGAAAACCGAGGAGAGCCGGTCGAAGCTTACAACGCCGTCGGGTTTCGGATATGCGATCGGTTGCGACTCGCGTGCCGGCTTGAGCGTGAGGTTGTCGGCGTGGTGCTTGAGCGTCCACGGCGCGCGGCCGCGCAAGAGATAGGTGTCGAGCGCGGCATTCGCGAGCCCGCCCCAAAGGCCCCAGCGGAAGCCCGGCCGGATGTTGCGAACGGCATGAAGCTCGGGCCAGACCCAGGAGGCTTCGAGCGCGGCGCGGTAGTCGGCCGTCCCATCGCCGGCGAGCCGGCGCGCGACAGTCTCGGCCGCGACCATGCCTGACTTCATCGCCGTGTGATTTCCTTTGATCTTGGCGACGTTGAGGAAGCCCGCGGCGCAGCCGATCAGGAGCCCGCCCGGGAAATCGAGCCGCGGGATCGCCTGGAAACCGCCCTCGTTCAAGGCACGCGCGCCATAAGCGATGCGCCGTCCGCCTTCAAAGGTCGGGCGGATCGCCGGATGGGTCTTGAAGCGCTGAAACTCCTCGAACGGGCTGAGATAGGGATTGCTGTAGTCGAGCCCGACGACAAAGCCGACGGCAACCTGGCGGTTCTCGAGATGGTAGAGGAACGAGCCGCCATAGGTTCCGCGATCGAGCGGCCAGCCGACCGTGTGCACGACGAGCCCAGGCTGATGGCGCGCGGCATCGACCTCCCACAGCTCCTTGAGGCCCAGTCCATAAGTTTGCGGGCCGCTGTCGCGGCGCAAGTCGAAGCGCGCGACCAGGGTCTTGGTGAGCGAGCCGCGGCAGCCCTCGGCCAGGAGCGTCTCCTTGGCGCGCAGCTCGACACCGGGCTGGAAATTGGCGGTCGGCGCGCCGTCCTTGCCGATGCCCTGCGCGCCCGTCGCGACGCCCACGACGCGGCCGTCCTCGTACAGCATCTCGGCGCCGGCGAAGCCCGCATAGATCTCGACCCCCAGCGCCTCGGCTTTCTGCGCCAGCCACCGGCACAGATTGCCAAGGCTGATGATGTAGTTGCCGTGGTTCCGCATCTGCGGCGGCGTCGGCAGGCGCAGCGCGCGGCGCTCGGTCAGCACGAGGAAGCGATCATCGCCCGCTTGCGTGACAAGCGGCGCGCCATCGCTCTTCCAGTCGGGCAGAAGCTCATCGAGCGCGCGCGGGTCGAACACGGCGCCCGAGAGGATATGGGCGCCGACCTCGGAGCCTTTCTCGATGATGCAGACGGTACGCTCGGGCGCGAGCTGCTTCAGCCGGATTGCCGCGGCGAGGCCGGCGGGGCCGGCGCCGACGATCACGACGTCGTATTCCATCCGCTCGCGGTCCATCGCCGCACTATAGTAAGGCGCGATCAAAGAGCCAGGGGCCGAGGGTGACGGGCGACGAGCGCGTGGCACTGCTGCGCTGGTATGTCGAGATGGGCGTGGACGAGACGGTCGGGGCTGAGCCGAACGATCGCTTCGCCGCGCCGCTGCCGGAGCCCGCACCCTTAGCCGCTCCCGCCGCGAGGGGTGAAGGTAATGGCGTTGGCGCCCCGGCGGCGCCGGCACCCATCCGCGCCAATCCTTTCCCCGGCGGAGAAGGGGGCATGAACGCGCGCGCGGCCGCCGAAGCTGCCACGACGCTCGACGAACTGCGCGCGGCCGTCATGTCGTTCGAGGGTTGCGCCCTGAAGCGGACGGCGACCAACACCGTCTTCACCGACGGCGTGCCGGGCGCGCCGCTCCTCGTGATCGGCGAGGCGCCCGGCGGCGACGAGGACCGGCTCGGCCTCCCTTTCGTCGGCCGCAGCGGCCAACTCTTGGACCGCATGCTCGCGGCCATCGGCTTCGACCGCAAACGCAACGCCTTCATCAGCAACATCCTGTTCTGGCGCCCGCCCGGCAATCGCCGGCCGACCGACGAGGAGATCGCGCTGTGCCTGCCGTTCGTGTGGCGCCTCCTAGCGCTCGCCGATCCACAGGCCGTGCTGCTCTGCGGTGGAACGGCTGTCTCTTCGCTATTGCGCCGCACCGAAGGCATCACCCGGCTGCGCGGACGCTGGGTCGAGCTCGAGGTTCCCGGTCTTGACCGGCGAATTCCAGTAATGCCGACCTATCACCCGTCGTTTCTGCTGCGCACGCCACAGCGAAAAGGCGAAGCGTGGCGCGATTTACTAGAGCTGCAAACAAAGCTGCAGACGAAGTAATAAATACTTTCTTGTGGGTAAATGCACCCGCTTGTGGACAAGTACCCATTGTGGTGCTTGCCAAGAGGTCGGGAATAGTCTATCCCGGCGCCTATGCGAGGACGCTGCAATACCGCACAGTCCGGGCGCAGACCCCGTTTCAGATGGCAAAAGCAAGGAATAACACTTTCCTTGTTTACCTTAATTATTTGCGCGTCAAACCAAATATCGGCCGAGGATTTTCGTACCGCCGCGCTGACACCGGGCACCGAGTTGCTGCGCCAGTCGGATCTGCCGACGGTGCTGTCGTCGGCTGACCAGGCGCGTTACGAGCGCATCTTCGCGCTTGAGACACGCGGCGACTGGCACGAGGCCGATGGAGAAATCGCTGCGCTGCAAAACCGGCTGCTGCTCGGCCCGGTGCTAGCCGCGCGCTATCTCAGCAGCTCCTACCACGCGAGCTATCCGGAACTCACGGGATGGCTCCAAACCTACGCCGACGAGCCCGACGCGAAGGTCATTTACAAGCTCGCCCTGCACCGTCAGCCCAAAGGCGCCAAAGCGCCGCCGAAGCCGGTCGCGGCGACGCTCGATGAGCAGGTCCCGGACGAGCCCGCGGCCAATCTCAGCCCGCGCGCCGTGCTGGTCGTGCGGCAGATCGAGAGCCTGGTGCCGACGGCGCCGCGCCGTGCCGAGCAGCTTCTCGCTGGACCCGAGGCACAGCACATTCTCGATAGCGGCGCCAAGGCCAACCTGCGTGCCGAGATCGCCGCCGCTTTTCTTGGCAATGGCGAGGCGCAAGAGGCCCTGGCCGCGAGCACGCCGGCCGAGGATGGCGACCTCACGCCGCAGCAGCATTGGGAGGCCGGGCTCGCCGCCTGGCGGCTCGACCGGCTCGCCGAGGCACGCACGCATTTCGAAGCGCTGGTGCGCAATCCCGGCCAGTCACCGTGGCTCAAGTCGGAAGCCGCGGTGTGGTCGGCGCGCGTGGCGCTGCGTCTGAAGCAGCCAAAGCTCGTCGCGTACTTCCTGCGCATTGCCGCGGAGCAGCCGCGCACCTTCTATGGCCTGATCGCCTGCCGCCTGCTTGGCATCGATCCGGGCCTCAATTTCGAGCCCGAGCCCTTCACCGCGCTGGACGCGCACGTCATCTCGAGCCTCGAGTCCGGGCGGCGCGCGCTCGCGCTCCTCGAGGTGGGCGAGCGCGTACGCGCCGTGGCCGAGCTGCGCACGCTGACGGCGGGCCATAATCCCGCGCTCTTGCAGTCGCTCGCCGGCATCGCCCAACACGCCGATCTCGCCGCGCTCTCGATGTCGGCCGGCCAGCTTCTGGCGCAGCAGGACGGGCGGCGGCACGATGGCGCGGTTTATCCGATGCCGCGCTGGACCCCACACGGTGGCTTCACTGTCGACCGCGCCCTGCTGTTCGCGGTGATGCGGCAGGAATCCCTGTTCCTTCCCGATGCGACGAGCGCCGTGGGCGCCGCCGGCCTCATGCAGCTCATGCCGGCCACGGCGCGCGACATGGCCGCGCGCGAAGGCGTGCAGCTCGCCGCCGCCTGGGACGAGGGACCCGATGCGAAGTCGCTCGCCGATCCGTCGGTCAACCTGACGCTCGCCCAGGAATATGTACGGCTCCTGCTCAAGGACGACCGCATCAAGGGCAACCTGCTGCTGTTCACGCTCGCCTATAACGGCGGTCCCGCGGCGACGCAGCGCTGGGACGAGCTTGCCAGCTCCTACAAGCGCGATCCGCTCCTTTTCCTCGAGAGCATCCCCTCGCCCGAGGGGCGCCTTTTCACCAAGCACGTGCTGACGAATTATTGGATCTATCGCGCGCGGCTTGGCCAGTCGACGCCCGACCTCGATGCGCTTGCCGCCGGCAAATGGCCGACCTATATCGCGCTCGACAGAGCCGGGCCGGGGCAACGCTATGCCGAAAATCGATGAGAGCCGCCCGTTCCTTCCCGTCAACATCGCCGTCCTCACCGTGTCCGACACACGTACCGAGGCGGACGACAAGTCGGGCAACACGCTTGCCGAGCTGATCGCCGCGGGCGGGCATCGCGTGGCGCGGCGCCGCATCGTCAAGGACGATCGCGCCGCGATCGTAGCGCAGCTCCGCGAATGGATCGCCGATCCCGCGATCGATGTCGTGATCGCCACGGGTGGCACCGGCGTCACCGGGCGCGACGTGACGCCCGAAGCCTTCCACGAAGTCTATGAAAAGGAGATCGCCGGGTTCGGCGAGCTCTTCCGCTGGCTCAGCTATCAGAAGGTCGGCACCTCGACGATCCAAAGCCGGGCCACCGCCGGCGTCGCGGGCGGGACCTATCTCTTCGCGCTGCCGGGCTCGCCCAGCGCTTGCCGCGACGGCTGGGACGACATCATCCGCCACCAGCTCGACAATCGGCACCGGCCCTGCAACCTGGTCGAGCTGATTCCACGGCTCCAGGAACACCTGCGCGCCGGCTAGGGCCCGATTTAACCAAACGAACCCAATTTCCCGCGCCTCTGTCATTGCGAGCGCAGCGAAGCAATCTCCCGCCGGATGGGGATTGCTTCGTTGCTGCGCGCCTCGCAATGACAGCACCCGGCAAAATTACCAAACGAACCCAATTGCCGATTTCCGAGGGACGCCCTCGCAGCCGATGGCCCCGATTTCGCCGAACGAACCCAATCCCCGTACCTCCCTCTCCCCGCCGGCCAGAAGGTCGGGGTGAGGGGGTCGTTTTCACCAAACGAACGGGAACTTTTCACTTGACGAACCCAACCCCAACCTGTAGGTTTGGGGCTTAGGAGATATCGTCATGGCCAACCCCGTACTTTCCGCCGAACATTTCCACAATGAGGAAGCCGCGTACGAGTACGTAGAGGCGCGGCTTTGGCCCAACGGCCCGCATTGCCCGCATTGCGGCAACGCCGACACGGCCAAGATCGGTAGGCTTGCGAATGGCCGCCCCGGCTTGCGCAAGTGCTACACGTGCCGGAAGCAGTTCACGGTCAAGGTCGGGACGATCTTCGAGGATAGCCACCTGCCGATGCAGCTCTGGCTTCAGGCAATCCACCTTCTCGCGGCCAGCAAAAAGGGCTTCTCGACTGCGCAGCTTCGGCGGACCTTGGGCTGCGGCATGAAAACCGCTTGGTTCTTGACCCATCGTATCCGCGAAATGATGGCGGACACGTCTGGCCCGATGGGCGGCGGCGGTTCGACCATAGAAATCGACGAGACCTATGTCGGCGGCAAGGCGCACAACCGTCACCTTGGCCAGCGCGGCGGCGGCGCCGGACGCGAGCGGCTTAAGGCTCCGGTGTTCGCGCTTGTGGAACGTGGCGGCAAGGCTCGCGCGGTTCACGTTCCTTGGGTCACTGGCGAGAACTTGACCAAGGCGCTCGAAATGAACGCCAAGGCCGGGACCACCATCTATTCGGACGAAAACCATACCACCCGTTTCGCGGCGCGGGGCTTCAAGAGCGATAGCGTCAACCACAAGGACGGCGAGTACGTCAGGGGCGACGTTTACACCAATACCGTTGAAGGCTTCTTTGCCATCGTTAAGCGGGGCCTTACCGGCGTCTATCACTCGGTTTCGGACGAGCACCTTGACCGGTATCTGGCCGAGTTCTCGTTCCGCTACTCCAACCGTTCCGCCCTTGGCGTTGAAGATGTGCAGCGGGCCGAGATCGCGTTGGCGGGCGCAGTAGGTAAGCGCCTCACCTACGAAACAACTCGTAGCGCGAAAGGCGCGCGCCCGGTTGCGTCGTGAGGCGCGGCAGGGATACCGAAAAAGCGCCAAAACGCGCGACGAACGCCAATTGCTGCTACCATTTCCGGAGTTGGGAGAGGATGCCGAGTGAGGCGGCACCCTCTCCCTCGCTATCCCGGTTGATTGCAGCAACACAGGAGCGAATATGGCCGGACCACTCAGGAATGATCTAGCGCCCCCGACAGAAGGCGAAATCAGGGACTGCGTTGATAGCGGACACGGCGTAATGGCAATGTCGGCGGATAATGACGAGAGGGTTCTGTTCATCAAATTCGCCTGCCAGAATGGGGATATGGCAGTCCTGTGGTTTGACGCTCTAGACGCGGATTATCTGTATCGCCATTTGCGGAAGGTGTTGGCCTACGAAACAAACCCTGCGGACGACTATTCTCACTTAAAATTGGCTCCCAGCACTCCATGGGCGCATGGCAACGCTCCGCCACCCAGCGACCGAATTCCCCAACGAGGACCGTATCGTCGCCCCTATCCGCCGAAGAAATGAATTTGCTCATGCCACGTAAACCCGACGATCCCGAACAGTCCGCACGCTTTATCGCGTTCGCCAAGGAACACGGCGCGGACACGGAAGCCGAATCCTTTGAGCGCGGCTTCAAGACGCTCGCCCCCCTGAAGCGACCACAAGACGCGGCGGCGAAGCCAATGCGGCGCGCACGGCGGAAGAAGCGAGCGCGGCCTTCCTAGCCTCTTTCCTCGCGCGCCATTCCTCAACTTCGTGTTGCCGCAAGCGCTCGAAATCCGTCTTTAATTTCGTGAGCGCATCTGGCAGCAATTCAAGGAACGTCAGCCCAGCCTCTCGCTTGGCTGGCATAGGCGCAATGTCCTGATAGGTTTGGACGCTGACGCCTCCACGCGCTGCTCGCATCATCGAATACGTACCCGCCAAGAAGTCGGCCAGCATCAGCGGGGGGCAAGTGTCCTTCGCTCCGACCGTGAAGGTGCCCAACACGTCGATGCCGAGACGCCGTAGGACCGTCTTGACCTGATTGAAGATACGTTCGCAATCCCAGACATTTTTGTGGCCGCGCTCG
>DATIXQ010000085.1:0-8708 GCA_035518375.1 Allostellaceae bacterium | reverse complement strand
CAAGGCGAGCGGCGTCACCCAGGTTCTGAACAAGCGGCGCGGCGCCTTCACGGCGGACGACCGTGCGCTCCTCGAGGCGGTCAACCGCCAGGCCGCGAACGCGATCGAGGAGGCGCGGCTCGCCGAGCTCTTGGACCGCGCTCGGCGCGAGGAGGTCGAGCTCCTCGAGATCTCCGAGGCGATCTCGAGCGAGCTGCAGCTCGACGTGCTCTTGAACCGCATCATGCACGCCTGCACCGGATTCCTCGAGGCCGAGCGCGCCACGCTCTTCATCTACGACCGCGACACGGACGAGCTGTGGGCGCGCATGACCGATGGCGGCGAGCAGAAAGAGATACGGGTCAAGGCCGATGCCGGGCTCGTCGGAGTCTCGTTCCAGTCGTCGGAGGTGCTCAACATCCCCGACGCCTATGCCGACCCGCGCTTCAACCGCACGGTCGACAAGGCGACGGGCTTCCGCACGCGCAACATCCTGTGCGCGCCGGTCATCGACCGCGTCGGCCTCCATCTCGGCGTCGTGCAGGTCTTGAACAAGCGCGGCGGGCCCTTCGCCGCGCTCGACGTGCGCCGCGTCAAGGCGTTCTGCGCGCAGATCGCCATCGCGATCCACAACGCGCAGCTCTTCTCCGACGTCCTCGCGCTCAAGAACTACAACGAGAGCATCCTCAAATCGCTGTCGAACGGGGTCGTGACGCTCGACCAGCGTCTGAACGTCGCCAAGGTCAACGAGGCGGCCGAGCGCATCCTGGGCTTCGCCGCCAACGACGTGCTTGGCCGCCCGGCCGAGCAGGTGTTCGGCAACCGCAACGCCTGGATCACGCACAGCCTCGAATATGTCGTGGCGCAGAATTCGAACGACTACCACGCCGACACCGAGTTGCTCACGCCCGACGGGAATACCGCGGCCGTTAACTGCACGGCGGCGCCGCTCCTCGACCTCGACAACAAGGCCATCGGCTACATGCTGGTGCTCGAGGACATCACGCGGGAGAAGCGCGTCCGCACCACCATGTCGCGCTACATGGCGAAGGAGGTGGTGGATCGGCTGTTGGCGAGCGGCGATGAGGTACTGAAAGGCAGCTCGCACGTCGCGACCGTGCTGTTCTCCGACATCCGCCAGTTCACGACTTTGACCGAGTCGATGAGCCCGCAGCAGACCGTCGCCATGCTCAACGAGTATTTCACCGAGATGGTCGAGGTCGTGCTGACGCACGGCGGCATGCTCGACAAATATATCGGCGACGCGCTGATGGCGATCTTCGGCGCGCCGGTCGAGGAAGTGAGCGACGCCGACCGGTCGCTCCAAGTCGCGACCGAGATGATCCGCGCGCTCGATCAGCTGAACGCCCGCCGCGCCGGCGAAAGCCTTCCCGCGATCGACATCGGCGTCGGGCTTGCTACCGGCGAGGTGCTGGCCGGCTCGGTCGGCTCGGTGAAGCGCATGGAATACACGGTGATCGGCGACACCGTGAACCTCGCCGCGCGCCTTGAGAGCGCCAACAAGCATTACGGCACCAAGGTCCTGGTCTCAGGGCCAACGGTCGAAGCGCTGACGAAGCCGGCGGTGCTGCGCCGCCTCGACGTGCTGCAGGTCAAGGGCAAGTCGAAGCCGACGCAGCTTTACGAATCGTTGGGCCATCACACCGAGCACAGCTTCCCGAGCATGCACCGCGTGATCGAGCTCTACGAGGGCGGGTTCGATCGCTACCAGCAGCGCGACTGGGTGAGCGCGATTGCGAACTTCACCGAGGCGCTCGAGCTTGCCCCCAAGGACCGGCCGTCGCGCATCTTCCTCGATCGCTGCCGCTACTACACCCGCCACCCGCCGGGCGCGGATTGGAACGGCGTGTGGATCATGGAAGAGAAGTAGCGCGCGCGAAGCCCGTAGCCGGCGGCATCGCCAGCACCGCGCGGCACTGCTGCGGCAGCACCGGCATGGCGCGATGCGGGGACGGCGCCGATGCCGCCACCAGCGGCGGCCGCTGGTCGCGCACCCACGAGGAAAGCGTCGCATCGCAGCCGTCGCCGGGCGGCACCGGCGCCTGCGGCTCGCATTCCGGCGAATCGGACGGACAGGTCAGCCGCACATGGAAATGGTCGTCGTGCCCGAACCAGGGTCTGAGCTTCCGCAGCCAGGCGTGATCGGAGGCCGGCACGCGTCGGCACAGCGTTGCCTTGATGACGGGATTGACGAAGATGCGGTCGACCCGCGAGTCCGCGGCGGCGAGGCGGAGCAGCGTCACCTGGGCTGCGCCGAAATGCCGCGGATCGACCGAGCGCCAGTTCGGCAGCAGCATCGACGGTAGCGCCACGTCCTCGCGCGCGGTCGACGCCAGCACCGGCTTTGGCTCGAGCGTGAACCAGATGTCGACATCGAGGCCGGTCTGGTGGCTCGCATGGCCGAACGGCAGCGGGCCCCCGCGCGGCTGCGCCATGTCGCCGATATAGAGCGGCGCCAATCCCGCCGCAGAAGCGGCGGCGCCGAGCCGGCGCACATAATCGACCGTCTCCGGCAGGCCGAAATTGCGCCGCCGGCTGAGCCGGATGACCTGGTAGCCGAGCCCGTCGGGCGGCAGCATCACCGCGCCTTCGAGGCAGCCCTTGGCCGGGCTTCCGATCGCCTCGGCCGCGCCGGTCGCGGGCCCGCCCGCGCGGCTCCAGGGGTTGCCGTCATCACCCCAGGCGAGACCCGCCGGAGCGATCAGGAGAAGTACGACTGCAAGACGAAGCCACATGCGCTTACCTTAACATCAAAGTGATTAAATGGGCGCTCAAGGCGCGTCCCGGTGTGTCCATGTTGTCACATGGGGCCAACGACTTTGCGGCGGCGGCGGAGATGACACCTCAAGCGCAACAGTTTTCTGCTATGGAATTCGCCGCGGGCGCCCCGCGTGCCCGAAGGTTGTCATGCAAATTCGTCTGAGCGTCATCGCAGTCCTGCTGGCATGGCCGGTGCTGGGCCATCCGGCCCCGGCCTGGAGCGATGCGTCCGCCCCCGTCTCGGCCCCGGCCGCGAGCGCCATCGCCGCCATCCTCGACCACGACGCGGCGGCGCCCGACGCCCAGACCCTCCGTGCATTCTACGCGGCCCGCAACAGCGCCCCGGCCTGGTCCAACCCGGCCCAGGTCGCGGCACTCACGGCGGCGGTCGCGGGCGCGGCCGACCAGGGGCTCGATTTCGCGATGCCGAAAGCCGGGGGCGACGCCGCGGCACGCGACGTGGCGCTGACCCGGGTGGCGCTCGCCTATGCGACGGCGCTGGCCAAGGGCCGCGTCGCGATCGACCAGCTCGAGCAGGACTGGGCCATTTCGGCGCCGTCCTTCGATGCGGCGAGCGGGCTTGGCACGGCGCTCACGCACGATCTCGGCGCGTGGTACGCGGGCCTGGCCCCGCAGCATGAGTACTATCGCCGCCTCGTCGCGGCGCTCGCGCGCTATCGCCCGATCGCGACGGCCGGCGGCTGGGCGCAAGTGCCGCGCGGCGAGCCGCTGAAGCTCGGCATGACCGACGAGCGCGTGCGCGCCGCAAGAAAGCGCCTCGAAGCGGAGGGCGATCTCGCGCCGTTGCCGCCGCCGCCCGCGCCGCAAGCCGCGCCCACCGCCGAGGGCCCGATCCAGCATGTCGCCGCGATCACCGCAGCCGTGCCCGCGGCCGCGGCGCCGGATCCCGCGACTCTGTTCGACGGCGCGATGGAGACGGCGGTGCGCCGCTTCCAGCGCCGCTACGGCATCGCCGTCGACGGCGCGCTCGGGCCGCGCACGCTCGCCGCCATGAACGTGCCGGTGCGCGCGCGGATCGCCCAGATCGAGCTCAACCTCGAGCGCTGGCGCACGCTGCCGCACGATCTCGGCCCGAGCTACATGATGGTTAACGTGCCGGCCGAGACGCTCAGCGTCGTCGCGGACGGCAACCCGGTCATCAGCATGAAGGTGGTGGTCGGCGATCCGGGCCATCCGACCCCGGTCGTGCGCACCGCCATGGTCGCGGTGCAGCTCAACCCGACCTGGACCATCCCAGCCTCGATCGTAACGAAGGAAATCCTGCCGAAGGCGAAGCGCGACCGCTCCTATCTCGCCAAGAACGACATCGAGTTCACGCCCGGCCGCGGCTGGCAGCAGATGCCGGGACCGAAAAATCCGCTGGGCCAGCTCAAATTCGAGACGCCCAATCGCTTCGACGTCTATCTCCACGACACGCCGTCGCGCCTCGCCTTCGACCGCTACTTCCGCGCGCAGAGCCACGGCTGCGTCCGGCTCGAGAACGCGACCGAGCTCGCGGGATACGTGCTGCGCGATCTCGGCTGGGACGAGCAGCTCATCACCGAGGCTGTGACGGCCGGCGGGCGCACGCGCATCGACCTGCCCAGGGCGCGTCGCATCTGGATCCTCTACGCGACAAGCTTCGTCGACGAGGACGGCACGGTCGAGTTCCGCGACGACCTTTATGGCCGCGACGCGCGGCTCACGGACGCGCTTGCCGCGATCCGCGCGGAGGAGCGCCAGACCGGGCTCTGATCCGGTGCGATAATGGCGCGGCCGGCATTTCCCGCCGTAAAAGCACCGTGCTAAGACAAGCGCGATGGCGGAGCGCATCACCATAAGGCGCCCTGACGACTGGCACCTTCATGTGCGCGACGGCGCCATGCTGAAGGCGAGCCTGCCGTTCTCGGCGCGCACCTTCGGCCGCGGCATCATCATGCCCAACCTCATCCCGCCCGTGCGCACCGTCGCCGACGCCGTGGCCTATCGCGCGCGGCTCCTCGCGGCGTTGCCCGAAGGCTCGACCTTCGAGCCGCTCATGACCTGCTACATGACCGACGACACGAGCCCCGACGAGGTCGAGCGCGGCTTCCGCGAGCGCGTGTTCACGGCGGTGAAGATCTATCCCGCCAACGCCACGACGAATTCCGCGGCGGGCGTCACCGACTTCCGCAAGATCAGGCCGGTCTTGGCGCGCATGGAGAAGATCGGTATGCCGCTTCTGATCCATGGCGAGGAGGCCGATCCGGCGATCGACGTGTTCGACCGCGAAGCGGTGTTCATCGACCGCTGGCTCAGGCATTGGCTCAAGGATTTCCCCCGCCTCAAGATGGTGCTGGAGCACATCTCGACCGCGACCGCGGTCGCGTTCGTGCGCAGCGTGGCACCCCAGCTCGGCGCCACCATCACGCCCTATCACCTGATGCTGACGCGCACCGACATGCTGGGCTACGGCATCAAGCCCTATTTTTATTGCATGCCGGTCCTGAAACGCGAAAGCGACCGGCTCGCGCTCCGGGAAGCCGCGACGTCGGGCGATCCGTGCTTCTTCCTCGGCACTGATTCGGCGCCGCACCCGGTCGCGAGAAAGCTCGATGTGACCGGCATTCCCGGCCTCTTCAACTCGCCGGTCGCGATCGAGAGCTACGCGCAGGTGTTCGAGGAGGAAGGGAAGCTCAAGAACCTCGAGGCGTTCGCGGCCTTGAACGGCGCGCGCCACTATGGGCTTCCCGTCAACGGCGACACCATCACGCTCGAGGCGAGCCCGTGGACCGCGCCCGCGGAAGTGCGCGTCGAAGGGCCTGACGGGCGCGCCCTCATCCATCGCGGCGGCGAAGAAATCCGCTGGCGCGTGGTCGCGGCCTAAAGGCTGATTCAGCTGCGTTGAACGCGGGCTTTCTCTCCGAACCCTCTCCCCTCGGGGAGAGGCAAGGGTGAGGGGGATTCTCGACGGGCGCATGTGCGGTTGCCCCCTCACCCGCACGGCGCTCGTACGCCGTGCTGCCCTCTCCCCGGTGGGGCGAGGGTCATGTGGCATATTTCCCTTGCCTGGTACGTAGTCGTACCATATTCTTCCGGCGCAGGTACCGGACCGTACCACCACGGGAGGCTTCATGCGTGCGCTCATCGCCATCCTCGGACATACGCCGCTTTGGGTTTATGCCGTCCTTGCCGTGCTCGTCGTCCTCGGGGTACAGGCGCTCCGCGCGCGCACGCTGCCGCTGTGGCGGCTGCTCGCGGTGCCGGTGCTTTTCGCCGGCTGGGGCGCGCTCTCGATCGCGTTGCGCGCAATCGACGCGCCCGCCGCGGGTCTCGCCTGGCTAATCTTCGGCGTGGCCGGCGCGGCCATCGCCCGCGCCACCGCGGCGACCGACCGGCTTCGCGTCGCCCGCGCCGGCGGAACGGTCGAGGTTCCGGGCAGCGCGCTCCCCCTCGTTCGCAACATCATTGTTTTCATCGCCAAATATATCCTCTCGGTCGCGATCATCCTGGCGCCGGCCGAGCGCGGCACGCTTTATCTTGGCGACGCGGCGGTTGCGGGCTTGATGTTCGGGTATTTCGCGTGCTGGGTGCTGCTCGTCTTGCGCAAATACTTGACCACCACAGTACAACCCGCGGCGTGAGGGGCGGCGCTCGCCATTGCGTGCGCAACCTTCGGTTAAGCACGACTCGCCATCCATCGCGATTCCAGGCCGATTTTCGGCGATTTTCGTCCGAAAGGGGTAGGCACCCCGCCATAACGAGCCGAGTCCAACGCGGCGCTTTGCGGCACGCGCGCTCAACGATACATTGTCATGATTCACGCGTGCGCGCGCCGGAGGAAGTTGATGCCGCAGAGCGATCAGGCAAAAGAGTCATTGCGCGCAAGCGCCACGGATGTTCCGGGAGAAAGCCCCTCTCGCGGCGCCAAATCGACACCGCCAACTCGTAAGCGCAACGGCCGCGGCAAGCCTTCGCAGAACGGCCACGAGCGGCACGACGACGGCGAGATGCTGCAAGAATTACTGGACGCGCTCCAGGCGATGCGCACCGGGGATTTCTCGGTGCGGCTGCCGCGCGACCAGGTCGGCCTCGCGGGCAAGATCGCCGACACGTTCAACGAGATCGTCGCCGCCAACGAGCGCATGGCGAAAGAGCTCGAGGAAGTCGGCGAGGTCGTCGGTCGTGAAGGCAAGACGCGCCGGCGCGTGCGCGTCGGCCCGTCGACCGGGGCCTGGGCCGACATGGAGAATTCGGTCAACACGCTCATCGACGATCTGCTGTGGCCGACCTCGGCGGTGACGCGCGCGATCGCCGCCGTGGCGCGCGGCGATCTCGCCGAGACCGTGCCGCTCGAGGTCGAGGGCCGGCCCTTGAAGGGCGAGTTCAACCGGCTCGCCAACATCGTCAACACGATGATCAAGCAGCTTTCGGTCTTCACCTCGGAAGTGACGCGCGTTGCGCGCGAGGTGGGCTCGGACGGCAAGCTCGGCGGCCAGGCGCAGGTGCGCGAAGTCACCGGCGTGTGGAAGGACCTGACGGAATCGGTCAACTCGATGGCGTCGAACCTGACGGCGCAGGTCCGCAACATCGCCGAGGTGACGATCGCGGTCGCGAACGGCGACTTGTCGAAGAAGATCACCGTCGACGTGCGCGGCGAGATCCTGCAGCTCAAGGAAGCCATCAACACGATGGTCGATCAGCTGCGCTCGTTCGCCTCGGAAGTGACGCGCGTCGCGCGCGAGGTCGGCACCGAAGGCAAGCTCGGCGGCCAGGCGATCGTCCCCGGCGTCGCCGGCACGTGGAAGGACTTGACGGACTCGGTCAACGCCATGTGCGGCAACCTGACCGACCAGGTGCGCAACATCGCGCAAGTGACGACGGCCGTGGCGCGCGGCGATCTCTCGCGCAAGATCACCGTCGACGTGCGCGGCGAAATCCTCGAATTGAAGGACACCATCAACACGATGGTGGACCAGCTCAACGGCTTCGCCTCGGAAGTGACGCGCGTCGCACGCGAGGTCGGCACCGAAGGGCGTTTGGGCGGCCAGGCCAACGTGCCCGGCGTCGCCGGCACGTGGAAGGATCTGACCGACAGCGTCAATTCGATGGCCGGCAACCTCACGGGCCAGGTGCGCAACATCGCCGAGGTCGCGACCGCGATCGCGCGTGGCGATTTGTCGAAGAAGATCACCGTCACCGTCTCGGGCGAAATCCTGCAGCTCAAAGAGACCATCAACACGATGGTCGATCAGCTCAATGCCTTTGCCGGCGAAGTGACGCGCGTCGCGCGCGAGGTCGGCACCGACGGGCGCCTCGGCGGTCAGGCCGTCGTGCAGGGCGTCGCCGGCACGTGGAAGGACTTGACCGACAGCGTCAATTCGATGGCGTCGAACCTGACGGCGCAAGTGCGCAACATCGCCGAGGTCTCGACCGCGATCGCGTCGGGCGACTTGTCGAAGAAGGTCACCGTCAACGTCTCGGGCGAGATCCTGCAGCTCAAAGACACCATCAACACGATGGTGGACCAGCTCAACGCCTTCGCCGGCGAGGTGACGCGCGTCGCGCGCGAGGTCGGCACCGAAGGCAAGCTCGGCGGCCAGGCGCAAGTGCGCGGCGTCGCCGGCACGTGGAAGGATTTGACCGACAGCGTCAATTCGATGGCCGGCAACCTCACGGGCCAGGTGCGCAACATCGCCGAGGTCGCGACCGCGATCGCCGGCGGCGACCTCTCGAAGAAGATCACCGTCAACGTCTCGGGCGAGATCCTGCAGCTCAAAGAGACCATCAACACCATGGTCGATCAGCTCAACGCCTTCGCCGGCGAAGTGACGCGCGTCGCGCGCGAGGTCGGCACGGACGGACGCTTGGGCGGCCAAGCCAATGTGTTGGGCGTCGCCGGCACCTGGAAGGACCTGACGGAATCGGTCAATTCCATGGCCTCCAATCTGACCGCGCAAGTGCGCAAC
>DATIXQ010000084.1:0-24142 GCA_035518375.1 Allostellaceae bacterium | reverse complement strand
CGAGCAGGCACGCGTGGCCGCTGCCCACCGCCCCGCCGCCGCGGCCCCTGTTTCGGCGCCCGCGGCTCCGGCGCTCCAGCGCCCCGTCCCGGCGGCCCCGCACGGCTCGCCCGAGCCCACCTCGGCGGAAAAGAGCTTCCGCTTCTACGACAACCGCCAGAAATACCTGCTGTTCGTCACGACGTGCGGCGAGAAATGGGCGATCGCCGACCGCGTCGCGATGGAGCTTGCGAATCTCCACCCGCGGCCGCCGAGCCTCAGGATCTTCGATGCCGGGATCGGCGACGGGACGGTGCTGACGCGCGTCATGCGCGCGACGCACAACCGTTTCCCCACGATCCCGCTTTACGTGGTCGGCAAGGAGATCAGCCTCGAGGACGTGCGGCTTTCGCTTGAGAAGATGCCCGACCGCTTCTTCGAACATCCGGCGACCGTGGTCGTCATCACCAACATGTATTATTCCGAGGCGCCGTGGCTCACGCCCAACTCGGTGACGGCGGCGACGAGTCTCGTCTGGCATGAGGTGCCGCTCCTGGGCGCCTCCTCGCACGAGTTCGAGGAGCAGATCACCGCGCTCCAGCCGTTCCTGGCCGAGAATTGGAAGGCCAAGGTCGGCAAGTCCGGCAATCCCATCTACGAGAAGCCGGTCGTGCTCGTGCTCTACCGCGACGACCACAAGTTCCTCTTGGATGGCGTGCGCCCGCGCCGCGGCAGCACGCGCGGCGACTACGATCTCGTCATTGCCTCCCAGCCCTATCGCGCCCGCGCGCCGCTCGACTTCAAGGCCAAGCGCGTGCTGGCGCCCCTGGCGAAGTCGCTGGCGCCGGGCGGCCGCCTCATCGGCATTCATTCGCACGGCCAGGACCCGGGCCTCGAGATCATCCAGCGTATGTGGCCGGGCGAGAATCCCTTCATCACCGACCGCCATCAACTGCTGCGCCAGACCAAGGCCGAGCTCGGCTCGGCGGCGCGCGGCCTCAATTTCAACGCCTATTCCGATGCGCGCTCGCTGTTCAAATACACGATGCACACGCTGCCGTCGGAAGTGAGCTCGACCATCGGCACCTCGACCCTTTTCGCCGCCTGGAACGCCGCGATCTATGTGGCGCAGGTCGACGATCAGCGCTTGTCTGAAGTGATCGGAAACACGCAATATCTCGACGCCACCGGCGAGGTGCTGAGGAAGCACGGCGGCCTGTGGTTCTGGGACGAATCCTACGTGATCTCGAGGAAGCGGGACGCGGTGTAACGGCGCTGGGCGCGCCAGCAGAAGGAGCACGAACGTGAGCAAGCGCGACTATGTCTTCGCCAGCGAGTCGGTTGCCGAGGGGCACCCCGACAAGGTGTGCGACCGCATCTCCGACGAGGTGGTCGATGCCTTCCTCGCCGCCGATCCGATGTCGCATTGCGGCGTCGAGACGCTGTGCACGACGAATCGCGTCGTGATGGCGGGCGAGGTGCGCGGGCCCGCATCGGTCACACACGACAAGCTCATCGAGCTGGCGCGGCAGGCGATCCGCAAGATCGGCTACGAGCAGGATGGGTTCCATTGGAACCGCGCCCACATCGAATGCATCATCCACACCCAGTCGGCGGACATCGCGCAGGGTGTCGATGCCGCCGGCAACAAGGACGAGGGCGCGGGCGACCAGGGCATCATGTTCGGCTATGCCTGCTCGGAGACGCCCGAGCTGATGCCGGCGCCGATCTTTTATTCGCACGAGATCCTGCACGCGATCGCCAACGCGCGCCACGCCGGCAAGGCGCACCTGCTGGGCCCCGACGCCAAGAGCCAGGTGAGCCTGCAATATATCGACGGCAAGCCCGTCAAGGCGACCTCGGTCGTGGTCTCGACCCAGCATGATCCCTCGGTCGGCGACAAGGAGGTGCGCGAGATCGTGCGCCCCTACGTCATGAGCGTGCTGCCGAAGGGCTGGATGTGCGACGAGGAGCATTTCTACGTCAACCCGACCGGCCGCTTCGTGATCGGCGGGCCCGACGGCGATTGCGGCCTCACCGGGCGCAAGATCATCGTCGACACCTATGGCGGCGCGGCACCGCACGGCGGTGGCGCGTTCTCGGGCAAGGACCCCTCGAAGGTCGACCGCTCGGCCGCCTATGCCGCGCGCTACCTCGCCAAGAACGTGGTGGCGGCGGGATTGGCCGAGCGCTGCCTCATCCAGCTTTCCTACGCGATCGGCGTGGCGAAGCCCCTCTCCGTCTATATCGACACGTCCGGCACCGGCAAGGTCGACGAGGACAAGCTCTCGCGCGTTCTCCAGGATCTGCTGAACCTGTCGCCGCGCGGCATCCGCACTCATCTGCAGCTCAACAAGCCCATCTACGCACGCACCTCGGCCTACGGTCATTTCGGCCGCAAGCCCGAGGCGGATGGCGGCTTCTCGTGGGAGAAGACCGATCTCGTCGATCAGCTGAAGCGCGCGTTCTGAGGAGTTTTGTGATGGCCAACGACTACAAGGTCGCCGACATCAAGCTCGCCGACTGGGGCCGGCGCGAGATCTCGCTGGCCGAGACCGAGATGCCGGGCCTGATGGCGCTCCGCAAGGAGTACGGCAAGGACAAGCCGCTGAAGGGCGCGCGCATCGTCGGCTGCCTGCACATGACGATCCAGACCGCGGTGCTGATCGAGACGCTCATGGAACTGGGCGCGACCGTGCGCTGGAGCTCGTGCAACATCTTCTCGACCCAGGACCAGGCCGCGGCCGCGATCGCGGCCAAGGGCGTCCCCGTCTTCGCCTGGAAGGGCGAGACGGAAGAGGAATACGAGTGGTGCATCGAGCAGACCTTGAAGGGGCCCGACGGCTGGGCGCCCAACATGATCCTCGATGACGGCGGCGACGCCACCAAGATGATGCACGAGAAGCATCCCGAGCTTCTGAAGGCCGTGCGCGGCGTCAGCGAGGAGACGACGACGGGCGTCCACCGGCTTTACGAGATGGCGCGGCAAGGGAAGCTTGCCGTGCCGGCGATCAACGTCAACGACAGCGTGACGAAATCGAAGTTCGACAATCTCTATGGCTGCCGCGAGAGCCTCATCGACGGCATCAAGCGCGCGACCGACGTGATGCTCGCGGGCAAGATCGCGGTTGTCGCCGGCTATGGCGAGGTCGGCAAGGGCTCGGCCGCGAGTTTGAAGGGCCAGGGCGCGCGCGTGATGATCACCGAGATCGATCCGATCTGCGCGCTCCAGGCGGCGATGGAGGGCTACCAGGTCGTGACGATGGAGGAGGCGGCGCCCGTCGGCGACATCTTCGTCACCGCCACCGGCAACGTCGACGTCATCACGCTCGACCACATGCGGCAGATGAAGAACCGCGCCATCGTCTGCAACATCGGCCACTTCGACAGCGAGATCCAGATCGCGGCGCTCCGCAACCTCAAATGGGAAGAGGTGAAGCCGCAGGTGGACGAGGTCGTCTTCCCCGACGGCAAGCGCCTCATCGTTCTGGCGCAGGGGCGGCTCGTCAATCTCGGCTGCGCCACCGGCCATCCGAGCTTCGTCATGAGCACGTCGTTTGCGAACCAGGTGCTGGCCCAGATCGAGCTCTTCAATCACCACGACATCTACGAGAAGAAGGTCTACACGCTGCCAAAGCATCTGGACGAGAAGGTGGCGGCGCTTCATCTCGAGAAGCTCGGCGTGCATCTGACGAAGCTCACGGCCAAGCAGGCCGAGTATCTCGGCATGAGCGACACCGGCCCGTTCAAGTCCGACCACGACCGGTACTAGGGCAGCTCCGGCGAGCGTTTCTCTCTTTCTCATCGTCATGCCCGGCCTCCGTGCCGGGCATCCACGTTTTCTGTTTCGAAGGAGGAACTCGTGGATGGCCGGGACAAGCCCGGCCATGACAAGAGAAGAGCCTCATAGTTGAAGCCGGAGGAGATGCTGGCGATGGGCCGGCCCCAGCCGCCTTCTTGCGGCCGGGCGCCTGGGTGATATCCTTCACGCCAAGAACGTCGGCGTGAGGGAACCCATGAAAGACCTGATCAAGCAATATCTCGACGAGGGGATTTCTCGGCGCAAGCTGATGACGGGCCTCTCGGCCGTCGGGCTCAGCACGGTGGCGGCAAAGGCCATGGCTGAGTCGCTGGCGCCCTTCGCCTCGGCCCAGGCGGCGGCGCCCGAGGGCGCGATGCGCGAGATGACCGGATCGGGCGGCGCGCTCTATGTGCAGCAGCTCAAGGCCGCCGGCGTCAAATACATCTTCTTCAACCCCTCGACCGGCGACGCGCCGATCTTCGATGCGCTCGTCGACGAGCCGTCGATCCAGCTCATCAAGGGCATCCAGGAGGGCGCCGTCACCGCCATGGCGGACGGCTATGCGCGCCTTTCGGGCAAGCCCGGCATCGTCATCGTCGCCAATGTGGGCCTCCCCAACGCGATGACGCAGATGGTCAACACCTTCAAGGACCGCATCCCGATGCTGGTGACGGTCGCGGCGTTCGGGCAGGAGCAGCTCGGCCGCGAGACCGCGCAGGACTACGACTTCCAGGAATACATGATGAACCCCATCACCAAGTGGCGATGGATGGCGCAGACGGCGCGCGGCATTCCCGAGACGACGCGGCGCGCCCTGAAATTCGCGACCACGCCGCCCTGCGGCCCGGTGTTCCTCGCCATACCGGATGACGAGCTCCGGACCCAGGCGACAGCCACCATCATGGATCAGTCGCTGTTCGACGTGTCGATGCGGATTCGCCCGGCCAAGGACGACGTCGAGAAGGCCGCGCGGATGCTGATCGAGGCGAAGAACCCGCTCATGACCGTCGGCGACGAGATCGCGCTCTGCCACGGCGAGGCCGAGGTGCTGGCGCTCGCCGAGCTCTTGGGCCTGCCGGTCGCGGGCCAGGCCGAGTTCGGCGTGTGGTCGAAGCCGTTCCCGACGAAGAGCCCGCTCTATCTCGGCCCGATGCTGCGCAACATGCGCTATCCGGGTGACATCGACGTCCACGTCAATCTCGGCGACCGCTACGCCGAGGTCGCGCAGAAGGGCACGAAGCTCATCTCGATCCGCCAGGATTCGGTGAGCCTCGCGCGCGCGGCACCGGTCGACCTCCCGATGGTGGCCGACATGAAGCTCGCCGCGCAGGATTTGATCGACGCGGTGAAGAGCATGGCGACCGAGAGCCGCCTGAAGGAAATCCGCGACGAGCGCATGGAGCGGACGCGCGCCTATACGAAGAAACAGGACGAGATGCTGAAAGCGATCGTCGCCGCGGCGAGCAACGGCCCCGAGATCCGGCGCGAGCGGCTCGCGGTCGAGCTCGAGGCCGGGCTCGAGAAGGACACGATCTTCGTCACCGATTGCGACTCCGGCAAGGCGATGGACCCGCTGCTGTCGTTCGGCGGTTCCGACAAGACCTATGTCAGCACCGGCCCCAACATTCTCGGCTGGGGCATTGCCGCCGCGTTCGGCGCGAAGCTCGCGCGCCCGGATCAGCCGGTGGTGTCGATCCTCGGCGACGGCTCGACGCTCTTCGGCGGGCCGCAGCCGCTCTGGAGCCACGCGCGCTACAGCGCCCCGGTGACGACGATCGTCTACAACAACCGCAGCTACAACAACGAGCGCAACCGCATCTGGACCTTCGGCGGCGGCGCACAGTTCAAGGAAGGCCGCGACATGACCTGCTACAACGGCAGCCCCGATGTCGACTTCGCGAAGGCCGCGTCGGCCTTCGGCGTCGAGGGTGAGACCGTGAAGGAGGTGGCGGAGATCAAGCCCGCGCTTGCCCGCGCGAAGAAGGCCAATGTCGAGGGCCGGCCCTATGTCCTCGACATCCATGTCGCGCGCGACGGCGTCGGCGCCGCCTCGGCGTGGTATCCGCCTTATTCGATCGCCGAGCAGCGCACGCGGAAGGTCTGAGCCATGCGCACAGCCTTCTTTGCGGCGCTTGCCGCGAGCTTGGTTGCTGCCGCCGCCGCGGCGCAGCAGCCGGCTCCGCTGCCACCGGGCGAAGGGCACGATGTCGTCGCCGTCGCCTGCACCCAATGCCATGCACCGAGCGCCTTCATGCAGCTCCGCATGGGCCAGGATGCATGGCGGCTCCAGGTTTACGACATGATCCTGCGTGGCGCGCAGGTCGGGCCCGGCGACATCGACAAGGCGGTCGAGTACCTGGCGACGAATTTCGGGCCCGGCATCAACGTGCCGCAAGGCGCGCCGGTGACGCTTCCCGACGGCGCCGGCAAGGATGTGGTCGCGAAGAACTGCGTTCTCTGCCACGGGCTCGATCGCATCGCCGACACGAAGCGCAGCGCCGGCCAGTGGGACGCCATCGTTGCTCGCATGGTCGCGATCGGCGCGCCGCTCTCGGCCGATGACCGCAAGCAGGTGACGGGCTATCTGGACAGCGCCTTCGTCGCGAAATAGGGGCCGCGGGCGCGGCGGAGTGATATCGTGCGCGTGACGCCTGGAGGAGCGCACGGATGAAGCCGCAAGCCTACGGACCCTTCCCCTATTCGCCGATCATACGGCGGAAGCGCCTCGACTGGCCCGGTGGCGCGCGCGTCGCGCTCTGGATCATTCCCAACATCGAGTTCTTCGCGCTCGACGATCGCGTGCCCGCCGCCGCGGGCGGGACGGGCGGTAAGCTGCCCGACGTGCCATCGTGGTCGGTGCGCGACTATGGCAACCGCGTCGGCGTCTTCCGCCTCATGGACGTGCTCGATCGCTACGGCATCCGCGGCACGGTCGCGCTCAACAGCAATCTGTGCGCGCGCCATCCCGAGATCATCGAGGAAGGGCAGAAGCGGCGCTGGGAATGGATGGGCCACAACGAGACCAATACGAAGCGCCTCAACGAGGTTCCGCCCGAGGACGAGCCGCGCGTTATCCGCGCCGCCTGCGCCGAGATCGCGCGCGCGACCGGGGCGCGGCCCAAGGGCTGGCTCGGCTCGGGGCTCCAGGAGACATGGGCGACGCTCGATCTCCTCGCCGAGAACGGGGTCGAATATGTGTGCGACTGGGTCAATGACGACCAGCCTTATGTGATGACGCTCGAGGGCGGGCGCCGCATCGTCTCGGTGCCCTACAGCCACGACATCAACGACAAGCCCGCCTACGAGCGCCAATACATGACCGCGCCCGAGTTCCAGGACATGATCTGCCGCCAGTTCGACACGCTTTACCGCGAAGGCGCGGAGTCAGGGCGCGTCATGGCGATTGCGCTCCATCCCTATATCTCGGGCGTGCCGCACCGCATCGGCGCGCTCGATGCGGCGCTCGCCTATATCTGCCGCCACGAGGGCGTGTGGAAGACCACGGGCAGCGAGATCTGCCAGCACTTCCTCGCGCAGAATGGCTAGCTGTCGCTGTATTTCGCCGCGCGCTTCTCGTTGAAGGCGGCGACCGCCTCGCGGTGGTCGCTCGTCGTGCTGATGACGCCCAAATGCGAGGACACCATGTCGAGCGCGCCGCGCAGATCCATGCGCAAGCCCTGATAGACCGCGCGTTTCATCAGGCGCAGCGTCAGCGCCGGCTGGCCCGCGAGCTTCTTCGCGAACCCATACGTGTACGGCATCAGTTCTTCGTCCGGCAGCACCTTGTTGACGAGGCCGATGCGCGCCGCTTCGGCCGCGTCGACGAACTCGCCCGTCCACAACAGCTCGAGCGCCTTTGCCGTGCCGACGATGCGCGGCAGGAACCAGGTGCCGCCGTCGCCAGCGATCAATCCGACGCGAATATAGGTCTCGGCCATGCGCGCGCTTGCCGCGGCGAAGCGGATGTCGCCCATCAGCGCCATGTCAAGCCCGGCGCCGGTCGCGACGCCGTTGATCGCGACGATATAAGGCTTGTCGAAATCCTCGAGCAGGCGCGGGATGCGGTGAATGCGCTCGTGCACGGCGGTCTTGCGCTCGAACGCGCTTTCGCCCTCGCGGTGACGTTCGCCCATGCGGCGCACGTCGCCGCCGCTGCAAAAGCCGCGGCCTGTTCCGGTCAAGACGACGGCGCGGATCGAGGCCTCGCGCTTCGCGGTCTCGATCGCATTGGCCCACGCCTCGAGCATCTCCTGCGTGAAGGCGTTGAGGCGTTCGGGGCGATTGAGGCGGATCGTGGCGATGCCGTCCTCGACCGAGAAGACAAGTTCGTCGCTCATGCTTTGTCCTTCTGCACGATGAGGGCATCGACGGCGGTGGCGCCGCTTGTGGTCACGATCACCGGATTGAGGTCGATTTCGCCGACAAGGCCGCGCGTGTCGGCGGCGAGCCGTGCGAGCGCGGCGAGAATGCGCGCGAATTCGCGTCGTCCGCCCTCGCCAGGAATAAGCCGCGCCACCTTCAACCGCGCGATCATCGCGTCCGCCTCGCGCGCGCTGACCGGCGCTGGCGCGAAATCGGTGTCGCGTACGATCTCGGCCGTGATGCCGCCCGCGCCGCACATGAGGATGGGTCCGAAATCGGGATCGTCCGCCATGCCGGCGATGAGCTCCAACCCCGACGGCGCCATCTTCTGCACGAGCACGCCACGGATCTCGGCCTCGGGCGCGAAGGCACGCGCGTTGGCGATGATCTCGGCGTACGCGCGGCGCAGCGCCGCCTCGTCTGCAATGCCGAGCGCCACGGCCTTCGCGGCCGTCTTGTGCGGGATCTGCGGCGACTGCACCTTGAGTGCCACCGGATAAGTTTCGGCGCGCGCCGCGGCGGCCGCCTCGTCGGCGCTGCGCGCAAGCCGCCCGGCGAGCGCAATCCCGTAGAGCGCCAGCAATTCCGCCGCCTCGTATTCGCACAAGACCTTGCCGTGGGACGCGAGATAGCGCCGCGCGGCGTCCGCCGCGGGCGAGGGGCCTTCCTCGGCCTTGGGCGCGGTCGCGAATTCGTCGAGAAAGCGGCGGTAGGCGAGCCCCGCTTCGAGCGCGCGCGCCGCGCCCGGCATGCGCGTGTAGTAGTGCAGATCCCAGCGCGCCATCATCGCGCGCGCCTTCTCCGACGCGTTCGAATAGGTGTAGACGAGCATCGGCTTGTCGGAGCCGTGGATGATCTGCGCAAGCTCGTCGCCCTCGCGCGCGATCCGCACTTCCTGCGCCAGCGTGATGGCGAGGACGAAGGCGTCGTGGCCGGGCGAATCCTCGACGACGCGGAGCGCCGGCGCATAGCCGCGCAAGCCTTGCGCGGTGATGTCGACCGGGTTGCGCGGCGAGCCGTAGGGCGGAATGAACTCCATCAGGCGCTTCTGGCGCGCGGCGTCGATCTCCGGCAGCTCGAACCCGTGCGCCTCGAGCGTGTCGGTGAGCCATGCCGCCGTGCCGCCGGTGGCGGACACGACGGCGACGCGGTTGCCGCGCGGCAGCTTGTGGCGCGTGAAAAGCGCGGCGGTGTCGAGCATCTCCTCGACGCTCTCGGCGCGGATCACGCCCCAGCGCCGGAACACGGCATCGTAGGCGCTGTCGGCGCCGCTCAGGCTTCCGGTGTGCGAGGCGACGGCGCGCGCCGCGGCCTTGTGGCGGCCGACCTTGGCGACGATCAATGGCTTCTCGCGCTCCGCCGCCTTCTTCGCGAGCGCGATGAATTTTTGCGGCGTCTTCACCGCCTCGATGAACAGCATCACGACCTTCGTGTCCTCATCGTCGACGAGGAGGTCGGCGTAATCCGCAAGCTCGAGGTCGCACTGGTTGCCGATCGAGACGATCGAGCTGAAATCGAGCCCGTCGGCGCGGCCGCGGTTGAAAAGCGAGAAGCCCAAGCCGCCGCTCTGCGAGACGACGCCGATGCGCCGCCGCTTTGCCGTGGTGCCGGGATCGATGTTGACAGCCGGGCTGAAGGTCGCGGCGATCCGCTCCGGCACGTTGAAGAAGCCTTGCGTGTTGGGGCCGGCGAGCCTGATGCCGCGCGCCTTGGCCGCGGCGACGACGCGGTCCTGCAGCGCAGCCCCTGCGGCGCCGCCGTCGGCGAAGCCCGAGCTTGCGATCATGACGTTGGCGATGCGGCAGGCCGCGCATTCGTCGATGACGCCGAGCACGCTCTCGGCCGGGATCGCGACGAGCGCCAGCTCCGGCGTCTCGGGGCAGGCGGCGAGATCGGGATAGGCCGCGATCCCCCACACCTCTTTGCGGCCGCGGTTGATGGGGTAGAGCTTGCCGGGATAGTTGTGGCGCAGCAGGTTGTTCATGAGCCTGCCGCCGATTTTCTCGACGCCCTCGGTTGCGCCGATGACCGCGATCGAGCGCGGATGCAGGAATTGCGCGAGGCTCATGGGAACGGCACCTGCGCGGCCTTGTCGGTGCTCGCGAGGAACGGCCAGAAGCCGTCGCCGCCGCGGCGCGCGACGATGCGGCCGAGCCAGCTCCACCAGAAACATTCGTCGCCGAAATCCTCGCGCCAGGCCCAGAGCCGCCGCGTGAAGAGATTGAGGCGGTGCTCGCGGGTGAAGCCCATGGCGCCATGCACCTGATGCGCGGTTGCGGCGACGAGCCCCGCGGCCTCGCTCGCGCGCGCCTTGGCGACGGCGATCTCGAAGGGCGCTGGCGCGCGCTCGGCGGCGGATGCGGCGGCATCGACAGCGGCGCCCGCCGCCGCGACATGCGCGGCCAATTCCGCCACCTGCTGCTGGATCGCCTGGAACTTGCCGATCGGGCGGCCGAACTGCTGGCGCTCGCCGCAATAGCGTACGGTGAGGTCGCGCACGGCGTCGAGCGCGCCCGCCATCGTCGCGGCGCGCGCAAGCGCACCGAGAAGGAACGGCGCCTCGCGCGGAAAGGGCGCGGGTGCCGCTTCCGCTACATCAAGCGCGTCGAGCTCAACCTCGTCGCGCGGCTCGCCCGCGACATTCTCGGCCCGCGTCACGGCGTTTCCGGCGATCCCGGCGCGCGCGACGAAGAGCCGGCCGTCGAACTCCGCCACGACGGTGATGAAAGAGGCCTCGCGCGCCCACGGCACGAAGCGGGTGGCACCCGACAGCCGCCAGCCCGAGCCCGCGCGCGCGAGCGTCGGCAATGCACCGCGCGTCACGGGCGCAAGCGTGAGCTTGCCCGTGGGGACGTCGAGCCCGGCTTCCGAGAGCATCACGCTCGCGAGCATTGTCTCGGCAAGGGGCGCCATAAGTGCTTCCTCGCCGACGACACGGAGGATCGCGACCCAATCGCCGAAATCGGAGCCGACGCCGCCTTTCGCTTCCGCGATCGCCGCGCGCGTCAGGCCCGCTTCCTCGAGCGTGGACCAGAGCCGGTCGGTGGGCGCGCGCATCGCGCGGCGCGCCGTCTCGACGAGAAGCGCGCGCATCTCGCTCATCTGAGGCCCAGCGCGCGGGCGATGATGCCGCGCAACATCTCGCGGGTGCCGCCGCGGATCGAGAAGGCGGGCGCCCACAAGGTCGTGCGGTCGAGCATGGCCGCGAACTCTGCCGAGCGCCGCTCCTGCGGCACGAGGCGGCGCGCGACCGCCGGAACCTCCTGCTCGAAGGTGGTGCCGAGGTCCTTCACCAGCGCCGCCTCGACATTGGGCGCCGCGCCCTGCTGCAGCATGTCGGCGACCGAGATCGACATGCGCCGGAGCGTCGCGATGTGCGCGACGAGCCGGCCCAGCGCCTCGGCTTCCTTGGCGTCGGGCTCCGTGCCGACCGCGTCGATGAGATCGCGCAGCACGCCATAGGAGCTGAGCCAGCGTTCGGGCCCGCTGCGCTCGTAGCCAAGCTCGCTCGTCACCTGGTTCCAGCCGTTGCCGATCTCGCCAACGACGTGATCGTCCGGCACGAACACGCGATCGAACACGACCTCGTTGAAGTCGTGCTCGTCGGCGAGATTGATGATCGGCCGCACCGTGATGCCGGGCGCGGAAAGATCGACGAGGAACTGGCTCACGCCGGCGTGCCGGTCCTCGCTTTTCGCGGCCGTGCGCGCGAACAGGATCATCATGTGGCAGCGATGCGCGTTGCTGGTCCAGATCTTGGCGCCCTCGATCTCCCAGCCGCCATCGACCTTGCGCGCGCGCGTGCGGATCGAGGCGAGGTCGGAGCCAGAATCGGGCTCGCTCATGCCGATGCAGAAGAAACATTCGCCGCGCGCGATGCGGGGAAGATATGTCCGCTTCTGCGCTTCGGTGCCGAAGCGCAGGATGGTGGGCCCGGACTGGCGGTCGGCGACCCAGTGCGCCCGCACGGGCGCGCCCGCGGCGAGCGTCTCCTCGGTGATGACGTAGCGCTCGATCGGCGGCCGGTTCTGCCCGCCATAGGCTGTGGGCCAGGTGCGCCCGATCCAGCCGCGCTCGCCCATGGCGCGGCTGAACTCGGGCGAGAAGCCGCCCCAGCCCTCGAAGGAGGGCGCGAATCGTCCCGAGCGGCGCTCGTCCTCAAGGAAGCGGCGCACGTCGGCGCGCAGCGCCTCGGCCTCGGGCGGCAGCTCGACCGGCGGAAAACGCAGCGTCTCGCTCATGCCGGCACTCTAACCTCCCGGCCCGCCGCCGGGGAGGGCTTGCCCGCGCGGGCCAGGCCCCAGGGATTGTACGTCATAAACGTGCAAACACCAGACGCGCGAATCGACCGAACGAAGCCAATTTCGATGGCGGCATTGCACGGGAAATTATTTGACTTCTGCGGGGCAAGGGCCAATTAAGAGGGGACGCTAACGTCAGAACAATCGATAGAGCGAATTTCCCACTCAATGTCATTTTCCGAACTGGGCCTCTCCGCTGAGGTCTTGCGGGCGGTCGAAGATGCGGGCTACACGGCCCCGACCCCCATCCAGGAGCAGGCCATTCCCCACGTGCTGACCGGTCGCGACGTACTAGGTTGCGCCCAGACAGGCACCGGTAAGACCGCCTCCTTCACCCTGCCGATGATCGATATCCTGGCCGCCGGCCGTGCCAAGGCACGCATGCCGCGCTCGCTCATCCTTGAGCCGACGCGCGAGCTTGCGGCCCAAGTGGCCGAAGCCTTCACGATCTACGGCAAGTACAACACGCTCAGCATGGCGCTTCTCATAGGCGGCGAAAGCTTCGCCGACCAGGAGAAGAAGCTCGATCGCGGCGTCGACGTGCTGATCGCGACGCCGGGCCGGCTTCTCGATCTCTTCGGCCGCGGCAAGATCCTGCTGTCGGACGTGAAGATCCTCGTGATCGACGAGGCCGACCGCATGCTCGACATGGGCTTCATCCCCGATGTCGAGCGCATCGTCGGGCTGCTGCCGCGCATACGGCAGACGCTCTTCTTCTCGGCCACCATGCCGCCCGAGATCAGAAGGCTCGCCGATGCCTTCCTGATGAACCCCAAGGAAATCTCCGTAGCGCCGCCGGCCTCGCCCGCGGCGCTCGTCACACAAGGGCTCGCGATCGTCGCGGAGATGGACAAGCGCGAAGCGCTGCGCCGCCTCATCCGCAGCGAGGACGTGAAGAACGCGCTCATCTTCTGCAACAGGAAGCGCGACGTCGACATCCTCTACCGCTCGCTCGCCAAGCACGGCTTCAACTGCGCTGCCCTCCACGGCGACATGCCGCAGCCGAAACGCACCGAGACGCTCGAGCGCTTCCGCAACGGCCAGATCCGGCTGCTCGTCGCAAGCGACGTGGCGGCGCGCGGCCTCGACATCGAAGCGATGTCGCACGTCTTCAATTTCGATGTGCCGATCCACGCCGAGGACTATGTCCACCGCATCGGCCGCACCGGCCGCGCCGGACGCGAGGGCCGCGCCTTCACGCTCGCGACTCCGGCCGACGGCCGCTTCGTCCAGGCGATCGAGCAACTGATCGGCAAGCCCATCCCGCATATCGAGGTGCCGAACATCGCCGGCGCCGCGCTCGATGCCGACGCCGATGCCGAGCACGGCGGGCGCCGCTCCCGTGGCCGCCGCTCCGGGCGCGGCAACAACAACCGTGGCCGCGATCGCGCCGCCCGGCCGCCCAGGGCAGCCGAGCCGCAACGTGCCAAGGCGGCCGAGCCGCAACGTGCCAAGGCGGCCGAGCCGCCGCGCGCGCCGAAGCCGCCGCGCGAACGCAAGCCCGAGCGCCACGCGCCGGCCGAGGTCTTCCGCCCGGTGAGCATGGAGGACGTGCCGATCGATCCCGCCGACAACGTCACGCCGCTGCCGGTGCGGCAGAAGCGGGCGCCGAGCGAAGGCGACGAGGATCGCGGTATCGTCGGCTTCGGCGACCATATGCCCGCCTTCCTCGCCCGCGCCGGGAGGGCGACGCGCGGCTAGTGTGGCGGAAGTGAAGTTCCTCCGCCCTGGCGTGCGAACCTCGGAATCGGCACACTAGGCAACGGAGGGCTGCCGCATGAAGACCATCTTCATCATGATGAAGTGCGAGCTCGGCAAGGCCTATGCCGTCGCCGAGGAAGCGGTCGAGACGGTGGAGCAGGTCTCGGAAGTCTATTCCGTCTCGGGCCAGTATGATCTTCTGATGAAATGCTATCTCCCCGACGAGATGGACGTGGGCCATTTCGTCGTCGAGCATCTGCAGACGATGCCGCACGTGAAGGACACCTTCACGATCATGGCCTACAAGGCCTTCTCCGAAGACAAATCCTGACGTGAGCGACAAGCATTTCGTCATCGTCGGCGCGGGCCATGCCGGCGGACGGGCGGCCGAGGCGCTGCGCGCCACGGGCCACAAGGGCCGCGTCACGCTCCTCGGCGCCGAGCGCCATCCGCCCTACGAGCGCCCGCCGCTCTCGAAGGAGCTGCTCGCGGGCCAGGTTGCGGTCGAGAAGACCTTCATCCGCCCGCCCGCCTGGTACGGCGAGCAGGAGATCGACCTGCGGCTCGGCAACGAGGCCGTCGCGATCGACCGCGCCGCGCAGCGCGTGCGCATGAAGGACGGGACCGACGTCCCCTACGACGCGCTCATGGTGACGACCGGGGCGCGGCCGCGCGTGCTGCGCCTGCCGGGCGGCGAGGGACCGCGCATCCTCTATCTCCGCGACATCGACGATTCGCTCCGCCTGCGCGAGCTGCTCGTACCGGGCGTGCGGTTTGCCGTCATCGGCGCGGGCTTCATCGGCCTCGAAGTCGCGGCGACGGCGAAGAAGCGCGGCGCGTCGGTCGTCGTGCTTGAGCTGGCGCCGCACGTGCTGGCGCGCGTCTGCCCGCCCGAGATCGGCGACTATGTCGCCGATCTCCACCGCCGCAACGGCGTCGAGATCCGCACCGGCGTCGGCGTCACCGCGCTCGAGGACAAGGGCGGCGAGGTCGAGATCGTCACATCGGACGGCGAGCGCATCGCCGCCGACTATGTCGCCGTGGGCATCGGCGCCCAGCCCAACACCGAGATCGCGGCGGCCGCCGGGCTCGCGGTCGAGGACGGCATCAAGGTCGACGAGTTCGGCCGTACGAGCGATCCGCTCATCTATGCCGCGGGCGACGTGACGCGCCATCTGAACCCGCTCGTCGGCCGCCACATCCGCCTCGAGGCGTGGCAGAACGCGCAGAACCAGGCGATCGCGGTGGCCAAGGTGATGTCCGGCGGCGAGGTAGCGTTCGCCGAGGTGCCGTGGTTCTGGACCGACCAGTTCGACATGAACCTGCAGATGGCGGGCGCGCCCGATCGTTGGGACCAGCTCGTCTTCCGCGGCGAGCCGGCCGAGCGCAGCTTCACCGTCTTCCACCTCGCCGACGGCAAGCCCGTTGCGGTGACGACCGTCAACGCGCCGCGCGACATGCGCTTTGGCCGCATGCTCATCCAGCGCGGGACAGCGGTCGATCCCGCGCTCCTCGCCGACAAGGCCGTGAAGCTTCAGGATCTCGCGCGGTAAGGCGCTTCACCAACAGTCCCGCCTCGTTCTCCGTCACCCCCGCGAAGGCGGGGGTCCAGGGTGGCGGCACGTCGCTTGCCCTGGGTTCCCGCTTGCGCGGGAACGACATCTCAAGACGTTGCTGTCATTGCGAGGAGCATCTGCGACGAAGCAATCTGCCGGGGATTGCTTCGCTCTCGCTCGCAATGATAATCGACGGGCCTAGTGCCGCGCGAAGATCGGGCGGCCGATCGTGTCGGGGAAGAGATAGTCGAGCGAGAAGTGCAGCTGCGCGATGACGCCGGGGCCGCTGCCGGCGCCCTTCGTCGCCGGGATGAGCGCCTCGAGCCCGAGCTCCCAGCCTTCGCCGGCATAGTTGAAGCCGGGCGCGATCAGACCCGCGCTTTGCGCTCCGCGCGCGGGGCTGCCGGGCGTGGTGAATTGGAACTCGATCATCGGCGTCACGCGGCGGAGAAAATCCGGCAGCGCGACATCCGCCACCTTCGCCTCGAGATAGGGGATCGAATACTCGATCGCGATCGAGGTCAGGATCTGATCGGCGCGCGTGTGCGCATCCGCGATCTGATAGCCGAACGCGCCAACGATGGCGAAGGGCTTGAGGTCGGGCCAAGGCAGCTCGTTCATGCCCTTGCCGAACAAGAGCTGCGGCGTGGTGGCGCCGACCGGGTTCGCGATCGACTTGGCGCCGGTCCCGCCCCATTCGCGGTCGATGCCGAGCGAGAGCTGGAATTCGTGCTCGGGGTCGAGGATGGCGAGGTACTTCGCCGTGGTCTCGAGATTCTGCCAGCCATAGGCGGTGCCGCCGGCGCTGCCCGGCTGCTGAAGCTGGTTCCAGCCATCCTCGATCCCCATCGAGAAGCGCTCGGTGATGGTCTTGTTGTAGACGACGCTGGTGTTGGTGAGGCGGTCGTGCGCGCCGCTCGCGCCATAAAGCGGCATCGTGCTCGGCGTCATGTAAAGGTCGTCGGACGGGCCGATCTGCGGCAGGAGGATGGTGGCGGGGAAGAGCCGGTCGCCGGCGTCGGTGTAGGCAAGCGCTGGCGCCGCCGAAATTGCGAGGATCGCCGCCGCCGCCAATGTTCTCATGCCCGTTCCCCCGAGGGCGCCGCTATTTCGATTCGGCGACGTAGACGCCGTCCCAGTACGGGCCCGGCGGGTCGCTCTCGTACTGCGCGATGCGCTCGTCGTAAAGCGCGTAGAGCTCGGCCAATGACGGATCGAGCGCGCGGCACTGGTTAAGCGCCGCGCGTGCGCCGGCCCAGTCCTGCGTGCGGTAGCAGTGCAGCATCGCCGCGAACCGCGCCGCGAGCGCCCGGAAGGCGGGATCGGCGGCGACCGCCGCGTTGCCCAGAAGCGCGAAGATGCGCACCGCCTCCCGCTTGCCCTTGACGGCGATGAGGTCGAGCTCGAGCGCCGCCCAATCGGGTGCGGCCTCGCGCGTCGTCTCGCCGATCACGATGCCGACGCCGTACGTCTTGCTCTGCCCCTCGAGCCGCGAGGCGAGGTTCACGGCATCGCCCAGCACGGAATAATCGAAGCGCTGGTCCGAGCCCATGTTGCCGACGACGCACTCGCCGGTGTTGATGCCGATGCCGATCTTCAAGTGATGGGACGGCCGGCCCGACGCGCTCGCCTCGGCCTCGAGCATGGCGTTGACGCCGTCGAGCGCACGCATCATGGCAAGCGCGCTCTCGCACGCATGGTCGGCGTGGCGCGGATCGTCGAGCGGCGCGTTCCAGAACGCCATGATGCAGTCGCCCATGTATTTATCGATCGTGCCGGCGCGCGACATGATGATGTCGGTCAAGGGCGTCAAGAAGCGGTTGATGAGCTGGGTCAGCCCTTGCGGGTTCGACTTGAAGGATTCGGAGATCGCGGTGAAGCCGCGCACGTCGCAGAACAGCATGGTCATGGCGCGCGTCTCGCCGCCGAGCTTCAGCCGATGCGGCTGCTCGGCGAGGAGGTTCACCATGTCGGGCGAGAGATAGTGGCGAAAGGCCGAGCGGACATAGCGTCCCTCGCGATCGACGATCCAATAGCGGAACATGATGACGCTGATGGCCGCGGCGACGAGCGCCGCGCCCGGCCCCACGAACGGCAGCCAGACGTCGTGCAGGAAGGCCCACTGCACGGCGAAGGCCCAGATCGCGATGGGCCCGAGCCCGGCAAGGAACGCGGTGCGCGTCGGCATGTGCGCCATCGCGAGGCCCGAGAGCGAGGCGAGCAGCACCACGGCGATGACGACGGGGCCAAGCTGCGGCGGCGTGATCTCGGTGATGAAATCCTTGGTGAGGACCGTGTCGATGATGTTCGCCATGCGCTCGGTCCCCGGCAGCTGCGTCGAGCCGAAGGGCGCGCCATTGCTGTCGGCGTTGCCGAGGAACGAGGCGCCGATGAGCACGATCTTGCCGGCGAATGCCCCGGCAGGAACGCGGCCCGCCATGACATCGGCGAAGGAATAGGTGGGATAGGTGCCGCGCGGCCCGCGGTAGTTGATGAGGAGCCGCATGCCGGGATCGCTCGGCACGTCGAGCGTGCCGAGGCGCACGCCGCTTCCGGGCGCGAGCGCTACGTCATTCCACGGCACGCCGAGGAAGCTCGCGGCCGCGCGCAGCGGCAGGGACGGAAAGAAATCGCCGGCGAACGGCAGCGCCAGATAGTCGTAGCGCGGCTCGCCATCGCGGTCGTAGGCGAGGTCGACGTGGCCGAGCGCCGCTGCCGCCGCCGCCAATGGCGGCACCGGCAAGAGTGCGGATTTGGGCTCGAGCGGGAAGGCGGGCGCGATCGAGCTTCTATCGAAGCTCTGGAAGGCCGATGCCGCAAGCACGTCGGGCTCGTTGCCGGCGGGGCCGGTGAAGCTGAACGCGACCGGCAGGAGCACGTTGCCGGCCTCGTGGATCGCCGCCGCGAGATCGCCATCGGGATCATCGCCTGCCAGCCGGTCGAGCGACTGGCGCAGGCCGTTGTCGTCCGCCCGCGCGGCCGCCCTGCGCGCTTCTGCTTGGAGTTCCGCTGGCACCGGCCGATCGGGCTCCGCGAACAGGAGATCGAACACGATAAGCTTCGCGCCGTCGCGATGGAGCTGGCGGATCGCGTCAGCGAAAAGGTGGCGGCTCAAGGGCCAGCGGCCGAGCGCCGCGAGGCTCGCATCGTCCACCATGACGATGGCGATCGGCGTGCCGGGCGGTTCCGCGCCGCGCAGGCGGAAGCGCAGATCGAAGGATGCAGTCTCGGCGCCGCGCAGCGTCGACGAGAGATCGAGGATCGCAATGACCAGGATCAGAAGGGCGGCAACGACCGCCAGCCCCGCCTCACGTGTACCGCGCAGCAGCCGCAACGCGCGCCCTTCAGGGAACGTCGGTGCGTTGGATCACGTCGTCGAATTCCGACGACGCCCACACGCGCGGCGGCACTGGGTCGCGTCCAGCCTCGACCCGCGCGCCCCAGCGCGCCGGGATGCGGACCGAGTGCTGTGTCGCGGCACTTTCGAGCGTCACGACGCCGTCGAGCACGCCCACTTGGGTCGAGCCGGGGCGCGCCTCGATGAACCAGTCGGTCGAGCGCACCGCCGCCACGCCGGTCGCGGTATCGACCTCGAATTTCTGCGGCTCGCCGACCGAGGCCACGACGGCGCGGATGAGGCCCGAGGCGAGATCGATCTTGGCGTCACGCTTGCTGTCGCCGCCCAACGCATAGGCCGCGATCACGAGCCGGCTGCCCGAGCCGGCGGCAAGGATGCTGCCGTCCGCCATTCTGAGTTTGAGCTTCGCCCCCGGCGGCACGTCGATCGTGTCGCCGACCGACACCGGGTCGCCGATCTTGAGCGGCGTGCTCTGGCCGCCGGCGGTGCGCAGGCATTGGCCGCCCATCGCCAGCACTTCGCCCGCGGGCGCCGCCGCGGCGGCCCAGCAAGAGAGGAGGGCGAAGATCGATCCCAGCGCGATCGCGCCGACGCGTCTCATCGCCCAAAGGTATAGAGATCGGCGTCGAGCGCCGCAAGCGACCCAAGGGCGCGGGCTTGCCAAATGGCCCCGCCTCTGCAATATCCCGCGGGAGACAAGGGTGGGACATGAGTGACCAAAAAGGTGAATGGGTGACAGTCGCGCAACGCTCGGCGTTGAAGCCTGGCGACGTGCTCGGCGTGCAGGCGAAGGACAAGGAGATCGCGCTCTACGACCTCGACGGCACGATCTACGCGACCGAGAACGTGTGCACCCACGCCTATGCTTATTTGAGCGACGGCTGGGTCGATGGCGACGTGATCGAGTGTCCGCTCCATGGCGGCCGCTTCGAGGTGAAGACCGGCAAAGGGCTGGGTCCGCCGATCGAGTGCGACATCAAGACCTTCCCGGTGCGGCTCGAAGGCGACAGCATCCAGGTCCAGATCGGCGACTAGGGCCGATCCATTCACCCCATTCGTCATTCCCGCGCAAGCGGGAACCCAGGGGCGAGCGACGTACGGTTGCCCTAGATTCCAGATGCGTCGAGTTGGAATGACCCTCTCCCCGCCGGGGAGAGGGCGGCACGGCGCGTGAGCGCCGGGCGGGTGAGGGGGCAATCGCTCATACGCCCGTCGCCCATTCCCCCTCACCCTTCCCTCTCCCCGGAGGGGAGAGGGTTAGAGAGCAGCCGCATTTCAATACAGCTGGATTACGAAGCAGGATCCATTCAGCCGACCACGTGCATGCGGTTGGGGAGTTGGTTGAGCTCCTCGGCGCCATGCTCCGTCACCAGCACGCTGCCGCCGACATTCATGCGCCGCTGCCCGAGGCAGGCATTGGGCTCGAGCGCGAAGCTCATGCCCTGGCGGATGACGAGCGGCTCGCGGCCGATGACGCCCATCGTGTTCCAGCGGCGCAAATGCTCCGGCATGCGCTCGGGCGCGAAGCCCATGCCGCCGGTCCAGCCAAGCGGCAGCGAGTGCACCATCGGCGTCAAGGTCCAGCCGCCGAGCGCGCGGACCGGCTCGAGCATCGCGCTCCAAAGCTGCTCGAACGTGATGCCGGGCCTGAGCGTCGCGAGCCCGGCCTTGTAAGCGCGGCGCGCGGTGCGGCCAAGCTCCTCGACCACGGGCTCGACCGGCGCCACCGCGACCGACATCTGCTGCTGCGTCTCGAGCCCGGCATAGGCCGGGAAAATTTCGGTCATGACAACGTCGCCGGGCTCGATCGTGCGCGGCGGGCCGCCGGCGCTGGTCCAGTGCGGCTCGAACCAGCCGAGATCGTCCCGCCCCCACGTCATGATGAGGAACGGGTCGCGCGGGACCGCGCCCGCGCCATGGATGGCGCTCTGTATGGCGTCGTAGATGCGATGCTCGCTCGCGCCCGGCTTCACCGTTTCGAGCATGGCCGCGGCGGCGCGCTCGCCGATCGCGGCTGAGTGGCGCAGCACGACCTGCTCCTCCGCGCTCTTCTCGACCATGATCGCGCGCACCCGCCACGTCGTGTCGATGAACTCGGCATGCGGCAAGCCCTCGATGACGGCGCGCCACATCGGATAGGGCACGATCCCTTCGGGACAGCCGGGCTCCGGCACTTCGAGCCCGACGACACCGATGCGCCCGCGCTCGAGCCCGCGCTCCTTCAGCACCGCGGCGGTGTTGGGGCCGTACTTGCCGATGCGCACGTCGTCGATCCAGAACCGGCTGCGGTCCGTCTTCCCGCCCATGCGGCGGATCACCATCTTCGGGTGCCACGTGAGCAGCACGGGCTCGCTCTGCCGCGGCAGGATCGCGACGCCCTCGATATATTCGTTGGCGACATAGGCTTCGAAATGCTCGCGTCCCTTGATGCCGACGACGACGAGCGCGTCGAGACCGTCCTCCGCCATCATGTCGCGCAGGCGCTGCCAGCGCCGGTCGCGCTCGCCCGGCGAAAGGGTCGGATAATCCATGGTGCCCCCGCGGCTTTCCACGCGCCGATCATAGCCAGCGGCGCGCTCCCTATGCCATCATCGCGCCGCAACGGGGGAGACTGGACGATGAAGCGACTTCTGCTGGCGGCGGCCCTGGCCGCGTTCTTCGCCGGCGCGGCGCAGGCAGCCGACACGATCAAGATCGGCGCGCTGCACACGACCGGCACCGGCCCGGTCTTCATCGCTGACGCCAAGGGCTATTTCACGGCTGCCGGGCTCGATGCCCAGATCGTCTTCTTCGAGTCGGCGCAGCCCATTTCGATCGCCGCCGCCTCGGGCGACATCGACATCGCCTATACCGGCCTCACGGGCGGCTTCTACGGCCTCGCGAGCCAGGGCGTGCTGCGCATCGTCGGCGGCGGCGCACGCGAGACGCCGGGCTTCCATTACCAGCCGTTCCTCGTCTCGAACCACGCCTGGGACGGCGGCCTCCATGATTTCAAGAACCTGCCCGGCCATTCCTTCGGCGTGTCGCAAATCGGCTCGCCGCCGCATTACGCCTTGGGCCTCATCGCCGAAAAATTCGGTTTCGACGTCAAGACCGTGCGCATCCAGCCGTTGGCCACCATCGCCAATCTTGCCGCCGCCATCGTCGGCGGGCAGGTCGATTCGACGATGATGCCGGGCAATACGGCCGTGCCCGTGCTGGCGCAGAAGGAGGCGAAGCTGCTCGGCTATATCGGCGATGTCGCGCCCTATCAGCTCGTCGCCACGATCGTCTCGACGAAGACCGCCAACGAGCGCCGCGACATGATCGGGAAGGCGTTGGGCGCGCTCAAGAAGGGCGCGCGCGACTATTACGACGCGTTCACGCCGGGCGGCAAGCCGGGCAAGGGCCCGAACGAGGCGGAGATTCTCGCCATTGTCGCGAAGGGCGCCAACCAGAACCCGGAGGACGCGGGCGCGAGCCTGCCCTACATCGACCCCGAGGGGCGCCTCGATGTCGAGGACGTGCTGCGGCAGCTCGCCTGGTACAAGGCACAGGGCATGGTGAAGGGTACCATCGGCGGCGACGTCATCATCGACCGCCGCTACATCACGCCGCTGTCGTAGCCGCGCCGCATGCCGCGCGGGCTGCTCGGAATCGCTGCGCTGCTGCTCCTCGCCTGGGCGCTGAGCGAGGATCGCTATCGCGTGCCGTGGCGCGTTGTCATCGCCGGCGTGCTCTTGCAGTTCGGCCTGGCTGTGACGTTCCTGCGCTTCCCGCCGGCGGCGCAGGCATTCCTTCTGCTCAATGACGGCGTCGATGCGCTGCAGAAGGCGACCGACGCCGGCACCGGGTTCGTGTTCGGCTATCTCGGCGGCGGCCCATTGCCGTTCACCGAGACCAGCCCCGGCGGGTCCTTCATCTTCGCGTTCCGCGCCTTGCCGCTCGTTCTCGTCATCAGCGCGCTTGCGACGCTGCTCTTCTATTGGGGCGTCTTGCAGCGCATCGTCGCCGCCTTTGCCTGGGTGCTGCGGCGCTCGGCCGGCGTCGGCGGTCCGTTGGGCCTTGGCGCCGCCGTCCATATCTTCGTCGGCCACATCGAAGCGCCGCTCCTCATCCGGCCCTATCTCCTGCGCATGGCGCGCGGCGAATTGTTCGCGCTCATGAGCTGCGGCATGGCTGGGATCGCCGGCACCGTCATGGTGCTCTATGCGTCGATCCTGGGCCCCGTTGTGCCCGATGCGCTGGGCAACATCCTCGCCGCCGCCATCATCTCGACGCCTGCGGCGCTCGCGCTTGCCGCGCTCATGATCCCGTTCCGCCCGGATGCGGCGGCCGAGGCGCATCTCGAGATCACCAATCCGCCGGTCAGCACCATGGACGCCGTCGCCAGGGGCACGGGCGACGGCATCGTCTTCATCGCCAACATCACGGCCATGCTCGTCGTGCTGGTGGCGCTTGTGACGCTCCTCAATATGGTCCTGGGGCTTTTGCCCGACGTCGCGGGCGCGCCCATCACGCTGCAGCGCCTCTTCGCCTTCTTCTTCGAGCCGGTGATGTGGCTCATCGGCGTTCCCGACGCCGACATCCACCAGGCGGCCCAACTCATGGGGACGAAGACCGTCCTCAACGAGTTCATTGCTTACGTCGATCTCGCGCATCTGCCGCAGGGCGCGCTGAGCCCGCACACGCGCCTCATCCTCACTTACGCGATGTGCGGCTTCGCCAATTTCGGCAGCCTCGGCATTCTTCTTGGCGGCATGGGTGCGATGGTGCCCGAGCGGCGGCGCGAGATCGTCGAGTTGGGCCTGCGCTCGATCCTTTCCGGCACGCTCGCCACCTGCATGAGCGGCGCGGTCGTGGGGATGTTGTAGCTGAGCCCCCTTCATTGACGCCGGTTCCCGCGCGGGCATAGAGTCGGCGCATGGATACAGCCACGATCGCCATTCCCGAACCCCAAGAGCTGTTGCGCCGCGCGCGCGCCATGGTTCCGCGTTTGGCCGAGCGCGCGCCTGCGGCCGAGGCGCAGCGCTTTTTGCCCAAGGAAACGATCGCCGAGATGCAGGAGGCGGGCTTCTTCCGCATCCTCCAGCCGAAGCGATGG
>DATIXQ010000083.1:0-32231 GCA_035518375.1 Allostellaceae bacterium | reverse complement strand
GATTCGACCATGCCGGGCATGAGCGTCGCGCCCCCGCCATCGACCATCTCCGCGCCGCCGCGCTCGAGCGGCGGCTGCCCCGCCTTGCGCACGGCCTCGATGCGGTTGCCCTCGACCAGCACTTCGCCCGGATACGACGCCGCGCCGGTGCCGTCGAAGACTTTGACGTTGGTTAAGAGGATCCGTGCCATGGCCGCGCTCCCGCAATTCGCTTGGAGCTAGTGTGGCCCCGATTGCCGCGCCCGTCCATCGCCCGTCCATCGCCTGTCACGCGGCGGGACGCAGCTTCTCCACGCCCATCGCGCGCGCGATCAGCGCGAAATCGTGCGGGCTTATGCCGAGAAGTCCGAAGCGGAAGGCATAGCCCCAGTTGCGCTTGCCGGCCGTGAGTTCGAGTTTGTCGAGGAGCGGCGCAATGGGCGCCTCGCGCGACGGAACCCAGGCGACGTTGCGGCGAAACGGCCGGAAGCCTTGGGCCATCTCTACCTGGTAGGGCGCGCCTTCCGTGGCGGTGCCGATCGCGGTGAAGGCTTGCAGCCGGTCGCCGCCGCGGAACGTCGCGGTCGGCGAGTAGCAGACGACGCCGTCGCCTGGCTGGATGCGGCGCAAAGGTGCGACCTTGCCGTGGCAGGCCTGCATGAAATTTCCGGCGCGCCCGTTGCGCACGTGCTCCGCCGAGGCGATGACGATCCAGTATCCGGTCATGTCCGATCCCCTGGTCCCGTGTGAGCGAAGCCTATGCCCGCCGCATGTCAGCTTCCGTCAGCAGGGTCAGGGCGGCAGCGGAATCCCCTCGATTGCCCGCCACTCCTTCAGAAGGGCATGGCGGCGGCGCGGATAGCGCGCCCCCGAGGCGGTGGCGCGGATGATCCGGTCGGTGCGGAAATGGCGAAAGCCCTTGCGCAGCTCGCACCACGCCGCGACGATGCGCGCGCTCTCGAAAAAGCCGAGCGCGAACGGCCACACGACGCGCTCGGTGACGGCGTCGTCGCTCCCGCGATAGGCAAGGTCGAGCTTGTGCTCGGCGCGGATCGCCTGGCGGATAACGCCGAGATCGACGCTTCCGGCCTTGCCGCGCGCGCCCGGACCAACAAGAAGTGCCGAGGATTCGAGCTCGCTTCGCAAATCCGGCGGCAGCACGTTCGCGATCTTGGCGAGCGCGTCGCGGGCCGCCATGGCAAGCCTCTCGTCTGCTTGCTGCGCGACCCAGTTCGAGCCGAGCGCCAGCGACTCGATCTCGTCGGCCGAGAACATAAGCGGCGGCAGCATGTAGCCCGGCCGCAAGACGTAGCCGAAGCCGGGTTCGCCCTCGATCGAGGCGCCTTGCGCCTTGAGGCTCGCGATGTCGCGATAGAGCGTGCGCAGGCTGACGCCGAGCTCTTCGGCCAGCGCGCCGCCGCTCACTGGCCGGCGCCGGCGGCGCAGCGCTTGCAGGAGGGCAAGAAGCCGTTCGGACCGCGACATGCCAAACTCCGCCAAACCCGCTAAACTTATCATCGTGAAGAGCAAGACGGATATGACCGGCTTGGAGCTCGAGCGCGAGATGCAGGCGCTGGGTGTGCGCGCGCGCGCGGCGGCCCAGAAGCTCGCGCGGGTGCCGGCCGCTGCCAAGACCGCGGCGCTCAAGGCCGCGGCCGCGGCGATCCGTGCCGACGAGCCGAAAATCCTTGCTGCCAACGCGCGCGACCTTGTGGCCGCGGGGAACGAGCTTTCGGCCGCGCTGCGCGATCGCCTCGCGCTCGACGGCAAGCGCGTCGCCGCGATGGCGCAGGGGCTCGAGGAAGTGGCGGATCTCCCCGACCCGATCGGCACCGTGCTCGAGCGCTGGACCCGGCCCAACGGGCTCGACATCGCGCGTGTGCGCATTCCGCTCGGCGTCATCGGCATCATCTACGAGTCGCGCCCCAACGTCACCGCCGATGCCGGCGGACTTTGCCTCCGCGCCGGCAACGCCGTGATTCTGCGCGGCGGCTCCGAGAGCTTCCATTCCTCGACCGCGATCGCCGGGTCGCTCCGGCGCGCGATCGCGTCGTGCGGCCTCCCCGAAGACGCGGTGCAGCTCGTGCCGACGCGAGACCGCGCCGCGGTCGGCCACATGCTGACGATGACGGATACGATCGACGTGATCGTGCCGCGCGGCGGCCGCTCGCTGATCGAGCGCGTTCAGCGCGAGAGCCGCATCCCCGTCATCGCGCACCTCGAGGGCATCTGCCACGTCTATGTCGATGGCGCCGCCGATCTCGAGACGGCACGGCGCATCGTCTTCAACGCCAAGATGCGCCGCACCGGCATTTGCGGCGCGGCCGAGACCCTGCTCGTCGACAAGAGCGTGGCAAAGACGCACCTGCCGCCCATCCTCGCCGACCTGCATGAAGCGCGCTGCGAAATCCGCGGCGACGAGGCTGTGCGCGCACTCGATCCCGCCGCAGGATCTGCGACCGAGGCCGATTGGACGACGGAATATCTCGACGCCATCCTCTCGGTGCGCGTGGTCGATGGGCTTCAAGGCGCGGTCGAGCACATCAACCGCTACGGCTCGCACCACACTGATGCGATCGTCACGGCGGACAAGGAAAGCGCCGAGCGCTTCCTCGCCGAGGTCGATAGCGCGATCGTGCTGGTCAATGCCTCGACCCAATTCGCCGATGGCGGCGAGTTCGGCATGGGCGCCGAGATCGGCATCTCGACGAACCGCCTGCCGCCGCGCGGTCCCGTCGGCGCGGAGCAGCTCACGACCTACAAGTACGTCGTCCGCGGCAACGGCCAGGTGCGCCCCTGACCGACGCAACGACCGGGCTCGGCCTCGGCAAGAAGCCGCCACGCCGCGTCGGGCTGTTGGGCGGCTCGTTCAATCCCGCCCATAGCGGCCATCGCCATATCAGTCTCGAGGCGCTGAAGCGGCTCGATCTCGACGCGGTGTGGTGGCTCGTCTCGCCGCAGAATCCGCTGAAACCCGCGCGCGGCATGGGCGCCTTCGCGCAAAGGCTCGCGGCCGCGCGCGCCTTCGCGCGGCATCCGAGGATCGCTGTCGTCGATCTCGAGGCCCGGCTTGGCACGCGCTACACGGTCGATACCTTGCGCGCCTTGGCCGCGCGCTTTCCCGCGACGCGCTTCGTCTGGCTCATGGGCGCCGACATTCTGCCGCAGCTGCCGCGCTGGAAGCGCTGGCCCGAGATTTTCTTGCGCGTGCCGGTTGCGGTGTTCGCCCGGCCTACCTATTGTCATAAGGGCTTGGCGAGCGTTGCGGCGCAGCGCTTCGCCCGGGCCCGGTTGCCGCCCGCGGCGGCGCGGCGCCTTGCCGAGATGAAACCGCCGGCTTGGGCGTTCTTCTGGGTGGCGCTCGAGCCGAGTTCCGGCACGGCGCTGCGAACGAGGCTGCGGGGCCCCGTGCGCGGCGCGCGTAACAAAAACGCGCGCGTGGCGCGCAACAAAAGCCCTGCGCGACCGGCGCGCAAAAACACGAGGTGATGCCCATACCGCTCAGCAAGAAGCCGCGTACGAAACCAGCGGAGACGCGCGATCTGCTCGCGCTCGCCCAGGCATCCCTCGAAGACGGCAAGGCCGAAGACGTGGTCGCGATCGACCTCGCCGGCAAATCCACCATCGCCGATCACATGCTGATCGCGACCGGCCGCTCGCAGCGCCAGGTCGCGGCCTTGGCCGAGCGCGTCGTCACCGCGGTGAAGGCGGCGGGCTGCCGGCCCGCGGTCGAAGGCCTGCGCTACGGCGACTGGGTGCTGATCGACGCCGGCGATCTCATCGTTCACATTTTCCGGCCCGAGGTGCGCGCCTTCTACAATCTCGAGAAGATGTGGGGCGTCGACTTCGCCGAACCCAGCGCATCCGCCTCCTAGGTGCGGCTCGCGATCATCGCCGTCGGCCGGCTGAAGCCTGGGCCGATGCACGACCTGGCGGACGAATACCTGAAACGCATCGCCGGGCCTGTTGCCATCCGCGAGGTCGAGGAGCGCCGCCGTCTGCCGCCCGCCGCGCTCAAGGAGCGCGAGGGCGCGCTCCTTGTCGAGGCCCTGCCGCGCGGTGCGTTCGCGGTGGCACTCGACCGCGGCGGCACGTCTCTTTCCAGTGAGGAGTTTGCGGCCCGGCTGCAGCGTTGGCGCGAGCAGGGGACCGAGGAACTCGCCTTCCTCATTGGTGGCGCCGAGGGGCTCGCCGACGCGGTCCTGGCCAAGGCGCGGTTCCGGCTCGCGCTCGGCGCCATGACCTGGCCGCATCTCCTCGCCCGGATCATGCTCTTGGAACAGCTCTACCGCGCGCAGCAGATCCTAGCGGGCCATCCCTACCATCGCGCGTGACGAGTCGCGCAAGGCTCGGACCCTATCGCGCGCCGCCCCGTTCCCTGTATAAGGAATCGTCAGGAATCGATATGCCGCAGCGACCCCGTCCTCTCATTCTCTGCATTCTCGACGGCTGGGGCGAGCGCGCCGACCGCGCCGACAACGCCGTCCTTCTCGCGAAGACGCCGAACTGGGACAAGTTCATGGCGCGCTTCCCGCACGCCCATATGCAGGCGAGCGAGAGCTTCGTCGGCCTGCCGGACGGCCAGATGGGCAATTCCGAGGTGGGCCACATGAATCTCGGCGGGGGCCGTGTCGTGATGCAGGACCTGCCGAAAATCGACAAGGCGGTGGCCGAGGGTGCGCTCGAGAAGAACGAGGCGCTCCAGGGGTTCATCGCGGCACTCAAGAAAAGCGGCGGCACCGCGCATCTTCTCGGTCTTATCTCGCCGGGCGGCGTTCATTCGCACCAGGACCACATTGCGGCGTTGGCGCGCGCGCTCGACGCGGCCGGCATAGGCGTTGCGGTCCACGCCTTCCTCGACGGGCGCGACACGCCGCCCAAGAGCGCCGAGGGGTTCCTCAAGAAATTCCTCGCCGACACGAAGCTCGCCAAACGCGTCGCCATCGCCACCGTCGGCGGGCGCTATTTCGCGATGGACCGCGACAAGCGCTGGGACCGCGTCGAGAAGGGCTATCGCGCGCTCGTTTCGGCCGAGGGCGAGCATGCCGCGGACGCTCTCGCCGCGGTCGAGCAGGCTTATGGTGCCGGCAAGAACGACGAGTTCGTGCCGCCCACCGTGATCGGCGACTATCGTGGCATGAAGGATGGCGACGGCGTCCTCATGGGCAATTTCCGCGCCGACCGGGTGCGCGAGATCATGACGGCGCTGGTCGATCCGAATTTCGCGGGCTTCAAGCGCGAGAAGACGGTGCGCTTTGCCGCCGCGGCCGGGCTCTGCTCCTACTCGGCCGAGCTCGACGAGCGTCTTGCCACGCTCTTTCCGCCCGACCCGCTCAGCGACACTTTCGGCGAAATCGTGGCCGATGCCGGGCTTACCCAGCTCCGCATCGCCGAGACCGAGAAATACGCGCACGTCACCTTCTTCTTCAATGGCGGGCGCGAGCATGAGTTTCCGGGCGAAAGCCGCATCCTCATCCCGTCGCCCAAGATCGCGACGTATGACCTTAAGCCCGAGATGTCGGCGCCCGAGGTGACCGACGCGCTGGTGAAGGCGATCGAGAGCAAGAAATTCGACGTCGTCGTCATAAATTTCGCAAACACCGACATGGTCGGCCATACCGGCGATCTCAGCGCGGCGATCAAGGCGGTCGAGACGGTCGATGCCTGTCTCGGGCGGGTTGTCGCCGCGCTCGACAAAGTGGGCGGCGCGATGCTCGTCACTGCCGACCATGGCAATGTCGAGATGATGCGCGACGAGACGACCGGCCAGGCGCATACGGCGCACACCACGAACCCGGTGCCGCTTCTGCTCGTCAACCCGCCGCCGGGCGTCACCGGTATTGCCGATGGCAAGCTCGCCGATATCGCGCCGACATTGCTTGCCCTCCTCGGCCTCGAGCAGCCGCGCGCCATGACCGGCCGCTCGCTCCTTCGCGCAGCCTCGCGTGCGACGGCCTGAGGCGCTGCGAATCCTCGCGCCGCTTCTTGCGGCGGCTTTCATCTTTCCGGCGCTTGCCGACGACACGCCGCAGCAACAGCTCGATGCGGTCGGCAAGGCAATGAAGCAAAGCCAGGCGCAGCACGATGCCGCGACGAGCGCGGCCGCTTCGCTTGCGGCCGAGATCGCCGATCTCCGCGGCCAGGCGATCGCGGCGGCCGGCGCCGCCCAAGCCGACGAGGCGGCGCTCGCCGCCGCCAATCTCCGGCTCGGCGCGCTCGCGGCAACGGCCGCCGACAAGCGCGCGGCGCTCGACCGCGACAGCCGCCATGAGACGGCGCTGCTGATGGCGCTACTGCGTGCCTCGGCCGCACCGCCCGCGCTCGCCGTGGTGGCGCCCGAGACGCCGGTCGACGCGCTCCGCAGCGCGCTCGTCATGGCGCATGCGGTGCCGCCGCTCGAGGCGCGCACGGCCACGCTGCGGCGCGACATCGACGCGGCCGAGACGGCCGAGCGCGATCTGTCGGCGGCCGAGGCCGAGGCGGCGCGGAAGCGCGCGGACCTCGCCGGCGAGCAGGCCACGCTCGCTGCCCTCATCGCCCGCAAGAGCGAGCTGCAGCAGGAGGCGACGCGCACCGCCGACGAGACGGGCAAGCGCCTCGTCGCGCTCGCGGCGCAGTCAGCGAGTCTGCATGAGCTGATCGAGCGGCTCGATGCCGAGCGGCGCAAGAGCGAGGCCGAAGCCGAACGACGCAAGCACGAGGCCGAGGCCGCCCCGCCCGACATCGCGCCTGCGCCCGCAGACACCGTCGCTGTCACCGCGCCGGCGCCGGTCCGGCTCGATCCATCGGCGCCGCGCCGCGTCCGCCCCTTCGCCGAGGCGCGCGGCGCCATGGCTTATCCCGCCTCGGGCACGCTCGTGCTGCGCTTCGGCGCGCCCGACGAATATGGCGGCACCAACCGCGGCCTCACCTTCGCAACCGAGCCCGGCGCCGTGGTTGTGGCGCCGTTCGACGGCCAGATCGCGTTTGCCGGGCCGTTCCGCAGCTACGGGCAAATCTTGATCATCGCGCATGGCGACGGATATCATTCGCTGCTGGCCGGACTGGACCGGATCGACGTCAGCGCAGGGCAAACGCTGATCGCCGGAGAGCCGGTGGGACGGATGCCCGACGGCGAGGGCAAGCCGCATCTCTACTTCGAACTGCGCCACGACAACCAGCCGATCAACCCCATGCCGTGGCTTGCCACGCGCCTTGAAAAGGTAAATGGATGATGCGTTCCTCTCTCATAGCGGCCGCCGCGACGGTCCTCCTCCTTGCGCCCGCGGCGCGCGCCGCCGATCAGCCTCCGACGCCGCCGCAGCCGTCGGATTCCGACACCTACCGCCAGCTCGACCTCTTCGGCGAGGTGTTCGAGCGCGTGCGTGCCGACTATGTCGAGAACGTGTCGGACGAGCAGCTCATCGAGGCCGCGATCAACGGCATGTTGAGCGCGCTCGACCCGCACTCGAGCTACATGAACGCCAAGAATTTCCGCGACATGCAGGTGCAGGTGCGGGGCGAGTTCGGCGGCCTCGGCATCGAGGTCACGATGGAAAACGGTACGGTGAAGGTGGTCTCGCCGATCGACGATACGCCGGCGGCGCACGCGGGCCTGAAGCCGGGCGACCTCGTCGTGCAGATCGACGGCGAGCCGGTCCAGGGCATGAGCCTCAACGACGCGGTCGAGCGCATGCGCGGCCCGGTGGGCAGCGAGATCAAGCTCACGATCAAGCGCGAGGGCAGGGATCCCTTCGACGTCACGATGAAGCGCGCGGTCGTGAAGATCCAATCAGTGAAGGAACAGCTCGAAGGCAGCGATGTCGGCTATATCCGCATCACCAGCTTCAACGAGCAGGCCGACAGCGGCGTCAAGGACGCGATCAAGGATCTACGCGCCAAGGCCGGCACCAAGCTCACCGGCATCGTGCTCGATCTGCGCAACAACCCGGGCGGGCTTCTCGACCAGGCGGTCGCCGTCTCCAACGATTTCCTGAGCCAGGGCGAGATCGTCTCGACCCGCGGCCGCCATGCCGAGGACGCGCAGCGCTACAACGCGCAGCCGCCGGGCGACCTCACCAGCGGCTTGCCGATGGTCGTGCTCATCAATGGCGGCTCGGCCTCGGCCTCGGAGATCGTTGCCGGCGCCTTGCAGGATCATCACCGCGCCGTGCTGTTGGGCACGCGCTCCTTCGGCAAGGGCTCGGTGCAGACCATCATCCAGCTCCCCGGCCACGGCGCCATGCGCCTGACCACGGCGCGCTACTACACGCCGTCGGGCCGCTCGATCCAGGCGAAGGGCATCGAGCCCGACATCGTCGTCGAGCCGGCCAAGATCGAGCGCGTGGCGCAGGGCGAGGTGATGCATGAGGCCGATCTGCGCGGCGCACTCAGGAACACCGATCCGACCGCGCCAGGGGCGCCGCCCGCGCCCGCGGCCAAGCCTGCCGACACGAGCGCGCGCACGCCCAACGTGCCGCCCGGCACCACGCCCGCGGCGGCGCCGAGCGAGGACGGGGTCGATCCCAACGTGCTTGGCACGGCCGAGGATTATCAGCTCGCCCGCGCGGTCGACATGCTGCGCGGCATCGCGCTCTTCGCGCATCAGTCGGCCCATTGAGCCTGCCGGACGAAGCGCAAGGCGACAACGCCCAGGGCGGGCGCCTCGCCTGGATCGTGCCGGCGGCGGGCGTCGCGGCGATGGCGGCGATCGTCGCCGCGGCGACGCTCGATCGGCACTCGCTCCATTCCACGCCGGTGAGCGTCGAGGTGAAGCTCGCCGCCGGGTCCGGCGGGCAGGGCGCCGAGGCCACGCCCGACAAGGCGTTGATCGAGGACAGCCCCGACGGGCCGCTGCCGGTCATCGCTGCTGACGGGCGCCAGCCGTGGCAGGTCTACGCGCGGAAGTTCGACGCTGCCGAGGCGCGCCCGCGTGTCGCCCTCGTCGTCGGCGGGCTCGGCCTCGACAATACGACGACCAGCGACGCGATCATGCGTCTTCCGCCCGAGGTGACGCTGGCCTTCAGCCCTTACGCGCGCGACCTCGAAGGCTGGATCGCCGCCGCGCGCCGTGCCGGTCACGAAGTCATGCTCGGCCTGCCGATGGAGCCGCCGGATTACCCGACGCAGGACCCCGGTCCCAAGACGCTCCTCACCTCGCTCGAGCCCGAGAAGAATCTCGAGCGCCTGCGCTGGGTCTTGTCGCGCGGCACGAACTATGTCGGGCTCGTCGGCATCATGGGCGGCCGCTTCGCCACCGACCGCGCCAGCCTCGAGCCGGTGCTCGAGGCGCTGAAGTCGCGCGGGCTTTATTTCATCGACGATCACGGCGCACAGGAGGGCGTGCTCGCGGCGCTCGGCCCCGCGCTCGGCATGGCCTGGGCGATCACCGACCGCCACCTCGACCGCGAGCCGTCGCAGCAGGCGATCGACAAGTCGCTCGCCGATCTCGAAGGCGTAGCGCAACAGGACGGCGCCGCACTCGGCCTGGGCGCGCTCTACCCGGTGACGCTCGACCGTATCCTCGCCTGGACCGGCTCGCTCCAAGGCAAGGGCTTGGCGCTCGCGCCCGCGACGGCGGTCGCGACACGGCAGAAGCTGCCGGCGGCGCAATGAGCGAGCCGCTCTCCTATCGCCGCGGCGTCGGCCTCATGCTGCTCGACCGCCGCAACTACGTCTTCACCGGGCGCCGCATCGATACGCCGGATGCGTGGCAGATGCCGCAGGGCGGCATCGACGAGGGCGAGACGCCGCGCGCGGCGGCGCTGCGCGAACTCGAGGAAGAGGTCGGCACCGCCAAGGCCGAATTCCTCGCCGAGAGCCGCCAATGGCTGCGCTACGAGCTGCCGGCCGCGCTTCACGGCAAGGTTTGGAACGGGCGCTATCGCGGCCAGGAGCAGAAATGGTTCGCGCTGCGCTTTCTCGGCAGCGACAGCGACATCAACATCGCGACGCATGAGCCCGAGTTCGACGCCTGGCGCTGGCTGCCGCCGGCCGATCTCCTTCGCGGCATCGTGCCGTTCAAGCGCGCGCTCTACGAGGCGGTGCTGCATGAGTTCGCGGCGCTCTTGCAATCCTGATCGACGATTGCGCGGGGAGACGGCGTCGCACGATCGGGGTGCGCCAGGGCGAGAACATCGCAATAATTGGTCCTGGCCATGATGTGACCGCATCCGGACGGAGGACAGCGCGATGCCTTTTGCCTTGAATTTCTACCACGACCAGATTGCCGCGGGCGGCGCGACGGCCGCGCCGCTCCCGGGCGCGCATCGCCTCCTCTATGTCCGGCACGGCCGTGTCACCATCAACGGACAGACGATGAAGGCCGGCGAGACGACCTATTGCGACGCGCCCCTCGGTCTGACGGCGTCGGACGAATGGAGTCAGCTTTGGCGATGGGATCTCGTTCCGCCCAACTTGGGTCCGGCGCTCCACCAGGGCCAGGGCGTTCTATCGAGCCTCAGGATGTCGCGGGTCATTTCCACGCTGGCCATGGCGGCGGGAACGCGCTGGGTCCTCCGGCTCGATCAAGTCAGTTCGCCGGCAGGACACGTCGCTGACCGCCATCAGCATCCTGGCCCCGGCATTCGGTGTCTGCTCGAAGGCACATTCAACGTGCAGCAAGACGCCGAATCCGCTCGCGACCTCATGCCGGGCGATGCGTGGTGGGAGACCGGATCGGATACGGTGGTGGCCTGGGGCTCGCGCCAGATCGCGACGCGTTTCGTCCGCGGCATGGTTCTGCCCGCCGAATGGGAAGGCAAGCGAACCGGTATCTGGCTCTCGGGCGAAGCTCCCGGCGCCGGCGCGGGCCATCGCGCCAACTGGCAGCTTCACCTCGATCGGATCGTCACGGTCTGAGGATTATTGCACCTGCGGGACAGCGCCGCCCGAATTCGCGGCGCTTCTCTGGCTGTCGTTGCGATCTCATCCACGAAAACGCTGGATCACCCTCGCCCCGGAGGGGAGAGGGTTTGGAGTCACGCGGCCCCTACACCAGCGCCGCGCCTTTCAGCATGAGGCGATAAAGATAGCGCCGCTCGTTCATGTCGTAGTCGGGATTGGCCTGGTGCATGACGCTGCGGTTATCCCACATGATCCAGTCGCCGCGGCGCCAGGCATGCCGGTACTCGTATTTCTGTTGCGTCGCGTGCTGCATCAGCGCTTCGACGAGCTTGAGCGCCTGGGCATCGTCCATGCCGACGATTCCCTCGATGCGCACGGGGTTGAGATAGAGCGCCTTCCGCCCGTTCTCCGGATTAGTGTGGACGAGCGGATGGAGTCCGGGCGGCGGCAGCGTGCTGCGGCTCGCTGTCGTCAGCGGCGCGAGCGGACGCGGGCTGTACTTGCTCTGATAGACGTGGATGGCCTTCAAGCCCGCGATGCGCGCCTTCATGTCGGCCGGCAGGTCGTCATAGGCCGCGTGCATGTTGACGTACTGCGTGTCGCCGCCCGACGACGGAAGCTCGACCGCGAACAGCGTCGTCGCCTTGGGCGGGCGCGGATGGTTCGAGTGGTCGGTGTGGAAGGTTTCGCCCGGGATGATGCGGCGCCCGTCGATGATCTCGTCGTTCGAGACATAATCGAGCCCGGGGTGGCCCGGTACGTGGCGTTCCTTCTTGTCGTGCGGCTGCAGCTCGCCGAAAAGCTGCGCCGCCGCCTTGAATTGGTCCGGCGAGAAATTCTGCCCGCGCATGACGAGGACGTGGCGCTCGGCGAAGGCGCGGGCGAGCGCCGCGCGCGTCTCCTCGTCGATCGTGCGCGTGAAGTCGAGGCCTGTCACCTCCGCGCCCGTATGCGGGGTCAGCGGCGCGATCGTGTAGGACATGGGGCCTCCTATGCCGCAAGGCGGGCCGCGCGCCGGCGCAGGATGCGCCAGGCGAGGCCGGAAGCGAGCGCGCCGAGCGCGCCGCCGCGCTTCAATCCCACCGCGCGGAAGACGAGCGCCACCGCGTGATCGACATGATGCCGGCGGTAGAGCGCCGCCGCGCGGCCGCCATATTCGCGCGCCGCATGCGCCCGATCATAGGGCGCAGCGCCCTCGTTGGCGGCGTGATAGGCGAAGGAAAGCTCGTCATCCTCGCTCTCGGCGATGCGCCCCAGCGCAATACGCAAACGCTGCCACAAGCCGATCCGCTCGCGCGCGAGATAGCGCTCGAGATGGTCGCGGAAGAGCCGGTAGTGGCGGATCTCGTCGGCCGCGATATGAGCGCAGATCGCTTTCAGAACCGGCTCGGCCGCGGCTTCGCCGAGCGCGCTGTAATAGGAGCTCGTGCCGGTCTCGACGATGCAGCGCGCAACGAGCTCGCCCGCGCGCGAGCCGCGCACCGAGCGCTGTGCGTCGAGCGGCACACGGAATCCTTGCGTGAAGCGCTGCCGCGCCGCCTCGTGATCGAAGGCGGGATCGGCGAGCGCGGCCCAGCGGCCGAGCGCCTGCCCGTGCTGCGTCTCTTCCGCGCCCCAATGCCGCGCCGCGGCTTGGAACTCGGCGTCGTCGGCAAAGACGCTGCAGAGATAGTGCGCGTAATCTGCGCCGTTTGCTTCGACGAGGCTCGCAGCCTTGACGAGGCGCAGCAGCGCGGGATCGACCTTCGCGCGATCGAAGCGCTGCCACGGGATGTCCTCGAGCGTCCAGCCGGCCATCGCTGGAATTATATCGCCGGCGGCTCAGGGCTCCATCCCGTGCGCGCGGAGCGCCTTCGCCGCTTCGGGCGAGCGCAGGAATTGGAGCCACGCCGCCGCGGGGCCGGCCTCGCGCGCGCCGGGCAAAAGCGCCCCGGACATGATCACCTGGCGCGTGAGCGCCGGCGGCAGCGGCGTCACGAACGCAATGCCTTTCACCGACATGAACTCCGCGACCTGGTTCAGCGCCAGCGCGACCTCGCCGCGCGCCGCCATCTCGGCGGCGGGCGCGCCGCCGCCCGCGAGCTTGAGCTTCGGCTTCAAGGCGTCAGTGATGCCCCAGCTGTCGAAGAGCGCGGCGAGGTAGTTGCCGCCGAGGCTTCCCTGTGACGGATCGGGATAGGCAAGAGAGGGAGCGGCGAGGAGCGCGCGCCGGAACTTCTCGTCGGTGGCGATGTCGGGCTTCGGCGCGCCCGCGCGCACCACGACGCCGATCGAGGAATGCGAGATGTCGATGATCGAGCCGGGCTTGATGAGGCCCTGCTTCAAGAGTGCCTCGATCGTCGTGCGCGCGTGGATGAGCGCATCGGCGGGCACGCCTGCCTGGACCTTGGCTTGGGTTGCGGCCGCGCCCTGCGAGATGAAGGTGATGGTGTGGCCGGTCGCGTGCTCGAACAGCGGGCGCAGATCGTCGAGCGCCGGCCTGATGTTCAAGGTGGTGAGGACCGTGATTTCCGCGGCCCGCGTCGCTTGCGCCGTCATCATGCTCACTCCCGCTCCGACCAGGAGGCCGATCGCGCGCCGCGCCCATGCTTTCGTCGCCATCCGCCTAGGTTCCTCAGCCGCCTCAAATTAACTTTACCATGACGCGGCAATGCGCGCGGCTTCGCGAATGGCGGGGTCTCGGCTATGCTGCGGCCGCCCGAAGAAAAGCGCGTGGGAGGTGCCGATGGCGGCCATTGCCATAACCGATCTGGGCGAGCGAAAGCGCGTCGCGCAAAAGCGCCGCGACCGCATTATCTCCGTCGCGTCACCCGTGGGTTTGCTGCTCGCTTGGGAGCTTGCGGCGCAGCTGGGCGCGATCGACACGCGTTTCTTCCCGGCGCCTTCCTCAATCCTGCGCGCGCTCGTCGCCACGGCGCAAACGGGCGAGCTGTGGACCGACACCTCAATCAGCCTCCAGCGTCTCTTCTTCGGCTTCCTCCTGGGCGGCATTCCGGCCCTCATCCTCGGCATCGTCATGGGTATCTCGCGGCCCATCCGCGCCTTCGTCGACCCGCTCATCGCCGCCACATATCCCATCCCGAAAAGCTCGATCCTGCCGCTCATCCTCCTCATCTTCGGCCTTGGCGAGATGTCGAAGGTGATGATGGTGGCGATCGGCGTGTTCTATCCCATCGCCATCAACTCGACCGCCGGCGTCTTACAGATCAGCCGCGTCTATCTCGACGTCGGCAAGAGCTTTCGCGCCAATCGCATGGCGACCTTTCGCACCATCGCGCTCCCGGGCGCGCTCCCCTTCATCATGACCGGCGTGAAGCTCGGAGCCGGGCTCGGCCTCATCCTCATCGCCATCGCCGAGATGGTCGGCGCCAAAAGCGGCATCGGCTACATGATCTGGAGCGCGTGGGAGACGTTTTCCGTCGAGCGCATGTATGTCGGGCTCTTCGTCATCGCCATTATCGGCTTCGTGATGACGCTCGCCCTCAATGAACTCGAACGCTGGCTCATCCCGTGGAAGACGGACGCTTGACCGCCGCGCCACGCGCGCCCCTGGCGTCCGCCAAGATCGGCATCCGCAACCTGCACAAGCATTTCGGCGGGATGCGAGCGATCGAGGACGTGTCGATCGACATTGCCGAGGGCACGTTCTTCGTTATCGTCGGCCCGTCGGGCTGCGGCAAGACGACGCTCCTGCGCATCCTCGGCGGGCTCGAGCAGGTGACAAGCGGCACGGTCGAGGTCTCCGACCCGAGTCGCGGCCGGCCGCAATTCTCGATGGTGTTCCAGGGCGACTCGATCTTCCCGTGGATGACGGTGTGGGACAACACGGCCTACGGCCTGCGCATGCGTAGCGCCGGCAAGGACGAGACCGAGCGCGCGGTCAGGCACTGGCTTGACCGCACCGGGCTCACGCGCTTTGCCCATCTCTATCCGCATCAGCTCTCGGGCGGCATGCGCCAGCGTGTCTCGATCGCGCGCGCCTTCGCCAACGACCCCGATATCCTGCTGATGGACGAGCCGTTCTCCGCTCTGGACGAACAAAACCGGACCATCCTGCACCAGGAGTTGCTGCGCATCTGGGAAGCCGACAAGAAGACCGTGGTGTTCATCACTCACAGCGTCGACGAGGCCGTGACCTTGGGCGACAAGATCATGGTGATGACGGCGGGCCCCGGCCGGACCAAGACCATTATCGACGTGCCGCTGGAGCGCCCGCGCAGCGTTCTCGAGCTGCGCCACGATCCGCGCTACGGCGAGATCGTGTACGGCATCTGGGGTCATTTGAAAGACGAAGTCGAGCGTGCGCGGGGATAGAAGAAGCGTATTGCGACAGCCCGTCTAGCGCCCGCTGTCATGAAACTGTAAAATTAGGCCTGTTGCATGGGGCCCGCCGTGACTGAGCTCGAATTGACGCTTGTGACATCCCCCCGGCACTTTCCGGCATTGAAACTCGCCTTGGCCGAGCGCGGCGGCAATGGCGCTTCACCGCCGTCGCACGTCACCAGCACCTATTTCGACTCCGCCGACCTGAAGCTCAGGCAGAACCATCTGAGCCTCGCCATCGAAGCGCAGGACCAGCGCCGCGTGCAGGCCTTGGCCGACCGCGGCGGCAATGGCGGTCCCGGCGAGGAGTGGCGCGATCCGATCGCCGGCGACCGCCCGGACCGGGCCGCGCCCGAATCCGGCCCGCGGCTTGCCGCGGTCGTCGCCGAGGATGAGCTGCACCCGCTCTTCCACACCGACCTGCGCCGCACGCGGTTCACGGTCGACGGCGATCCCACGGTCGAGATCGCGGCCGTGCTCGATGAGGGCGAGATCCGCGCCGAGGCCGGCGGCGCCAACGAGCCGCTCTGCGAGGTCGGGCTCGCGCTGAAGCGCGGCGAGCCGGCCGCGCTCTACGACATGGCGCTGAAGCTTCTCGATGTGGCGCCGCTCCGGATCGAGACGCGCAGCCAATCGGATCGCGGCTACCGGCTCGCCGGCGCCGACACCGGAGCGGCGCGCGCGAAGCCGTTCGCGATCGCGCCGGGCATGACGGTCGAGGCGGTGCTCCAGGCGATGGGCCGCGAGTGCATCGGTCAGCTCTTGCGCTACGAGCCCGCGGCCTTGGCTGGCGAGGGCGAGGCGTTCCACCAGATGCGCGTGGCGCTTCGCCGCCTGCGCTCGGCGCTTGCCGCGGTCAAGTCGGCGCTTCCTCCAGATGATTACCGCCAGGCGCGCGAGGAGCTGAAATGGCTTGCCTCGAGCCTCGGGGCCGCGCGCAACTGGGATGCGTTCACGACCGGGTTGCTGCGGCCCGTGCGCGACGCGCTGCCGGAGGACGCGGACCTGAAGCGTCTCGTCGACGCGGCAAAACGCCGTCGCCGTACCGCCTACGACGGAGCCAAGGAAGCGATCGGCTCGCACCGCTATGCCGCCGCGACCTTGCGCCTCGCGCGCTGGTTCGAGACGCGAGGCTGGCGCGAGCAAAAGGCATCGGAAGAATCGGCGCCGCTTTTTCTCCCGATCTCCGACGTGGCGCCGCGCCTTATCGAGCGGCGCTGGCGCCAGGTCAGAAAGCGCTGTCGCGGTTTCAAGAAGCAGTCGCTCGCCGAGCGCCATCAGCTGCGCATTACTTTGAAGAAGCTGCGCTATGTGATCGAGTTCCTCGGGCCGCTCTATGACGCCGGCGAGGTCAAGGCGGTGATGCGGCGCGTCAAGCCGCTGCAGGAGGAGCTTGGCCACCTCAACGACGTGTGCACGGCGCAGGCGCTGATGAACGAGCTTGCGCGGCCGACCGGCAACAACGCCGTCGAGGTCGGGCGCGACGCGGGGCTCGTGCTTGGCTGGCATTTTCGCGGCCTCGCCGACGAGGAGCCGAAGCTGCGCCGCAATGTGCGCCGTCTGCGCCGCATCAAGCCGTTCTGGCATCCGCTGCCGCCCGAGCCTGCGTCCGAAGCCGCAGCCCGGAAGGAAGAAGCGGAATAGTTCCTCGCCCTTTAGGGCGAGCACAAGACTCCCCGCGCGGCAAAGAAGGGTGAACGGGGCTTCCCGCTAAATCGCCGTGCCCCTGTCCTTCTTTTGCCACGGTAAAGAATGGGCGAAGCGCCAGACTGCGGCCGTTCTTCCCAGTGACCGTTACGCACAAAACCGCACGAGGCAATCAACCATGCGCCTTCGCCGAACCTTGCCGTACCTTTTCGCGCTTGCGCTTGCGGACGCCGCCGCACCGGGCGCGTCTTTCGCGCAGGTGGTCGGCGTTTCGATCACAGTGGCGCCGCCGCCACTTCCCGTTTATGTGCAGCCGGCCATTCCCGCGCCCGGCTATATCTGGACGCCGGGTTATTGGGCTTGGGGCCCTGACGGGTATTACTGGGTGCCTGGCACGTGGGTCCTGCCGCCCGCGGTCGGGCTCTTATGGACGCCGGGCTATTGGGGCTGGGTCGACGGCGTGTTCCGCTGGCACGCGGGCTATTGGGGCCCGCACGTGGGCTTCTACGGCGGCGTCAATTACGGCTTCGGCTATCTCGGCGTCGGCTACGAAGGCGGCTACTGGGCGCACGGTGCGTTCTTCTACAACACCGCCGTCAACAACGTGCATAACGTCCAGATTCACAACGTCTACACCAAGACGGTCGTCAACAACACGACGCGCGTCAGCTTCAACGGCGGCGCCGGCGGCCTCACGGCGCGGCCCAACGCGCAAGAGCAGGCGGCAGCACACGAGTCGCATCGCGCTCCGACTTCGTTGCAGACGCAGCACGAACATGTCGCGAGCGCCAACCCGCAGCTCCGCGCCTCGGTCAATCACGGCGCGCCGGCGGCGTCCTTCGCCGCGACGCCACGTCCGGCGCAGGCGCCGCGTGCACCCGCACCGCATACGGCGGGCGGTCCCGGCGCTCCCCATCCCGAGGCCGCGCATGCGGGTGGTCCAGGCGCCCCGCATCCCGAGGCTGCACCCGGCAACGTGCACCCGGCCGGGGCTCAGCACGCGCCGCCGGGGCCGGGGCCAGCACCGGCACACGAAGAGGGCCACGCCGCCGACGGGCATCCGGGCGGCGGCCACGATGAGCATCAAGCCGGCGGTGGCGGGGACGACCACCACCACGATTGACGCACTGCCGTCATTGCGCGGAGCCGAAAGCGACGAAGCAATCCCCGGGAGGATTTGCTTCGTCTCGTGCTCGCAATGACAGTCGGTAGAAGTGTCGTTTAAGCTTAGTGCTGCGCTGTGCCGAGCGCGTCGAGCTTTGCTTCCGTTACGGCGCGGTGACGCTCAGCCGCGGCAAGCTCGCTCAGCGCGGCGTCGCGCTCGGCGCCCGAAAGCCGCGCCGTCTGATCACGGAGCGCCGCGGCGCGGCCTTCGAGCTCGCGCGCTTCCGCCTCGAGCGCCGCGCGGTCGAGCGATGAGAGCGGAAGGGCCTCGTCCGCGAGCACGGTGCAGCGCTCGGGCGTCACCTCGGCGAAGCCGCCCGAGACGAAGATGCGCTCGGTGATATTTGGCAGGCCTTCTGCATAGACATCGATCACGCCCGGCCGCACCGTCGAGATGAAAAGCGCGTGCCCGGGCAGCACGCCGAAATTCCCCTCAGTGCCCGGCACCACCACCATGCCGACGGGCTCGGACAACAGAAGCTTCTCCGGCCCCACCAGCTCGAATTGCAGCTTGTCTGCCATCAGGCCGACTCGGCGGCGATCTTGCGCGCCTTCTCGATCGCCTCCTCGATCGTGCCGACCATGTAGAAGGCGCTTTCCGGCAATTCGTCGTAATCGCCGGCGACGATGCCCTTGAAGCCCTTGATCGTGTCCTCGAGCTTCACGAACACGCCGGGCGAGCCGGTGAAGACCTCCGCGACATGGAAGGGCTGCGACAGGAAACGCTGGATCTTGCGCGCGCGCGAGACGGTGAGCTTGTCTTCTTCCGACAGCTCGTCCATCCCGAGGATGGCGATGATGTCCTGCAAGGACTTGTAGGTCTGGAGCACGCGCTGCACGTCGCGCGCCACTTTGTAATGCTCCTCGCCGACGACGCGCGGGTCGAGCATGCGCGAGGTCGAATCGAGCGGATCGACCGCGGGATAGATCCCGAGCTCGGCGATCTGGCGCGACAGCACGGTGGTGGCGTCCAGGTGCGCGAACGAGGTCGCGGGCGCGGGATCGGTCAGGTCGTCGGCCGGGACATAGATCGCCTGCACCGATGTGATCGAGCCCTTGCGCGTCGTCGTGATGCGCTCCTGAAGTGCGCCCATGTCGGTCGCGAGCGTCGGCTGATAGCCCACGGCCGACGGGATGCGGCCCAACAGCGCCGACACTTCCGAGCCCGCCTGCGTGAAGCGGAAGATGTTGTCGACGAAGAACAGCACGTCCTGCCCTTCCTCGTCGCGGAAATATTCGGCGACGGTGAGGCCCGACAATCCGACGCGCGCGCGGGCGCCCGGCGGCTCGTTCATCTGGCCATAGACGAGCGCCACCTTGGAGCCTTCGCCGTCGAGGTTGATGACCTTCGACTCGATCATCTCGTGATAGAGATCGTTGCCCTCGCGCGTGCGCTCGCCGACGCCGGCGAACACCGAGACGCCGCCATGCGCCTTCGCGATGTTGTTGATGAGCTCCATGATGATGACGGTCTTGCCGACGCCGGCGCCGCCGAAGAGCCCGACCTTGCCGCCGCGTGCATAGGGCTCGAGCAGATCGACAACCTTGATGCCGGTGACGAGGATTTCGGCCTCGGTCGATTGGTCGATGAATTCCGGCGCGGGCCGGTGGATCGGCGCCGACGACTTCGACTTGACCGGCCCGCGCTCGTCCACGGGTTCGCCGACGACGTTGAGGATGCGGCCCAAAGTCTCGGGGCCCACGGGCATGCGGATCGGATCGCCGGTGTCGGTCACCTCGGCGCCGCGCACGAGCCCGTCGGTCGTGTCCATGGCGATGGTGCGCACGGTGCTTTCGCCCAGATGCTGCGCCACTTCGAGGACGAGGCGCTTGCCCTGGTTCTCGACATGGAGAGCGTTGAGGATCGCCGGCAGCTCGCCCTCGAACTTCACGTCGACGACGGCGCCGATGACCTGCGTGATGGTGCCGGTGTTGTTTCTGGCCATGGAGTCTTCCTCAGAGCGCTTCCGCGCCAGAGATGATCTCGATCAGCTCCTTGGTGATCGAGGCTTGGCGCGTGCGGTTGTAGGTCATGTTGAGCTTGTCGATCATCTCGCCGGCGTTGCGCGTGGCGTTGTCCATCGCCGTCATGCGCGCGCCCTGCTCCGACGCCGCGTTCTCGAGGAGCGCTGCATAAAGCTGCACGGCGAGCGCGCGCGGCAAGAGCGCGTCGAGGATCTCGCTCTCGTCCGGCTCGAATTCGTAGATGCCGCCGCCCGTCTCCGAAGCGGCCTCGGCGGGCGGGGCGAACGGGATGAGCTGCTGCTTCGTCACGATCTGCGTGATGGCCGAACGGAAGCGATTATAGACGATCGTCGCGACATCGAACTCGCCCGCGGCGAAACGCTGCGTCAAACGCGTGCCCAGATCCTGCGCCGTTTCGAAGGTGAGGCGCGGGCGGCCGATCTCGGTCAGGCTCTCGACGAGAAGACGGCCGTAGTCGCGGCGCAGCGCATCGCGCGGCTTCCGCCCGACGGTGAGGAGCTTCACCTCTTTGCCCTCGGCCGTGAGCGCGCGGATCGTGCGCCGCGTCTCGCGCAGGATCGAGGCGTTGAAGCCGCCGGCGAGCCCGCGGTCGGAGCCGGCGACGACGATGAGGTGCGTCTTGTCCTGCCCGGTGCCGGCGAGAAGCTTCGGCGCGTTCGCCATGCCGCGCAAATTCGCGGCGAGCGAGCCCAGCATGCGCTCCATCCGCGCCGCATAGGGCCGTGCCGCTTCGGCCTGCTCCTGTGCGCGACGGAGGCGCGAGGCCGCCACCATCTTCATCGCCGACGTGATCTTCTGCGTCGAGCGGACGCTGCGAATGCGGTTCCGCAGATCCTTGAGGCTGGGCATGTCTCAGGCGAAGGTCTGGGCGAAGCGATCGAGGAAGCCAGCGAGCGCCTTTTCCGTGTCGGACGTCAGCTCGCGCTTGTCGCGGATCGCGGCCAGGATTTCCGGCGCGCGCGCCTTCACTTCCGACAGCAGCGCCGCCTCGTAGCGCGTCACCTGCCCGACATCGAGCTTGTCGAGATATCCGCGCGTGCCGGCGAAGATCGATATGACCTGCTCTTCGACCGCCATCGGCGCGAATTGCGCCTGCTTCAGGAGCTCGGTCAAGCGCGCGCCGCGGTCGAGAAGCCGGCGCGTCGCCTGGTCGAGGTCGGACGCGAACTGCGCGAAGGCCGCCATCTCGCGGTACTGCGCAAGCTCAAGCTTGATGCGGCCGGCGACCTGCTTCATCGCCTTGATCTGCGCCGCCGAGCCGACGCGGCTCACGCTGAGGCCCACGTTGATGGCGGGCCGGATGCCGCGATAGAAGAGCTCGGTCTCGAGGAAGATCTGCCCGTCCGTGATCGAGATGACGTTGGTCGGGATATAGGCCGAGACGTCGCCGGCCTGCGTCTCGATGACCGGCAGCGCCGTCAACGAGCCCGAGCCGTGATCGGCGTTCATCTTGGCCGCACGCTCGAGGAGCCGCGAGTGCAGATAGAAGACGTCGCCCGGATAAGCCTCGCGGCCCGGCGGCCGGCGCAGCAGGAGCGACATCTGGCGATAAGCGACGGCCTGCTTCGACAGATCGTCGTAGACGATGACGGCATGCATGCCGTTGTCGCGGAAGAACTCGCCCATGGCGCAGCCGGCATAGGGCGCGAGGAATTGCAGCGGCGCCGGCTCCGATGCGGTGGCCGCCACCACGATCGAATAGTCGAGCGCGCCGTAGTCCTGCAGCGTCTTCACGATCTGCGCCACGGTCGAGCGCTTCTGTCCGACCGCGACATAGATGCAATAGAGCTTGCGCGCCTCGTCGCCCGACTGGTTCACCGGCTTCTGGTTGAGGAAGGCGTCGATCGCGACCGCGGTCTTGCCGGTCTGGCGGTCGCCGATGATGAGCTCGCGCTGGCCGCGGCCGATCGGCACGAGCGCGTCGATCGCCTTCAATCCGGTCTGCACAGGCTCGTGCACCGAGCGGCGCGGCACGATGCCTGGCGCCTTCACCTCGACGCGCGTGCGCGTCACGTCGGTGAGCTCGCCCTTGCCGTCGATCGGATTGCCGAGCGCATCGACGACGCGGCCCAAGAGCCCGCGCCCGACGGGCACGTCGACGATGGCGCCGGTACGCTTCACCGTGTCGCCTTCGCGGATGCCGCTGTCGTCGCCGAAGATCACGACGCCGACATTGTCGCTCTCGAGATTGAGCGCCATGCCTTTGACGCCCGAGGGGAACTCCACAAGCTCGCCGGCCTGCACCTTGTCGAGGCCATAGATGCGGGCGATGCCGTCGCCGACCGACAGCACCTGGCCCACCTCGGCGACATCGGCCTCGGTGCCGAAATCGGCGATCTGCTGCTTCAGAATGGCGGAGATTTCCGCCGCTCTAATCTCCATGTCTAACGGACCCCCTTCATGGCCATCTCGAGGCGATGGAGCTTCGATTTGAGCGAGGCATCGACGAGGCGAGAGCCCAAACGCACGGTGAGGCCGGCGAGGAGGCTCGGATCGATGCGGACGTCGAGCGCCACCTTCTGGCCCGCGGCGCGCGCGAGCTCGGCGGTGATGCGCTCGCGCTGAGATGCGGAAAGTTCCTGCGCCACGGCGACTTCGGCCGTGACCTCGCCGCGGCGCCGCGCCAGCTCGGCAAGGAAATGCCGGATCATCTCGGGCAGCGCGAAGAGGCGGCGGTTGCGCGCCAGAAGCCCGAGGAAATTCCGCGTGATCGTCTGGAGCCCGGCGCGCTCGGCCAAGGCCGCGATCGCATTGCCCTGCTCGTTGCGGGCGATGACGGGGCTGCGGATGAGGCGGCGCAGGTCGGCGCTCTCGTCGATGAGCGCCTTGAGGCTACGGAGATCCCCCGCCACTTCGTCGAGCGCGCGGCGCTCGTCCGCGAGCGCGAAGAGCGCGGTCGCGTAGCGTTCGGCAAGCCCACCTTCGCCTGTCGCCTCGGATGCCACGTTTCGCCTATCCCCGCGCGCGTTCTTCGATCTGCCGCAAGCCGCTGCCGATTGTTTGATCGGGCTTGATTTCCCCGCAGGCTTACGCGGCGTGGCCGAGCCCCGGAAAGCGCGCGGTTTCTATCACAGCGTCGTTGCCGGCGCAACCTCGGGGGGTCAGCCCGCGGGTGCGAAGAAAGCGCGCAATTCCGCCGCCGTCTCGGCGGGCGCCTCCTCGCTCAGATAATGACCCGAGGCGACCGCGTGCATGCGCACGATGTTGCGCGCATAGAGCGGCCACACCTCCTCCGGCCTGTGATGGCGGCCGACACCGCCGGTGCGGCCCCACAGCACCAGCGTCGGACATTCGACCCGGCGCCCGGTGTCGTAATCCCCGGTGTCCATATCGAGATCGATGCCGAAGGTGGCGCGGTAATCCTCGCACATGGCGTGGACGGTCGCGGGCTCGCTGATCTGGCGGATCCACTCCTTGAGCGCATCCGCATCGAAGAAGCTCAGGCCCTGCTCGGTCTTCGCGAGCTTCTTGCAGATGAAGTATTCGGGGTCCGCGAGCATCAGTCGCTCGGGGAAATCGTAGGGTTGCACCATGAAGAACCAATGCCACGAGAACACGCCGAAATCGCGGTTCACGTGATTGAGAAGATGGTGCTGCGGCAAAATGTCGAGGAAGGCCGCGCGCGTCACGCGATCGGGATGATCGAGGCACATGCGGTGGAGAACGCGGGCGCCGCGGTCGTGGCCCGCCGCCATGAAGCGGTGATGGCCCAAGGCCGCCATCACCTCGACCTGGTCTTGGGACATGGCGCGGAAGGAATAATTCTCGTGGCGCGCGCCGCCCGGAGGTTTTTCGCTGTCGCCATAGCCGCGCAGGTCGGTCGCGACGATGGTGAAGTCGCGCATCAGATGCGGCACGACCTTGCGCCACGAGAGATGGCTGAACGGGTTGCCGTGCATGAGAAGAAGCGGCGGGCCGCTGCCGCCATGGACGGTGACGATGCGTGCGCCCGTGGTCGCGATCGTGGTGCGGGTGAAGCCCTCGAGCATTACGCCGCGGGCTGGGACCACTCGCGCACGAATTCCTTAATGCCGGGCTCGTCGGGCGGGATGATGGCGCGGCCCTGCGGCGTACCGAGATAGACGAAGCCGACGATCGCATCGCCCGCCTTGAGGCCCAAGGCCTTCTTCACGCCGTCGTCATAGGCGGGATCGCCGGTGCGCCACCACGCGCCGAACCCCATCGCGTGCGCCGCCAGAAGAATGTTCTGCGCCGCGGCTCCCGCCGCCAGCATCTGCTCGATCACCGGGATCTTGTGGCCTTCCTGGAGCGCGGCGGCGGCAACGATGACGAGCGGCGCGCGCAGCGGCTTCGCGCGCTCGCGCTGCAGCACGTCTTCGGGCACGTTGGGATGGCGCGCCTGGAGCGCGTCGGCCAGGACCTGGCCCAATCGCTCGCGCGCCTCGCCGCGCACGAAGATGAAGCGCCACGGCCTGAGGCGGCCGTGATCGGGCGCGCGGATCGCCGCGCCGAGCATGGCTTCGAGCTGCGCGTCGTCGGGCGCGGGCTCGACCAGCTTCGCCGGGCTGCGCCGCGAGGTGAGGGCTTCGATCGCGTCCATAATCGCTCCTCCGGAATGGCGCGACCTTACACAATCATCCCGCCCGCTTCCAGACGAGGCGGCGCACGCACTGCCTAGCCGCGCCGTTCCTTCCGGGCGAAAGGCTCGAGCGCGGCTTCGAGGCGCTTCAGCTCGCTCTCGATCTTCTCGACATAGGCGGCGCCCGCTTGGCGCAATTCCGCCGCGCTCACATCCTCGAGCGCGGTGAGCGTCTGCACGAGCCGCACGCCGCCGATGTTGGCGGCGCCGCTCCTGAGCGCGTGGGCGAGGTCCGCGAACGGCTGCAGCTCGCCGCGGCTCGCCGCCTCGCGCAGGCGTGGGATGAGCCGTGCCGCGTCGCTGTGGAACGTCTCCACGACCTCGGCGAGGAAATCGTTGCCGCCGAGCCCGCGCAGCGATTCGATCGTCGCCTCGCGCACGATGTCGCCGTCGCCGAGAAAACGCGGATGGGACGCGATCGGCGTGACCTCGGGACCGGCCGTTCCCTCGGCCTCCGGGCGCCGCGCCCGTGTGGCGCGCAACTCGGCGATGACGGCGAGCAGTTGCGACGCGTCGGCGGGCTTGGCGATGATGGCGTCGAACCCGGCCTCGCGGCAGCGCGCCGCCGTCTCGGCGCCGGCGTCGGACACGAGCGCCACGAGCGGCACCTCGTCGCCGGGATGGCGCAGGCGATGGAGCTTCGCCACGGCGTCGCCCGAGACGCCCGGCATTTCGAGATCGAGCAGCGCCGCATCGAACCCGCCGCGGTCGAGCATCGCGAGCGCGGCGCCGCCATCCGCCGCCGCCTCGACCCGGTGTCCGGCGCGTTCGAGCAGGCCCTTGAGGGTGTCGCGATTGCTGGCGCTGTCATCGGCGACGAGAAGGCGCAGGCTCGCCGTGCGCACGGCGGCGGCCTCTGTCTCGGCCGAGGCGAGAAGGCTCATGAGGCCGCTCGCCAGGTCCTGGTCGCTCACCGGCTCCTCGATCACGGCGGCGAGCTGGGTCGCGGCGAGGCCGGCCACGGCCTCGCTCGCCTGGCGCGGCGCAATGAAGAGGATGGGCGGGCGCTGCGGCGCGGTGGCGAAGCGGTGCGCGAGGCTCAAGCCGGCGAGCGGGTCGCGCCGACCGTCGATCACGACGAGGTGCCCGCCGCCGAGCACGGCGAGCGCATCGCTGTCCTCGACATACCATTGCGTCTCGCCGTGCCACAGCGCGAGCGAGGCCTGAAGCCGCTCGGCGAGCGCGCGGTCCCGCGTGACGATGGCGACCGTCCGGCCACGCAACTCCGGCGGGCGGGCGACACCGTCCTCGTCGCACGAAAGCGCGAGCTCGACGGTCAGGGTGTCGTCGGGCTGCGCCGCGAGCGTACCCCCCAGCTCTTCGGCCAGCGCCGCGGCGATCGTGGCGGCGATGCGGCTTTCGTCGCCGGCCGCGTCGGCCGTGGCGAAGAGTCCGGCGAGGCGCTCGGGCGGTGGCCCGGCCGCCGGTCCTTCGGCGCGAACGACAAGGCGCACGCGAACCGATCCGGCCGCACGCTCGACGAGGCTCGCCGCCAACACGATGTCGCGTCGCGCCGCTCGGTCGATCTCCTGGCCGAGGAGGTTGACGAGGAGCTGGCGCAGCTCGGGCTTGCGGCCGCGGCAGATGTGCGGCAGGCGCGGATCGAGCACGAGCGCGAGCGTGAAGCCGCGTGCCTCCGCGAGCGGCCGCACGAGCTGGGCCGCGTCGGCCAAGGGCTCGCGCAGCACGAAATTTTCCTCGCCCCGCCCGCGCGAGGGTTCGAGGAACTCGCGCGTCACCGCGACGAGGCAGCGTGCCGCGACCTCGATCCCCACGGCCATGTCGTGCTGCGCCGGCTCGAGCCGCGTGCGGCCCAGAAGCGCCGCGAGCCCGTTCAGCGTATTGAGCGGCGCGCGCAACTCGTGCGCGAGGACGGCGAGAAGGCGCCGCTCGCCGGCCTCGGCCGTGGCGAGTGCATGGCGCGCGACGGCAAGCCGGTCGATGAGCGCCGCGCCATAGAGCGGCAGCACGGCCAGTGCCCAGACCAGCGCCGCTCCCGCGAGCGGCATCGCGCGCCAGACCGGCGTCGTCACGGCAACTGCGGCAAAGCCCGCGGTGCTGATGATCGCGGCGCTGACCAGCATCGCGCGCCCGAACCGCAGCCCATAGTCGAAGGCAAGCGCGAGATAGAGCGCGGCAAGCGGCACCATCGTGGCGCCGCCCCAATGAAGGAGGAGTGACAGGAGCAGCCCATCGGCCACGAGCGCGAGCGCGCGCCGCCGGCGCGCGCCGGGCATGAGCGCCACGTGCAGCAGCAAGAGCCACGCGACGAGGCCCGCAGCCACGTCGATGGCCACGAGCGGCTGGATGCGGCTCGGCGCGATCCCCAAGAGCGCCAGCGCGCTGACATAGGCGAGCGCCGCCGCGGTCGCGAAGATGCGCAGGATCGCCTGCTGCGGCTCCGCCGGGTCGGTGCCGAACTCGTGCACTATCGCGCCGAGCCCGCGCCAGCACACGAGGATCACGGCGAGGCTCGGCCCCAAGAGGCTCGTCGCCAGCGCCAATGTGCCGAAGAAGCGCAGCGGCAGAGGCCCGACGAGCGCCGCGACCGCGAGCGGCGCCAGCATCGCGTAGGCCGCAAGCCCCGCCGCGACCATCCAGACTCTCTGCCCCGGCGGCGGCGCGGCCCACTGGCGCGCCGTCTCGTGCCGTAGCCTCATCAGGCGTACTTTCGGCCTTTTCCCCGCGTCCCGGACGGCGTCTCTGGCTGGCCCCATCCAAAGGTTGCCGCGCGCCCGGTTACGCGCCGTGATTCTGACAGATTAATCTATGGATTGGTAGGCTGATCTGACGCAGCCTACGAGATATTGACGAAGTTCAGGCCGATGCGGCCTGTCGCGGGTGCGCCAGCCGAGCGCCGGGAAGGCGAATGGTCACGGTCGTGCCGACGCCCTTGCGGCTCTCGAGCACGAGCGCGCCGCCATGTAGCTCGACGAGCCCGATCGCGAGCGGCAGGCCCAGGCCCGTGCCAGGGTGCTTGCGGCTCCACGCACTTGCCACCTGGCCGAACCGGCTCACGGCGGTGGCAATCTCGGCCTCGTCCATGCCGATGCCGCGATCGATGACAGCGATCTCGAGCCCGTCCTCGCCAAGCTCGGCGCGCACCAGCACGCTGCCGCCGGCGTGGCTGAACTTGATCGCGTTGGTGACGAGGTTGAGCAGGATCTGCTTCATCTTCAGCACGTCGACGCGAACAAGCGGCAAATCGCGCGACACGTCGGTCTCGATCTCGATCTCGAGCGCGCGGGCGCGCTCGCGCACGAGGTGCAGCACGTCCGACACGACTGCGGCAAGCTCGGTCTCCTCGTCGTCGAGGTCGACCTTGCCGGCCTCGAGCTTCGAGACGTCGAGGATGTCGGAGATGATGCCGAGCAGATGCTGCGCGCTGGTGCAGATGTCGCGGGCGTAGCCGGCATAACGCGGCGTGCCGATCGGCCCCATCATCTCGTCGGCCATGATCTGCGAGAAGCCGATGATGGCGTTCAAGGGCGTGCGCAGCTCGTGGCTCATGTTGGCCAGGAACTCGGTCTTGCTGCGGCTCGCGAGCTCGGCCTCTTCCTTGGCGGCAACGAGCGCGAGCTCGGCTTCCTTGCGGTCGGTGATGTCGAGCGAGGCGGTGACGACGAGCGGCGCCGTGTGGTCGTGCAGCAGGGCCTTCGTCGTCAGCAGCACGCGGCGCTCGTTGCCGGGGCCGCCGATATTCTCCTCAAACGAGCTCGGCTGGTCGGTGCGGGCGACGAGGCGCCGGTCGCGTTCCATGGCCGCGCGCGCTGCGAGATCGTCGCGCAGCTCGATCGGCGTGCGCCCGATGATCGCGGCGGCCGGCTTGCCGACCCGGCGCGCGAAGAACTCGTTGACGAAGACGAAGCGGCCGTCGCGGTCGGTGGCGCTCACCATCACCGGCACGGCGTCGATGACGCGCATCAAAAGCTCGTGGCTCGCGCGCAAGGCGTCGCGGTGGCGGCGCTCCTCGGCGATCATCTGCTCCTCAAGCGAGGAGGCGCGCGCGGCGAGCAGAAGCTGCTGGCGCCGGAGTATCAGGAGATTGCGCGAGCGGACGCGGAACTCCGAATGATCGACCGGGCTCAGGAGGAAGTCGGTGGCGCCGGCCTCGAGCGCCTTCAGGCGCAGCTCGCGGTCCTCGGACGTGGTGACGGTGATGATCGGCACCTCGGCGCAGCCGGGCAGGGCGCGGAAGCGGCGGATGAACTCGATGCCGTCGAGCTCCGGCATCTTCACGTCGGTGACGACGAGGTCGGGCGCCTTCTTTGCGGCCGCGGCGAGGAGCATCGTCGGGCGCTCGTAGGTCGCAACCGCCACGCCCTCGCCGAACGACCGCGCAAGCCGCTCGAGAATCTTCCGATTCGTCAAGCGCTCGTCGACGATGGCGATGGTCTGGCGCTGCTCCATGCCGGGATACGTGCCCCCGCAACTAAAGAGTTAATGTCGTCTAAGCTCTGTTAACGAATGGTTAGCGTTACCGAATATAGGTCACGCCGGCGCGAGGTCGAGCACGGACTCGCCGAGCCCGGCAAAGCGCGCCGTGACCCGCGACCCCAAGGGCGCCACCGTGATGCCGGTATGGCTTCCGGTCGTGACCACCATCCCGGCCCTCAAGGGCCGGCCGCGACTCGCGGCGTGATCCGCAAGCCAGGCGAGGAGCCGCTTCGGATGGCCCGCGGGGTTGCCGCCAACCGCCGATTTCACCTCTTTCCCGTCGATCAGGAGGCTCGCCCGGGCGGCCAGGAAATCGACGCCGGCGACCGGGTTGGGCGGCCCGTAGCAGAAGCCGCCATTGTTTTGCATGTCGGCGAGGAGCACGGGCGGAGCCATCGCCGTCCGGTCGGCAAAGCGCGTGTCCAGGAGCTCGATGGCGGCATGGACCGAGGCGACGGCCGCCCATGCCTCGTCCTCGCCATAAGGGCTCGCCCGCTGCGGCAGGTCGCGGCCGAGGACGAGGCACAATTCCGCTTCGACGGCACGGAAGGCGTCTTCGCGCGCCGCAAAGTGCGCCGGGCTTTTTTGCACGAGCGTGGAGACGAGCGGGGCCGCGACCGGCGGAGCGGCAGCGTTGGCGGCGCCGACCTTCCAGCCCGCCTCGCGCGCGCCGAGAAGCCGCAGCGTTGCTTCCTGGACCGCGTAGGCGTCGGCCTCGGTCGCGGGGCGGAATTCGCCGTCGAGGTCGGCAATGGTCCGGCCGCTTTGCCGCGCCGCGACGAGAAGGCGCGCCGCGCCTTCGGCGTTCATCGCCCGGCGGAAGCGCGCACCGGTTCGCGGGCGGCCTGGGCATTGCCGCCGAGATAGTCCATCGCCGCCGCGACGCCGCCCTTGCGGTGGGGCACGCCGGCCGCGCCCAAGCCCATCTCGACGCCCGCCAGTGCCGCCACCAGCATGAGGTCGTTGATCCAGCCGAGATGGCCGATGCGGAACACCTTGCCGGCGACCTTGCCGAGGCCGGAGCCGAGCGATACGTCGTAGCGCTCGAGGATAACGGCGCGCAGCGCGTCGGCGTCGTGGCCCTCGGGCATCATCACGGCGGTGAGCGCGCTCGAATTCTCGTTCGCGTTGACCGAGAGATAGTCGAAGCCCCAGGCGCGCACGGCGCGCCTCGTCGCCTCGGCCAGCCGGTCGTGCCGCGCGAACACGTTCTCGAGCCCTTCCTCCTCGAGCATGGCGATCGCTTCCCTGAGGCCGAAGATGAGGCTCTCGGCGGGCGTGTAGGGGAAGAAGCCGCTGTCGTTCGCGTCGATCATCGGCTGCCACTCGAAATAGCCGCGCGGCAGCTTCGCCGTCTTGTTGGCGGCGACGGCCTTCTGCGAAAGCGCGTTGAAGCCGAGGCCCGGCGGCAACATCAGGCCCTTCTGCGAGCCGATCACGGTGACGTCGACGCCCCATTCATCGTGGCGGAAATCCATCGCCGCCGCCGATGAGATCGCGTCGACCATGAAGAGCGCCGGATGGCGCGCGTTGTCGATGGCGCGGCGCAGCAGCGGGATGCGGCTCGTGACGCCGGTCGAAGTCTCATTGTGCACCACCATCACGGCCTTGATGCTGTGCCCGCGGTCGGCGGTGAGGCGCGCCTCGAGGTCGGCCGGATCGACGCCACGACGCCAGTCGCCGGACACGAACTCGACCACGAGCCCGTGCTTCTTCGCCATGACCTGCCACAGATTGGCGAAATGGCCGGTCTCGAACGCCAGCACCTTGTCGCCGGGCGACAGGGTGTTGAGGAGCGCCGCCTCCCACGCGCCCGTCCCCGACGAGGGATAGACCACCACGGGACCCGAGCAGCGCATCACTCGTTTGAGGCCGGCGATCGCCGCTTTCGCAAGCGCCGCGAAATCGGGGCCGCGATGGTCGATCAGCGGCATGTCGATCGCGCGCTGAACACGGTCCGGCACGTTCGTGGGGCCGGGCACCTGTAAGAAATGACGGCCGCTCTTGGCGGGCATGAAACCAATCTCCTCGGTCGGGACAGGCCCAATGTGCCCAAAAAACGGGCCTCGCCGCAAGCCCTGCGGTGGATCGCTCAATGGGCCGCGGGACGTGACGGTTTGCCGCCTCCCGCAAGGCGCCGTGCTAAAAGGGCGGCGCTGCAACGGGGATGGTCATGGGCCTGCACATCGTGCCGCTTTATGCCGCGCTCTTGGCGCTTTTGTTTCTTGCTCTCTCGGTGCGCGTCATGGCGGAGCGTGGCCGCGTCGGCGTCGCGATTGGCGCCGGCGGCAGCATCGCCCTGGAGCGCCGCATACGCGTCCACGGCAATTTCGCCGAGTACGTGCCGCTGGCGCTCCTTCTCCTCGCTTTTCTCGAGCTCCGCGGCAGCGCCGCATGGTATCTCCATCTGCTCGGCCTCGCGCTCCTCATCGGGCGCCTCGCGCATGCGGTGGGCGTGTCGCGGGAGCCCGACATCTATGTGCTGCGCGGCGCCGGCGTCGCCCTGACGATCGCGGTGATCGGCTTGGCGGCGCTGACGCTCATCGTCCGCGCGTTCTAGGGGGACGCGAACGATGGCGAGTGCTCCGGACGATCCGCGTCTCGCCGAGCGCCTGCGGCGGGCGCAGAAGGGCGAAGTGCTGTTCGACGCTTTCTCACGCGGGCGCTACAGCACCGACGCGTCGATTTACGAGATCGAGCCGCTAGGCGTCGTCGTGCCCAAGGATGCGGGCGACATCGAGGCGGCGCTGCAGGTGGCGCGCGAGGAAGGCGTTTCCGTCATCGCGCGCGGCGGCGGCACGGCACAATGCGGCCAGACCGTGGGCCGCGCCCTCGTCATCGATTGCAGCAAGCAGATGAAAAGCGTCGTGGCGCTCGACGAGGCCGCGCGCCGCGTCCGCGTCGAGCCGGGCGTCGTCGTCGAGCGGCTCAACAAGTGGCTGAAGCCCAAGGGCCTCTTCTTTCCGGTCGACATCTCGACCGGAAGCCGCGCCACGATCGGCGGCATGACCGCCAACAATTCCTGCGGTGCCCGCTCGCTCCGCTACGGCAACATGGTGCACAACGTGCGCGCCGTCGACGCGATCCTCGCCGACGGTACGAAGGCGCGCTTCGCCGAGGTCGCGGGCAATTTCGGCGAGGATCTGGCGCCCGAGCGCTACCGCGAGCTCGTGCGCGCGATGCGCGCGCTGCACCGGCGCGAAGCCGCGGAGATCGAAGCGCGCTTTCCGAAGCTCTTGCGCCGGGTCGGCGGCTACAACATCGACATGAT
>DATIXQ010000082.1:0-30073 GCA_035518375.1 Allostellaceae bacterium | reverse complement strand
GCGTGCGCCGCGCTCTGCGCGGCGCTTCTGCTCGCGCTGTCCGGGCTCTCCGCGCACGCAGAGGATCAGGATGCGGTGAAGCGCGGCGCCTATATTTTCGCCGCCGCCGACTGCGTGAGCTGTCACACCGACAAGGCGCATAACGGGGCGCCCTTGGCCGGCGGGCGCGCCCTCGCGACGCCCTTCGGCACCTTCTTCTCTCCCAACATCACGCCCGACAAGGAGGAGGGCATCGGCTCGTGGACCGAGGCGCAGTTCGCGCGCGCTTTGCGCCTGGGCCTCGATGACGACGACCAGTATCTCTTTCCCGTGTTTCCCTATCCCTCCTTCACCGGCATGAGCGACGGCGACGTCGCCGATCTCTATGCCTTTCTCATGGCGCAGACGCCACAGCCGACGCCAGACAAGCCACACGAGATCAAGTTCCCGTTCGGCGTGCGCCGCCTGCAACTGGCCTGGCGCCTCTTGTTCTTCGTGCCGGGGCCGCTTGAGCCGGTCGCGGGCCAGACTGGGGAATGGAACCGCGGCCGCTATCTCGCCGAAGCCGTCGTCCACTGCGAGGAATGCCACACGCCGAGGAATTTCCTGGGCGCGCTCGAGCGCGACCACGGCTTTGCCGGCAACCCCAACGGCCCCGACGGCCAGAACGCGCCGGACATCACGTCCGACATGGACACAGGCATCGGCAAATGGAGCGTCGACGACATCGTCGAGGTGCTGACGAGCGGGATGAAGCCCGACAACGACATGGTCGCGCGCGGCATGGCGGACGTGGTCGATGGCACGGGCAAGCTCAGCGCTGCCGACCGCCACGCCATCGCCGTCTACATCAAATCCTTGCCGCCGCGCCGCGCGACCGGAAAATAGGGGCGCGGAGAAGGAGGCAACATGGATTTCGGTATTCGCGGCAAGAGGGCGCTCGTATGCGCGGCGAGCCAGGGTCTGGGGCGCGCCTGCGCCATGGCGCTGGCGGGCGAGGGCGTCGATGTCGTCATCACCGCGCGCGGGCGCGAGCGGCTCGAGGCGACCGCGGCGGAGATCCGCGCCGCCGCCGGCGTCAAGGTGACGGCGGTCGCGGGCGACATCACCACGCCGGAAGGGCGCGCCGCGGCACTCGCCGCGCTGCCGCAGCCCGACATCCTCGTCACCAATGCCGGCGGTCCCCCGACCGGCGATTTCCGCGCGTGGGATCGCGCGGTATGGATGAAGGCATTGGACGCCAACATGCTGACGCCGATTGAGCTCATCAAGGCGACGGTCGATGGCATGATCGCGCGCAAGTTCGGCCGCATCGTCAACATCACGTCGGCCACGGTGAAGGCGCCGATCGATCTTCTCGGTCTCTCGAACGGCGCACGCTCGGGCCTCACCGGGTTCATCGCGGGCCTCGCGCGCAAGGTGGCCGAGCACAACGTCACCATCAACAACCTGCTGCCCGGCGCGATGCTGACCGCGCGGTTCCGCCAGAACGGTATCGACTTCGCCCAAGGCCGCGGCCTCACCGTCGAAGAGGTGGATCGCCGCCGCATCGAAGCCATTCCCGCGCGCAGGATCGGCGATCCGGCGGAATTCGGCGCCGCCTGCGCCTTCCTGTGCAGCACGCAGGCAGGCTACATCGTCGCGCAGAACGTGCTCGTCGACGGCGGCCAGTTCCCGGGCACGTTCTGACCGGGGCGCCCGCGCGCCTCAACCACTCTTTAACCATGCCGCGCCACGCTCGACGGGTTCGTAGTCTGTCGTGCGGAAGCAAATTATGTCGAGCTTGTTCGGCCGCTGGGCGGAAAGCGGCCTTGGCGCGGCGATCGCTTCGGCGGTCGCAGCGGGCGACCTCCGGACCGATTTCCGAGCCGCCATCTGCCGCTTCGAGGACGAGCTCTTCGCGCTCTATCCGGCCGGACACGCCCGCATCTCATTGGGCGAAGCGCGGGAGATGGTGGACGAGATCTTCGCCGTGCTCGCGCTGCGCCCGCCGCGTCTCGAGCTCGTGCGGCGCTTCGCCGATCCGCGCATCGGCGGCTTCGCCGACGTGGCCGGCCATCGCATCGCGATCGAGCGTGGGCATCTCTACCGCTTCCTCGTGCTGCACGAGGCAACGCATCTTCTCGTGCCGGAGGATCGGCTCCACGGCCCCGCCTTCACGTTCGTGGCGCAGCTTCTCTATCGCAGCTTCATCGGCATCCCGGAGGAGGCAGTACGGCTCTGCCTCACCCGAAATGGGCTCCCGGTCTTAACCGATCCGACGCCCCGGCTTGCTGCGTAAAATACTCGTAGAATTTAGCTAAATTCCTATATATTGCGGGCCGGTTGGTCCGGCACCCTCCATTTATGGGACATAAAGGGGTGTAGTAGCAGGATCATCCCGCCGGGCGGAGAAACCGTCCCGTTCCGTTGTTTAACCTTCGGTTCTTCCCGCCCCCAACGACCCAGCGATACCCAATCATGTTCTACTACGAAGCCTACCAGGCTCACTCCGACTTCTTCGCGCCAATCCGCCTCATGGCGCGCGCTGCCGAGCGCGCCTTGAATCAGCCGTGGCCGCTCCTTGCGCATCACCCGCTGGTGCGAAGCTCTGCGGCCGCGTGCGAGATGGTGGCGCGCGCCGGCATGTGGCATGAGCGCCCCGAATTTCGCATTCCGTATGTCGAGATCGCGGGCAAGCACGTCCCCGTGCGCGAGAGCGTCGCGGCGCGTCATCCGTTCTGCAACCTGCTGCACTTCGAGAAGGACATGGCGGAGGAGCAGCCACGCATTCTTCTCGTGGCGCCGATGTCGGGCCATTTCTCGACGCTCTTGCGCGGCACGGTCGAGCGGCTTCTCGTCGATCACGACGTCTACATCACCGACTGGGTCAATGCGCGCGCCGTGCCGATGCTCCATGGCCGCTTCGATCTCGATGACTATATCGACCTCGTCATCCACTACATGCGGGTCCTGCGCGGCGATCTCAACGTCGTCGCCGTGTGCCAGCCTTCGGTGCCGGTGCTGGCGGCCGTGGCGCTGCTCGCGTCGGCGAACGATCCGGCCCAGCCGAAGACCATGACCCTGATGGGCGGGCCGATCGATCCGCGCGTCAATCCGACGATGCCGAATCGGCTCGCAACGTCGCGCTCGCTGTCCTGGTTCGAGCGCACCGTCATCGCGACGGTGCCGGCGCGCTATCCGGGCGCCTTCCGCCGCGTCTATCCGGGCTTCCTGCAGCTCGCCGGCTTCATGACCATGAATCTCGACCGCCACATCACGGCGCATGTCGATCTCTTCAACCACCTCGTCCGCGGCGACGGCGAGAGCGCCGAGGCGACGCGCACCTTCTACGACGAGTTCATGTCGGTCATGGACCTGCCGGCCGATTTCTACCTGCAGACCATCAAGCGCGTGTTCCAGGACGAAGCGCTGCCGAAGGGCACGTTCGAGAGCCGCGGCGTTCCGGTCGAGCCGCGCGCCGTCACGCGCACCGCGCTCCTCACCATCGAGGGCGAGAACGACGACATCTGCGGCGTCGGCCAGACCGCGGCCGCGCACGGGCTCATGAGCCAGCTGCACGCCGCCATGAAGGAGCGCTACGTGCAAGAGAAGGTCGGCCATTACGGCGTCTTCAATGGCCGGCGCTGGCGCACCGAGATCTACCCCAAGGTGCGCGACTTCATCCGCCTGCACGGCTGAGCCGTCGTCTCGCCCTTTCGGGCGAGACTCACGAAACTACTGCCGACTCGTGTCCGAGCCCGTCGCCCCTGGGCGCACGGGCTCGCGCGTTGCCGCGTGCGGGATTTCGAGTAATAATGCGGTCAACCGCTTAGCCTGGGAGCCCCCTGAAGATGGTCAGCATCACTGTCAACGGGACGCAGCATCAAATCGATGTCGAGCCCGACACGCCGCTCCTCTGGGTGCTGCGTGATATCGTTGGCCTCACCGGCACCAAGTTCGGTTGCGGCATCGCCCAATGCGGCGCCTGCACGGTGCACATCAACGGCGAGGCGATGCGCTCCTGTTCGGTGCCGATCGCGCTTCTCGACGGGACCCAGATCACCACGATCGAAGGGTTGTCCCCGGACGGCAAGCATCCGGTGCAGCAGGCCTGGCTTGCCGAGGACGTGCCGCAATGCGGCTATTGCCAGTCCGGCCAGATCATGGCGGCGGTGGCGTTCCTGAAGGACAATCCCAAGCCGACCGACGCCGAAATCGACGCCAACATCACCAACATTTGCCGCTGCGGCACTTACGAGCGGCTCCGACGTGCGATCCATCGCGCTGCCGAGATGATGAAGGCCTAGCGGGAGGAAGCCATGGACGGAAACACAATCGCATCCGCATCGGCGCTCTCGCGCCGCCACTTCATCGTCACCACCGCGACCGCAGCCGGCGGCGTTGCCATCGGCATCGGACTGCGCAAGGCCGGCGCCTTCACGGTGGCCGCCCAGCCGTGGGACGACAACGCCTACGACGTGCACGAGATCGACGCCTGGATCGCCATCGATCCCGATGACTCCGTGCTCATCCGCTATCAGCGCGCGGAAATGGGCCAGGGCAGCATGACGGCGCTGCCGATGATCGTGAACGAGGAGCTGCGCTGCGACTGGTCGAAGGTGCGGGTCGAATACGCCTCGCCCAATCGCAATGTGCGCGAGAACAAGATCTACGGCGACATGTTCTCGAACGGCAGCCGCTCGGTCAAAGGCTCGCAGGTCAGGCTGCAGCAAGTGGGCGCGAGCGCCCGCGAGCGCCTCATCGCCGCCGCGGCCGCGCAATGGAACGTGGCGCCCGCCGAATGCACGGCCGAGAACAGCGTCGTGACGCACACCTCGTCGGGCCGCATGCTGCGCTATGGCGAGCTGGCACCCGCCGCGGCCAAGATCAAGCTCGCGGCCGAGCCCGCGATCAAGACGCCGGACAAGTTCACTTTCATCGGCAAGCCGATGCCGCGCGTCGACGTCGTGCACAAGATCGACGGCTCGGCCAAGTTCGGGATCGACACGCGTCTTCCCGACATGGTCTATGCCGCGATCATCCAGTGCCCGGTGCCGGGCGGCAAGCTCAAGAGCGTCGACGATTCTCCGGTGAAGGGCCAGCCCGGCATCATCGCCGTGGTGCGGCTGCCGGAAGCGGTTGCCGTCGTCGCCACCGACACGTTCTGGCGCGCGAAGCAGGCGCTGGCGAAGCTCCAGCCCGAATGGGATGTGGGCGCCGCCGGCGCGACCGACAGCGCGCAGTTCTCGCGCGAGTATCATGCGCTCCTCGACGGGCAGGCGCAGATGGCGCGCAACAACGGCGACGTCGACAAGGCGTTGCCGGGCGCGGCCAAGACGTTCGAGGCGGTGTACGAGACGCCTTACCTCTCGCATTCGCCGATGGAGCCGATGAACGCGACCGTGCATTTGCAGCCCGACCGGCTCGACGTCTGGGTCGGCACGCAGGATGCGCTCGACGCGCTCAAGGCGGCCGCGGAGTTCGCGGAGATGAAGCCGGAGCAGGTCTACCTCCACAACTGCTTCGTCGGCGGCGGCTTCGGGCGCCGCGACTTCAACGACGAGGTGCGCCAGGCGATCGCCATCGCCAAGGAAGTGAACCGCCCGGTCAAGCTCACCTGGACGCGCGAGGAGGACACGCGGCACGACCGCTTCCGTCCGCACGCGGTCACGCGCTTCAAGGCGGGGACCGACGCCAACGGCAACCTCACGGCCTGGTCGATGCGCCAGGTGACAAGCTCGATCCTCAAGTCCGCCGGGATCACCTTCCCCGGGCTCAAGGGGCCGGAGCCGATGGCGGTCGCGGGGCTCATCAACAACGGCTACAACGTGCCCAACACGCGCATCGACGCGGTGCTCAAGAACACGCACATGCCCGTGCATTTCTGGCGCGCGCCTGGCGCCAACCAGAACACGTTCTCGCTCGAGAGCTTCCTCGACGAGATCGCGGTCGCGACCGGGCAGGATCCCTACCAGATGCGGCGCAAGCTGCTCGAAGGGAAGCCCGACTGGCTCAAGGTGCTCGACCTGGCGGCCGAGAAGGGCGACTGGGGCAAGCCGTTGCCGAAGGGCACCGGCCGCGGCATCGCGATCTGCGAGGACACCGGCAGCCTTTGTGCCCAGGTCGCGGAAGTCACCGTCTCGCCCAAGGGCCAAGTCAAGGTCAACCGTGTCACGGCCGCGATCGACACGCGCTACATGGTGAACCCGCTCACCATCGCCGAGCAGGTCGAGGGCGCCATCATCTTCGGGCTCTCGGCCGCGCTCTACGGCAAGATCACGGTCACAAACGGAATTCCCGACCAGGGGAATTTCGACACTTACCGCATGGTGCGGCTGGCCGAGGCGCCGAAGATCGACGTCTTTGTCATTCCGGGCGGCGGCAAGGAATGGGGCGGGGCCGGCGAGCCCGGCACGCCGCCGATCGGGGGCGCGGTGGCCAACGCGATCTTCGCCGCGACCGGCAAGCGCATCCGCAGCCTGCCCATCATGGACCACGATCTGTCGTCGGGTTCGGTCTGAGTCTCCGGGGGCCGTCGTGGCCCCCGCAGATTTATCCATCGTCTCGCAACAGAACGGCGGGCGCACGATCATGAACCATACGCGCACCTTCGCCGCCGCGGCGCTCGGATTGATCGCGGCGGCATCGGCTCACGCGCAGCAGGCCCCGGCCGCGCCGAGCAAGGGCGAGTATCTCGCCCGTGCCGGCGATTGCGTCGCGTGCCACTCCGTGCCTGGCGGCGCCGCTTTTGCCGGCGGGCTCAAGATGGGGACGCCGCTCGGCGCCATCTATTCGACCAACATCACGCCCGACAAGGAGACCGGCATCGGCGACTACACGCTCGCCGACTTCGACAGCGCCGTGCGCCGCGGCGTGGCGAAGGATGGACATCACCTTTATCCGGCGATGCCATATCCGTCCTACGCCAAGATCACCGACGCCGACGTCGCCGCCCTCTACGACTTCTTCATGAAGCAGGTGCCGGCGGTGAAGCAGGCGAACAAGCCGAGCGAAATTCCGTGGTACTTGGGCTTCCGTTGGCCGCTCGCGCTCTGGAACCTGGTGTTCACGTCGAGCGGCGCCTACGCCGACAAGCAAGGCCATGACGCGGCCTGGAACCGCGGTGCCTATCTCGTTCAGGGGCTCGGCCATTGCGGCGCCTGCCACACGCCGCGCGGCTGGGCCTTCCAGGAAACGGCGCTCGACGACGGCGGCTCCTCTTTCGTCCGCGGCGCCGAGCTCGACGCCTGGTTCGCGCCCGATCTGCGCGGCGACAATCTCACCGGGCTCGGCGCGTGGTCGCAGGCCGACCTCGCGGCCTTCCTCGAGAGCGGCCACAACGAGCACGCAACGGCGTTCGGCTCGATGCTCGACGTCATCAACAACAGCACGCCCTATCTCACCGCCGACGATGCCAACGCCATGGCGGCCTATCTGCATTCGCTGCCGGCGGCGGCGCAGCAGCCGGCCTATGCCTATAACGACGCGGCCGCGAAGGCGCTCGTCGCCGGCAAGCCCACGGACGCCGGCGGCGCGATCTATCTCGGCAGCTGCATTTCGTGCCACGGCGCCGACGGCAAGGGCCACGCACCCTTCATCCCGCCGCTCGCCGGCAATCCCGTGGTGCTCGACAGCGATCCGGTGTCGCTCGTCAATCTCGTGCTGAACGGCGCCCAGCCGCTCATCGCGAAGGGCGCGCCCGACAGCTACCGCATGCCGCAATACCGCGTGCAGCTCACCGACGACGAGATTGCCAGCGTTCTGAGCTTCGTGCGCTCGAACTGGGGCAATGGCGCCGGACCGGTCAGCGCCGATCAGGTGAAGATGCTGCGGCCCGTCACCGATCCGAGCAGCGACCGCGTCATCATCCTGAAGATGCGCTGAGCCGCCCGCTTCGGGCGCGCGGGCGCAAGGGCTGTTCTCGCCGGAACGCGCTGCTAGAGTCTCCCCAACGGGAGGCACGCATGGCGAAATCCGGCAAAGTCATCATCACCTGCGCCGTCACGGGCTCGATCCACACGCCGACCATGAGCCCGCATCTGCCGCTGACGCCGGCCGAGGTGGCGGAGCAGGCGATCGGCGCCGCCGAGGCGGGCGCCGCGATCCTTCATCTCCATGCGCGCGACGGGAAGGACGGACGGCCGACGCCCGATCCCGCCGTCTTCATGCAGTTCCTGCCGCGCATCAAGCAGGCGACGAAGGCGGTCGTGAACATCACGACGGGCGGTGGCCACGGCATGACGCTCGAGGAGCGCTTGGCCGCCCCGCTGCGCGCCGCACCCGAGATGTGCTCGCTCAATATGGGCTCGATGAATTTCGGGCTCTACCCGATGCTCAACCGCTACAAGGAGTTCAAGCACGAGTGGGAGCGGCATCATCTGGAGATGACTCGTGACTTCATTTTTCGTAATACATTCAAAGACATAGAACGAATTCTAAAGGAACTGGGCGAGACGCACGGCACGCGCTTCGAGTTCGAATGCTACGACGTCGGCCATCTCTATAATCTTGCTCACTTCTTGGACCGCGGGCTCGTCAAGCCGCCGCTCTTCGTGCAGACGATCTTCGGCATCCTCGGCGGCATCGGCGCCGATCCCGAGAATGTCACCCACATGAAGCACATCGCCGACAAATTGTTCGGCGACAATTACTACTGGTCCATTCTTGCGGCAGGACGTCATCAAATGCCGCTCATCACCATGGGCGCGATCATGGGCGGCAATGTGCGCGTCGGACTCGAGGACTCGCTTTATCTCGGCAAGGGCCAGCTCGCGAAGTCGAACGCGGAGCAGGTGAAGCGCATCCGCACCATCCTCGAGAACCTGTCGCTCGAGATCGCCTCGCCCGACGAGGCGCGCACCATGCTCGACCTGAAGGGCGGCGACCGGGTCAGCTTCTGATGATCGACAAGCGTGTGCCGAGTCTTGTGGCCGCGGTCGCCGGCATCGAGTCGGGCATGACCGTGTTGTGCGCCGGCTTCGGCAATGTCGGCGAGCCGATCGAGCTGATCGAGGCGCTCGTGGGGCTGGGCGCGCGCGAGCTCACGATCGTCTCCAACAATGCCGGGACCGGCGAGCGCGGCATCGCCCTCCTGATCCGCGAGGGGCGCGTGAAGAAGGTCATCTGCTCCTACCCGCGCTCGTCCGACCCGCACGTGTTCGAGGCGGTCTACCGCGCCGGCCGCATCGAATTGGAGCTGGTACCGCAAGGGACGCTCAGCGAGCGCATCCGCGCCGGCGGCGCCGGCATCGGCGGCTTCTTCACCCGCGTCTCGGCCGGAACGCGCGTCGGCGAAGGGAAGGAGAGCCGCATGATCGACGGCGCGCTCCACGTGCTCGAGCCGCCGATCAAGGCCGACGTAGCGCTCCTCAGGGCCGAGCGCGGCGACCGCTGGGGCAATCTCGTCTATCGCAAATCGGCGCGGAACTTCAATCCGGTGATGGCGATGGCAGGGAAGCTCACCGTGGCGCAGGTGCACGAGGTCGTGGAGTTGGGCACGCTCGACCCCGAGGCGATCCATACGCCCGGCATCTTCGTCGACCGCATCGTCCGCGTGGAGCAGCCGGCATGACCCCGCTCACCCGGCGCCAGATGGCGTGGCGCGCAGCGCAAGACATCGCCGACGGCGCCTACGTCAATCTCGGGATCGGCCTGCCGACGCTCGTCTCGGATTATCTGCCGGCGGGCCGCGAGATCGTCGTCCACAGCGAGAACGGAATTTTGGGCATGGGCCCGGCGCCGGCCAAGGGCGAAGAGGACAAGGACCTCATCAATGCCGGCAAGGGGCTGACGACGCTCTTGCCGGGCGGCGCCTTCTTCCACCACAACGACGCCTTCGTGATGATCCGTGGCGGTCATCTCGATCTTTCGATCATGGGCGCGTTCGAGGTCTCGGCGGCGGGCGATCTCGCCAACTGGACGACCGACGATCCGCTGTTCGCGCCGGGCGTCGGCGGCGCCATGGACCTCGCCGTGGGGGCCAAGGAAGTGCGCGCCCTCATGGAGCACACGACGAAGGACGGTGCGCCGCGTCTGCGCAAATCTTGCGCCTATCCGCTGACGGCGCCGCGCTGCGTCAAGCGCGTCTACACGAACCTTGCCGTCATCGACATCACGGCTGACGGCTGCGTCGTGCGCGAGATGGTCGAGGGGCTCGACCTCGCCGCGCTGCAGAAACTGACCGAGCCGCCACTCACCCTCGCCAACGACTTCTCCCCGCTCCGCGCGCCGAACGTCTAGGCGGCTTTCCGTGCGTCCTTCGACTGCACGTCCTTCGACAGGCTCAGGACGCTCCGCTCAGGATGAGGAAGTGAGGTGAAGCTCGCAGAAAATTCCTCATCCTGAGCGTAGGCCCGAAGGGCCGAAGTCGAAGGACGCACCGTGTTTCGTTTTGGTCGAATGACGCCTTAGCCCGCGCCCATGCCGCGCACGAAAGCCATCCAGTTGCCGTCGGGCGCGGCGCAGGTCGTCCCGTCACGCGCAACGAGAGTCACGCCGCCGAAGCGCCAGAGCTTCTGCCAATCGTCGAGGCCGCCCAAGGAGTGCTCATCAATGCGGCGGCGGATGTTGCGCTCGATCATGCGCGTGCCGACCGCGTAGTAGAGGATGGCAACAGCGAGCGCGACGCCAAGCCCGACGAGCCACCCGCCGAACCACAAAGCGGCGAGAAGCGCTGCGATCGTGGCATAGGCCCAGCGCGTGGCCTCGGCCTCGACCGCGACCGGCGAGTCCATGTGCCGCAGGCGCTTGAAGTCGTAGCGCAGCGTGACATCGCCCGTCCTCATGCGCTCGGCGAGGGCGCGGAAAAGCGCGACGGCGGTCTGCTGCTCGTCGCTCAATCCGCCGGCGCCTTGCGCATCTTGGCGACGACAACCCCTTCGGCCAGAAGCGCGTCGATCTCGCCGGCGCTATAGCCCGCCTCGGCGAGCACGTCGCGGTTCGCCTCGCCGAAGGCAGGCGGGGTCTTGCGCACGCGCGCGGGCGTGCGCGACATGCGGATCGCGTTGGCGACGCCCTTGTATTCGCCCATCTCCACAATGGCGCCGCGCGCCAAGGTCTGCGGATGGGTGAAGACGTCGGGAATGGTCTCGACGACGCCGCACGGCACGCCGCGCTTAAGAAGCCGCGCGCACACCGCCTCGCCGTCCTGCGCCGCCAAAATGTCCTCGATCGCGGCGCGGAGCGCCGCGCGGTTGGCGAGGCGGTCGCGGTTCTCCGTGAAGCGGGTATCCTTGGCGAGGTCCTCGCGCCCGATCTCGGCGCAAAAACGCTGGAACTGCCGGTTGTTGCCGACGCCGACATAGATCGGCTTCGTCTTCGTCGTGAACTGGTCATAGGGGTAGAGGTTCGGATGGCCGTTGCCCATCCGCGTCGGCGCCGCACCGCTCATGAACCAGTTGGTGGCGTAAGGATGGCTCAGCATGAGCCCGCTCTCATAGAGCGTCGTCTCGATGAATTGCCCGCGCCCTGAGCGCTCGCGCTCGCGCAGCGCCATCAGGATCCCAATGGCCGCGTTGAAGCCGGTCGCGAGATCGACGACGGGCAGGCCGACGCGCAGCGCCTCGCCGCCCTTCTCGCCGTTGAGGCTCATGAGGCCGGCTTGCGCCTGGACGCAGGCGTCGTAGCCGGGGAGGCCGCCCAGGGGCCCGTCGGCGCCGAAGCCCGAGATGCGCAAATGGATGAGGCGCGGGAATTTCTCCGACAGCACCTCATATCCCATGCCCCAGCGCTCGAGCGTGCCGGTCCTGAAATTCTCGATGAGGACGTCGGCGCCCTCCAAAAGCCGGAACAGCACCTCGCGCGCCTTCGGCGCCGCGAGGTCGAGCGCGATGCCGCGCTTGTTGCGGTTGATGCCGATGAAATAGGAGGCCGCATCACCACGGAAGGGCGGACCCCATTGGCGCGTCTCGTCGCCCTGCGGCGGCTCGACCTTGACCACGTCGGCGCCGTGATCGGCGAGGATCTGGGTGCAGAACGGTCCGCCCAGCACACGCGACAAGTCGATGACGCGCAGCCCCGCCAATGCTCCGTCCGCCCCGCTCATGCACTCGCTCCTGCCCGTACCGTCACGCCGAACACGTCGGCGGCGAACTTGGGATAGGCTTTCGCAAGCTCGCGCGCAACGGGCCCGCGCAGCTCGGCCAGAAGCTCGGGCGTGGGCGCGGGCGTTTCCGGCACGGATGCGTCGGCATCGAAGGCGAAGCCGGTGCGGTCGCGCACTTCCTCGAGCGTGTGGCCTGGGTGCAGGCTCGCGAGGCGGAAGCGGCCCTTCGATTTGTCGAAGGCGAAAAGGCAGAGGGGCGTGACGAGCGCCACCGGCCCGCCGCGCCGCCACACGTCGGGCGGGGAGACGCCGGGCGCGCTCACGAACGACACCTTTTCGACGAGCGTGCGGCGCGAATGCTCGGTGCGGAAGAGGATGATGCGCGGCACGGTGAAATAGAGGAAGGCCGCGCCATACGTGCCGGGAAAGCGCGCCGTGGGCTTCGCATAATCGCCGATCGCGACGAGGTTGATGTTGCCTTGCCCGTCGATCTCGGCGCCGGAGAAGAAGAACACGTCGATGCGGCCCTGGCCTGCCGCGTCGAAGAGTTCGCGCCCGCCGTCGGTGAAGAGATTGAGCTCCGGCGACTGCTGCAGCGAGACGATCATGCTGGATTCGCGCCACTGCTGCAGCAGTGCCGCCGCCAAGGGAATCGGCGAGTTGGCGCCGGCGGCGACGTGATGCGCGCCCGCGAGAAGGCGCCGCACCGTCTCGATCAGCAGCTCCTCGATCTTGAGCTCAGGCGGCGCGCCGGCCATGGACATAGCGTTCGAGATAGCGCGCGAACCCGTCCTCGCTTTGGGCGAGCGCCAGGTATTCGCGCAGATGCGCGGTGTCGTCGGGCCCGTCGAGCCGCATCGGCCACGCGCCGCGCGGCGCCTCGGCCACGGCGCCGATATAGAAGGAGGGGATGGTCGCCGCCACGCGCACCTCGTCGAGCAGGAAATTCGCATCCTCGACGCGCTCGACAGTGGCGACCGTCGTCTTCGACGCGTGCGCCAGCGTGAAGCAATCGCGCCGGCGCCCGACCCAGACATTGCCGTGGCGGTCGGCCAAGGGCGCATGGAAGAGCGCCACGTCGGGCTGGAGCGCCGGCAATGCGACGATCGCGTCGCCCGGCGTGAACGGATTGTCGATGACGCGCCAGTCGGGCCGCACGGCAAGGATGTCGGAGCCCAAAATGCCGCGCAGCACCGCGAAGGGATTGCCCATCTCGGACGCGCGCAGCGCCGCATGGATGGCGGGGCAGGTCGCCTCCTTCACCCTGATGCGGCCGGCGCGCACGGCTGCGGTGAAGCGCGGCGCCAGGCCCAGCTCGCCGAAGCCCACGGCCGAGGTCTCGATCTCGCTGACGACGCCTGCGCCGATGAGGAGATCGGCGCAAAGGCTCGACGCCGGCACCGTGACGAGGCGCAGGGTCCTCGCGCCGCGCCTTATGAGCGCGCGCGCGGCCTCCATCGGCACGCCCGAATAATCGGGCGGGATCGCGACCTGCGCGCCGTCCGGGACGAGCCGCAATGCTTCGTCAAGATCGGTGATCGCCGTCATTTGGGGAAGCAAAGCACGCAGCGATAGGAATGGAAACATGCATGTTCAACGTCCGTGCCCAGATCGTGCCGGGAAGCGGGCGCGAGGAAAGCCGAACTTAACCTTCCAACCAGTGAAAGAGGCTTAGTATGTAGCTCGTGTTCTGCGAGCGGGTGATCTCTCCCAGTTCGCTCCGATTTATCTTTCCCGCTTTGTAGGCGGGCCATTGGCGATAGACTCGGTGGAAGTCCTCACGGGAGATCGAGCGCGGTTTTTTTCCCTCAGGGATGACAGTAATCGCCGCCGGATCGTAGCAGTCGACCTTGAAGCCACCGCCACGCTCTCCATTGATGCTCCATAACCTGACTGGCGTTCCCGGTTTCAGGCGGTTTCGGAAATCTGCCCACGTGCCTCCAAAGGTCGGTGGCAAAGTCATGTGCCTCCCCCATCAAGCTATTATAAGAGCCATTGCACCGAGTACCAAATCGTGATCGTTATGCCGCCCATCGCTCATCCGGGCCGTCTGCTGAAGCGGGAGCTTGCCGCCCGCAAGCTCAGCGCCAATCGCCTCGCGCTTGATCTCGGTGTCCCGTCCGGACGCATCACCGATATTCTGAACGGGCGGCGCTCGATCACCGCCGACACCGCGGTGCGGCTGGGCCGCTACTTCGGCAACCATGCGCAGTTTTGGCTCGATCTTCAGAGCCAATACGATATCGCCGTGGTGGAACGTGATCGCGGCCGGGAGATCAGCCGGAGGGTCCGGCCGGCCGATGCCGCGTGACACGGTGTGCGCGCCATTCCTCGCGCGTGATCGCCCATAGCTCGGAGGGCAGCGTGCCCGCGACGAAGCTCTCGGTCCCCGTCTCGACAAGCCGCATGCCGGTCTTTTCCGCGATGCGGCGCGAGGCGATATTGGCGGCGGCGCGCGGCTCATAAAGAATGCCGCGCCCGAGGCTCTCGAACCAGAAGTCGGCCGTCGCCTCGCACGCCTCGGTCATGTAGCCGCGTCCGTGCCACGACAGGCCGAGCCAGAAGCCGCGATTGTTCCTGTCCTCGTCTCTGAGCTCGATGACGCCGATCGTGCGCTCGGGCGCGTCGTTCGTGCGGATCGTCCAGATCCAGGCCTCGCCGTGCGCCATCGCCGGCAGCGCCGCGTCGCGAAAGAAGGTGAGGGCGCTGTCGCGCGGAAAGGGCCAGGGGACCGGTGGGCTCGCGAGATAGCGCACGATCTCCCAGTGCGGGAAAAGCGCCTGCGCCGTCTCCGCATCCGCAAGCGTCAGCGGCGCGAGGATGAGCCGTTCGGTCGCAAGGCGCGGCGGCGCGTCCGCTATTGCATCCGCTCCAGCACGCACGCGATGCCCTGGCCGACGCCGATGCACATGGTGACGAGCGCGTAGCGGCCGTCGATGCGCTCGAGCTGGCGCAGCGCGGTGAGCGCCAGCCGCGCGCCCGACGCGCCCAGCGGGTGCCCGATCGCGATCGCACCGCCGTTGGGATTGACGCGCGCGTCGTCGAACGCGACGCCCAAGAGCTTCAGGCAGCCGAGCACCTGGCTCGCGAACGCCTCGTTCAGCTCGATCACGTCCATGTCTTTCAAGGCGAGCCCGGCGCGCTCAAGCGCCTTCTGCGAGGCCGGCACCGGCCCCAATCCCATGACCCGGGGCGCCACACCCGCGACTGCCGCCGCGAGAACGCGCGCGCGCGGCTTCGCGCCGGCCTTTTCGCCCGCGGCCTTCGTGCCGACGATGAGCGCCGCGGCGCCGTCATTGATGCCGGATGCGTTCCCCGCCGTCACGACGCCGTCCTTGCTGAGCGGCTTCAGTTCGAGGAGCCGCTCGAGCGTCGTCGTCGGCCGCGGATGCTCGTCCTCGTTCACGGTCGCGTTCGCGCCCTTCTTGGCGCCGGGCACCGCGACCGGCAGCAATTCCTTGTCGTAGAAGCCATCCGCCTTGGCACGCGCGTATTTCTGCTGTGAGGCAAGCGCGAAGCGGTCGCTCTCCTCGCGCGAGATGGCGTGCTCGCGCGCGACGTTGTCGGCTGTCTCGGCCATCGAATCCATACCGAAGCCTTGCGCGATCTTCGGGTTGGGAAAGCGCGGGCCGATCGTCGAATCGAAGATCTTGGCCTCGCGGCCATAGGCGGATTCCGACTTGCCGAGCACGAACGGCGCGCGGCTCATGCTTTCGACGCCGCCGGCGATGAAGAGCGCGCCTTGGCCGCACGTAGCCGCGCGCGATGCATCGAGCACGGCGGCAAGCCCGCTGCCGCAGAGCCGGTTCACGGTGAGGCCGCCCGTCTCGATCGGCAGGCCGCCGAGAAGCGCCGCGTGCCGCGCCACGTTGCGCGCGTCCTCGCCGCCCTGGTTGGTGCAGCCGACGATCGTATCCTCGTACTGCGCGGCCTTGAACGGATTGCGCTCGACCACCGCCTTGATGACGCCGGCGAGAAGATCATCGGGCCGCACTGGTGCCAGCGCACCGGCGTGGCGGCCGATCGGAGTCCTGAGCCCGTCATAGATATAGGCGTCCATGGGTCGCGGCCTTGTATATGTTCCTGCCTTCTCCGAAAGTAGGGCGATGGCACGCGATTTCCAACTGCCCCGGCGCTCGGCGGCGATGGCAGCCAACGCCATGGCCGCGACCTCCCATCCGGCGGCAACGCTCACGGCGCTCGATGTGCTGAAGAGCGGCGGTAACGCCGTCGATGCGGCAATTGCGGCGATCGCGGTGCTTGCCATGGCCGAGCCGCACATGACCGGCCTCGGCGGCGACTGCTTCGCGATCTACGTGAAGAACGGCAAAACACCCGTCGCTTACAACGGCTCTGGCCGCGCGCCCGCGAAAGCCGAGGTCGGCTGGTATGTCGAGCACGGCATCCGCGTCATCCCGGCGGATTCGCCGCATGCCGTCACCGTGCCCGGCGCGGTCGAGGCGTGGTCGCGGCTTCTCGCAGATCACGGCACGAAGGAACTGGCCGCGCTGCTCGCGCCGGCGATTGCGCTCGCCGAGGACGGAATCATCGTCACGCCGCGCGTCGCCTACGATTTCGCCGCGTTTCAGCATCGCATTCTCGGCAACGAAGCAGCTATGCGCGTCTTCGCACCGGGCGGCCGCATCCTCGGCGAAGGCGACCGGCTGCGGAATCCTGCGCTCGCGCGAACGCTGCGCCGCGTTGCGCGCGAGGGCCGTGCCGCGTTCTATGAAGGGCCGGTCGCTGAGGAGCTGGTAGCGACGCTCAACGCGCGCGGCGGGCTCCACGCGGCGGAAGATTTCGCCCGCCACCGCGGCCAATACGTGACGCCCATCTCCGCGCCCTATCGCGGCCACGAGGTCTTCGAATGCCCGCCCAACGGGCAGGGCATCGCCGCGCTCATGATCCTGCGCATCCTCGAAGGCTTCGCGGATCGCGATCTCGACGAGGCCGACCGCATCCATCTCCTCGCCGAGGCGACGAAATGCGCGTTTTCCGCGCGCGACGCGCTCGTGGGCGACCCCGACGTGGTGCCCGTTCCGGTGGCGCATCTTCTGTCCGATGCGCACGCCGCCGAAAATCGCGCGCGCATCCGCATGGATCGCGCGGCGCCCGCGCCCGTCTACGACGCGGCCGAGCACAAGAGCACGGTCTATCTCTGCGTCGTCGATCGCGACGGCAACGCCGTCTCGTTCATCAATTCGCTGTTCGACGATTTCGGCAGCGGCATCTTCGCGCCCGAATGCGGCGTGATGCTGCAAAGCCGCGGCAAGATGTTCCGCACCACGCCCGGCCATCCCAACGCGATCGCGCCGGGCAAGCGCCCGCTCCACACCATCATCCCGGGCTTTCTCATGAAGGACGGGAAGGCGCGCATGCCGTTCGGGGTCATGGGCGGGAATTACCAGCCGATCGGCCACGCCCATCTTATCTCCCACATGCTCGACCGCGGCCTCGATCCGCAAGCTGCGGTCGAAACGCCGCGCAGCTTTTGCTTCGATGGCGCCTTGGGGCTCGAGCACGCCGTGCCCGAGAGCGTGGCGCAGGAGCTGGCGCGGCGCGGGCACCGCGTCGGCTATGCCGAGCGCCCGTTCGGCGGCGCGCAGGCGATCTGGATTGACCGCGAGCGAGGCATCCTGATCGGCGGCTCCGACCCGCGGAAAGACGGGTTCGCGGCGGGCTATTGAGCTGGCTGTCTTGACCCCTGTGGGCGCGGGCGCCATAACGCCGAGCGTACGCACAGAGCGTTAGAGGAGGCTGCATGTCGCAGTTGCGCCGCCGCCGCGAAGGGCCAAATTACCGAACGAACCCAATTTGTCCGAACCCGCCGAACGAAGCCAATTTGCCGCGGCTGGCGCGACAGCAGGAAAATGAGAAAACGAAGCCAATTTTATCGAACGATTTCAACGGCCCTCCGCGCAACCTTTGCGGGCCAGGACCCACTTGGAACGGATTGGCGGACAAACCACGGCATGCTAATGTGATTTAGAAATAAGTACAACTCTAATATGTCGAAAGAGACTGGTGCCCGAGCTCGCTCTGAAACACGGCCTGACGTTCGACGCGCTCTGGACGCGCGCGGGCTTGTCGGCGCTCGACGCGGCATTCATCGCGCACCTCAGCGCGGCCGATGTCACGCTCCACGACCGCCTCGTCACCGCGCGGCGCGATCCTGCTGCGCTTGCGGCGAAGGATGAGTCCGATCTTCTCGTGGAACTCGCGCCGCACCTCGAAGACTTCATCGCCGATCTCTTCGGCATCGTGCCGGAGGTGCGCGCACTCGCCGCGCGCCACAACGCGCTCGCCCCGCTTTATTCCGTGAAGCGCCTCTTCGTGCAGCGCCGCGCGGTGAAGGGCATATCCGCGGAGCAGGCCGCCGCGACCGACGGCGATGCCGAGGCCCGCGCGCTCGAAGTGCTGATCGGCGCGAAGCTCACCGAGGAAAGCTTCGCCGCCGCGGTCGAGCGCTGGCTTGCCGACGAAGTTGCGAACAAGGACGCACTCGATCGGGCCGCGCGCTATGCCGCCTGGGCCACGCTCGCGCCGGCTGGGCAGAAGCGGCACAAGGCCGGCGTGCTCTTCCACGTGCCGGCGAAGGTCGATCCCTATCATCTCGTGCCGGCCGAGACCGTGGTCGAGCATGGCGTCACCATGCTGCGCCTGCCGGAAGAGGAGCGCCGTCTCCGCGACGGCTTCGCGCTCACCGATCCCGGCACCGATCTCACCGGCGCGCTCGACGAAGCCAACTACTGCATCTGGTGCCACAACCAGGGCAGGGACAGCTGCTCGCGCGGATTGAAGGACCGCAAGACCGGCGCGTTCCAGAAGAGCCCGTTCGGCGTCACGCTCGCCGGCTGCCCGCTCGAGGAAAAAATCTCCGAGATGAACCTCGTCAAGGCCGAGGGGCACAGCATCGGCGCGCTTGCGATTGTCGCCGTCGACAATCCGATGGCCGCCGCGACCGGGCACCGCATCTGCAACGACTGCATGAAGTCCTGCATCTATCAGAAGCAGGAGCCGGTCGACATCCCGCAGGTCGAGACGCGCACCTTGAAAGACGTGCTGTCGCTGCCGTGGGGCTTCGAGATCTATGCGCTGCTGACGCGGTGGAATCCGCTCGATCTGCGCCGGCCGCTGCCGAAAGAGCCATCGGGCAAGAAGGTGTTGGTCGTCGGGCTCGGCCCCGCGGGCTTCACGCTCGCGCATCATCTGATGAACGACGGGCACACTGTCGCGGCAATCGACGGGCTCAAGATCGAGCCGCTGCCGCCGGAGATCTCCGGCGTAGGATTGCGCGGCGTGCGCGTGCCGTTCGAGCCGGTCCGCGACGTTGCGGCGCTCTACGAGCGGCTCGATGACCGCGTCATGGCGGGCTTCGGCGGCGTTGCCGAATATGGCATCACCGTGCGCTGGGACAAGAATTTCCTGAAGCTTGTGCGCCTCATCATCGAGCGGCGCGCCGAGTTTGCCATGTTCGGCGGCGTGCGCTTCGGCGGCACGCTCACGGTGGAGAGCGCGTTCGCTTTGGGCTTCGACCATATTGCGCTCTGCGCCGGCGCCGGGCGTCCGACGATCGTGCCGATGAAGAACGGGCTTGCGCGCGGCGTGCGTCAGGCCTCGGACTTCCTCATGGCGCTGCAACTCACCGGTGCCGCCAAGAGCGAGAGCATCGCCAATCTCACCGTGCGGCTTCCCGTCGTGGTGATCGGCGGCGGCTTGACAGCGATCGACACGGCGACGGAATCGCTCGCCTACTACATGGTGCAGGTCGAGAAATTCCTCGCGCGCTTCGAGCGGCTCGCCGAGGAGCAAGGCGAGAAGAAAGTGCGCGCCGGCTGGAGCGAGGAGGAGCGCGAAGAGGCGGACGAGCTCATCGCCCACGCGAAGGCGCTTCGCGCCGAGCGCGAGGCGGCCCAGCGCGATGGCCACAAGCCGCGCTTCGTCGATCTTCTCGACCAGTGGGGCGGCGTCACCATCGCCTATCGCCGCCGCCTCATCGACGCGCCGAGCTACACCCTGAACCACGAGGAAGTGGCGAAGGCGATGGAGGAGGGGATCCGCTTCGCCGAAGGGCTTTCGCCCGAGGCGGTGGAGATCGACCGCTTCGGCCACGCGACGGCCTTGACGCTTGCGAGGCACCGCATCGACGAGGCGACCGGCAAGATGCTCGAGACGGAGGAGCGCGTGACGCTCCCCGCGCGCACCATCCTCGTCGCCGCGGGCACGCAGCCAAACACGGTCTTGGCGCGCGAGGACCCGGTCCATGTTGCGCTCGACGGCCGCTACTTCCAGGCCTACGACGAGGAAGGCCGCCCGGCGCGGCCCGAACGCGTGGCGAAGCCCGAAGCCGTGCGCGTGCTGATGAGCCTTCTGCCCGACGGCCGCGCCATCAGCTTTTTCGGCGACCTGCACCCGTCCTTTACCGGCAATGTCGTGAAGGCGATGGGCGGGGCGAAACAGGGGTATCCCATCGTGAGCCGCATGCTCGCGCGGCTTGCCCCGCGCGCGCCGGCGCCGCAAGAGCTCATCGCCAAGCTCAACGACGAGCTGCGCGCCGAGGTGGCGGCGGTCGTGCGCCTCACGCCGACGATCGTCGAGGTCGTCGTGCGCGCGCCCTTGGCCGCGCGCGCGTTCCATCCCGGGCAGTTCTATCGCCTGCAGAATTACGAGACCTATGCCGCGCGCGCGGACGGCACGACGCTCGCGATGGAAGGCTTGGCCCTGACCGGCGCGTCAGTCGATCGCGAGGCGGGAACGCTCTCCACGATCGTGCTCGAGATGGGCGGCTCGTCCGATCTCTGCACGCTTCTGGAGCCGGGCGAGCCTGTGGTGCTCATGGGCCCGACCGGCACACCCACCGAAACGCCCGGCGGCGAGACCGTGCTGCTTGTCGGCGGCGGGCTTGGCAATGCGGTGCTGTTCTCGATCGGCCAGACGCTGCGTTTGAATGGCTCACGTGTCCTCTATTTCGCCGGCTACAAGCGCGTCATAGACCGCTACAAGGAAGACCAGATCGAGACCGCGGCCGACGCCGTCGTGTGGTGCTGCGATGAGGCGCCGGGCTTTACGCCCGCACGGCCGCAGGACAAGAGCTTCGTCGGCAATATCGTCGAAGCGATGCGCGCCTATGGCAGCGGCGCGCTCGGCGACCGGCCCATATCGCTCGCCGACATTGACCGCCTCATCGTCATCGGCTCCGACGTGATGATGGCCGCGGTAGCAAGCGCACGCCATGGCGTGCTCGCGCCCTATCTCAAGCCCGGCCATCGCGCCATTGCCTCGGTCAACTCACCGATGCAGTGCATGATGAAGGAGATCTGCGCCCAGTGCCTGCAGGTGCAGAAGGATCCGGCGACCGGCGCCGAGACCGTCGTCTTCTCCTGCTTCAACCAGGATCAGGCGTTGGACCGTGTCGATTTCCGCGTGCTGCACGAGCGCCTCGGCCAAAACGCAGTGCAGGAAAAACTCAACAAGCTCTGGGTCGATCGTTGTCTGCGCCGTCTCGGGCGACGCGAGGCCGTCGCCGCGGAGTAAGCGACGAGAGGCCCGCGAGCCCGAGCCGGTACCGGTCTAGCCCTCGACCGCGCCGACCGTCGGGCTTTGCCGCCGCGGCAGCTTGAACGAGCGGTCGAGCTCTTCGAACGTTCGGCCGCGCGTTTCGATACCGAGCACGATAAAGACGAGTGCGCCCAGCACGTACCACGACGCGAAGTAGCCGAAGGCTGGAACGATCGCGGCAACGGTGGCGCCGGGACTCATCAGGTTTGATGCGCCGGCAATCACGGCGAGCCCGGCTGGGCCTATGAATTTGCCGAGATTGCTCGTCCCGTAGGCAAGGCCAAAGCCGCTCGCTCGAAGCGAGGCGGGCCAGACCTCCGCCATGTACGGAAACACCACGGCTAGGTTGCTGTTGTTGCAGAGGCTTTGAACAAGGAGCAGGAGGTAGAAGACCGATACGCCGGCGAGCGATTGGTCGTAGAGATATCCTGCGAGCCACATTGCCACGGCCGATGCCAGCGCCGTCACCATCCCGCCAACGCGGCGGCCAAGAGCGTCCGACATCCACGCGCCCAGCACGCGGCCAACCATGCCGATCAGGTTGATCCAGATCGCAAGGAACGATGCCTCGGCCGGGGTCTTCTTGAGCACCAGTACCAGGAGCGTGATGAGCCACAATTGCAGGCCCACGGACCCGGTCTGGGCGAGGCCCGTGAGGCAGGACACCGCGATGCTGCGCGGATAGCGGAAGAGCTCGAGCCACGAGGTCCGCTCGGGCGCCGGAGTCAACGTCGGCAGAGTGATCTTCGCCGGATCAATCTGCAGCGCCCAGGCGAGCGAACGGCGCGCCTCCTCGAGCCGTCCTTCGCGCACGAGCCAACGCGGCGATTCCGGAACCCACATGCGGATCACGAACGCCATCCCTGCGGGAAGCAAGCCGATCGCGAATAGACCCCGCCAGCCGATCACGGGTCCAAGTGACGAGCTGAGGATCGATGCGAGCAGTGTTCCCGCCGGCAAAAGCGCGAGCGACAGCCCGGCAATGAAGCCACGCTTCCGCGCCGGCACGAACTCCTGCAGCAGCGTCTGATCGACGACCGTCATCCCTCCGACCCCGAGGCCGACGATGAACCGCATCACGGTCAGGAAGAGCCACGCGCCCGACGGCGCGAACGCCATGACCCCGGTCGCAAAAGAGAAAATCAGGATCGTGGTGATGAAGACCTTGCGGCGTCCGATGCGGTCGCCAAGCCAGCCGAAGAACCACCCCGCCGGCACTGCCGCGATGCCCGAAGAGAACAGCACCGCTGCCGATTGCCCGTAGGTCAGATGCCAATCACGGAAGATGAAGGCGAGGACGAAGCTGATGAGGAAGAAGTCGAAGAAATCGAGCATCGTCGAGAGCAAAGCCGCGACGAAGATCTTCCACTGATTCGCTGTCAACGACTCCTGACGGTCGAGAAGCTCGATCATGGGGTCCTCCCGTTGACATTGTCTTTGTTTTTATTGTGGCGTTCGCATTCTCCGCTGCGAGCGGCGCGCCGTTTTTCGGGCATGCGCGCGGTTGACGAAAATGGTCCCGCCATTGTCGAGCCGAAGCAAGCGAAATCCGAGGAAGGGATCCCTTTTGCGTCAGCGCTTGATCTTGCCCGAAAGGGTAGGGCGCACGGGGCTCAACCCGCGCGGCAGCAACGCCGCGAGGGCGAGAAGCGCCAGCGCCAGCGCGAGATCGATGAGAAAGACATTGTGGAGCGACGCGCCTAGCGCCTCCATAAGCGCCGAGCGCTCGGCCGGCGCGAGCGAATCCCGGAAGGCCGGGATGAGCATGCGGTCGACGATGTCGCCCGCGCCCGCGATCCGCCCGGCCAACGCCGCGTTGACGATGCCGCCGAACACGGCCGTGCCCAGCGTCTGCCCGACCATGCGCATGAACACGATCGACGAGGTGGCGACGCCGCGGTCCGAAGCATCGACGGTCGATTGCACCGCGACGAGGAAGCTGTTGTTGACGAGGCCCATGCCGAAGCCCGAAAGGCACGCGGCGAAACCGACATAGAGCGCGCTGCGCTGCGGCGCGATGAAGGCGAGAAGTACGCCACCGGCGACGACAAGTGCCGCACCCGCAAAGGCCGACGTGCGATAGGAAGTGCGCTGCATGACCTGGCCCGCGACCGCGCTTCCCACGGGCCAGCTCCCCGACATTGCCGTCAGCATGAAGCCCGCGACGATCGCGCTTCGGCCCATCGCGCCCTGCACATAAGGCGGCAGGAACGCGGTCACGCCCATCAGCATCGCGCCGATGACGAGATTGGCGAGATTGCCGCCGAGCGTGATCGGAGCGCGCCACAGCACAATCGGCAGCATCGGCTCGCGGATGCGGACCTCGTAGGCAATGAGGAGCGTGAGCGTGAGGATCGCGGCGCCGCCAATCTCGAGGATGGTCGCAAGGCTGAGCTTCGTCGCGTTCACCAGCACGAACATGAGCGCGCCCGAGCCCGAAACCATGAGCGCCGAGCCCCAGTAGTCGATGCGCCGCGCGTGTCGCGCGCGCACCTCGCGCAGGGCCCAGGCAAGCGCCGCCGTCGCGATCGCGCCCAAGGGCAGGTTGATCCAGAACACAGTCGCCCAGTTCCAGTGTGCAACAAAGAACGCGCCCAAAAGCGGCGCGATGAGCGCGGCGATCACCCACACGCTCGACACATACGCCTGGATGCGCGCGCGCTCGGTCGGCGCGTAAATGTCGGCGACAATGGTCATGCCGACCGGCATCAGCGCGCCGGCGCCGATCCCCTGGAGCGCGCGGAAGACAATGAGCGGCACCATGCCCCAGGCGAACCCGCATAGGAGCGACGCGCCGAGGAAGATCGCCATGCCGAAGAACAGCACGCGCCGCCGCCCGTAGAAATCGGCAAGCCGTCCATAGATCGGAATGGTGACGGCCTGCGTCAGGAGATAGGCGGTGAAGACCCAGCTGAAGAGGTCGAAGTCGCCGAGATCGCCGACGATCGTCGGCATCGCGGTCGCGACGATTGTGCCCTCGATCGCGATCATGAACATCATCGCCATGACCGAGCCAAGGACGAAACGGCGGTTCGAGGGGGCCGCTGCGTCGTTCAGCGGCGGCGCCTCTTGCGGCGCGGCGGAGTGATCTTCCGGCACGGCGGCTTGTTCAGGCGATGATGCGGCGCCAGCCCGAGGCGCCCAGCCCTTCGAGCGGGCGGAAGCGCGCCTTGTAGGCCATCTTCGGACTCTCGGCGATCAGGTAGCCGAGATAGACGTACGGCAGCGCAAGCTTGCGCGCCTCCTCGATCAGCGACAGCACGAGCAGGTTGCCGAGGCTGCGATTGCCGTCGTCGGGATCGTAGAAGCTGTAAACCGCGGAGAGCCCGTCATCGAGGATGTCGACGAGGCATGCGCCCGCGAACTTGCCGGCATCGTCGCGCAATTCGACGAGCCGCGTCGCGACCGGACTATCCTCGATCATGGCGCGATAGTCGCCATAGGTCATGGCGGCCATCTCGCTGTCGGTGTGGCGTGCGCGCTGATAGCGCAGGAAGAGGCGATACTGCTCCACCGACACGGCGGCCGGGGTCAAACGTGCGCGCAGGTCCCGATTGAGCTTGACGATGCGCTTGAGCGAGCGCGTGAGGCGGAAATCAGCGACCGGGATACGCACCGGCAGGCATGCCTGGCAGCCGGTACAGGCCGGGCGGTAGGCGAGATTGTGGCTGCGGCGGAATCCAGCGCGCGATAGGGCGTTGTAGAACGAGGCGGCCTCGCGGCCCGCAAGCTCGGTCACGAGCTTGCGCTCGACGCGGTCGGACAGGTAAGGGCAGGGGAGCGCCGCGGTGCGATAGAATTGCTGCGGCGGCGCGGCGAACGGTCGCTCCGCGAGCGGCGGGGTCGGGGTCGGACGTCCGTGCCCTTCCGGCATTCTTGCTCCTCGTGCGCCGCCCCAATTATTGCGAGCGGCGACGCGTTGCGCCAGAGGGAACGCGCGAGGGACTTGGCTGGTTCTACTTCGCCTTTGGATCGGGCGACGGCGGATCGTTCGTCGCCGCGGGCTGTGGCGGCTTTGTCGCCGCGGCGTCGGCGTCGGGCTGCATCTCCTTCGCCTCGCGCAGGAGCACGATGCTGATACGGCGGTTCCTGGGCGCGGCCGGATCCTTCGCGTCGAGCGGATCCTGGTCGGCGAGGCCCGAGACGCGGGCGATGCGGTCGGCCGGCACGCCGTCGGCTACGAACTCGCGCCGGCTCGCATTGGCGCGGTCGGAGGAAAGCTCCCAATTGCTGTATTTGCCGGCGACCGGATAGGGCGTCGAATCGGTGTGGCCGGTGATTGCGATCTTGTTCGGCAGCCGCAACACGATCTGCGACACGAGCGCCATGAGCTTCTTCGCCGGGTCGAGCATCTCGGCCGAGCCGAGCGGGTACATCGGCTGCCGGTCCTGGTCGACGAGCTGGATGCGGAGGCCCTCGGGCGTGTTGTCGATGATGAGGTTGTCGGCGAGCTTCTGCAGCTCGGGTACGTCCTTGATCGCCTCGCGCAAGGCTTGCGCCGCGGCCTCGAAGCGCTTCTGCTCGCGGTTGGCGAGCTGCTGCTCGAGCTGCTTGTCGTCGAGCTTTGTCTTGCCCGGTTGGTCGCCCGCGTTCTGCTGCTGCGGATCCTTGCCGACCGTGCCGCCGTCATTGCTGTTGTCGTCGTCGGAATCGTTCGCCTGCGGCAGCGCGAGGCGCGAAAGGTCGAGCGCCGGCTGCGACTGCGGATCGGTCTCGCTGCCGGGCTGGCCGATCGTGAGCCCGCCCAGGACGCCGCCGGCGCCGCTTTCCGATTTGGAGCTGATCGTGGGCTGGAAATAGTCCGCGATGCCGCGCTTCTGCACGTCGGTGGTGACGTTCAGCAGCCACAGCAGCAGGAAGAATGACATCATCGCCGTGACGAAGTCGGCGTAGGCCACTTTCCACGCGCCGCCGTGATGGCCGCCGTGGCCCTTCACCTTGACGCGCTTGATGATGACGGTCTGTTCGTTGCGGTTGGCCATGGTCTAGGCCGCCGCTGGCAGGTTTTCGACCGCCTCTTCAACCTCGTAGAAGGTCGGGCGCACGTCGGTATTGAGCGATTTGCGCGCGAACTCGACCGCGACCGACGGTGCGTAGCCCTGCATGTAGGCGAGGATGCCGGCCTTGATGCAGAGGAAATAGCGCTCCTCGGCGGCGCCGCGCCCCGCGATCGCGGTCGCGATCGGAGCGACGAAGCCATAGGACAGGAGCACGCCCATGAACGTGCCGACGAGCGCGCCACCGATCAGGTGACCCAGAACGGCCGGCGGCTCGGTGATCGAGCCCATCGTGTGGATGACGCCCAAGACGGCCGCGACGATGCCGAGCGCGGGGAGCGCGTCCGCCGTCGACTGCACGGCGCTGACGACGGCATGGTGCTCGGTCTGCGCCGTTTCGATGTCCTCGTCCATCAGCGTTTCCATCTCGTGATGGTTGTCAGTGCCGAGGGTGAGGAGGCGCAGATAATCGCACACGAAGGTGACGGCGTGATGGTCGCTATAGAATTTGGGGAAGCGCTGGAAGAGCGTGCTCTCCTCTGGCTTCTCGCAATGCTGCTCGAGCGCCAACGCGCCTTTGGTCTTCGCGAGCTTAAAGACCGTATAGAGCATGCTCAGAAGCTCGAGATAGGCTTCCTTGTCGTGCTTCTCGGGCTTAAGGAGCGCCGGGATCGCCTTGGCGGTCGCGTTAAGCACGGGCTTGCGGTTCGAGGTGATGAAGCCGCCCACAGCGGCGCCGACGATGATGAGCACTTCGAACGGCTGGATCAGCACTTCGAGGTGCCCGCCATTGGCGAGATAGCCGCCAAGGACGCTCGCCAAGACGATTCCTGAACCGATGAGGACGAACATGAGACCGCGCGATCCGCTTTAGTAAGGAAGATGCGCGGTCCGGGTTAACTTTCCCTTGAATGGTATGGTTAACGCGCGGCTCAGCCGAGCGCGCGGTCGAGATCGGCGAGGAGATCGGCCTCGTCCTCAATTCCGACCGAGAGCCGCACCAGATTGTCGCCGATGCCGAGGCTCGCTCGGCGTTCTGGCGGGAGCGAGGCGTGCGTCATGATGGCGGGATGCTCGGCCAGGCTCTCGACCCCGCCGAGGCTCTCGGCGAGCGCGAAGATCTCAAGCCGTTCGAGGAAGCGCTTCGCTTCGGCGAGGCCGCCCTTCAAGACGGCCGACACCATGCCGCCGAACCCATGCATCTGTTGCTGCGCGAGGCCGTGCTGCGGATGGCTCGGCAGACCCGGATAAAAGACGCGTTCGACCTTGGGATGGGCCGAGAGGTGCCGTGCTACGGCGAGCGCGTTGGCGCAATGCCGCTCCATGCGCAGCGCCAACGTCTTCAGGCCGCGGAGTGCCAGGAAGCAGTCGAACGGGCCGGGCACGGCGCCGACCGCGTTCTGGAGGAATTGGAGACGATCGCACAGCGCGCCCTCGGCCCCGACGACGACGATGCCGCCCACCATGTCGGAATGGCCGTTGAGGTACTTCGTCGCGGAATGGAGTACGAGGTCGAAGCCGAGCTCGAGCGGGCGCTGTACCCAGGGGCTCGCGAACGTGTTGTCGGCAACCGTGAGGATGCCGCGCTTGCGCCCGATCTCCGCCACCATGGCGAGGTCGATGAGGCGCAGGAGCGGATTGCTTGGGCTCTCGACCCAGATCAGGCGCGTGTTGGGCCGGATCGCCGCCTCGATCGCGGCGCGGTCGGTGAAATCGGCGTAGCTCGTCTCGAGCCCGGCCGAGTGCGCGCGCACGCGCGCGAAAAGCCGATAGGTCCCGCCGTAAAGATCCTCGGACGCGAGCACATGGCTGCCATGCTCGAGATAATCGAGCACGGTTGCCTCGGCAGCGAGCCCGGAGGCAAAGGCGAAGGCGCGCGCGCCGCTTTCAAGATCGGCGATACAGCGCTCGTAGGCCATGCGCGTCGGGTTCTGCGTGCGCGCGTACTCGTAACCCTTATGCACGCCAGGGCTCGACTGCACGAAGGTCGAGGTCTGGTAGATCGGCGGCATGATGGCGCCCGTCGTCGGATCAGGCGCCTGGCCGGCGTGGATGCCGCGCGTGGCGAAGCCCTGGCGGTTCTTCCGTTCCGCCATCGTCAGGTGAGATAGGCCTCGAGGAAGGCGGCGACGAGCGGCCGCGCGTGCCGCGACGCGGCCTCGTTCTCCGGCCCCGGCGCATGCATGAAGCCGTGGTGCGCGGCCGGATAAAGCGCGATCGAGGTGTCGGCGGCGCGGCGCTCGAGCGCGGACTTGAGGCGGAGATAAGTGTCGGGGCTCGTCACGGTGTCGTGGCCCGGCATCACGAGCTGCACGGGGCAGGCGATTTCGCCAGCGCGGATCACGGCGTCCTCGTCCTGGTTCGCGCGCCGCGGCGCCTCGATCGAAGGATAGACCGCGACCGCGGCCTCGATCCGGGTCTCGCGCGCGCCGAGCAGCACGGAATAGCGCCCGCCGAGGCAGAACCCGATGACGCCGATCTTGTCGAGCCGCGATTCGCCCATCAGAAAATCGACGGCGATCGACATGGCATCAAGCGACGGCCCATCGCGCAGCTCTTTTGCGCGCGCGAGCGCTTCGTCGAAATTGGCCGGCAGCTTGTCGCCCGCATAAGGGTCCCACGCGAACGTTGTAAGCCCGCGCTCGGCAAGCGCGGCGCAATAATCCGTGACGAACTTGTTGACGCCAAAGATCGTCGGCAGCAGCAGCACGCCCGCGCGCGGCTTCTTCGCCGCGGCGAGATGACCCGATGCGCCGTCGAGCGTGATCGTGCTCATGGGACCCTCGCTGCTTCCTCTCTCGCCACGGAAGCCTAGACCAGGATGCCCCGGTGCGAAAGAAGAGGGTGCGCTCTATACTCGTTCGGCTGCTGTGAGGAGTTGAACCCATGCCGGCTCAACGGACGAGCGATGTCCGCATTGACGGCGTCGCAATCAAGCTGCATCGCGTCGGCCAGGGCGTACCGATCCTGTTCCTGCACGGCGCCAACGGCCTGCCGCAATGGCTCCCGTTCTTCGACGCGCTCGCCGATGGCTACGAGGTCCTGGTGCCGGAGCATCCGGGCTTTGGTGGCTCGGACGACCCGCCGTGGATCCGCAACGTCGGCGACCTCGCCTTGTTCTATCTCGATTTCGCCGAGGAGCTGGGGCTTACCCGCTTCCACCTTATCGGCCATTCGCTGGGCGGGTGGCTCGCCGCCGAGATCGCCGTGCGTGACCGCGCGCGGCTCCTGAGCTTCACCGCGATGTCGGCCGCCGGCATCCGCGTGCCCGACCTTCCCTCGGGCGATCTCTTCATCTGGGGCCCGGAAGAAACGGTGCGCAACGTCTATTACGATCAGGCCTTGGCCGAGCGCATGCTGGCCGTGAAGCCGACCGAGGAGCAGATGGATATCCTCCTCAAGAACCGCTTCACCGCGACCAAGTTCGGCTGGCAGCCGCGCTGGCTCAATCCCGACCTCGAGAAGTGGCTGCACCGCATCAAGGTGCCGGCGCAGGTGGTGTGGGGGCGGGAGG
>DATIXQ010000081.1:0-11326 GCA_035518375.1 Allostellaceae bacterium | reverse complement strand
GTCGCGGCGCCCCAAATGGCACCTCCAGATACTATCAGGAGACCTATAACAATCACGACCGCAGGCCCCATCTGAAGCCCCATTTTTCGAAGCCATACCCATCCAATATGACACCACAAAATGGCCGCAACGACGAGGCCGAGGCCCCCGGCTATGATGGCGAGATAAATGATCTGCCAGGGCCAGTGGAAGCCATTTTGCGCAAGGCCCCACATTACGAGCCCCAGCGCTGGCGCACCGATAAGGAATGCCCAAGCGACTTTACGTTCAAGCGGCATGAAAGACTCCTACCATAAATCCGGGCGACGGCCCCCGGTCGTTTCCGACACTTGGGCCATAACACCGGAGCGCATCCCCGGATGCGCATAGGAGTCAGGGACGCCATAGGAGCTAACTGGCCCCTAAGGCCGAATTGTTAAGGTGTCGTTTCCGACACTTGCGCCATAACACCGCGCATCTCGGGGCCGCTCTTCGACCGCATCGATCTCCATATCGACGTGCCAGCGGTGAAGGCGTCCGACCTCGGCGCTGCCGCCGCCGGCCGAGGGCTCGGCCGAAATCGCGACGCGCGTGCGCGCCGCGCGCGAGGTGCAGCGGCTGCGTTACGCAAATCTCCCCGACCAGCGCCGCATCCGCACCAATGCCGAGGCCGACGGCGCGCTTCTCGACGAGGTCGCCACCGTCGATGCCGATGGGCGCCGGCTCCTGACCGAGGCGGCCGAGCGCTTGAAGCTATCCGCGCGTGGATATCACCGCGTGCTGCGCGTCGCGCGCACCCTGGCCGATCTCGAGGCAAGCGCCAATCTGCGCCGCCTCCACATCGCCGAGGCGCTCTCCTACCGTCGCATTCTTTTGGGCGCCGACCTGCGCGGGTGAGGGATATTGCCCGTCAGGCAGGAATGCGCGCATCACGGGACCCATAGCAGCGCGCGGATTTCCGGGAGACGCGCCTTCAACCCGACCCAGCTTTCGCCGCCATCGGTGCTGCGATAGAGCCGGCCCAAGGTCGCCGCCGCGAAGATGAGGTTCGGATCAGCCGGATGGGCGGCGAGGAAATAAAGCGAGCTGTCGGGCGCGGGATCGAGCGGCACGTTCGCCCAGCTCTCGCCGCCGTCGCGCGAGCGGAAGAGCCGGCCGCCAGTGCCGGGCGGGCCGTTGCCGTTGGTCATGAACATGACGCCCGATCCGTCGGGGCGCGCGAGAATGCTGCGCACGTATTGCCACGGTGAGTCGATCTTCGCGAGGCGCCAGCTTTGCCCGTCGTCGCGGCTCACATGGAGCCCGGCGTTCGTGGTGGCGAAGAGAGTGCGGCCGCCCCGTGTGGTGACGCAGAAGCCGTGAATGTCGTCGGTCGTAAGCCCGTCGGCGACGCGCGCGAAGCTCATGCCGCCGTCGCGGCTCGCCCACGCGCCGTCGATTTCGACGCCGGCCCAGACGAGCGACGGATCATCCTCGGCGAGCGCCATCTGCGTCACGCGCGTCCAGTGCTTGACGCCGCCATTGCCGCCATCATCGGCGAAGCCGGGCCGCTCGCTGCCGTAGAAGCCGCTCGTGGTGAAGCGCTTCATCGCCGTCTCGATCTTGCGCCAGCTCTTGCCGCCGTCGCCCGAGCGATAGAGGCACGACGGCTGCGTGCCGCAGAAGATCAGGTTCGGGTCGCGCGGCGCGAGCGCGATCGCCGTGACGAGGCGCTCCTCGTCCATCGGCGAGGCGATGTGCGTCCAGCGTCCCTCCGCTCGGTCGAGCCGGTAAAGGCCCGAATCCGTGCCGGCATAGACATGGCGCGGATCGGCCGGGTGCGAGGCCAGCGACCAGACCTGGCTGCCGCTATATAGGTTCGTGCCGCTCGGCATGCGCGCGATCGTCTCGCCGAGATCGCCGCTCTTCCACACCGAGAGCCCGTTGGTCGCGACATAAAGCTCGGGCATGGCACCTCACCTCCGCCACAGGCGATCGGACGCGATCTTCGCGCCCTCGGCGAGCGCGCCGAGCTTCGCCCAGGCGATGTCGGGATCGACGGTCTGGCTCATCGCGCTCGTGCCGAAGCCGCAATCGACGCATGCTACGACGCGCTCCTTGCCCACGACGTTCGCATAGCGCTCGATCCGCTGCGCGACCAAACGCGGATGCTCGATGAAGTTGGTGGCGCTGTCGATGACGCCCGGCAGGATCACGCGATCGTCAGGCAGGCGCAAGGTCTCGAACACCTCCCATTCGTGCTCATGGCGCGGGTTGGCACCCTCGAACGAGATCGCTTGCGCGCGCGTCTTCAAGGCGAACGGCAGCACACGCTCGAGCGCCAGGTCGTGGTGATGCGGGCCCGGATAATTGCCCCAACACAGATGGACGCGCATGCGATCGGCGGGAATGTTCTTGGTCGCCGCGCCGATCGCCTCGACCGCCTGCTCGGAAAGGCGCTGGAACTCCGCGTCACTCGCATCGGCATATCCGAGATGGCGCGACATGGCGAGATCGGGGCAATCGAGCTGCACATCGAAGCCCGCCGCCACGATCGCCTCATACTCGGCGCGCATCAGCGGCACGAGCGCGGCGAGATAGGCCTCGTGGGAGGGGTAGTAGCGGTTCCTGAGGAAATAGGCGACGACGCCAGGCGAGGCGGCGGTCATGTAGGCGCCGGTCGGATGGGCCGCATCGACGGCGGCACGGAAATTGGCGAGGTCGCGCTGCAACGGCCCGTCGTCCTTCGCGGCAAGCGGCGCCTCGCACAGCGCGCGGCGGATGGCGAGGCCGCGATTGCTCGTCTTGGCGAACTCGGGGAAATCCTGGAGATCGCGCGCGAGCGTGCCCGGTCCGCTGCCGGAATATCCGGAGATGCGCTCGGTCACGTAGGTTGAATAGGAGACCTTGCTCATCTCGCCATCGCTGACGAGGTCGATGCCGAGCTTGACCTGGCGCGCGACCGTCTCGCGCACGGCGTCCTTCACCTGCGCTTCGAGCGCAGCGGCGTCGAACGGCTCGCCCTTGTCCTTCGCGGCAAGCAGCGGGCGCAACGCGGCCGGGCGCGGCAGGCTTCCGGCGTGGGTCGTGAGGATGCGGTCTTTGCTCGGTTTCATGGCAGCGGCACCACATAGCGTTTGTCGATGATGGCGTCGGGGTCGACGTCGTCCTTCACCATGCCTTGCGATTTGTACCAGGCGATCTGGCGCTTTATGTCCTTGGCGTCGACGCGCAGGCTCGGATCGACATAGGCGATGCCGAGCCGAACGGCCTCGGGCTTCTGATCGACGTGCTTGGCGATGAGCTCCAGCATCGCCTGCGCGGTCGGTCCGTCCTTTGGCCGCTCGTCGGGGCCGATGAAGGCGTCGTGATAATCCTGCGCCGATTTCTTGAAGGTGCGGAAGAAGCGCTGGATCGTGTCGGCGCGATCGTCCGCCGTCTTGGTCGAGACGAAGATGGCGCGGTCCTGGAACGGGAACTCGTCGGAGACCCAGCCGAGTACCTTCAAGTCGCCGCGGTCGATCGAGGGCACCATCGGCACGGTGACGACGGTGGCGCCGGCATCGGCCTGACCGCCGGTCAAGGCGGAGATGATGTTCGGCACGCCGCCCAATGAGAGAAAGCGGATGCTCGAAACAGGAAAGCCGTATTTCTCGGCCGCGAGCCCGACAGCGTAGTGGCCGGGCGTACCGGTGCCGGTAATCGCGACCGAATGGCCGCCGAGGCCTTTGAGCGAGGTGAGCCCGCCGTCATAGGCCTTCTTCGAGGCGAGCAGCACGACATTGTGGAAGCCCGGCGATTCCCGCCCCTGCGCGCCGATGATGCGCAAGGCTCCTTTGGCGCCGAGGTTGTAGAAGCCGGCGGTGACGCCGGTCACGCCGAAATCGATGGCGCCCGAGACGACGGCGACGGCGACCGGTTGTGCCGCGTCGAAAAAGACGATCTCGGCATCGAGCCCTTCGGCCGTGAAATAGCCTTTGTCGAGGCCGATGAAGATCGGACCGGCGCCCGCGGTCTTGATCGCGCCGATCTTGATGTGCTCGGCCCGCGCCGCAAGCGGCGCGAGCAGGAGGGCCGCGGCAAGGACCGCGGCGAGCGCGCGGCGCATCAGTGCCGGTCCGCGGCTGGCGTGTGCTTCTCGAGGAAGCCCAGGACCGTGCGGCGCTGCGCCTCGATATGCTCGGGGCCTTTCCAGTCGCGCAGCATCTCGTTGTTGGGCAGGAGCTCCGCGAGCTCGAGCCCGGTCACGGCAGGATGCGGCTTGTCATTGCCGGGCAGCACGAGGCACGGCGTCGTGCAGTGGCGCGCGAAATTGCGCGGCACGCTGAAGACGAAGTCGCCGCTCCAGAGGCGCCGGCCGAACGACGCGGCCGCGGCGCGGTCAAGATTGGGCCGCGCCTTTGCCTGCTCTTCCGTCCACTCGACGAAGCCGTCCGGGAAATAGGTCGGGAACTCGGGATTGAGGCCGATCGGGTTTTGCAGCACGGCGGCGCTGGTGCGGCCGGGATCGACCTCGATGAGCTTCAGGCAGAAGCTCGAGCCGATGCAGCCGCCGAGCGTGTGGCATTTCTTGACGCCGAGATGATCGAGTAGCGCAAGCTGGTCGTGCGCGTAAGTGTTCCAGTCGTGGTTCGCTTCGATCTCGCCCTTGGACTTGCCGGCATTGCGCTGATCCATGGCGATGACGCGGTAATGCGGCGACAGCACTTCGATCCAGTCGGACCACGGCCGCGCCGGCGCGTCGGCGGGCTTGCGCCACATGCCCATCTGCGAGCGCATGCCGCCCGGCGCGAAGAGCAGGATGGGATAGCCCCGCCCGTGCTCCTCGTAATAGATCTCGGCGTCCGCAAGCTTCAGTACCGGCATTCCCGCCTCCCGCCATTTGAGGCGGAGAATACCAGAAGATCGCTCAGCGCCAATCGAGGCCGATATCGAGCACCGTGACGGAGTGGGTGAGCGCACCGCTCGACAGGAGATCGACGCCCGTCGCCGCCACCTGCGGCGCGGTCTGCGGCGTGATGCCGCCCGACGCTTCAGTCACCGCGCGGCCGTTGACGCGGGCCACGGCCTCGCGCATCTGCTCGAAGCTCATATTGTCGAGCAGCACCGCATCGATCTCGAGCCGCAGCGCCTCGTCGAGCTGGGCGAGCGTGTCGACCTCGACCTCGATCTTGACGAGATGACCGACAGCGGCGCGGGCGCGCGCGACCGCTTCGCCGAGGCTGCCGCACGCGGCGATGTGGTTGTCCTTGATGAGGACGCCGTCATCGAGCCCGAAGCGGTGATTGAAGCCGCCGCCGACGCGCACCGCGTATTTCTGCAGCGCGCGCAAGCCCGGCGTCGTCTTGCGCGTGCAGACGAGGCGCGCCTTGTAGGGCTTGATCGATGCGACGACCGCGGCCGCGGCCGAAGCGATGCCGGAGAGATGGCAGAGGAAATTGAGCGCCACGCGCTCGGCCGAGAGCATGCCGCGCGTCGGACCCGCGATGGTGGCGATCACGTCGCCTTTGGCGACCGCGCTGCCATCGGGACGCGCGACCTCGGCGCGGATTGCCGGATCGACGAGGCGGAAGGCCAGGAGCCCGCAGTCGAGGCCGGCAACCACTCCCGGATTGCGCGCTACGAGCGCGGTCTCGGCGCGTGCGCCAGCAGGCACGATCGCGTCCGTCGTGATGTCGCCGGCGCGGCCCAGATCCTCGAGCAGCGCCGCACGCACCGCGGGCTCGACCATCAGTTCGGGAAGCGGCGGGACAGGCATCGCAGACTCCCTCAAATTGCCAACATGCGTTCGACCGCGGAGCGCGCGCGGACGGCCACGGCGGATGGGATCGTCACCTCGTGTGTCATCGTCTCGAGCGCGCGGCGGATGTTCCTGAGCGTGATGCGCTTCATGTGCGGGCAGAGATTGCACGGACGGACGAACTCGGTCTCGGGATGGGCGAGCGCCACGTTGTCGCTCATCGAGCACTCGGTCATCAGCACGACGCGCGCCGGATGTTTCTGCGCGACATAGTCCGCCATGGCCGCAGTCGAGCCCGCGTAATCGGCGGCCGCCACGACGTCGGGCGGGCATTCCGGATGGGCGAGCACGACGACGCCCGGATGGCGGATACGCAGCTCCGCGATCTCGGCGGCGGTGAAACGCTCGTGCACCTCGCAGTGGCCGCGCCAGGCGATGATCTCCACGTTGGTTTCGGCGGCGACGTTCCGCGCGAGATATTCGTCCGGCAGCATGATGACGCGCGGCACGCCCAGCGCCTCGACCACCTTCTTCGCGTTGCCCGAGGTGCAGCAGATGTCGCTCTCGGCTTTCACCGCCGCCGACGTGTTGACGTAACTCACCACCGGCACGCCCGGATAGCGCGCGCGCATGAGCCGCACGTCTGCGGCCGTGATCGAGGCGGCGAGCGAACAGCCGGCGTCGAGATCGGGCACGAGCACGGTCTTCTCGGGATTGAGCAGCTTCGCGGTCTCGGCCATGAAATGGACGCCCGCGAGAACGATCACGCGCGCATCGGTGCGCACCGCCTCGCGCGCCAGCGCGAGGCTGTCGCCCGTGAGGTCCGCGACGCAGTGGAAGATCTCCGGCGTCTGGTAGTTGTGCGCGAGGATGACGGCGTTGCGCTCGGCCTTGAGCGTCAGGATCGCGTCGATGTCGGCCGCGAAGGCGCCCCATTCGACCGGCGGGACGAAGCGCTGGACGCGGTCGTAAAGGTGACGCGTGCGGAGCAGCGCTTGCCGTTCCAGACTATCAGGCATGGCACCCCACTTATGCTCACTGTGAGCATTGATCGATTATGCTATACCTGAGCATAAGCGGGAGTCAAGCGTGGTCAGGGCCGCGAACCATGTAGATTCCGAAGGCGAGGCATGAACGGGAGGGGGCGGTGCACGAACTCGAGCCGAGCTGGGAGCGGGTGATTCGGGTCTGGTGGCTGATCGCCTGGCGCAATGTGGCTGGCAGCATTGTTATTGGGGCCGTTATTGGCGGAATCGTCGGTCTTTCCGCTTTTCTTGCAGGCGTTCCGATCGTGACGCTGCTGGTGCCGATCCGGATCGTGGCCGTGATCGCGGCCGTGCTTTGGACCGGCTTCGTGGTGAGATCGGCGCTGCGGAAGCGCTATCGCGGCTTCCGCATCGCTATCGTCGAGCTTGACGCTATGTAAGTTTAAACTTACGGTAAGTGATGCCTAACGCAATGGCTGCGCTTGCTGCCCTGGGCGACCCGACCCGCCGCGATATCTTCGAGCGGCTGGCACGGCATCCGGCAGCGGTGAGCGAGCTGGCGCGCGCCATGCCGGTAAGCCGCCCGGCCGTATCGCAGCATCTTGCCGTGCTGAAGGCGGCCGGTCTCGTCGCCGTTCGCAACGAAGGGCCGCGCCGCATCTACTCGATCGACCCGCATGGGCTCGGGCCGCTGCGCGCGTGGCTCGGCCGGTTCTGGGAGGGCGCGCTCGAAAGCTTTCGTGCCGAAGTGGAACGCGAGGAGCAGCCATGACCACGATCAAGCCGGCGCCCGTGCGCAAGAGCATCGTCGTGAAGGCACCGCCCGCCCGCGCCTTCGCGGTCTTCACCGCTGACATCGGCAGATGGTGGCCGGCGACACATTCGATCGGCGGCAAATTCAAGGAGGCGGTGCTCGAGCCGCGTGCCGGCGGCCGCTGGTACGAGCGCGGCACCGATGGCAGCGAATGCGACTGGGGCAAGGTGCTGGCATGGGAGCCGCCGGGGCGGGTTCTTCTCGCCTGGCAGCTCGACGCGAATTTCAAATACGCCAAGGACCTCATAACCGAGGTCGAGGTGCGCTTCCTCGCCAACGAGGACGGCGGCACGCGCGTCGAGCTCGAGCACCGCAACCTCGAACGCTTCGCCGAGCACGCGGAGAAGGTCGCAGAATCCGTCAGTGGCGGCTGGCCCCAGGTCCTTGCCGCCTATGCGGCCGCTTCATTCTGAGAGACATCGGAGAAGGAGGAGAAGATGCCCGAACTGCAAATCATCGGCGGATCGGCCAGCAATTTCGTCTGGGTGTGCCGCATCGCATGCGCGGAGAAAGGCGTGCCTTATACCCATGTCGGCGCCTTGCCGCACTCGCCGGAGGTCGATGCGATCCATCCCTTCGGCAAGATCCCGGTCATGCGCCACGGCGACGTGACCTTGTGCGAATCACGCGCGATCTGTCTCTATATCGATCGCGCGTTCGCGGGGCCGCCGCTTCTTCCGACCGACGCCGCCGCCGCGGCCGGGATCGAGCAATGGGTTTCGATCGTGTGCACCACGATCGATCCGCTCTGGGTGCGCAGGTATCTGGGTGCCTACATCGTTCCCGGCACGCCCGACAAGAGCCCGAACCGCGCGGCGATCGACGCGGTGCTGCCGCTGATGGAGCCGCAATTCAAGGTGATGGACCAAAAGGTCGCGCGGACCGGGCACGTCGTTGGCGACAGCTTCACGCTGGCCGACGCCTATCTCCTGCCGATCGTGCACTACATGGGCAAGTTTCCCGAGAGCGCCGAACTGCTACGCCGGTTCGACAATCTCGGCGCCTTTTACGAGCGGCACATCAAGCGGAAGAGCGTCGCCGACGCGGTCCCGACGGAAATGCCAGGTCCGCGACGCTAGAGCCGGATCGGTTCACATGGAATCGCTCTGCGATTCATGTGAACCGTGAATCCGTCTCTACTCCAGATATTTAGAGTGCGATTCACGGTTTGGATGGGAAGCGAGACCGCTTCCATCCAAACCGATCGCACTCTAGGCCATCGCGGTCGGGTGCGGGCTCGTTTCGCTGAGCGCGATCATCTTCAGCGCGAGGCGCTGTAGCAGCTCGGCGCGCAAACCTGCGCGTGCCGGGTTGTCCCATAGATTGACCATCTCGTCGGGATCGGCCGCGGTGTCGTAAAGCTCGCCCCAAGCGACGCCGTCATAAAGGCTGAGGCGATGGCTTTCGGTCACGAGCGAGCGCATGCGCACGCGCTCCGCGAAGGGCGCCATCGGCCGCTGCCCTTCTTCCTCGATCAGCAGTTCGGCATGGTGAGCGGACGCTGCGCCGGTGATGAGCGCGCCGATGTCGGCTCCCTGCAGGCCGTTCCACGGCCGCAAGCCCGCGCGCGCGAGGATGCTCGGCGCGAAATCGAGGGCCCCGCAGAGCGCGTCATTGCGGCGGCCGCGCGGTCCCGCCGGATCGCGCCAGATGAACGGCACGCGGATGAGCCCGCGGTAGTGAATGGGGCCCTTCAGCAGAAGCTGGTGGTCGCCCATGAAATCGCCGTGGTCGGAGGTGAAGATCACGACCGTGTTGTCGGCGAGGCCCAGGGCATCGAGGCGCGCGAGCACGCGCGCCACCATGTCGTCGATGAAGCTGATCGAGCCGTAGTTGAGCGCGATCGCCTCGCGCGCCTCGGCCTCGGTGCAGGCGAAAAGCTGCGGCGTGTGCTTCACCGCGCGGCCCTCGTCGCGCGCGGCAAGGAGCGCCGCGACATGAGGCGGCGGCGGCGCGCGGTTTGCGCCCGGCGCGAACGAGCGCGGCAGCTCGACGTCGGCCGGACGGTACATGTCCCAGTATTTGCCGGGCGGCGTGAACGGGTGGTGCGGATCGGCGAACGAGCAGAACAGGAAAAAGGGCTTTTGCTCGCGCGCCGCTTCCTCCAGCACCCGCTTGCTCATCAGCGCGCAATAGGCATTGGGATGAAGCTCCTCGGGAACGCGCGTGCGCCAGGCTTGGCGCGCCGCGGAGAGCGCGAGGTCCGGCGTCGGGATCGCGTTCTTCTGGCCGAGGAGCGTGTCGGCATCCGCGCGCTCGGCCCGCACCCAGCGCCGGTAATGGCCCTGGATGTCGTCGCCGTGCTCGACCGTGAGATAGACGCGCTCGAAGCCGTAATACGGCAGGTCCACATCGTGCTTCGGGTCGTTGCGCCAGCTCGTCGCGGATTCCTGTTCGTAGTTGCCGCGGCGCTCGACCGCCTCCGGCTCGCCGCGGCGCGCCGGGTCGCGCGGCCAGGCCGGCGGATTGCCGGTGATGTTCTGGAGGTGGGACTTGCCGACGAGCGCGGTGCGATATCCCTCCGCGCGCAGCGCTTCGACGAAGTTCACAGCGTCGAGCGCAAGCGGGATGCCGTTGTGGCGCACGCCATGGAGCGAGGGCATGCGGCCGGTGAAGAGGCTCGCCCGGTTCGGCATGCAGATGGGCGAGGCGACGTGGAAGCGGTCGGCCGTGAAGCCCTGGGCCGCAAGCCGGTCGATCGCCGGGGTCTGCACGATCCCGTTGCCGTAGCAGCCGAGATGGTCGGCGCGAAGCTGATCGGCGATGAAGACGAGGAAATTGGGACGCGGCGCGGCGGGGGCTGGCATGGCGCGAGCGTTAGCCCCCTCCGCCCGCGATGACAAGGCGGGGGCAAATGGTTACACTCGCCGCCCGGGCTCTAGGACCTGCCGATGGATGTGATCGTTAACGTCAAGCGCCATGCCTATGGCGATCTCGAGGTGCTGGAGAACGTCCAACTCCATTTGCGCAAGGGCGAGATCGTCTCCGTAATCGGGCCGTCGGGCTGCGGCAAGTCGACCCTCCTCGGCATCATGGGCGGCATCCTCCAGGCGAGCGACGGCACCGTCTTCATGGAAGGCGCCGTTCCTGACGACTGCCTCAATCCGCTGACCTACATCTTCCAGGATTTCGCGCTGCTGCCATGGCGCACGGTGGCGCAGAACGTGGCGTTGCCGCTCGAGCACCATAGGCTCTCGGCATCCGAGCGCGCGGCGCGCGTCAAGGACGCGCTGGTGCGCACGAAGCTCGACGATTTCGCCGACGCGCTCCCGAAGCAGCTCTCGGGCGGCATGAAGCAGCGCGTCGGCATCGCCCGCGCGCTCGTCGTGCGGCCGGCCGTGCTTTTGATGGACGAGCCGCTTTCGGCGCTCGACGCGCAAACGCGCGACCTGCTGATGGAGGATTTCCTCGATCTGTGGCTGCGCGAGCGCATTTCCGGCGTCTACATCACGCACAATTTCCACGAATGCCTGCGCTTGGCCGACCGCATCATGGTGCTGTCGCGCCGGCCGGGGAAGATCAAGGAAGTCGTCGAGGTGCGCATCCCGCAGCGCGAGCGCACCCGGACGTCGGCCCAGGTCGAGCTTGCCGAACTCGGCAACCGCCTCTGGTCGCTGATCCGCGACGAGGCTTCGAGCGCTGAACGGGAGGTCGTCGATGCTTGAAGATACGATCGCCGCACCACGCGCGGGTGTGGCCGCCGCCGAAGGGCGCCGCGAGGTCGCATTCCGCGGCGGCGGCTTCCTGCCAAAGCCCAACGCGATCCATTCCTGGATCGCGTTCGCGCTCGTCATCGCGGTGTGGCAGGTGGCGATCTCGCGGCGCTGG
>DATIXQ010000080.1:0-27259 GCA_035518375.1 Allostellaceae bacterium | reverse complement strand
GCACGGCCCGGTCTGCCCCCGCTGCGGGAGCCTCGACCGCATTACGCCGGTGAAGGGTGGCAGGACCGGCCTCTATCGCTGCGGCCCCTGCAAGCGCCAGTTCACGGTGACGGTCGGGACGGTGTTCGAGTCCAGCCACGTCAAGCTGCACCTCTGGCTCCAAGCCGTGCATCTTCTCTGCACGTCGAAGAAGGGAATGAGCAGCCATCAAATTCATCGCATCTTGGGCGTCACGTACAAGACGGCGTGGTTTATGACCATGCGACTGCGCGAAGCAATGGCCGATGGCGCGTTGCCTCCGCTCGGCGGAGAGGGCAAGACCGTGGAGATTGATGAAACCTATGTCGGGGGGCAGGCGAAGAACCGTCACCTCGGCAGGCGCGGCGGCGGCAAGGGACGCGAGCGCCCGAAGGCTCCCGTCTTTGCGCTGGTGGAGCGCAGCGGGAAGGCGCGCGCGGTTCACGTGCCGGAGGTGGACGGACGTAACCTTCGCGAGATCGTGCTGAGGCACGTCACGACGGGCACGACGATCTACAGCGATAGCAACCACCCGACGCGCTTTGCGGCGCACGGCTTCCCCGGCGGGAGCGTGAACCACAAGGATGGCGAGTATGTGCGCGGCGACGTTCACTCCAACACGGTCGAAGGATTTTTTGCGATCCTCAAGCGCGGAATTATCGGCACGTACCATCACGTCAGCGAGGAACACTTGCACCGCTACTTGAGCGAGTTCAGCTTTCGCTATAGCAACCGCTCGGCCCTTGGCGTCGAAGATGCGGAGCGCGGTGAGACTGCGCTACGCGGCATCGTCGGCAAGAGGCTCACCTATCGGCGGACTGGTGGAGAACGGCCCGAGGCGCAAACCCACTGAGCGCAGATCGCTCGCCACGCGTGAGCGAGAACGACTTGAAGCCGAAGGTCAACTCTCGTTCGACTTTTTGCGCGTTCCCCAGACTCGAAATCGAAAATCGTAAGTTGGTTCAATGAGTTACAACTCATTGATCTGATTTACAAAATTTGCGAAGATTCAGCGCGTTTGGATCAGGGCCGCTATGACCACGCTCGTTTCAGAATTACCGGACCAACCTTGGCGACGAAGGTTGTTCCTGCCTGCCTACATGGTCAGCGAGGCAGCGCGATACGCACGAGTATCATCGCAGACTGTTGCGGATTGGCACCGCGCCGGTGGCCGAAAGGCGGTCACTCTGTCAAACAAGGAAAAGCGCGCCGCTCTTTCCTATATGCAGTTAATCGAAGTTGCAGTCGTCGCCGCTTTCCGCGAGGCGGGGGTAGCGCTTGAGCAAATTCGCATTGCGCGAGAGTATGTGCATAAGACATTGCAGAGCGAGCACCCGTTCGCGGAATACAGGTTCAAGAAGGAAGGCAAACGCCTTCTTCTTGATTATGAACAAGTGGAGGGCAAGGCCGGTCGAGGGAAGTACCTCGACGCCACACAGGGCGGTCAACTCGTGTGGGAACAGTTTGTGAGCCCGAGACTCCAGGAATTCGTGTATGAGGCCGGTGGGGTCGCAATGCGCTGGCACGTGGCGGGGCCGAAATCACCTATTATAATTGACCCGCGCATTTCTTTCGGCGCGCCAGCCGTTGATAGTGTACCGACGTGGGTAATCAAAGGGCGATGGGAAGCGGGCGAAAGTATCCCGGACATTGCCGCCGATTTTGGAATCAAACGAAACGACATCAAGAAGGCACTCGCCTTTGAAGAAGTCGAGATAGATGCTCAGCGACCCAGCATTTGGATCCACTGACCTTCTATTTCGATCGGTGCTTCGGGCGCCGATTTCCGGAAGCTCTTTGGCGAGCTAGCCCACCTTTCATGGTCGAATTTCATCATAGCGACAGATGTAGGTTCGCTCAGAACATGCCCGATGACGAATGGCTAGGAGAAGTGGGCCGCCGCGGCTGGATCGCCTTTAGCCATGACCGGCGTTTTCATCGTGACTTACCTGCGGTGTCCGCCATCAAGCAACATCACCTTGGTTGCTTCTACCTTTGGGGCGCGGAAATATCCACGTGGGATAAAGTGCGCTGGTTTACGCGGCACGTGGACAAGATTATTGAGTTATCCAACCGCACCGAGCGCCCTTTCATTTACCATGTGCCGCAATCGGGACGCCCACAGCGAGTGCTTTTGTCGTGACCAAGAAGAAGACGCAGTCTCAGAAAGACCGCTTCATCGAAGCCGCGCGCAAGGCCGGTGCGAGCGAGGACGAGGCCGCGTTCGATGAGGCCGTAAAGAAGGTCGCGAAGCCGAAGCCGAAGGACGAACCGAAGAGCCGCTAGTTCACCGCTCTGGTCGCCTGAATTTCCTTTTGGAGTTTGACGGCGTGGTCATCGAACTCTTGGGCGAGTTCTAGCAGCTTGCCGGATAGCGGCGTCATCCGTTCCATTGCGAGCCGCCGCAGCTGTGCAGCGAGGTCGCGACACAGGCGGATTTGCTGGTCAGCTTCAGTCATCGGATTTCGCGATGCACCATGCGGGTGCGCTCCCATATCTCGAAGCCCGCATATGCGGTGTCGCGCTCGCGCTCAAAGACGGATTGAGCGGCCTCTATTGCGTCCGCGTCAGAACGTTCTTCGATTTCCATTCTGGCGACGATCCTGTGCAGGCGATCGAGCCAGTAGACCCGGTATCCGGCCACGCGCCCTCCCGCGCGGTACCCTTCCCGCACGGGAAGCATACGTCGGCTATTTTTTCTATCGCAAATGAATTTTCTTTAAGAGCCGTGTTTGCGAACGATATAAATCCCGTTCGTTTGGTCAAATCGCCCGAGCGCGCGGCGCAGATTGGGTTCGTTCGGTAGAATCGCGCGGCTCCGGAAATTGGCTTCGTTCGGTAATTTCGTCCCAAACTGAGAATTGGGTTCGTTCGGTAAATTCGCCTCTCGTCAGAAATCGGGTTCGTTTGGTAATTTCGCCCCGACCTAAGAATTGGCTTCGTTCCGTAAATCGTTCGGAATGTGCCCCACGAAATACGCTATACCGAACGTTCCGCATGATAAACTCCGTGCGACCGCCTACTCGGCGGCGCGCCCTTTTTACGTTGGTATCGCCACATTTATCATCAATGAGCCCATACCGATCCGATCCCAAGGTAGATTACCGGAGAATAGGCGAACTCTCCGAGGAGTTCACGCAGTTCTGGAATCGGATACAGGCACTCTACCTTGACGCAGTCGCCGGGTTTGCCTTCGTCCGCAGTCGGGTCGAAGCAGAACAGGCTTTTACTCGCAGCATCGTGCCAGGCACCGATTTTGACTCAGAGGATTTTCAAGACGCTCTTAGCTTCTCTTACACACAGATTTTTGCCGCAGATTTCGCAACCTCGGCAATTCATGAAGCAACACAGGGCGAAGTAAAGGCCAGAAACTCGCCCGGAGGCGCCAATTTCAGAACGCTCGGGCAACTTTGCCTCGTATCTTTCTATGATTTTTGGAACGATTATCTGCGGCGCGAATATGTAATAGCCAAAGGCGGTCTCGACCGAAATGAAAAGGACCGCACGATCGTCGAGCGAAGCCTTAAGGTGCACGCAAGCCATGATCTATGGGGCGACGTTCGCCTCCTTCGCCAATCCGTAGTCCACAATCATGGGATCGCCGTATCGGAAGTTAGTCGTTGCAAACTCATATGCTGGTTCAAACCAGGCGAACCGGTAGCGTTATCGCCAGAACGCATGCGTGCGATTTTCCTCGCGCTTTTAAAATATCGCAATGATCTGTTTGCGGAGCAATTTCCGCAGCACTACATTCAGTTACCTGCGGGCTTATGACAAAGTACGTTTGGGGAAAATATGGCAGCAAAAAAGCGTAAACAGAATCCGATTCGTTTCCGGGCGGCACGGGATGACGCCGCGGTCGCTGGCGTCGCCGCTCGAATCGAAAGAGATTATCGGCTTCCAGAAGGATCTGTGAAGCTCGTCTATCCAAGCGGACGGAAAGCGGGTTTCAGTATTGGAACCCTACGAAAATATTGGGAACGTAACGGTTAGCGTCGCCGCCGCCCTCACCCCAATTTCGGGAGCGGCTTGGCGTCCGGCGGGATCGGGTGGCGGTGGACGTTGAGGATCATCGACACGCAGCTGTAATAGCCGCAGGTGAGCACGAGCTCGACGACGCCGCGCTCGCCCCACTTGGCTTTGACCGCCTCGAAATTCTTGTCGCTGACCTCGCCCTTCTGCAGAAGCTCGCTCGCGAAATCGTAGATCGCGGTCTCGTCGGCCGACATATTCTGCGGGCGCTTGCCTTCGGCGATCGCATCGACCTTGGCCCCGTCGATGCCCGCCTCGCGCGCCATGCGGCTGTGCGCGACCCATTCGTACTGCGCGGTCCAGCGCCGCGCCGTCACCATGATGGCGAATTCCTTCAAGGCATTGGGGATGACGCCCTTGAAACGGATGTGAGCGCCGAACTGCTGCACGATGTCGCCAAGCTCGGGCGAGCGCATGAAGGCCTGGAACGGGCCGCCGCGCATCGCCTTCCTGGGGCCCGAAACGATCGCGTCCCTGAGCTTCTTCTGCTCGGGCGTCATTTCGCTTTCGGTCAAGGTCTTGAAGCGTTCGGTCTCGGCCATGCTCTGCCTCCTTGTGTGCGGGAGGCATAACACGGCGTGGGTCAGCCCGGAAGCTTGGGCAAAATCCGCGCGAGCGCGGCCGCGAAGCCCGCGCGCTCTTCCTCCGTGCCGACGGTGACGCGCACGAGCCGGTCCAAGGGTGCCACGCCCGGCATGCGCAGGAAGCACGATTCCTCCTCAAGGAGGAGTGCGAGCGTCGCGCGGGCGCGGGCACCCGAGCCCATGTCGAAGGCGACGAAGTTCGTGGACGACGGCAGCGTCTTGAGGCCCAAGCGCTCGGCGATGCGGGCGTAATCCGCGCGCCCCGCCGCCACCTTCGCTGCCACGTTGCGGATGAAGGTCTGGTCGCCAAGCGAGGCGAGCGCGGCCTCTTGCGACAGGCGCGAGACGCCGAAATGGTGGCGGATCTTGTCGAAGGTCGCGATCACCTCGGCCGGGGCGATCGCATAGCCCACGCGCATCCCGGCCATGCCGTGCGCCTTCGAGAAGGTGCGCACGCGGATGACGCGCGGGTCCTCGGGATCGAGCTCGGGGAGCGACCCCGCCGGCGCGAAATCGCTATAGGCCTCGTCGAGCACGAGGATGCAATGCTTCGGCAGGCCCGCGATCAGGCGCATCTGCTCGTCGGCCGAAAGCCAGCTTCCGGTCGGGTTGTCGGGATTGGAGAGATAGACGAGGCGCGCGTCGCTTTCGCGCGCGGCTTGGCCCAGCGCCTCCGCGTCGTTCTTGAAGTCGCGATAGGGCGCGTGGACGAAGCGCGCGCCGAAGCCCGCGACGTGGAAGGCGAAGGTGGCGTAGCCGCCATGCGACATCACGACCGGATCGCCGGCGTCGGCGAACGACCGCACCGAAAGGCCCAGTATGTCGTCGGCGCCGGTGCCGAGCCCGATATTCGCGAGCTTCACGCCATGATGCTTCGCCAGCGCCTCGCGCAGCACGAAGCCTTCGGGGTCGCAATACCAGGCGATGCGGGGAGAGCCGAGCGCGATCGCGGCGATCGCCTTGGGCGAGGGGCCGAACGCGCTCTCGTTGGCGCCGATCCTGAGCTTCAGCGTGTGGCCGAGGCGGCGCTCGAACTGCTCGGGCGGGACGAACGGCACCGTCGCCGGCAACGCGCCGACGACACGGGAATAGCGGAAGCGCCCGTCAGGTTCGGTCATGTGCCGGCCGCTCGCCGGCAGTCGCGGTGATGGTGGGCGGCACGGCCGGCGGTGCCACCTGCGCCGGCGGCGGCGCCGCGGCGTCCGCGTCCTCGTCCTTCATGCCTTGCTTGAACGACTTGATGCCCTTCGCGAAATCGCCCATCACGCTCGACAGCTTGCCCTTGCCGCCGAACAGCACGGCCACGACCGCGATCACGATCAGCCAGTGCCAAATACTTAAGCCACCCATGGACCAACCCCGGTAGTGGAGGCCGTTCTGCGGCCGAGTTGGCGCAGACGGAGCCGCCTTGTGTCAAGCCCTATCTCGGCCGCGACGGGCCGGGTTCGTTCTTCCCCCGAGGTGGCGCCCAGAGCCTCATCTGTCAACCGCCTAAGGTCTTGCCGGGGTGCGGCAAAGCCGCCCCTTTCGGGTCGTGGCCGGCCAGCCGCGACGAGTGGTAGCGTCGTCCAATGCAGAAGGCGATCTTGCTGTTCGCAACGGTCGCGGCGCTGGCCTTCGCCGTCGGACTGTCGTCCGAGTGGCGCGCGGCGCGCGAAGATGCCGCGGCGCCCACGCCACCCGCGGTTGAAGTAACTGCCGAGCCGGCCGACACCGGCTCCTCCGCGCCGCCGGTCGCGGCCGCGGCCCCCGCACCCAGGGATCCTGGCGCCGATCTTCCGGTCGTCGCCGTGGCGGAACCGCCGGTCCATGCCGTGCCGGCCGACGCCGGAACCGAAGCTGCGCCCGCGGTCACGTTCGCGGCGCCCGCACCTGCGCCAGCCCGGACGGCACCAGCCCCGGCCGTGCACGAAGCCGCGCCGGTCGCGCGCACGGCGGCGCTGTCGCCGCCGCCGCCACGCGCGCCCGCACCGCCGCGCACCATTCCCGCCGCCGCCCGCGCCAGCGCACCGGCGGCCGTGCCGATCGGCGGCGCAGCCAGGGCCGCCGGCGGCGCCAATCTCGCGGTCGACGGACGCGCGGTCCATCTCTTCGGCGTGCGCGCGCCCGATGCGCGCGACCGCTGCGGCGACGAACACGCGGCCTGCGGCGAAGCGGCGCGCGCGGCGCTCGCGCGGCGGCTCGCCGGCAATTCCGCCGTTACCTGCGTCCTGCCCCCGGGCCAGGAAGGCGAGCCCGCCTATGTCTGCCACGACAGCATGGGCGTCGATCTGGGGCGGCTTCTCGTCGCCGAAGGGCTTGCCCTCGCCGACACGTCGCAGAGCTACCAGTATCTCGCGACGCAAGACGACGCCCGCGTCGCCCACAACGGGCTCTGGCGCTATCGGTGACACGAACGTCGAGCGTGCGCCTTGCCGACGGGCGCGTCGTCCGGTATATCATTATTGATATAAATGAAGCTGACCGCATTTTTGGGCAGTTCCTTGGCCGACATTCGCGGTTTCCCGGTCACGGCGCGGCGAGAGGTCGGATATCAATTGGACCGCGTTCAACGCGGGCTCGAGCCCAACGACTGGAAGCCGCTGACCGTCATCGGTCGAGGCGCAAGGGAAATACGCGTGCGCGACGCAACAGGTGCATTCCGTGTCATCTATGTCGCTCGCTTGGAGGATATCGTGTACGTACTTCATGCCTTTCAGAAGAAAACGCAGAAGACTTCGAAGCGAGACATCGAACTGGCAGCCTTCCGGCTTCGACAACTGATGGAGCGTCGATGATGAAGGCACGAGCCTACCCGAGCGTCTGGAACGCGTTGGAATCGAATCCGATCGATGCGGAAAACATGAAGCTTCGATCTTGCCTCATGATCGAGATTTCTGCCGCAATTAGGGCTTGGCGTATTTCTCAGACTGAAGCGGCAAAGCGACTCGGGATTACCCAACCTCGCCTCAATGATCTGCTGCGCGGCCGCATCGGCAAATTCAGTCTCGACGCTCTCGTTGCGCTGGCACCGCGAGCCGGGCTCGCCGTCCGGCTTCGCGTGACGAAGGCCGCGTAGCCGCCTTCAGCCCGCAAACGTGAAGCGGAAGCCCGCGCCCGCGGGCGCGACGTGGCCGCCCGAGGGATAAGGGAAATGCGCCGGCAGCACGAGCGCGTGGCCCTCGGCGCAGCGCTCGAGGAAGCTGCGCCGCGATTTCGCCGAGAGCGCGCGGTCGACGCAGAAGCAGCTGCTGATCTGCGGCTCGGCGCATTGCAGCGCCGTGTGCATGAGGTCGCCCGAGAGCGCCGCCTCCTGCCCCTTGGAGCGCACGCGCAGCGCGACATGACCCGGCGTATGGCCGGGCGTCGGATCGAGCCATGCCTCGTCGTCGAAGGCATAGTCCATCGCCACGAAGTCGCACTGGCCCGCGGCGGTGATCGGCAGCACGCTGTCCTCGATGTGCTCGTCGGTCGAATAGGCCTTGCGTTTCTCCTCGTCCTGCCAGTGCTCCCACTCGGCCTTGGTGATGAGATAGCGCGCCTTGGGAAACGTCGGGACCCAGCGCCCATTCAGAAGCCGCGTGTTCCAGCCGACATGATCGATGTGAAGATGCGTGCACAGCACGAAGTCGATGTCCTCGGGCCGGAAGCCCGCATCGGCCAAGCGCTGGAGCCAGGGCCGCTTCTGGCGATGGAAGAGTGGGCGCGAGGGCCGCTCCTTGTCGTTGCCGCTGCACGCATCGACGAGAATGGTGCGGCGCTTCGTCTTTACGACATAAGCCTGGATCGCAATCACAAGCTTCTGGGTCGCGGGATCGAGGTGCTTGGGTTCGAGCCACGATCTGTGTTGCTCGAGACGTTCCGGCGCCAGGTCGGGATAGATGAACGAAGGAGCAAACATCGCCACGGTGAATTCGGGGATGCTGCTGATCTCCACGTCGCCGACGCGCCATTTGAAGCCTTCGTCCATCGCGCTCTCCCGCATGCGATCCGCCGGCCGAGCCTATCGCGAGGGCGCCGTTTCCGCTATCCCTCGGCACTTCGGGCCGAGGAGAGAACATGGCGCGCTTTGAGGGCACTGACACCTATATCGCGACGCAGGATCTGCGCGTCGCCGTCAACGCCGCGATCGCGCTCGAACGGCCTCTCCTCGTCAAAGGCGAGCCCGGCACTGGCAAGACCATCCTCGCGCACGAGATCGCGAAGGCGCTGTCGGCGCCGCTCATCACCTGGCACATCAAGTCGACGACGAAGGCGCAGCAGGGCCTTTACGAGTACGACGCGGTGGCGCGGCTCCGCGACGGGCAATTGGGCGAGGCACGCGTCCACGATATCCGCAACTACATCGCCCGCGGCAAATTGTGGGAAGCCTTCGCCGCCGACGAGCGCCCGGTGCTTTTGATCGACGAGATCGACAAGGCCGACATCGAATTCCCGAACGACCTGCTGCTCGAGCTCGACCGCATGGAATTCTACGTCTACGAGACACGCGAGACTGTGGTGGCGAAGCAGCGTCCGGTGGTGCTCATCACGTCGAACAACGAGAAGGAGCTGCCGGATGCGTTCCTCCGCCGCTGCTTCTTCCACTACATCCGCTTTCCCGACCGCGACACCATGACGAAGATCGTCGAGGTGCATCACCCGCGCCTGAAGCAGGCATTGCTCAAAGAGGCGCTCGACGTCTTCTACGAAATTCGCGACGTGCCGGGCCTGAAGAAGAAGCCCTCGACCTCGGAGCTCATCGACTGGATCAAGCTGCTGCTGGTCGAAGATATTTCTCCTGAAGTGCTGCGCACGCGCGACCCCCAAAAACTCATCCCGCCGCTTCACGGCGCGCTCTTGAAGAACGAACAAGACGTGCAGCTTTTCGAGCGGCTCGCCTTCATCCATCGCCGCGAGCGCGGTCAGACCTGATGTTCGCGGGCTTCTTCCTCGAATTGAAGCGCGCGCGCGTGCCGGTGTCGCTGCGCGAGTACCTGACGTTGATGGAGGCGATGGGCAAGCATGTAGCGGGCCACAGCGTCGACGATTTCTATTTCCTCGCGCGCGCGGCGCTGGTGAAAGACGAGCGCAACATCGACAAGTTCGACCGCGTCTTCGCGCAATATTTCCAGGGGCTTGAGAGCGTGGCCGAGGCCGCGCTCGTGCCCGACGACTGGCTGACGCAGCTTGCCGAGCGGCTCTTCACCGAGGAGGAGCGGCGCGAGATCGAGGCGATGGGCGGGCTCGAGAAACTGCTCGAAACCTTGCGTCAGCGCCTCGAGGAACAGAAGGGCCGGCACGAGGGCGGCAACAAGTGGATCGGCACGCTCGGCAAATCGCCGTTCGGGGCCAAGGGCACGAACCCCGAAGGCGTGCGCATCGGCCAGGAGGAAGGGCGCGAGGGGCGCGCGGTCAAAGTGTGGGACAAGCGCGAGTTCAAGAATCTCGACGGTGACGTCGAACTGGGCACGCGTAACCTCAAGCTCGCTTTGCGGCGCTTGCGCCAGTTCGCGCGCGAGGGCGCGGCCGAATTGCTCGATCTCGACGATACGATCCGCTCGACCGCGAAGAATGCCGGCTGGCTCGATCTCCGCCTCGTGCCGGAGCGGCACAACGCCGTGAAGGTTCTGCTGCTCCTCGACATCGGCGGCTCGATGGACGGGCACGTCAAGGCCTGCGCCGAGCTGTTCTCCGCCGCGCGTACGGAGTTCAAGCACCTCGAACATTATTATTTCCACAACTGCCCCTACGAGCATTTGTGGAAGGACGCGCGCCGCCGCCACGCCGAGAAGACGCCGACGATGGAGGTGCTGCACCGCCTTGACCAGGGTTGGAAGCTGATCCTTGTCGGCGACGCGACCATGGCGCCTTACGAGATCGCCGAGCCGGGCGGCAGCGTCGAACACATGAATGCCGAGGCCGGCGCGACCTGGATGCGACGCCTCACCCTGACCTATCCGAAGGCCGCGTGGCTCAACCCCGTGCCGGAGCGCTATTGGGCCGGCACGCCGTCGATCGCCATGATGTCGAAGCTCATGGAAGGCCGCATGTTCGCGCTGACGCTCGAAGGCCTCGACCGCGCCATGCGCGCGCTGCAGCGGTGAAGAACGCGGACGAGCAGCAGAAGTGATCCGTCATGGCCGGGCTTGTCCCGGCCATCCACGGGTTCTCTTCCGTAAAGCCGAACACGTGGATGCCCGGCACAAGGCCGGGCATGACAAAGAAAAAAAGTCGCGCGGATAACCCGCTACCGCTCCACCTCAGGATCTTCCTCGGCGATGTGGCGGCGGCCTTCCTGCTCGGCGCGCTCCAATTCCTTGCGCTCGTCGCGCTCGACGGCGCGCTCGGACTCGCGCGCCTTCTCCTCGACCTTGCCGCGCTTCACGAATTCCTGCTGCGCCTTGTCATAGCGGCGCGCCGCGGTGCGGTTCCCCTCGCCCTCGTTGCGCTGCGGGGTTGCCTTGGTCGGCGGTTTCTTCGCTTTCGGCATGAGCCCCTCCATGCTGTTCCCCGGCTAACGGACCGGGCGGAGCGCTGTTCCGGCAGGGCGGCCCTGCGGTCCTAGGGCGTTGTCGCGTGCGCATTCGGTCCGTTATGGTGCCCTTGCGAAGAAGCGGGGACGAGGCACATGGACACGCTCAACGACGCGATCGATCCGGCGCTGGTGAAGTTCGGCGTAGGCCAGCCGGTGACGCGCAAGGAAGATCCGACCTTGCTGCGCGGCGAGGGGCGCTACACGGACGACGTGAACCTGCCGGGGCAGGCTTATGCGGTGATGGTGCGCTCGCCCGTCGCGCACGGCACGATCCGCCGCCTCGCGCTCGACGATGCGCGCAAGTTGCCGGGCGTGCTCGGCGTCTATGGTCCGGCCGATCTCGAGGCGGCCGGTATCCAGCCCTTGAAGAGCCCGTTCGCGGCGCAGAACCGCGACGGCACGCCGTGGAAGCACGCCGGCCGTCCGGCGCTGGCCAAGACGCGCGTGCGCTATATCGGCGAGCCGGTGGCGTTCGCGGTCGCCGAGACAGTGGCGCAGGCGAAGGACGCGGCCGAGGCCGTCATCTGCGACATCGACGCGCTGCCGGCGGTGACGACGGCATCGGACGGCGCCAAGCCCGGCGCGCCGCAGCTCCACGACGAGGCGCCGGGCAACATCCTCTTGGACTTCCATTACGGCGACGCCGCGAAGGTCTCCGAGGCCTTCGCCAAAGCGGCGCATGTCACGAAACTGAAACCCGTGAACAGCCGCATCGTCGTCAACGCGATCGAACCGCGCGCCGCGGTCGGCAGCTTCGATGCGAACGGCGGGCGCTACACGCTGACCTTGGGCTGCCAGGGCGTGTGGGGCTTGCGCGGCAATCTCGCGCCGGTGCTCGGCGTCCCCCCAGACAAGGTGCATGTGCTGACGCACAATGTCGGCGGCAGCTTTGGCATGAAGTCGCAGGTGTTTCCGGAATATCCGTGCGTGCTCTACGCGGCGAAGCTGCTCGGCCGGCCCGTCAAATGGACCGACGAGCGCACCGGCAGCTTCCTTTCCGACAATCACGGGCGCGATCACGAGATGGAAGCGGAGCTGGCGCTCGACAAAGAGGGCCACATCCTCGCGCTGCGGCTCAACGGCTTCGGCAATGCCGGGGCATATCCGATCGCGCCGCTCCCCTACTCCGTCAACGCGGTCAAGAACGTCATCGGCGTCTATCGCACGCCGCTCGTCGAGGTGACGTCGAAGGGCGTCTACACCAACACGCAGCCGGTCGGCCCCTATCGCGGCGCCGGGCGCCCCGAGGGCAACTACTACATGGAGCGGCTGATGGACGCGGCCGCCGACGAGATGGGGATCGATCGGCTCGAATTGCGCCGACGCAACTTCATCCCGCCCGAAGCCATTCCCTACAAGGCGCCGTCGGGCTCGGCCTATGACAGCGGCGATTTCGCCGCCGTGCTCAACGACGCGCTCGCGTTGGCCGATCTCGGCGGCTATGCGGCGAGGAAGCGCACGAGCGAGGCGCGCGGGCGTTTGCGCGGGCTCGGCATCGGCTCCTATCTCGAAGTGACGGCGCCCGGCGGCAAGGAGATGGGCGGCATCCGGTTCGAGAGTGACGGCAGCGTCACCATGGTGAGCGGCACGCTTGATTACGGGCAAGGCCACGCCTCGCCCTTCGCGCAGATTGTCGTGAACCGGCTCGGCATCCCGTTCGAGCGGCTGAAGCTGCTGCAAGGCGACAGCGACCAGCTTCTGTTCGGCGGCGGCACCGGCGGCTCGCGCACGGCGATGATGGGCGGCACCGCGCTCCTCACCGCGTGCGACAAGGTGATCGAGCAAGGCAAACAGATCGCCGCACACTTCCTGGAAGCCGCGGTCGCCGACATCGAGTTTTCGGAAGGAAAGTTCCGCATCGTCGGCACCGATCGCTCGATCGGCATCATGGAAGTGGCGCAACGGGTGAAGCAGGGGACGAAGCTGCCGGCCGAATTGCCGCAGACACTCGACGCCGCGCTGGTGATGGACACGCCGCCCTCGGCCTATCCCAACGGCTGCCACATCGCCGAGGTCGAGATCGATCCCGACACCGGCATCGTCTCCGTCGTCAAATACGCGATGGTGAACGATTTCGGCAACCTGCTGAATCCGCTGCTCGCGGCGGGGCAGGCGCATGGCGGCGTGGTGCAGGGGATCGGTCAGGCGCTGATGGAGCGCACGGTCTATGACCGCGACGGGCAACTCATCAGCGGCTCCTACATGGACTACGCCATGCCGCGCGCGGAGGACGCGCCGAGCTTCGAGTTCGGCAGCCATCCGGTGCCGTGCACGACGAATCCGCTGGGCGTCAAAGGCTGCGGCGAGGCGGGCTGCGCCGGCTCGTTGCCGTCAGTGATGAACGCGGTGATCGACGCGCTCAAACCCTATCGCGTGCGACACATCGACATGCCGGCAACGCCCGAGCGCGTGTGGCGCGCGATCCGCGAGGCGCGGCAATGATCCTCGAGATGGCGCAGATCGACGTGAAGCCCGGGCTCGAGGCCGAGTTCGAGGCGGGGGTGCAGAAGGCGGTGCCGTTCTTCAAGCGCGCCAGGGGCTGCAAGGGGCTCGAGCTCCAGCGTTCGGTCGAGACGCCGCGCCGCTACCATCTGCTCGTCATGTGGGAGACGCTCGAGAATCACACGGTCGATTTCCGCGGCTCGGCCGACTTCGGCGAATGGCGCAAATGCGTCGGCCACTGCTTCGAGGGAACGCCCGTCGTGCAGCACGGCGCGGCGATGCTCAAGGGGTTCTGAAGCCGCCCTGCCGCGCGAGCACGAAGCGCGCGATGGCGGCCGGCGCCTCGTCCAGAACCGCAAACGCGGCACTAAGGGCAGTTCAGGACGTGCGCAATCTCGCCAGGGTCCACCCGTCGGCACGCCGTAGTGCCGCGTCCTCCGAGCCTCGTCGCGAGAACGCCGATCACGCTGGCCAGGGCAATCATAAAGGCCAATGCCAAGATCGTCCGCACGGAACGTCTCGGCTTCGCGGCTTTCCGCGTGTCGAAGGCTCTCACAGTGTCCCCCCAGGGCGGCAATTCGGTCTTTTCAGCGAAGTACGGATGCCACTTCGGCACGCCACGGCAACTCTCCCGCCGCGTGCGCCCGCGTCGGCCCGCTATTTTCGATGTTCTCTCACTGTCGCTCTTTGAAATTTGATTTAACATAACTTTGATCAGAGTCAAACTACTTTTGCGCTGGACTTGGCGATCGACGAAATGACTGGGTGGATCGCGTAACGCTGTTCGGGCTTTTTTGCCCTAACCGCGATGCTGACGAGCCGGTTCCGCCTCCGCGAAGCACACCACGTGCTTCGCAGCAGCGGTCATCGGCGAGGTTCATTATCCGCGTTCGATCGCGAAATACGCTGCTCGAATGCATTGAGCCGACTCTCGATGAATCCTATCGCGAGAAACACGATCGCTGCCGTGAATGCGATCAGGCCGATCAAGCTAAACGTCTGATGTATGCTCACCTTCGCCCCCGTCATTCTGCCGTTCTGCTCCTTTTTCTCGGAGCTTCTGTCTCGCCGCGCCTTGCCCGGCACGGTCTTGATTGTGATCAAATTATTGCAGCGCGGGGTGCCAGCACAACAGTTATATTTGAAACTTAAACACGCCGCGGCGGCAATCTAACTACAAACAAACCGCGGGCGCCGCGCCCGGTGGAAGCGCATGGAAAATCACGTCCGCGCAACGTCACGGAGCATCACCGCGAATGGCACTGGCGATGCAGGCCTCCGTCTCGGCCAGAGCCGTGAACTGGCGGTTGCTGCGACCGCTTTCCGTCTTGCTGGCGCCTGTCGCGAGCGCAGGTAAGATACGCCGATGGTGGAGGCGGCGTGGCGATCGGCTGACGGAAAGTGGACCGTCTAACCCTCTTCGGGCTCTTCGCAGTAACGGCGATGCTCATCTGTTATGCGCTTGAGCGGCGTAGCCATTGGTTCATCCTGGGCTTTGCCGCCGCGTGCGCATTGGGCTCGGCCTACGGCTTTCTCCAAGGGGCGTGGCCGTTCGGCCTGGTCGAAGCGGTCTGGGCGCTCGTCGCGGTAAAGCGCTGGCACGACTGTCACAATCGAGGCTGAGAACCACCCGACCCTTGCCCTAGGGCGGCCTGTTTTGCTCGCTGGCAACGGTCGCGTGCACAAGTAAGATGACGCCGATGGCGGAGGCAACCGGAGCGATAGAGCCGCGCGGACTGACGCTCGTCGGGCGCGAGGTGCTGACCGGCGTCGCCCAGCTCGCGACGGCCGTGCCGTCGTGCCTCGCCGCGGGCGTCTTGGCGTTTGCGCCGCTCGGCCCCACCTATGTCGCGGCCGGCGTCGCCGCCGGACTCTGCTGCCTCATCTTCGCCGCCCCCGCGGCGGCACTCGCCTCGGGCACGGCGTGGCTCATTCCCTCGCCACGCTCGAGCACCGCCGTGATCCAGGCGAGCCTTTTGGCGACGCTGTGGCGCATTCCGGCGCTGGCCGAGCCCAATGTCGCGCTCGCGGCGTTGGCGCTCTGCGTTCTGCTCGCCGGCGCGATGCAGATCCTGTTCGGCCTGGGCGGCGTCGCCCGCATCGTCAAGTTCACTCCCCATCCGGTACTCGCGGGGTTCCTCAACGGCGTGGCGCTCCTGCTCTGCCTGCCGCAGCTCGAACGCTATGTGAGCTTCAGCAACGGACCCTCGATCATCCATCCCTTCATGCTCGTCTTCATGCTGGCGCTGGCGGGCGCGACGATACTGGGACGCCGCTTCACGCTCAAAGTGGCGGGTGCGCTGTTCGGGCTCGCGACCGGCATCGTTGGTTACTACGCGCTCGAAGCGCTCGCGCCCGGCCTCGACCTCGGCCCGACCATGGGGGCGCCCGGCGCAGGCCACGCCTTCCTGCCGGCGCTCCCGTTCATCGGCCTCAAGCCTACGGACCTGCCGAGGAAGATCGTGCCGCTCCTGCCCGATCTCGTGCTGACGGCATTGAGCCTCGCGATCGTCGCCACGTTCGACACGCTTCTGACGCTCCGCGTTGCGCAGAAGACGACCGGCCGGCCACTCCGCCCGACGCGCGATCTCGTGGCGAACGGCATCGGCAACTGCGTCGCGGCGTTGACCGGGTCGCTCGCGGTGCAGCTCTCGCCCAATGTCGTCATCAACGCGTACAAGAGCGGCGGACGCACGGCGCTGACGCCCATCGTGGGCGCGCTCGTGCTGCTCGCGATCGTGCTGACGCTCTCGCCTCAGCTCGGCGCCATCCCGGTCGTGGTGCTGTCGGCGACCGTACTCGCAAACGGCATCGCGTCGTTCGACCGCTGGAGCCTGAGGCTGCTCCTCGACACGCTTTTGAACCGCGGCCGGGTCGCGCGGCGCCATGCGTGGCACGACATCCTTGTGATACTGGTCGTCATGTCGATCACAGCGAGCGGCGCGATCGTCGCGGGCGTGCTCGCCGGCGCGGCCTTGGCCTGCATCATCTTCATCGCCAATATGAGCCGGCCGATCCTGCGCCGCAGCTTGCGGGGCAACGAGATCGCGTCGAAGCGCATGCGCCCCGCCGACGCGCAGGCGGCCCTGCTCGAAAGCGGGCCCCGGCGCGCCGTGCTCGAGCTGCAAGGTGTGCTGTTCTTCGGCAACGCCGACGATCTCGCCGACCGGGTCGTGGCGCTCCTCGACGAGACCGACATGGTGACGCTCGACGTGCACGGCATCACCGACATCGACATCTCGGGCGCGCAGGTGCTGATCGAGATCGTGGCGAACGCGCGGCGGCGGGGAAAATGGCTCGTCTTCTGCAGCGTGCCGCCCGACCTCACGCGCTCGATCGGCGAGCTTGCGCACGGCGACGCGCGCGCGGGCGCGCGCATCATGCACGACCTCGACAGCTCGGTCGAATGGATGGAGGAGGAGGCGCTCAATCGCCGCACTGCCAACGTGCCGCATGTCGACGAGCTGGCGCTCTCCGCGCTCGACTTCACGCACGGGCTCGACGCCGACGAATTGGCGCTCCTGCGCTCGCGCCTCACCGCGCGGTCGTTCGCTCCGGGCGAGACGATCTGCATCGAGGGCGACGCCGCCGACCGGCTGTGGCTTCTGACCAAGGGCTCGGTCAGCGTACGCATGGCGCTTCCGGGCCGCGAGGGCGTGCGCGTCGCGAGCCTTGCGATGGGCACGGTCGTGGGCGAGATGGCGCTTCTCGGCACCGGACGGCGCTCGGCCTCGGTCGTGGCGGACGACGATGTCGTGTGCTGGGAGCTCGAGGAGAAGGAATTCCGCGCACTTCTCGACGAGCATCCGCGCATCGCGAGCAAGGTGCTCGCCAACATCGCGCGCGAGATGGCGCGGCGCGTGCGCCTCACCTCGGAATATCTGCGCCACGCACTCGGCTGATCGCGGCCGCCATTGCCCGCGCTCCGACGCTCTGTTAGAGGAGCGGGGCCTTGGAGGAGGGGCTTTCATGCGGAAGCTTTTGCTGGTCGCGGGCTTCGTGCTCGCGGGCGCGCCGGCGTTGGCGCAGCAGACGGTGCCGGAAATCCCGTTCGATTCAGTGCCCGATTTCCTCAAGCTGCCCCCCAACCTCTATATCGGCGAGCCGACGGGAGTCGCCGTCAACTCGAAGGGCCATGTCTTCGTCTTCTCGCGCGGCGGCTCGAGCACGGGACCGGCCTATGCCGAGACGGCGGCGCAACTGCTCGAATTCGGGCCGGACGGGAAATACATCCGCGAGATCGGCAAGAACCTCTATGCATGGTCATTCGCGCATTCCGTCCGTATCGACCGCCAGGACAATATCTGGGCGGTCGATAAGGGCTCGGACATGATCGTGAAGTTCGACCCGCAAGGGCGCGTCCTCTTCGTCTCGGGCCGGAAGCAGGAAGCCTCGGACGAGGACACCGGCCCCTTGAAGCACCCGAAGCCGCCGCTGCCGCCGGTCGACGGCCGCTACCGCCAGCCGACCGACGTCACGTGGGACGCTGTCGGCAACGCCTATATCAGCGACGGCTACATCGATTCACGCGTGGCGAAGCTCGACAAGGACGGCAATTTTGTGGGCTCGTTCGGCGCGCCGGGATCGGGCGCGGGCGAATTCAACACGCCGCACAGCATCGGCGCCGACGCCGAGAACAATCTCTATGTCGCCGATCGCGGCAACCGCCGCATCGAGGTGTTCGATACAGCGGGCAATTTCCTGCGCCAGTTCACGATCGACGTGCCGCCCCCGCCCGACGCGCGCATGGTGATCGGCAACAAATATTCGGATCCGATGGCCGCCAACGTTCCGGCGCTCCTGAAGCCGGGCGCGCCGTGGGTCATCTGCATCACGCCGCCGCCGCATCAGTTCCTCTACACGGCCGACGCCTTTCCCGGCCGCATCTACAAGCTGACGCTCGACGGCAAGCTCGTCGGCATGCTGGGCAAGGCGGGCAAGGAGATGAAGGCGTTCGGCTGGATCCACGCAATGGCGTGTCCCGACGAGAACACCCTCATCGTCGGCGAGATCATCAACTGGCGCGTCCAGAAGCTGATCCTGCATCCCGAGCGCGCGGCGCGGTAACCGAAGCAAGCACGATTAACCGTCATGCCCGGCCTCCGTGCCGGGCATCCACGTGTGTTCTTTGCTGAACGAGGACGTGGATGGCCGGGACAAGCCCGGTCATGACGAGAGTATGAAGATGCGCCGAGCCGCGTCAGCGGCTAGCGAGCGGCAGGGCGTAGCGCTTGTCGATGGTGGCGGCGCCATCGACGCCCGCCTTCACCAGCCCCTCCTTCTTGTAGAACTCGACTTGGCGCAGGATGTCGGCCTCGTCAAGCCGGCCCGCGGCATCGACATAGGGAATGCCGAGCTTCACCTCTGCCGCCGTCTGCTTCGTGTATTTCGCGAGAATCCCGGTCATCGCATCAGCTGCCGCGCCCTTCGCGGGCATGCCGTCCGCCGCGGTCGTGGCGTCGTGATAATCCTTCGCGCCGGCGCGATAGGCGCGCAGGAACCGCTCGACCGTGTCCTTGCGCTCGTTCGCCGTCTTGGTGCTCGTGAACACGATGCCGAATTGCCACGGCGCGATGTCGCCGACCCAGCCTAGGAGCTTCACATCGCCGCGATCGATGACCGGTAGAATGCCGGGCGTCACGGAGACCGACGTGAAATCGGCCTTGCCGCCGGTCAAGGCGGTGACGATGTTCGGGATCGACTGCAGCGACAGAACCTCGATCGTTTTGAAGTCGAATCCTTCCTTCGGCGCGACGATGCCGCCCACGACATAGATCGGCGGCGCGGCCTTGGTGGTGACGCCGAAGCTGTGGTTGGGGAAATCCTTGACGCTCTTGAGCCCGCCCTCCCAGGCGTGACGTGAAACGAGGAAGGCCTGGAGATGGAAGCCGGGCGCCTCGTGCGCGGCGCCGGCGATGAGCTTCAATTCGCCCTCGCCGGCCAAGGTGTAGAAGGCGCCGGTGACGGCCGCGACGCCGAAATCGACCGAGCCCGACACGGTCGCGACCGCCACGGGCGCGGCCGCGTCGAAATTGACGAGCTCCGCCGGCACGCCCTCGCGCGCGAAATAGCCCTTCTCCTGCGCCACATAGACGGGCGCAAACGCGGTGACGGCGACGAGGCCGATTTTGATGGGCTCGGCGTGCGCCACCTGCGTGGCGAGCGCCAGCGCCGCGACGGCCGAAGCGATGCAGGCCACGTTTCTCATGTTTCCTCCCCCGGCGTTTTGCCGCCGATCCTAGCACGGCATGAGGGCTTGCGCCGCGCGCAGGCCGCGCGAAGATGAGCGAGGAAGCGAAAGGCAGGCGCATGAGCGACGGCGGCAAAAGCGGCGGCAGCAACATCGAGGGGCGGATCGCCTATGACGATCTGCGCGAATGGCTCGACTATGCGCGGCGTTTGGGCGAGGTGCGCGATATCGCGGGCGCCACGTGGCAGGAGGATATCGGGCTTGCCGCCGAAGCGGTCTTGCGCGCCGAGAACGGCCCGTGCGTCCTCTTCGACGAAATTCCGGGCTGCGCGAAAGGCTTCCGCGTGCTCTTGAACGTCTTCGCCGGCACGCGCCGCAACATGACGCTGGGATTTCCTGATCATCTCAGCAAATGGGAGCTGAGCCAGGCCTATCGCGACGCCTATCTCAAGGAGCCGCGGATCGCGCCGCACCAGATCGTAACCGACGGGCCTGTGCTCGAGAACGTGATGCTGGGCGATGAGGTCGATGTCGAGAAGTTCCCGGCGCCGATCTGGCATGAGAAGGATGGCGGGCGCTACATCGGCACCGGCACCTACAGCATCACCCGCGACCCCGAGGAGAACTGGCTCAATGCCGGGGCCTATCGCGCGCAGGTGCATGACAAGAAGAGCGTCGGCATTCTCATGGCGGCGGGCCATCACGGTTATATCCACCGCGAGAAATACTTCGCCCGCGGCGAGAAGATGCCTGTCGTGATGGTGCTGGGCGGCGATCCTTTGGCCTTCTTCTATGGCGGGCTCGAGGCACCTTACGGCGTCTTTGAGCTCGACATCATCGGTGGTTTGCGCGGGCGCCCGGTGAAGATGGTGAAGGGCCGCGTCACGGGGCTTCCCTTTCCCGCCGACGCCGAGATCGTGCTTGAGGGCTTCGTCGAGCCGGACAAGCGCCACCTCGAAGGCCCATTCGGCGAATGGACCGGGCATTATGCCGGCGGCGCCAGCATGGTGCATGTGCTCGACGTGAAGGCGATCTATCACCGCAACGATCCCATTCTCTTGGGCGTGCCGCCGATGGGCGCGGGCCCGGACGAGATGGCGCGCTATCGCGCCGTGCTGCGCTCGGCCACCATCATGCAGAACCTGGCGAACGCGGGCGTGCCGGACGTGAAACAGGTGTGGTGCCATGAGGTGGGCGGCGCACGCATGTTCCACGCCATCTCGATCAAGCAGCGCTATCCCGGTCATGCGACCCAGGCCGGCCATGTCGCAGCCCAATGCGGCGCCTCGGCCTATGCGTCGAAATACATCGTCGTGGTGGACGACGATGTCGATGTGACCGATCTCGACAATCTCCTCTGGGCGATGATCACGCGCACCGATCCCAAGGACTCGATCCAGTTCATCAGCAATTCCTGGGACTCCCCGGCCGACCCGCGGCTCAGCCCGGAGAAGCGCGCGCAGCGCGACATGACGCATTCGGTGGCGATCATCGATGCCTGCCGGCCATGGCATTGGCGCGACAAGTTCCCGCCGACCAACGCACCCTCGGCCGAAATCGCAAAGAAAGCGCGGGAAAAGTTCGGCTGGCTGCTCGAAGGCTAGAGCCGGATCGGTTCACATGGAATCGCTCCGCGATTCATGTGAACCGTGAATCCGGCTTTACTCCAGATATTTAGAGTGCGATTCACGGTTTGAATGGAAGCGAGACCGCTTCCATCCAAACCGATCGCACTCTAGGCGAGGCCGAACACTTCCTCGGGCGAGGCGAATCCGCGCACCGGGTGGAACCCCAGCGACTCAACTGTGCGGCCGACGAGCGGCGCGATCTCGCTCGACATCAGGAGCGGCCGGTCGATCCGCTTCGTCAGCCCTTCGAGCCGGCACACGAGATTGACCGCCGGACCGATCGCCGTGAAGTCGAGCCGGTCGATCGCGCCGACATTGCCGTAGAAGACGCTGCCGATATGGAGCCCGACGCCGATGCGGAGCGGCGGGCGCGCGGAGAAGGTGCGCGCTTCGTTGACCGCGGCGAGGCGCACCAAGCCTTCTTCGGCAGCGGCGCACGCCGCACGCGCCGCAGCCGCATCATCGCCGTCCTGGATCGGGAAAATCGCCAGCAGCCCATCCCCCACGAACTTCAGCACCTCGCCGCCCTGCGCCTGGATCGGCGAGGTCATGGCATCGAAATACTGATCGAGGAGCTCGAGCAGCTCGTCGGCCGGGTACCGGTCCGAGAGCCCCGTGAAGCCGCGGAGATCGGTCGCGATAAGGGCGGCGCGGATCTCCTCGCCCTGGCGGCGCTGAACCTCGCCGGCAAGGATGTGGCGGCCGATCGTCGGGCCGAGATACGTGTCGAGGACGTTGACCAGCAGATGCCGCACCGCCTCTGCTTCGATCAATGCGGTGGCCGCGGGAAGAACGCGCGCGATCATGGCCATATCGGCCGCGGTGAAACCGCCCGACCGGTCGGTGGCAAAAGTCATGACATGGTGGCGCGCGCCGTGACTTGGGAGCGGCTGGACCAGATAGTCCGTGATCCCCGCCGCGGTGAGCTCGACCAGCAGCGGGAGGGTGGCATCCTCGCGATCGAGGCGGTGGCGCACCGTCTCGCCGCGCTCGACAGCCGGACGAAGCGGACTGTCGCGATAGGCCGGCGCCGAAACGATCGTGTGGAGGATGCGCGACTGCTCGACGAACTCGCTATCCCGCTCCCAGCGGGCAGTAAGACCGAGGAGCTGCGGGTGGAGCGTGCCGACATGGATCGTCGCACGCGCCAGCGGCAAGCCTTCGCCGACGAGCCGCCAAGCGAACAGATCGATGAACCCGGCCAGCGTCGTCGCTTTCGGCGCCTCGGTCAGAACCCATTGCACGAGATCGCCGTCGCGAATCGGCCGCCCGTGTGACCGGTACGGTTCCGTCCGGCTGATCGGATTCTGAGGCGGCGGAGCCGCCGTGATGGTGACGCCATCAGTCATGCCGTGAGTCTAGCACGGCGGGGCATGCCAATAACCGGGCAGATGATGGTTCGTTTGCCGCTTTCGGCGGCAGGGTCAGTTCTGCGCCTGCTGCGGCGGGGCGTCGGGCGCTTCGTTCCAGCCCGAGTCGCTCGTCGCGATCGCCGTCTCGACGTTCTCGAGCGTGCGGTAAGTGCCGACCATGAACACCATCATCGCCAGCACGATCGCGACGGCCGTCAGGCCGTCATTGAGCCGGGCGCAAAAGCGCTCGGCGCGGTATCGCAAGGTCGCCTTCTTCATTGCCCCTTCACCTGTAGACAAGGCGGACCGCCCACAACATCTCCTCGCGGCGCCCGCCGATCCTCGAACACGCGCATTGCAAGGCCCGTGCCAGCGCACGGATTCGCGTGAAACGCGCGTGCGCCGCGAAGGTCTTACGCCGGCCGGTGGGATTTCGACCCCACCGCGCTCGTCATGGCTCCTCCGCGCCCGATGCGGGGCCGAGGCGAGGCTCCAGCCGCCGGCCCGTCTCTCCGCTGCACAGAAAACATATTGCGCCCAAAAATGGCCTTGGACGTGTGAAGCCGTTCACAGTCCGCGTTTGCGCCGGCACCTGCATAATCCGGCCGGCTGCGAGGAAGGGACCATGGAGCAGAACGCGACTGAGGACCCGCTCGACACCGCCGCACAACGGATCGCTGAAGGCGTGGTCAGCCGCGTCGGGGCCGGCGCCGCCGCGGCGGCCATCATGGCGGCGCTAGCATTTGCTGCCGCATTGTGCCGGGGTTCGGCAAGAATTGCCGGGAGCCAACGGCGCAAGCGGCGCCAGACGCCGATGCCGGCTTGTTGAGCCCGCCGGCTCAGGGCCTTTCGCCGGAGGTTCGGGCGGGCAATGTGTGGCTTGCCCGTTGCAGCGAAAACGGTTCGCACGCGCTTTCCGCGACGCCGTGCTGCCGTTAGGATCGCGCGGCCGGGGGGTGGCGCATGGCGGCGCTTCGATTCTTGTTCGGCTTCGAAGGCAGGATCGCGCGCGGGCGATTCTGGATCTTCGGCCTTGCCCTCTATGCGCTCGGCAGCTTGGCGCTTGCGGCGACGCCGGCGGCGCGCGGCACCCTTCTCCACATGCTGTGGCTGCCCGGCGCGGTCATGCTGTGGCTCTACATCTTCAGTGGCATGTGGGGCTTCTCGGTGGCCGCGCTGTCGATGGCGATCGAGATTTTTCTCGTGCAGCATCTAGGCGGGCGCGCCGGAATCTGGCTCTTCCTCGTCGCGGTCGCGCTCTGCCTGGTGCTTGGGTGGATGGTGATCGCGGTCGCCTCGAAGCGGCTGCACGACCGCGGCAAGAGCGGCTGGTGGCTCCTGCTCTTCATCGTGGCGCCATTGGCGCTCGACTTCGCGTCGGGCCTCGCCGCCTCGCCGCACACCGGCGCGCTCTTCGTCGCCGAGGCTTTCGCGCTTCATCTCTGGTCGTTCGTGGAGATGGGCTGCCGGCCCGGTGTCGGCGGCGCCAACGCCTATGGCCCCGATCCACGCGCTATTGCCGCGACGGCGCCGGCCGCGGCGTGACACGCCACTAGAGGCTGGGCGGCGGCTCCGGCGTGCGGGCCGGCGCCAGCCCGAACAGGCGCGCGAGCCAGCGCAGGAGCGCGCCATCGAGCGCGGTGTCGATGCTGCGCGCGATGCCGTCGGCAATCGTGTGCATGCCAGTTGTGACGGCGTCCTCGAAGCTCGGCTCGTTGCCCATGCTCGCCCCCACGCCGAGAAAGCCCGCGCGCTGACCCGTGACGGTCCGGCGCCGCGGCGGTGCATATCATGGCATGAACGGTGACGGCGCGCAGGATCGAACTTGCGGACCTCTCTGCTGATTGCAGGCGAAAAGGAGGCTAGTCTCGGACGCCTTGGCCTTCGTGACGAAAGGACCACCGATGGCGACGAACGCGCCGGACCCGCAGAACAGACACCAGCCTCGGCACGAGCGCTATCGGCAACTCACCAGCGTCGGCCGGGACACGCCGATGGGGCGGTATCTCCGGTGCTTCTGGTATCCCGTCGCGCCAGTGCTCGCGCTGAAGGACGAGCCGGTAAAGCCGGTGACGCTGCTCGGGGAGAAGCTCGTCCTGTTCCGGACCGAGCAGGGCGCCTACGGACTCGTGGCGCAGCGCTGCCCTCATCGCGGCGCCTCGCTCGCATGCGGCATGGCCGACACGGACGGCATCCGCTGCTGCTATCACGGCTGGAAATTCGCACCCGACGGCCGGTGCCTCGAGCAGCCGGCCGAGGACCCGCGCAGCCGCATGAAAGACGAGATCCGGATAACTGCCTATCCGGTGGAGGCGATGGGCGGCATGCTGTGGACCTATCTCGGGCCCGCTCCGGTGCCGCTGCCACCGCGCTATGAGTTCGTCGTGCGCGACGACTATGACAAGGACGTCGGCATCAGCCGCATGCCGTGCAACTGGCTGCAGATCGCCGAAAACACGATGGACCCGCTGCACATCGAGTTTCTGCACATGCGCTACACCGATTACGTCAATCGGCGCAAAGGGCTTCCGCGGGTTCAGATTCGCAAGCACCAGGCCGTTGCGTACGATGTCTTCGAGTACGGGATCATCAAGCGCCGCTTGTGGGAGGGGGACAGCCCGGACTCCGAAGAGTGGACCGTCGGCCACCCGCAGATCTTTCCCGGTCACGCCATGGTCGCCTATGGCGGCACCGACTGGGTGCAGTACCAATTCCGTGTCCCGGTCGACGACACCAACACCATCTTCTACTGGTACAACAGCCGCCGCCGCGACACCGGGAAACCGGCGCAGACGGAGGTTCCGGTGTGGGACAATCCGTGGTCAACGCCGGCCGGCGAATTCATGCCCGAGCTGCTCAATGCGCAGGACATGATGGTCATGATCACGCAGGGCGAGATTACGGATCACTCGCTCGAACATCTTGGACGGAGCGACCAGGGCGTCGTTCTCTACCGCGAGACGCTGCTCGAGCAAATGGAGCGGGTCGAGAGAGGCGAAGATCCATTGGGTGTCGTGCGCGACCCCGCGAAGAACACGCCATGGATCGATCTGCCGGTCGAGCGCCATCTCGGCTACACGTTCTCCGGCATCCAGTCGTCGACGACTTACGACTATCCGGACGTGGCCGCGAAGGCCGAACCCGCCGACCCAGGGGAATGAGTGGCCGCGCGCGCTTCATTGAACCTTATCGTTCCTGCACAAGAGATTGTGGTGGCGGGTCCCGGAGGAACAGCATCAACAAAAGTGCAGCGATGACGGCGAAGCCCAAGAACATGAATCCATCGATATAGGCAAGCACAAACGATTGCTTGCGCACCGCGCTCGCGAGCAGCGCCGTGGCGCGTGCGTGCGCGGCCGGATCACCGACCGAGCGGCCCATGACGGCGCCCGCGTAATCCTGAAGCCGCGCCGTCGTCGATGTGGCACCCGAGACCACGTGCAGCCCGACGAGGTTGGAATAGACCTGCTCTCGTACGCGAATGAAGGTCTGCACAAAAGCTGAGCCAATCTCCGCGCCAAAGAGTCGCCCGGTCTGCAGCAACGCGCCGAACGTCAAGACTTGCGTCGCATCAAGATTCCTTAGCGCAAACCAGACGACCGAGGTGAGCGCAAACGTCTGGCCGGCGGCCTGGATGATCTGCGACGGTATGAACTGGTCGCTTGCCCAGTCGGCGGTGAGCTGGCCGGCCATGAAGCACGCGCATCCGATCAGCGCGAACCCCAGCGCCAACGGTACTCTCGCGTCGACGAAGCGAAGTATGGTCGCGATGATCGGCGCCAGCAGAAATTGCGGCATGGCGATCCAAATGAGCGCGTCGCCGACCTCGAGCGCCCGATACCCCTGAACCGTGATGAGATACTGCGGGATGATGTAGGACGTGGACAGGATGACGAAGCGGAAGAACGAAATATAGAAAGTGAGCAGCGGCATGTTGCCGCTGGCGGCAAAGCGGAGATTGATCCACGGGCGGTCATGGGTCAGTTCCTGCACGACAAAGGCTACCACCAAGATTCCGCCACCCAGGAGCAGAGCGTTGACGAGACCGGAATTGAGCCAGTCGAGCCGGTTGCCTTGATCGAGCGCCGCGTAGATCAGGCTGAATCCCACGCTCGCATAAAGCATCCCGGCCCAGTCGGCGGTTTTGAGCAGCGTGCGATTCGTGGCCTGCCGCGGCATTCCAAAAAGAATGCAGATCAACATGAGCGGCGCGAGCAGCGCCGTGTCCCAGAAGATCCAGTGCCACGAAGCGTGGGTGTCGAACCATCCCTCGATCGAGGCGGCGGCGTTGAGCGACAATTCGAGATTCATCGCATAGGCCGAAACGCCGTACACCACGAGCCGCGGCGGCAGGTTCTGGAATACGAAACCGATGGTGAGCGGGATGAATGTGCCCGAGGAAAGACCGCTGATTGCCTGGAACGCCAGGACGAAATGAAGATCGGGCGAAAACGGCAAAAGGAGGTTCGAGATCGCGAAGACCGCGCATCCGGTCATCAGGACGCGACGAACGCCGA
>DATIXQ010000079.1:0-2108 GCA_035518375.1 Allostellaceae bacterium | reverse complement strand
CGAATCTGAAGAGAAGGATTGAAGCGAAACGGGTTCCCGCGGGGCGGCGGCGAGTCATGGTTCGCCAGGCTTGACCCGACTTGAACACCTGATTTTTGCAACGATCTGATTTGATTGGCGTTTTGGCGAAATTCAGGTTGGCGTGGCACTACGGCTGGGCCGGCCGCGTCGGGTTCGGCCGGATTTGGAGGGGGCTTGCGGCGGCGGTCGGGCCTGACGGGCGCGGGGCGGCAGGGCGATGTGGGCGGTCTTGAACAGCGTGGTGACGGCGGGCGATGCGTCGGTGCGCACCAGCCAGTCGGCGCCGCGATGGCGGATGCGCACTTCGGCGAGGCGGTCGAGGTCTCGCAGGAGGTCCTTCCATTCCGGAACGAGGCCGGCCTGGCGCAGGAGGTCATCGAGATGCTTCTGCATCGCCAGCGCCAGGAACGAGCAGAAGACATGGCCGCGGATGGCGGCGTCGGAGGAATGGAAGATAGGCCGGGTGCGCATGATCGCCTTTGTCCGGCGGAAGAGGTCCTCGACCTGGAGCAGATCGCGGTAGCGCAGGACCGCCTGAAGAGGGGTGATCTTCGCGTTGGTGCGGAGCACGAAAATCCCGTCGAAACGCGCCTCCTCGGCGAGCTTGCCAGCGTCGATCTCGAATGAGGGGACGCCCTTGGCCCCGGCTTTGCGCAGATAGCGCCGATAAGCGGAATTGCCGATCAACGCCTTGTCGCCTTTCTTCAGTTGGGCGTCGAGCGCGGCCACGATCGCCTCGCGGTCCTGGCGGTCGTTCTCGGCCTCCGCCTCGTTGCGGCAGACGACGTAACAGGCGCCCTCGACCTTGACCTCTTTGACGAAGAGTTGGGTCTCTCCCGCCGTGCGCTCGATGAGCAGGGGCACGAACGGATCGTCGTTCTCGAGCACGATCTTGCGCACGACGGCGTCCGAGCGTTCGCGCGCGCCGAGGATATATTCGAGCTTGCGCTCCTCGATCCCGGCGATGGCGGCCGCCGAGATCATGCCGCGGTCGGCCACGATGCAGACCCGGCCGATGGAAAAGCGCTCCCGCAAGCGGTCGACCACCGGCAGGAGCGACGTCACGTCGGCGGTATTGCCCGGCCACATCTCGGTGCAGATCGGCCGCCCGTCGCCGTCAACGACGAGGCCGAGGATCATCTGCTTGAGGTCGGGGCGGTAGTCCTTGGAGTAGCCGTGCTCGCCCAGCGTCTCGCCGCCCTCGCCGTAGAAGGAGAGGCTGGTGGTGTCCATGAACACGGCGGAGAGGTCGGTGAAGAGATCGCGGCGGCGGTCGAACAGCTTCTCCTCGATCCGGTCCTTGACGCAGCGTGGCGCGAGCGCCCTTTCCGGCTTCTCCTCCACCTCCTCGCCAAGCCAGGCCATGGCCCGGTAGAAGTGATGCAGATCGAGCCCTTCGGCGCCGGGAAAATCGTAATCCTCCATCCACGACGAGCAGTCGCGATCCGATCCCGAGACGAATAGCCGATGCAGGGCTGCGACGAACACGGCGCGCTCGACCGAAAACTCGAACGCCCGCGCCTTCAGCAGATCGGCCAGGACGTCGGGGACGCCGAGCCGCTCCCAGAGACGGCCGAACAACATTGGGCCGCCGATCCGCTTGGCGGCGACCGACAGCGCGCCCTCGGCGTCCTCGTCGAGCGCGTTGATCAGCAGCACCTGGTCGGTGAGCTTGGCGCCCGAGGCGATCAGCGAGGCGAGCGCGCCGGAGGCGGCCAGTTCGTCGGCGCGGCCGAGGCTGACGATCACCTTCTGGCGGACGGCGGCGCCGTCGCGCTTGTTCTCGACGATCTGCACGTAGCCGCGTTCGCCGGACTTCTTGAGGCGGAAGAACATGGGCGCTCCCCCAATCGAGCACCACAGAATCCGAGTCGAGACCAAATATCAAGAGCAAAAGGTGAGCATACGTGGCACTACATTTTGGGAAAACAGCTCGCCACCCTCAATGATATCAGCGCCTTGCGAGCGCGAGAGCCCGTTTACTGTTCAAGTAGGGCTTGGCGAGGGCGCGGTTGCTGGAAATTCAAACGCGGCGGGCCGAGGCGCATTACGCTCGCGAGACTGGCGGGCTTGTTGACGCCGCCGAG
>DATIXQ010000078.1:0-19126 GCA_035518375.1 Allostellaceae bacterium | reverse complement strand
TTTTGGCGGTTCACTGTCCAAAGGAGTCCAGATAAGTTCTTGCAGGCTCCATCGCGGCAAGAAAATTCTGGAGCACGTTCCGGGGATTCTCTGTATTTGACTCGTCAACTGCGAGCGCAAAAAAGGCCTCGACGCGATCCGCACGGCCGAAAAGATCTCGCAGTTGAATCAGCCTCGCCGCAAGGGGGGCGGCCACAACGCGACCGTCGATCACATAGAAGGACCAGACCAGCATCCGGCGATCGCCTTCGGCGATCCTTTCTTCGGTGACGGTTTCCTCTTGATCGTTGATACGTATCGACTCACTCGATCGAGAGACGGTCGCCCAGCGCTCTGGGTCGGCGATCCGATTGGAAGATCGAACAAGGTAGTTGCCCGACGGTGAGGCCTGGTAGATGGCCACAAACCGGCCGACGACGTTGGGACCATCGCTATAATCGGTGCGGAATGAACGATCCGCGCCGTGCACAATCGGTTCCCAATCAAGCCGCTTCTTGGCAAGTGGGTGCCATGGGGACATCACTCCGGGCTCGCTCGCCGCGGCAAAATCAATATTCGGGATGCCGTAGCCTCGCCACTCGATGTACGCGGGCCCACTTGCGGAGACCAAAATGCCAAGCGCCCCCGCGAGCACCGTACGGGTCCAGCGCGGCGTCTCCGTCGAACGCGGCAGTGGCCTCGCGACCGCCGGCTTGCGATCTTCGGCAAATCTGAAACCGATCGCCATCAGGAGCAAAGTCACAAGTGAAAAAAATCCCCAACCGTAGATGATGTGGTCCGCTTCAACGGCTGCAGCACTGCCGGACATCTCGCCAAGCTCGATCGTCCCAAAAACTCGGATGCCGTTGGCAATGACGGGGACAATAACTGAGAGAGACAGAAAGGCGACCCAACGCCAGATCGATCGGTAAAGCAGCGCCGCGAAAAACACTCCGAATGCGAGCGAGGCTATAAGGAAACGAATACCAGCGCAGGCTTCAGCGACGCGGTACCAGCCCGACGGCACCTCGATGAGAGTGCTATCCCAATAAACTGGGGTGCCAACCAGCAACAGACCTTTGACGGCGAGCGATGCCGTCAAATTCTGCAGCCAAGGCACTAGGAAATATCCGGTTGGAACCAGAAAGAACAAATAGAGAAATGGAACCAGCAAGCCACGATAAGCGCGCCAACCCAAAACGGTCACCGCAATGACCTGGAACATCGTCATGATCGTGAGTTGTTCCAGTTCCACGACGCTGAGATTTTTGGCAACAATCCAAACGAGCGTCAGCGGTCCCAACAATATCAGCGGTAATAGGCTGGGATTTGGCAGCATCCGCTCCAAGACGTCGCGGCGCTGCCATATCAAGTACGCGGATAGAGGCGCGATCAAAAAACAATGATTATAGGCCGTAGTCCCGGTCCACGTGTCATAAGCCGAGCGGGCCTCAGGCCAGAACAGGGCGATCAGGGCCGCCGCGGCCAGTCCGAGGAGGGTCGCCGAAGACAGCCAAGCGCCGCGCGAGGTGGCGCGCAGCAGAGGATCATGTTGGACGTCGGGAATGATCACGGGTCAATACGCCGTTGATTTCCTTAATGCTCTATTAATTTCGTGCCAATCGACGAAGTCGGCTGAGCAACGTGATTATCTTGTCAAGCCACTCGAACTTCTACGTAAAATTCGCCACACCCGTTCACGAGCGCGATAGCTGCGGCTTCAGGGCGGCCTGCCACGTGGCTCGAGGGTACTCGGCGCCGAAGCTTCCTCAGAGCGCCCAGTAGACAAACTGGTCGGGCACCGAAGCACGATCGATCGCCGACTTCACGTCAACGAGCACGCCGCCCTTCGACAGCATCGCGAAAACCCGTTCGCCATTGCGTTCGCGGAAGTCCTTGTGCGCGACGGCATAGATGACGCCATCGAGATTCTTGAACGCGTCGGCATCGGCGAGCTCGATGCCATACTCGTGCAGCGCCTCGGCGCGGTCGGCCATCGGATCATGCACCAGCGGATGAATGCCGAAGCCGCGCAGCTCGGCGATGATGTCGGGCACGCGGCTATTGCGCAGATCCGGCACGTCCTCCTTGAAGGTGAGGCCCAGAATGCCGACGCGCGCGCCCTTGACCGCGCGCTCGGCTTCGATCAGCAGCTTGACGAAGCGTTGCGCCACATAGGCGCCCATATTGTCATTGATGCGCCGCCCCGAGAGGATCATCTGCGGGTAATAACCCGCGGCCTCGGCGCGCGCGGTCAGATAATAGGGATCGACCCCGATGCAGTGGCCGCCGACGAGACCCGGCGAGAACGGCAGAAAATTCCATTTCGTGCCGGCCGCCTTCAACACGTCCTTGGTCGAGACGCCGAGCCGGTCGAAGATCATCGCCAGCTCGTTCATCAAAGCGATGTTGAGATCGCGTTGCGTGTTCTCGATGACCTTCGCCGCTTCGGCGACCTCGATCGATGGCGCGCGGTGGATACCGGCAGTGACGATCGACGAATAGACCGCCGCTACGCGCTCGAGCGTCTCCTCGTCCTCGCCGGAGACGATCTTGGTGATGGTCTCGAGACGATGAACCTGATCGCCCGGATTGATGCGCTCGGGCGAATAGCCGAGCTTGAAGTCCTTGCCTTGAGCGAGACCTGACGTCTTCGCAAGGAGCGGTCCGCAGATTTCGCGCGTCAGCCCGGGATAGACCGTCGACTCAAACACCACGACCGCGCCTTTGCGCAAGTGCGGGCCGATGACCTCGCAGGCGCCAACGAGCGGGGAGAGATCCGGCCGGCGCTGCTCGTCGATCGGTGTCGGCACGGTGACGATGATGAAGCTCGCTCCGGCGAGATCGTCGGCGCGATCCGTCAGGCGAAGCTTGCTTGCCTGCAGCTCCTGCGGCGCCACTTCGTGCGTGCGGTCGTGGCCGGTGCGAAGCTCGCCGATGCGGCGCTGGGAAATGTCGAAGCCCCAGACCGGATCGACCCGCTTCGCCAATGCGATCGCGACGGGCAGGCCGACATAGCCCAGACCGACAACCGCGTAGCCTCTTTCGCTCACTTCAGCCTCTCAAGCTTGCCAACGGCCGCGCTCTGGGCGCGGGACTGCTTATCGGTGACTTCCGGGCCGAGCGATAAAACTGTTGTATCATCGCCCGTCTTTACCTCATTTTATCTTTACCAAGCGAGTGTCCCGCCCACAATCGAAATGAAGCTCATTCATATCATTGGCGCCGCGCGGCCCAACTTCATGAAGATTGGCCCGCTATACCACGCTTTCCTTAACGAGCGGCATTGGGCACAGGCGCTCATCGTCCATACCGGCCAGCATTACGACTACAGCATGTCGGAGGCGTTCTTCGCCGATTTGGGCCTACCCGAGCCCGACGTCAATCTCGAAGTCGGCAGCGGTACTCACGCCGAGCAGACGGCCGGGGTCATGCTGGCGTACGAGCGGTTCTGCCGCACCTCGCGGCCCGACTGGGTCATCGTGGTCGGCGACGTCAATTCGACGCTCGCCTGCGGGCTCGTCGCGAAAAAAATGAATCTGCAACTGGCGCATCTCGAAGCGGGGCTCCGGAGTCGCGACCGGACCATGCCGGAGGAGATCAACCGGCTTGTGACCGACGCCATCGCGGATCTGCTTTGGACGCCGTCCGAAGATGCCGACGAGAATCTCCTGAGGGAAGGGATTCCCCCCGAACGCATCGTCCGCGTCGGCAACATCATGATCGATTCCTACGAGCTGGTGCGTGGGAAGATCGAAAGTATCGACGTCGCGGGCGAACTTGGCGTTGCCGATCCTTATGGCGTTGTGACGCTTCACCGCCCTTCGAACGTCGATAACCGGCCGGCGTTGGCGGAATTGCTGAAGCGATTGGTTGAGACCTCGCGGCGCGCAACCCTGGTTTTCGCGGTCCATCCACGCACGGCCGCGCGCATCCGTGAATTCGGCCTCGAGCCGTTGACCGCCAGCGCCAAGGGCCTACGGCTCGTCGAGCCGATGGGCTATATCCGATTCATGTCGCTCGTGCGAAAGGCGCGATTCGTCATCACCGATTCGGGCGGCATGCAGGAGGAGACGACATATCTCGACATACCGTGCCTCACTCTGCGCGAGACGACGGAGCGGCCGATCACTGTTTCGCACGGTTCGAACCGGCTCGTCAAGCCGGGCGAGCTTGTCGCCGCGATCGACGACGTGCTCGCCGGAAAATGGCCGCACGGGCGCAAGCCGCCGCTTTGGGACGGACACACGGGCGAGCGCGTTGTCGCCGATCTTCGGGCCCGGTGCGGGGCCTAGGGAAGCTTGTGATAGTCCTTGTACCAGGCGATGAAGCGCGGGATGCCAACCTCGATCGGCGTCTTCGGCTCAAAGCCTAGATCCGCGCGCGACGCGTCGATGTCGGCATAGCTCTCGGGCACGTCGCCCGCCTGGAGCGGCAGATATTCCTTCTGCGCCTTGCGTCCCAGCGCCATCTCGATGACCTCGATGAAGTGTTCGAGCCGCTCGGGGTGGTGATTGCCGAGATTGTAGACACGATGCGGCGGCGTTTCCGACGGCGGCCGATCGAGCGCCGCCACCGTTCCCGCGACGATGTCGTCGATATAGGTAAAGTCGCGCGCCATGCGCCCGTGATTGAAGACTTTGATCGGCCTGCCCGCGAGGATCGCATCGGCGAAGAGATAGGCAGCCATATCGGGCCGGCCCCAGGGGCCATAGACCGTGAAGAAGCGCAGGCCGATCGCCGGAATCTGGAACAAGTGGCAATAGCTTTGCGCCACAAGTTCGCACGATCGCTTGGTCGCCGCGTATAGTGAGACCGGCTGATCGACCCGATCGGCAACGGAGAATGGCTGCTTGCGATTGCCGCCATAAACCGAAGACGAACTGGCATAGACGAAGTTTTCGAGATGGCGCAGCGTCCGCGCGGCCTCGAGCAGCACGACCTGGGCCATGACGTTCGACTGGACGTAAGCGTAGGGGTTTTCGAGCGAGTAGCGTACCCCAGCCTGCGCGGCGAGATGGATGATGCCGGTTGTGTCCTGATGCCGCTTCAGCGCCGCCGCGACGGCGTCGCGATCGGAAATGTCGAGCTCGTGGAAGGCAAACCGTGGAAATGCCGCGAGCTGCGCGAGGCGGGCTCGCTTCAACTCGACCGAGTAGTAGTCATTGAGATTGTCGAAGGCATAGACCTCTTCGCCACGCGCCAGCAGGGCACGCGCGACGTGGTAGCCGATGAAGCCGGCGGCGCCCGTCACGAGAACGCTCATGCGGTCTCCTGTCCTCTCGGCGCCGACCGTAGTCGAGCGGCGCCACGGCATCGAGAAAATTCTGCACCGCTTGTGGTGCGGTGTCGGGGCCGACTGGTTCGCCGCGCGAAGCCGGAGATCCTGCTCATTGCCGGCTCATCCGGCCGCCGCGGCGGCAAACGCGCGTCCCGCGACGATCTCGTCGAGAGGCGCAAAATTCCACTGGTAATCGGCGAGCACGCGCTGGCGCGCGCGGGTGCCGAGCTGAGGATGCCCGCCCTCGACGATCTCGTGCACGGCCGCCGCGAATCTCTCGGCGTCGTCAGCGACAAGGGCATCGCGGCCGGAGACGAGGTCGAGCCCCTCGCCCGCCTGCGGCGTCAGCACCACCGGCCGCGCCATCGCCATCGCCTCCAGAACCTTGTTCTGCACGCCGCGCGCGATCTGCAGCGGCGCTACGACCGCCGCGGCATGCGCGACGTAAGGGCGCACGTCTTCGACACGTCCGGTGACGCGCACTGCCGGCAGACGCGCCAGGCGCTCGACCACAGGCGTAGGCTTCGCTCCCACGATCCAGAATTCGATCCCGGACGTTCGCGCGGCGAGGAGCGGCATCACGCGCTCGGCAAACCACCGCACGGCGTCGACATTGGGCCAGTAGTCCATGGCCCCGGTGAAACACAGGGCGCGCACGCCGGCGGGATAGGGATCGGCGTAGCGGCGGCTCGGATCAAACCGCGCTGTATCGACCCCGTTCGGCAGCGCGACGATCCGGTCGGCCGACTCGGGCGCGAGACGCCGAAGAAAATCAGCCTCGGCCCGCGAGACGAGCAGGGTGGCGTCGAACTCGGCCGCCATTTTGCGCTCGAATTCGAGGAGCGTGCGGTGCTCGCGCGCATAGACAGCGCGCGCGGGCCAAGGTTTCGACTCGGCATATTGCCGCCACTTGTCACTATCGACATCGACCATGTCGAGGACACGGATTTCGGCCTTGTGCGGCAGCGCGTAGGGCGCCATCGCCGAGCAAAAGACGAAGATGCGCGATGGGCGCTGCGCGGCCACGGTCGCGTCGACCCAGTTTCTGAGCGTCTCGTCGGCGAAATAGGCGAGCGTCAACGGCGCGCCAGTGCCGAGATTGGCGAGGCTCTTGAGCTTCGCGCGTTTGGGCGACAGCAGGCGGCAGCAAACGCTTGCGCACACACTCTCAAGAAACGGAATGTGCACCAGGTCGGCCGGATCATCGCAGAAGCAGCCGAGATGAATGCGGAAACGCTTGGCAAGATGACTTAGCAAATGCCAAGCACGAATCTTGTCGCCCTTGTCCGGCGGATAGGGAATGCGCTGCGTCAGGAAAAGAAGCTGTTCCACGACAGAATTTGGCTCACGACGCAATGTGGGCGGCGAAAGCCCGGTCGACGCGGCCCCAGCGGAAATCGGCGAGTAGCCGGCGCAGCCGCCCCTCGGTCGCGCCGAGATTCGTGTAGTGGCGGAGCCGCGATTTGAGCGGCGCGCGCTCCTGGCGCGGCTGCTCGGGGTCGATCTCCCAGGGATGGAGATAAAAGATGCAGGGCATGCCCTCGACGCGATTGACGCGCCGCATGGTCCAACGCGAGTAGGCATAGGGCAGAAGGCGGAAATATCCACCGCCGGCGCAGGGAAAATTGCGGCCGAAAAGACGCGCCGTCGTGAGCGGCAACTCCGCGAGGCCCGAGCGCGCCTCGCGGAAAGGCGTGCGCGAGGCATCGGGCGTTCCGTAGAGATCGTGCGCGATCGGAAAGAGGCTCGAACTGTAGGCGTAACCCGCGTCAGCCAGCACCTCGTAAGCCCACCAGTTCTTGGGGCCGATCGAGAAGGTGGCGGCGCGATAGCCGCGCACAGGCGCGCCGCCCACATCCTCCAGCAGGCGCTTCGTCCTCACGATATCGGCGCGGAACTCGTCGGCCGTCTGACTGTCGGCACGGCGGTGCTCGAAGCCGTGGCTCGCGACCTCGTGCCCTTCCTCGGCCATGCGGCGCACAAGCCGGGGATGGCGCTCGGCCACCCAGCCGAGCGTGAAGAAGGTTGCCTTCGTGCCGCTTTCGCCGAGGAGATCGAGGATCCGGTCGGTGTTGCGCTCGACCCGGCGCGGCAGGCGGTCCCATTCCTCGCGCGGGATCACGTCGGCGAAGGCCTGGACCTGGAAATAGTCCTCGACGTCGATGCTGAGCGCGTTGAGGAGGCGCGCGTCGGCCGCCGCGTCCATCACTGCGGTGCCCCGCGCATGTAGGTCTGGATGATCTCGAGCGCGCGCCTGATGGTGCGCTCGTGCTTGCTCGTCGTCTGCTCGATCGCGGAGACGCGCGTCATGATCTCCGACAGCATTGCGTCGGTGCCGCTCCCGCGCGGCACGGCGTCGCGGGCGGCAGCGGAGGCGAGCGCCGTGGCACCCACGGGAGAGAGCTCGCTTTGCAGCTCCTCGGCAACCTGCGTTACTGCGGCGGCATCGAGCGCGTGGCGCTCTTCGAGGTAACCGAACAGCAGCAGCCGCGAGGCGAGCGTGTTGATGCGGCGCGGCACGCCCTCGCTGAAGCGATAGATCGCACCAAACGCATCCTCGCCCAGGACGGGATCGTCGTTCCAGTCGACCGTCTTCAAGCGATGAAGCACATAGGCCTTGGTCTCGACCTCGGTCATGGGGCCGAGGTGATAAGACGCGATCACGCGCTGGCGCAGCTGGTCGAGCTCGGGGCTTGCCATGATGTTGCGGAACTGCGGCTGGCCGACGAGGAAGCTCTGCACCGGCGACATTCCGCCGCGCCCGAAATTCGACAACATGCGCAGCTCTTCGAGCGCACCGATCGAAAGATTCTGCGCCTCGTCGATAAGGATGAGCGAGCGCTTGCGCGCACGCATGTTGGCGCTCACGAACTCTTCGATCCGGCGCAGCATCGCCGCCTTTTCCATGCCGGGCGCGTAGAGGCCGAAGGCGGCGGCAACCATGCGCAGGAGATCGTCGCCCGCGAGCTGCGACGTGACGATCTTTGCCGCCGCATAAGCCGACGTATCGAGCTGGGAGAGCAAGAGATCGACGAGCGTGGTCTTGCCGGCGCCGACCTCGCCGGTGACGACGATGAAGCCCTCGCCCTGGTGCAGCCCATAGGTCAGATGCGCCATGGCGCGGGCGTGGCCCGCGCTGCTGAAGAAGAAGCGCGGATCGGGCGTGAGCTGGAAGGGTAATCCCTTGAGACGATAGAACTCGGTATACACGTCTCAGAAATCTTTCCGCAGGCCGATGGTGACGAGATCGACGAGGATGACGCCGCCAACGCCCGATTCGCGCGACAGCGTGTAAGTCGCGGCGCCCGTGAGCGTCGGGGTTAGATTGTACTTAAGCCCTGCAGACGCCGTCACCGTATCGATCGAGGATGAGCTCGAACCTGACGCCCCTGTGGAGGTCGTTGAATAGCCGCCGGAAAGATCGCTGCTCAGATCAGGGGACAGATCGCGGAGCCATCCGACGAGGATGCCGTTGGACTTGGTCGAGCTCCCGCCCGTGGTCAGCGTGTCCATTACGGTCCGGTTGAACTGGATCGTGTAGTGGTTGCGTTGGCCGCCCTGGATCAGCGCGCCCGCACTGAGCGTCTTCGTCCGCGTGACCTGGTTCTGCAGCGGCAGGTTGGGATTGGCGAGGCTGAGCGGCAAGCCGGTGGTCGCGTCGATGGTCTGCCCCGGCGTGGTCTGGGTCGCGGTGCCGAGCGTATCGAGAAGCTGTTGTTGCTGGGATTCCGTATGCGAGGCGTATGACGCCGACAGCGTCGCGAGCGGCGTGACGGCCCACGAGGCCGTGCCCGAAAACGTATTCTGCCCCTCGGTCTTGCCGTAGTTGAGCGCGACCGAGCGGTCCTCCCGCGGATGGAAGATGAAGCCGCCCTGATAGGTCGGCCCGACGAAATTGCCGTTGAAGCCGCTCGCCGCGCTCTGCTCGGGAAAATCGAGCCGCTCATAGCCGGCGGTGGCAGTCAGATCGAAGGTCGGAGTGAGGGCATAATCGCCGCCGGCGGTGAGCGTATAGTGGCGCTCGTTGTTGAGGCTTTCGTTCACCATCAAGAAGTCGGCGTTCCCCGTAAAGCGAAAGCGCTGAAACACGTCGCCGCTTGTGAACTTGGCGCTGACGTCGTTCTGCGTGCTGTTGGAGAGGGGACCGACCGACTGGCCCGGAATCGTACTGTTGATGGCCCCTGTGCTGCCGCTGAACACGGACTGCGAGAGACTGTAACGCAGTTCGGCGTCGCCGATAGGACCAAAATGGAACTGCACATAGGGAGAGCCCGTATAGGCGGTCGTTTGCGTCGCCTGGCTCGTCTGGATCTGAGTTGTATTGCCGAAGCCGCGGCCGCCAAGTCGCGATTGCTCGGACATCTCCGCATGGCCATCGAAAAAAAAGCGCTCCGGCACGATCGTCGCCGTGCCGTTCAGGAGCATGTTCTGGATGACCGTGTCCTGGCTCGATACGACAACGTGCTCGATCGCCTCCGGACTGTAGTTGAAGGTGCCCTTGAGGCGCACGGTGTCGGCAGTCGCGAAGAGGCTCGGCGAGATCGTGGCGTAGGCGTCGGCCTGCTTCTGCGAGGTTGTGGCAAGCGCGTTGTCGGTAAACGAGATATCCGTCTCGATGCTGGGGAGGAAGACGAGGGGCGGTGGTATCGCGACGGCGGCGCCTTGTGCTCCAGGCGCCTGCCCGCCTCCTCCGCCCCTCGGCGGCGGCGGCTGTCCCGGCTCTGCGGGGCCCCCACCCTGCCCCGCACCGGGGCCCGGCAAGGTGGGCGGCGGCGACGGGAACGGATTCGTCGGGTATTCCTGCGCCGGGGCCTGGAACGGATTCGCCGGCTGCGCCGGCGAGCCGAAAGGATTTGTGGGATAAAGCGGCTGCGTCGGCTGCGGATAAGGATTAGCCGGATATTCCTGCGCTGTCGCCAGCCGCGCACCGCTCGCGAGCGTAGCCGCCACGGACAGGACTAGCGCCGCTCCAAAGGGCGCCCCGCGGCCCGGCCGGTTCGCCGCCGCTCCGGTGCGATCCCAAGCTTCCCCCACGCCCACCAGTCCCCCTCAGTAATAGCCATAAGAACCGAAATAGTCGGACGAGGCCCCTTCGGTCTTGTTCAGGATCAGGCTGATGTTCGGGCAGGTGCTGATGAGGCGCAGCGACTCATCGATCTCAGGCTCCTGCGTCCGATTCGCCTCGACCACGAACACGATTTGCCCGACCATCGAGGCGAGAATCGAAGGATCGCTCGTAGCGAGGCATGGCGGGGCGTCGACAATGATATAGCGGTCGGAATAGCGGTGAGCCATTTCGCTCAACACATCCCGCATGCGCCGGCTCGACATGAGCTCCGGCACACCGTGCCGGCGGCGGCCAGCCGGAAGCACCGTGAGATTGGGAATGTCGGTGTGCAAAAGGATGTCGCGCATATCGAGCGACTCCTTCTCAAGTACGTCGAAGAGGCCGGTGTCCGCATCAATCCCGAGAATCGAGGTGAGCGACTGCCGATCGACATCGCAGTCCATCGCCAGCACGCGGAAGTCGCGCTGCGAGGCGATGGCAAGCGCAAGATGGATGGCGGTGAATGTCTTGCCTTCGCGCGGCCGCGCACTCGTCACCATGATCAGACGCGAGGGGCCCGCCTCGATCGATTCGGCCTTGGCCAGGATCTGCCGCAGGATGATGCGGAATTCCTCGGCGATGCGCGAGCGTTCGGTAACAGAGAAGGTGATGCCGGCTTTTGCAAGACGCTGGCGATCGATCTTGACCTCGCGCCTTGTGTGCTGCCCGTCGGCCTCATCGGGATCGGGAACGGGCTCGCGGTGCGGCGGCACGATCGTGGGCGGCGCCATTTCGGCAGCCGGCGGCGGGGCAGAGGGCGCGGCCGCGGCCGAGCGCTGCGCCGCCCGTAGACGCTCTGCCGCTCGCTGAATGAGGCCGCCCGAACGCTCGTCCATCGCTCAGATCACCTTGTGGATTGCGGTGTAGTTCGCGAGCAGCAAGGCGCCGTAGATGATGAGCAGCATGACCGTGCTCGCGGCCAGCCCCGCCACCTGCTGCACCGTGCGCTTCCGCGTGTCGAGGAAGGTGACCCGCGAGATCGAGCCCAGAACCGGGAGGCCGAAGGCCCTGAGGCCGGCGAGCGTCGAGAAAGAGCGGTCGAGCTGCACCAAGAGGAAGGCGGCGCCGATGCCCGCGCCAAGCCCGGCGATGAGCACACCGGTGTAGAGGATCGGCCGGTTCGGAGAGATCGGCGTCAACGGCACCTGCGGCGCGTCGACGATGCGGAACTGCACCTTGTCAGCCTGCGTGTCGGCGGCCTGCGCGAGGTTCGCCGCCTCGCGGCGCTGGATCAGTTCGTCGTAGTTCTTCTTCAGGATATCGTAATCGCGATCGAGGTTCTGCGCCTGGAGCTGGATGCCCGGCGCGGCCTTCACCGCCTCCTGAATTCGCTTCTGCTCGGTCACGCTGTAGTCGAGCTGGCGCTGCACCGACGCGACCGTGCTCTCCGCATCGACGAGGCGCATCTTGACTTCTTGATAGAGCGGATTGGGCACGGTGCTCTTGCGCGAGTCGCCATCGCTCGCGCCCTTGTTGCTAGCGTCGTCCTTGATCTGCTGTTCGAGACTGGCGATGTCGCGCTTCGTGGCCACCACGTCGGGGAAATCGTCGGTGTAGCGCGACTGGAGATCCGACAGCCTGCGCTTGGCCTCGTCGAGCTGGACCTGTTTCGGCGACAGCGAGCTGCCATTGTGGATGACGACCTGCGCCGCCTGGTCGACCGACAGCGTCTGTGGAACCGTGGCCATGTCCTTGGCGATGGCGTCGCGTCGCGCCTGTACGTCGGCGAGTTGGAGTTTGAACTTGGCGACCTCGTCGTTGATCTGTTGCAGGCGCGATTCATTGGCCTGCGTTTGCGGCAGCACGTCGCCGTAAGTCTCCTTGAACTCGGCGCGGCGCTGTTCGGCCGCGCGCAGCTGCTTCTCGTAGTTGGCGATCTGTTCCTCGAGGAACCGGCGCGCGTTGTCCATTTCGCTGCGGCTGTTGCCGGCCGAGGTCTCGGAGAAGACCGTCAGCACCGCCTTCACGACGTTCTTGCTCTCGACCGCATCGGTATCGTCGTAGGAGATCGAGAAGAGGTTGGTGCCCTGCAAGCTGATGCGGACCGTCTGGGCGAGCGACGTTAGCAGCGCATCCTTATCCGCCGGTGTCTTCGCCTGCGAATCGAGGTCGGCGAGGTGGACGACCTGCTCAAGATTGGGGCGCGAGAGGAGGGTGCGCTGCATGAAGTCGAGCTGCTGCAGCGGGTTCGACTCGACGGCGAGACCGCGCAGGAGCGGGGTCAGCATGCTGTCGACGTCGACATAGACACGCGCCAAGGTCTCGTATTTGTTGGGAATCAGGAACACGGCCGGCCAGCCGACGAGGCAGACGGCCCAGCAGATAGCGACCGTCATCCACTTCCGGCGCCAGATGCCTTGAAGATAGAAGAAAACGATCTTGCTGTTCATCGCTCGTTCTTGCTCGTCGTTGCGAGGCCGGGCCGAGCCGCTCTCAACTATTCCTGATACGTTAGAAATACGATTGCGGGATTATTAAAATATCGCCGGGCTGCATGGCAAAATTGTAACGGACGTCGCCATATTTGATGAGTTCATCGAGGCGCGCCGGGAAAGTGTCCTCCTCGCCGCTGATCTTGCGCACGACGACGGCGCGGTTGCCGGCCGCGTATTTGGTGAGGCCGCCGACCTGGATCATCACATCGAGGAGCGTCATCTTGGAGCGGTAGGGGACCGCTCGCGGCTCCGCCGCTTCGCCGACGACGCGCACTTGCTGATCGAAATCGCCGACGAAATTCTGGGTGATGACCGTCACGATCGGATCGCGCACGAATTTCTTGAGCCGTTCCTCGATGTCGCGCGCGAGCTGCGTCGGGGTCTTGCCGACCGCGTCGACGTCCTCGACGAGCGGCGTGGAGATTCTGCCGTCGGGCCGGACCGGCACCGTCGCGGACAATTCCGGATTGCGCCAGACGAAGATGTTCACCATGTCGCCGGCGCCGATGAGATATTGGGAGTTTTCTGCGTTCTGTTTGTCGACGGGCGGGGCCGCCGGACCGCCGACGCACCCGGCGAGGGCGACAGCCGCGAGGGCAAGAATGCGAAGCGCGGAAATGTTCAAAATCCACCTCCAGAATGCGCTGGGCCAGCCGTGGAATTCGCCGTGCATGGAATGCGCCCAAAGATGCCGTATTATATCCCTTTGATCCGTTAATTCAAATTTACATAAGCGACGCAATATTCCCGAGATGCGCGGCGCGCGGCCCGGCAGATTTCCTGGGGACCCAGACCCGGTGATCCGGGGCCCCTTGAGCCGCCGTATCAGAACCAAGCATGGGGTCGAGGGGCGCCTCGGCGACCGTTTCCGACGATCACCGCGGCTCTGCGTCAATCAGTTATTGACGGCCTTCCGTCACCATCGCTAACGACTTGACGCGGTGGAGTTTTACGCTTCGATGGCTCGTTATCTCATTACCGGTGGCTGCGGCTTTATCGGCTCCCATCTTGCCGACGCGCTGGTGGCGCGCGGCCACCGCGTCCGAATCCTCGATAACCTTTCGACCGGCAAGCGTGAGAACGCCCCCACCCAGGCCGAACTCGTCATCGGCGATGTGACCGAGGCCGCCGCCATCGCGACCGCCGCGGGCGGAATGGATGGGATTTTCCACCTGGCCGCTATCGCCTCGGTCGAGGAGAGCCGGCGCAACTGGCTCCACTGCCACGCCGTCAATATGACGGGCACTATCAACGTGTTCGAGGCGGCACGGCGCGGCTTCGCGCGGCCGCGGGTGGTCTATGCCTCGAGCGCCGCAGTCTATGGCGACTGCCCTGCCGTGCCGCTCACCGAGGCGGACACGCCACGGCCGATCAACGCCTATGGCGCCGACAAGCTCGGCTGCGAGCTGCACGGCCGAGTCGCGACGCTGCTGCACGACGTCCCGACCGTAGGCCTGCGTCTCTTCAACATCTATGGTGAGCGCCAGGACCCTTCCTCGCCCTATACCGGCGTCATCTCGATCTTTGCCGACCGACTCGCGCGACGGCTGCCGATCGACATCCACGGCGACGGGCGGCAAGTCCGCGATTTCGTCGCCGTGTCAGATGCGGTCGAGGCTCTTCTCCTGGCCATGTCGGCCGAGGATGCGGCCGGCGAGGCGTTCAACGTGTGCAGCGGCTATGGCACGACGGTACACGAGCTCGCCAGCATCATGGGCGAGATTTGCGGCGCAGCCCCGGAGCTGCGGTACGGTCCGGCCCGACCGGGCGACATCCGTATTTCCTTGGGCGACCCGACGCGGGCCGCGCGCACGCTAGGCTTCCGCACCCGGCTCGCTATCCGCCAAGGCTTGGCGCTCTCCTTCGGCAAGGCGCCGCAGCGGATCAGCTGAGGCTAGTTCCAGCAGCCGATCTGGCGCACGAAGCCGTGCGCCTTGTCGAGAATCGACGCGGGCGGCAGCGGGGATGCGGGGGTGGCCGCGGCGACATCGACCCGATTCGTGCGCAGGAAATCGCCGACCGCGCGGTTCGAAATCGCAATCCCGACATTGTCCACGACCGCGCCCGTCTTCTGGTATACCGCGACTGTGTCGACCTTCATGACCACGACGCCGAGCACGGCCCCGCTTGCATCGAGCACTGGACTGCCGCTGTTGCCGCGCCGCACCTCGCCATCGAAGCTGTAGTGCAGGGCGGTGGTGCCGGCCGCACCGGGCAAGGCCGAGATCGGGCTTAACTCGGCGATGCGCACAGGCAGGCCACGCTCGGGATACCCCACGACTGCGGATGGCGCGGCCTGCGCGCTCGCGGCAAAGCGTGCGGGAGCGGCAACGCCGCGCTCGGTGCGCAGTAGCGCTAGGTCGGCAGCCGGATCTCCTGCAACGACCGTCGCCACCACCTCCTCGCCCTCGGTGCCGTTTCCGACCGTGATCGCACCGCATTTGCCGGCAACGTGAAAATTGGTCAGCACTTCATCGCCCGTGACGTAGAACCCCGTGCCGTCTGCGACGAGGTGGCGCGAACCCACGCCCGCGGGCGGTCGCTCGGCGAGCGTGCGCGCGACGTAATCGTCGCGCGCCAGCGATGCATCGGCCACGACCGCGGGCGTCGCGGCCGCGCTGCCCGCAGGGGGCCCGAGCCGCGGCGAACATCCGGCGACCGCGAAACCGGCGGCAAACAGCGCTGCGGCATTCCACCACAGGGGACCTCGCTGTCGCGGATACGTGCGCCCCAACTTGACTTTGGTCATGATCGCTGAGATTTGCCGTCAGCCAAGCGTAGCCGCACCATTCCACTTTCGTTGAATACTGGCAATTCTTTTGTATAATTTTTGTATGATTTGGCCGGTAAATAATCATTAAGAAATTCACGGAGGCGAAAATCCAACGCCCGCCGGAAAGGATTTGCGCGCGCCTGGGAAAGCCGCGATGGGGACCGCTGTTTGCGATCCTCGTCGTCGGCCTCGGGCTGCCATGGCGTGTGGCCGAGGCGACGGCACTTTCCCAGGACGAATTCTACAGGCTTCAATCCCGAGCGTTCGCGTGGGAGCCTTTCGACCTCGACGAGATGTACCAGAACCTACCGCTGACGCCCGGCGACTTCGCGCGCCGTGACCTGCTGGCCGATCCGGCGGCGGGGCTGCGCCAGGTTGTGCGCTCGTTACAGGAGAACGTCAGGCTGCAACAAATCCTGGATGACGCCGAGGCGCTGCGCACGGCCGAGCCCGCGTCGCGCCGCCGCGGCGCAGGAACGCTTAGCGCAGCCGGTGCTGCGCTGGCGCTCCCGACCGGCCAAGACGAGCGGACGATCTTGGGGGATTCCGCTGAGCAAGGCGGCACGCGCACGCCAGCGCGCGCCGCTGCAGCCTCCGGGCAGGCGGCGTCCGACCCGGAGCTGCCAGCTCCTGGGACAGATGATGAGATCTCGATCAATGACGGCGAGACCTTGCGTCAGGCGCTGCGCAACCTCGTCGGCACGCGCGGCGGCGGCGCGCAAGCAGAGAGTTCGACGCCGGGCGCCGGAGACGACGATCCTGCATTCGGGCTCGGCCAGAACATGCTCAACAGCCGGGTTCTCGGCGAGGCTTTCGATGCTTTCGTGCGCCGCAACGGCAGCTCCGACTACGACATGACCTTCTCTATCCTCGGTCTCGGCCGCTTTTCCTTCGATCTCGGAAGCAATGGCAATTTCGAGATCACCGAATATGGTTCCGGCATGACGCTCGCGGTGCGCGAGCACGAGCCTGCGGCGCGTCGCCCGTCGAGCGAAGCGCTCGACCTTCTTACCAAAATCCGGACGTTCTTAGCGACGCCCGCAGGAACATTGACGGCCGTCGCGGGCACCGTGCTCCTGCTCGTCTTGGGCATGGTGCGAATGGTCGCGGTACTGAAGCGCTGAAGGCGATCGATCAATCGCTGGTGCCGCGGCGCGGCACCGTTGCCGAGGGGGTGGCGTGTGGACGTGGACGTGGCGGCAGCCACGCCAGCAGAATGACGATGGTGGTGGCGGTGACCGCGCCCGCGAATTCCGAGAGCGAACGGTCGGCCGCGACAAGCGTCAGCCGCACATTAGCCGCATAGAGCACGACGAAGCTCACAAGCCAGACCGACGCGAACGCGAACACGCTGAGCGCGAGCCAGTGCCAGCCTGTCCGACCCTTGTAGACGGCCAAGAGTGTCACCAATGCGCCGACGATCGCGCCGGCCACGAGGCTGTGCATCAAGTCCCCCGGAGCGAATTGCTTGCGCCCAAAAAAGCGCGCGCCGCCCGCTCTCGCGACTTTATCGAAGCCCCTGTCACCACGCAAGCAAAGGAGCAGATAGGTGGTGTTAACGATTTGCGCGCGCGTCAGCCGCGCCGCAGCCGATCGAGCAGCGCCTTGGCATCGTCGCGCCCGTCGAAGACGGCGGTCCCTACAAGGACGCGCTCCAGGACCGCGCGCGCGCCAGCTTCATCGCCAGTGGCGTTCAAGGCCGCGGCATAGTGATACTGGATCGCACCGTCATCCGGCCGCGCCGAGCTTGCGTCCTTAAGATATGGGAGGCCGCCGGCCGCATTACCGCTCTCGACCAAGGCCCAGCCGAGCGTGTCCTCGGTCTGCGGCGATGGTGCAAGCCGATAGGCCCGTTGCGCCAGCCCGGGCGCGCGCGGATCGTGGCGCATACCGTAGATCCAGGCGAGATTGTTGAGCGCGACGATCTGGTCGGGCGCAGCCTTGCGAACCGCCTCGTATTGCGCTGCCGCGCCATCATAATCGTGCTCGAGCATCAGCAGATCGCCGAGTTTGCCATGCGCCGCGACATCATCGTCGTGCGTCGCAAGCCAGGTACGCAGCATCGCCTTGGCGTCGTCCTGCTTACCTGCGGCAAAAGTCAGGGCCGCAAGCTCGACAGTCAGCACCGAATTCGGCGTGCGCGCGTTCACGGTGGAGAGCCGCGTGATCGCTTCGGGTATGCGCTTTGCGCGGACGAGCTGCTCGGCCTCGAGAATCGCGGCCTCGGCGGGCGCCGCGGCGGCGAAAGACCGAGCCGTCGCCAACGCGGCATCGATGCCCTTGTCGTCGGCGTCGAAGCGGACGAGATCGCGCATGTAGCGCAAGTCGGCGGGGACGAGCTCATGCGCTTTTGCGAGCGAGGCGCGCGCACCCGCCTTGTCGCCGGCGGCGAGTTCGTAGTCGGCATAGCGTTCGTAAAGTGGCGCCGCGTCGGGATAGTGCTCGACGAGCGCGCGGAAATCGGCGACTGCGCCGGCCTTGTCGCCCGATTCGACGCGAACCTCGGCTACGGCGTTGACGACGCGGGTGTCGAAGGGCGCTTGCAGTTCGAGCCGCCGGCCGAGCTTCAGTGCGTCGTTCCAATCCTTGCGGCTGGCGTAGATCTGTAGCAGTTGCATGCCCGGCACAACGTCGCGCGGCGCGGCCGCATCGGCTTTCATCAGCCATTGAACCGCCTCATCGCTGTTGTTTGCGGCGAGCGCGAGCTGCGCGAGCTTCAGCTCCGAATCTTCGTCATCGGGCTTGTCGTTCAGAAGCGCAAGATAGATTTTCTTCGCGTCGTCGGGGTCGTGCATCACGATATAGACTTCGGCAAGATTCCGCCGCGCGGAGAGGAAGCTCGGATCCTTGTCGGCGAGCTTCTGAAAAACATCGCGCGCCTCAGAGAGGCGGCCCTGGGCAATCCTCACCGACCCCAGGAGATTGAGCGCGATCGCATCGTCCGGCCGGCGCGCGACCATCGCCTCGGCGGTAGCGGCCGCCTTTGCGTCGTCGCCTTTGCGCAGCGCGCCCATGACGAGGAGCGGCGTCGCGAGGTCGGCGCCCTCGTTGGTCCCGGCAATCTTCTCAAGCTCCGCCGTGCCGGCGGCGGCATCGCCGAAGCGAATGCGCATCAGCGCCTCCGAGGCCTCGGTCCGGACGTTCGGATCGGCCTCGGCTGCGCGCTCGTAGAGCGCGACGGCCGAGTCTTTCTGACCGGCCGCAACATAGGCTTGCGCCAGGAGATTGATCGTCGCCCTGTCCGCCGGATTGGCATCGGCTTGGGGCTTCAGCTCGTCGATCGCCGCCTGCGGATCGTGGGTGCGCAGCTTGATCTCGGCGAAGAGCCGGCGCGCGGCGGGATGTTTCGGATCGCGCGCAAGATACTTGGCAATAGCTTCCTCGGCCTGAGCGTATTGATGCAGCGCGAATTTGACCGTGGCCTGGAGGAAAAAGCCGTTCGGCATGTTCGGGAAGGCGTTGGTGATTTTGCCGAGGAGCTCGTCGGCCCGATCAAGTTTGCCGGCGCGTGCGTCGAGAAGCGCGGAGAGATAGATCCCCGACGCACTCTT
>DATIXQ010000077.1:0-7444 GCA_035518375.1 Allostellaceae bacterium | reverse complement strand
TTCGAGGGCGTCTATGCGGAGATGCCGCCGCATCTCCGCCGGCAGCGCCAACAGACGGGAGTCTGAGCGATGCCGCGCAAGACCATGATCGAGGCCATTCGCGAGGCCATGGACGTGATGATGGCGCGCGACGACAACGTCGTCATCTTCGGCGAGGATGTCGGATTCTTCGGCGGCGTCTTTCGCGCGACGCAAGGCCTCCAGGCAAAATACGGCAAGAGCCGCTGCTTCGATGCGCCGATCAGCGAGCTCGGCATCGTCGGCGCCGCGGTCGGCATGGCCGCCTACGGGCTTCGCCCCTGCGTCGAGATCCAGTTCGCCGACTACATGTATCCCGCTTATGACCAAATCGTCTCCGAGGCGGCGCGGCTGCGCTACCGCTCGAACGGCGAGTTCACCTGTCCGTTGGTGGTGCGCATGCCGACGGGCGGCGGCATCTTCGGCGGGCAAACTCACAGCCAGAGTCCCGAGGCGCTGTTCACCCATGTCAGCGGCTTGAAGACCGTCGTGCCGTCGAACCCGAACGATGCCAAGGGTCTGCTCATCTCTGCCATCGAGGATCCCGACCCGGTGATCTTCCTCGAACCGAAGCGGCTCTATAACGGTCCCTTCGACGGCCACCCCGATCGCCCGGTCATGCCCTGGGCGAAGCATGAGCTGGGCGAGGTTCCGGACGGCCACTACACCGTGCCGCTCGGCAAGGCGGCGGTTCGGCGCCAGGGGGCGGCCGTGACCGTGCTGGCCTATGGCACCATGGTCTATGTCGCCGAGGCCGCCGTCGCCGAGACCGGCGTCGATGCCGAGATCATCGATCTGCGCACGCTGCTGCCGCTCGATCTCGCGACCATCGAGGCGTCGGTGCGAAAGACGGGGCGCTGCGTCATCGTCCACGAGGCGACCCTGACCTCGGGCTTCGGTGCCGAGCTCGCAGCGGTGGTGCAGGAGAGCTGCTTCTATCATCTCGAGGCGCCGATCGCGCGCGTCGCCGGCTGGGACACGCCCTACCCGCACGCGCAGGAATGGGAGTACTTTCCCGGCCCCGCCCGCGTCGGCCGCGCGCTGCTCGCGGTGATGGAGCCCTGAGATGGCCGAGCATGTCATCAAGCTCCCCGATGTCGGCGAGGGCGTCGCCGAAGCCGAGCTCGTCGAATGGAACGTCAAGGTCGGCGATGTCGTGTCCGAAGATGCGACGCTGGGCTCGGTCATGACCGACAAGGCGACGGTCGAGATCCCCTCTCCCGTTTCGGGCGAGGTGCTGTGGCTCGGCGGCAAGGTCGGCGACGTGATCGCGGTAGGCTCCGATCTCGTGCGGCTCAAGACCGCCGGCGAGGATCGTCCGGCAGCGGCGACGCCGCGCCAGAAGCCTGGCACGCCGGAGCGCCGCGCCGAGCCTCCGTCACAGCCGCGCGCCGCGCCCGAACCCACGCCGCCGATCCCGGCCGCATCGCCCGTCGCGCGCCCCTCGCCGAGTGCGCCGCTCCGTTTCATGGGCGGCACGCCGCGTCCGGAAGGCGAGAAGCCCCTGGCGGCGCCGGCGGTTCGGCTGCGCGCGCGCGAGGCCGGGATCGATCTGCGGCAAGTGCCCGGCACCGGTCCCGCCGGCCGCATCACGCACGAGGATCTCGACACCTTCATCGCGCGCGGCCGAACGCCCTGGGGACGAGCCGTCTCGCCGGCGCGCAGCGGCGTCGAGGAGGTGAAGATCGTCGGACTGCGCCGCAGGATCGCCGAACGTATGGCGCTCGCCAACGCACGCATTCCCCACATCACTTATGTCGAGGAGGTCGATGTCACCCAGCTCGAGGAGCTGCGCGAGACCCTCAACAAGGAAAAGCGGCAAGACCAGGAAAGGCTGACCTTGCTGCCGTTCCTGATGCGCGCCATGGTGCGGGCGATCGCCGACCAGCCCAATCTCAATGCCCTCTTCGATGACGAGGCCGGCATCGTGCGCCTGCATGCCGGCGTCCATATCGGCATCGCCGCACAGACGCCGATGGGTCTCATGGTGCCGGTGGTGCGCCATGTCGAGGCGCTCGATCTTTGGGGCTGCGCCGCGGAGGTGAGGCGCCTTGGCGAGGCGGCAAAGGCCGGCACCGCAACGCGCGACGAGCTCGTGGGCTCGACCATCACCATCACCTCGCTGGGCGCGCTCGGCGGCGTCGTGTCGACCCCCATCATCAACCCGCCCGAGGTGGCGATCGTCGGCGTCAACAAGATGATGGTGCGCCCGGTATGGAACGGCATGACCTTTCTGCCGCGCAAGATGATGAACCTCTCCTCGAGCTTCGATCATCGCGTCATCGACGGCTGGGAGGCGGCACGTTTCATCCAGCGTATCAAGACACTGCTCGAGACGCCGGCGCTGATCTTCACGGAAGGCTGAATTATGAAAGACATCACTTGCCGGCTTTTGGTGATCGGCGCGGGCCCCGGCGGCTATGTCTGCGCCATCCGCGCGGGACAGCTCGGCATCGACACGGTCGTCATCGAGGCGGAAAAGCTCGGCGGCACCTGCCTCAATGTGGGCTGCATTCCCTCGAAGGCGCTGATCCACGCCGCCGAGGAATTCCACAAGCTGGTGGCGATCGCGGCGGGGAAAAGCGCGCTCGGCATTTCGGCGGGCAAACCGGCGCTCGATCTGGCCAAAACCGTGCTCTGGAAGGAGCGGATCGTCGGCCGCCTCACCACCGGTGTGGCGGCGCTGCTGAAGAAGGCGGGTGTGAAGGTTGTCGAGGGCTGGGCGCGCTTTCTCGACGGCAAGACCGTCGAGGTGGCGACCGAGACCGGCCGGCAGATGATCCGCGCCGAGCAGGTGGTGATCGCCACGGGCTCGAACGCCGTCGCGCTGCCGGCGCTGCCCTTCGGCGGCCGCGTCATCTCCTCGACGGAGGCGCTGGCGCTGAGCGAGGTGCCGGGCAAGCTGGTCGTCATCGGCGCCGGCTATATCGGCCTCGAGCTGGGGATGGCGCTCGCCAAGATGGGCGCCGCCGTGACCGTCGTCGAGGCGGAGCCGCGCATCCTGCCGCACTACGACGCCGACCTCACGCGCCCGGTGGCGCGGAGCCTGCGCGACCTCGGTGTCGAGACGCTCGTCGGCGCCAAGGCCAAAGGGCTGACGGCGGCGGGCGATGCCGTCGTCGTCGAGGCGGCGGACGGGCGAACCGCGACGCTGGCGGCCGACAAGGTGCTGGTGACGGTCGGACGCAAGCCGCTCACCGAGGGGTGGGGACTCGAGGCGATCGATCTCGACCGCGACGGCCCCTTCCTGCGCATCGACGAGAAATGCCGCACCTCGATGCGCGGCATCTACGCCATCGGCGACGTGACCGGCGAGCCGATGCTGGCGCATCGCGCCATGGCGCAAGGCGAGATGGTGGCGGAGCTCGTCGCCGGCGAGAACCGTGCCTGGGACAAGGTCGCGATCCCGGCCATCTGCTTCACCGATCCCGAGATCGTCGCCGTGGGCCTTTCGCCCGAGGAAGCCAAGGAAGCGGGCCACGACATCAAGACGGCGCAATTCCCCTTCCAGGCCAATGGCCGCGCCATGACGCTCGAGAACGACACCGGCTTTATCCGGGTCGTCGCGCGCGCCGACAACCATCTCCTGCTCGGCATCCAGGGCGTCGGCGCCGGCATTGCGGAATTGTCGGCGAGCTTCAGCCTCGCGCTCGAGATGCGCGCCCGCCTCGAGGACGTCGCTCAGACAATCCACGCCCATCCGACGCAAAGCGAAGCGCTGCTCGAATCGGCGCTCCGCGCCTTGGGGCATGCGATCCACATTTGAAGTAACACGCCGGCCTTCAGGCGCTAGAGCCGTGTCCGCTCAAATGGAACCGCTCTGACGCGTCACCCCACGAAAGCCAGAGCTATCGCATTTGTCGCCGCGCCTGTGGCAGAGAAAGGCTCACCACGGAGGCACGGAGATCGCGGAGATCACGGAGAAGGGAAGAATGGCGCGCTTCGTGTGCCAAACACTTGTTCTCCGTTATTCTCCGTGTCCTCCGTGCCTCCGTGGTGAGTCCATACGCGATAGCTCCGCCGCGAGAGTGGTGGGCCATAGTCGTAGATTCCCGCTTTCACGGGAATGACGGATAAAAGATTCGACTTAAATGGATCATGCTCTGGGGCTGCCCTGCCCCAAAGTTTTGCGTTGGCGGCGGAACACATCGCCGATCGCCGTCGAGACGGCGCGGATACGCGCAGAGCGGCGCATATCTTGATGCATGATCAGCCATGCCGTGCGCTGTGCCGGTGCTTCATCGGGCCAGACACGGACCAGATCAGAGGAGGCATCGCCGAGGAGGCAAGCGAGCTCGGCGATCCCGACATCGCTCGCCGCAGCTTTAAGCTGGACGAACGGACTATCGCAACGCAGTGCGACACGCGCGCCTTCCAGCGCTTCGCCCATGAAAAAGGGGCTCGCGGCAGCCGGCGCGCCCGTGAAGGTGATCAGGTCGTAGCCGGCCAATCCCCGACCTCGCTGCGGAATTCCTGATGTCGTCAGATACCGTCGCGACGCATAGAGGGAGAAGCCGACATCGCCGAGCTTGCGACAGACGAGGTCGGACGTCTCTGGCCGCGCGAACCTGACAGCGAGATCGGCGTCACGACGCGCGATATCGAGCGAGCGAACGCCCACCGTCAAGTCGACGCGCAACTCCAGATGAACCTGCCGGAGTTCCGCGATCGCGGGGCAAATCAGGTGATACGCGAGCGCCTCGGTCGTCGTCACGCGAACCGAGCCGGTGACCAGCGAGTCGCGTCCCGCGGCGGCGCGCTCGAGATCGAGCGCGGCAGTTTCCATCGCCACGCATTGCCGGAGGACGGTCTCTCCGGCCGACGTGGTGGCGAAGCCGTCCGGCGTCCGGTTCAGCAATGTCACGCCCAGGCGCTTCTCGAGCAGCGCGATCCGCCGACCGACCGTCACATGACCAACGCCCAGCGCGCGAGCGGCCCCCGACAGGCTGCCGGTGCGCGCCACAGCAAGAAAGAAGCGCACATCGTCCCACTGCCAAGATCCAGAGGTCCTGTTCATTAATGGACAGCATATGTGAACAAACGAAAGCTGCAAAGAGGCCGTGGCGCGTCTATCTCTCGAAATAGAGGCGAGACACGAACGGCGGGAGGTCGACATGCTCGACGTGATCGGATCCATCTTGGTGGGAATGGCGCTGGCGGTAGCCCTCACCGCGCTCACCACCACCCTGCCCCTTCGGATTTCGGGTCGCTTCGTCCTGGCCGGGACGGCTGGCGCGTGGATTGGCCTCGCGGGCGCCGTCGCCGGCATGGGCGCCCTCTCGAACCCACCGACGGTGCTCGCGATGTTCGGGACACCGCTCGTCATCATGGTCGGGCTTGCCTTCGGCGTCCCCGCGGTGCGGCGCGCGCTGACGGCAATTCCGTTGCCGCTGCTGATTGCTCTCAACATCGTTCGGCTTGCCGGCGTTCTGTTTGTGCTCCTCGCTGTCGCCGGAAGGCTCTCGGGACCTTTTCCGTACTTTGCCGGGTGGGGCGACTTCGCGACGGGTGCGTTGGCACTTCCGGTTGCGACCTTGGCCGCGAGCGAGACGCGCTTTCGAGACCGCTTGATCCTCGCCTGGAACAGTTTCGGCATGCTGGACCTGATCGTCGCGGTGACGCTCGGCATGATCTCCAGGAACGGATCGCCGCTGCAGCTCATCCATGCCGGGGTCGGCACGGCGGCGCTCCAAACCCTGCCATGGGCCTTCATTCCGACCGTGCTGGTGCCCTTCTTTCTCGCCGTTCACGCCATCGTCTTCGCGCAGCTGCGCGCCCGGAGCTCAGACAAAGTCGGCCAACCGCCGATCTTGAGCGGAGAACTTGGCCGCGCGCATTGAGGCGACACAGTGCGAGGCAGCAAAGCGCGCGTCGAACAAGCTCGCTGCAAAGCCAAGGTGCGTCCTTCGACAAGCTCAGGATGAGGTGAATTTCTTTGTGGCACAAAGAAAGTTTCCTCATCCTGAGCGCGAGCGTAGCGAGCAGTCGAAGGACGCACGCTGCTTGTCCCAGCGTTTTGTTCACGTGCGCCCGCAAAAGCGGTGCCGAGCTGTCTAATCCCCGCGCGCGGCGCGCGCTCGCACTTCGGTGCGTTCGACGATGACGCCGTCCTCGAGCGAGAGGATGCGGTCCATGCGGCGCGCCAGCTCGAGATTGTGGGTTGCGATAATGGCGGCGAGGCCGGTGCGGCGGACGATGTCGATCAGCGCCGCCATGACGTCATCGGCGGTGTGGATGTCGAGATTGCCGGTGGGCTCGTCGCCGAGCAGCACGCGCGGGCTGTTGGCGAGGGCGCGAACGATGGCGACGCGCTGCTGCTCGCCACCGGAAAGTCGCGCCGGACGATGCTCGGCGCGCGCCGCAAGCCCGACCAAACCGAGCAGCTCCTGCGCCCGCGCCCGCGCCTTGGCCTTGGCGACACCGGCGATGAGCTGCGGCAGCATCACATTCTCGAGCGCCGAGAACTCCGGCAGCAGGTGATGGAACTGATAGACGAACCCCATCTGCGCGCGACGGATCTCGGTGCGCTCGCTGTCGGACATGCCGCCGCAGCTGCGCCCTGCGAGCAGCACCTCGCCGCTATCCGGCCGCTCGAGCAGCCCTGCGGTATGCAGCAAGGTCGATTTGCCGGCGCCCGACGGTCCCACCAGAGCGGCGATCTCGCCGGGCGCGATCGCCAGCGACGCGCCGCGCAGCACCGGCAGCAGCGCGCCCGCCTGCTTGTAGGTGCGGACGACGCCGCGCAGCTCCAGCGCCGGCATACGGCTCTGGTCACTCATAGCGCAGCGCCTCGACCGGATCGAGCCGCGCCGCACGCCAGGACGGATAGACCGTCGCCAGGAAGGAGAGCCCGAAGGCCATCACCAGCACCGCGCCGACCTCGACCGGGTCGATCCGCGCCGGCACGCGGCTGAAGAATTCGAGCCCCGCCGATATGGCTCCCGGACCGAACACCATTTCCGTCACTTCCTGAATTCCTTTGATATTCGCGGCGCAGGCGACGCCCAGCACAAAACCGGCCAGCGTTCCGACGACACCGATCGAGGCGCCGCTCAGCATGAAAATGCGCAGGATCATGCCGCGCGTCGCGCCCATGGTGCGCAGGATGGCGATGTCCTGCCCTTTGTCCTTCACCAGCATGATCATGCTGCTGATGATGTTGAACGCCGCCACCAGCACGATGAGCGACAGAATCACGAACATGACGGTGCGCTCCACCCGCAGCGCGTCGAACAAGGCGGCGTTGTTATCCTGCCAGTCTGAGACGAGAAATCCGTTGCCCAGCGCCACGCGAAGGTCGCGTTCGTAATTCTGCACCCGGTAGGGCTCGCGCACGAACAGGTCGAGACCGGTAACGGCGCCGGGCATGCCGAAATAGCTCTGTGCGGCAGCAAGGGTCATGAAGAGGTCGCCGGTGTTGCGTTCC
>DATIXQ010000076.1:0-7647 GCA_035518375.1 Allostellaceae bacterium | reverse complement strand
ATGTAGCCTTAGCGCGGGAAGCAGGCAAGGAGCGAGCGTGGCCGACCTCGGTGAGCATATTCGGCACGATTGGACGCGCGCCGAGCTTGCCGCGCTCTACGAGCTGCCGTTCCCGGAACTCGTGTTCCGTGCGCAAAGCGTTCATCGCCGCAATTTCGATCCAGCGCGCGTCCAGCTCTCGACGCTTCTTTCCATCAAGACCGGCGGCTGCCCCGAGGATTGCGCCTATTGTCCGCAGAGCGCTACCTACGAGACGGGCGTCGCTGCCGCAAAGCTCATGGACGCAGGCGAGGTGGTGGCCGCGGCGCGGCGAGCGCGCGAGGCCGGCGCCACGCGTTTCTGCATGGGTGCCGCCTGGCGCGAGCCCAAGGACCGCGATCTCGATCCGGTCTGCGCGATGGTCGCGGGCGTGAAGCGGCTCGGGCTCGAGACGTGCGCGACGCTTGGCATGCTGACGCGTGCTCAAGCCGCACGGCTCAAGGAAGCGGGGCTCGACTTCTACAATCACAATCTCGATACCTCGCCCGAATTCTACGGTCGCATCATCACGACACGCGTCTATCAGGACCGGCTCGACACGCTCGCTAACGTGCGTGCGGCCGGGATCAGGGTCTGCTGTGGCGGCATTGTCGGCATGGGCGAGGGGCGGGCGGATCGCGTCGGCCTCATCCACGCACTCGCCACGCTGCCCGAGCATCCGGAGAGCGTGCCGATTAATCTTCTCGTGCGCGTCAAGGGCACCCCCCTGGGTGACGCAGAACCGCTCGATGCGCTCGAGTTCGTACGGACGATCGCGGTTGCCCGCATCGCCATGCCCCGCTCCGTGGTGCGGCTTTCCGCCGGCCGCGAGGCCATGAGCGACGAGACGCAGGCGCTCTGCTTCCTCGCCGGCGCCAATTCGATCTTCTGCGGCCCGCGTCTTTTGACGACTCCGAATCCTGAGCGCGAGCGCGACGGCGCGCTTCTCGAGCGGCTCGGCATCGCGCCGCTCGAATAGGCCGCGTGAGTGGCCTTAAGTGTTGGCGCCGGCGATCGCGGCCACGACCGCGGCCGTCACTTGCGCCGTCGTGGCCGTGCCGCCCAGGTCGCGCGTATGGAGCATGGGATCGGCGGTCGTGCGCTCGATCGCCTGCATGAGGCGTTGGGATGCCGCGCCTTCGCCCAGATGCTCGAGCATCATCGCCGCGCTCCAGAACGTGGCGATCGGATTGGCGATGCCCTTGCCCATGATGTCGAAGGCCGAACCGTGGATCGGCTCGAACATCGAGGGAAAGCGCCGCTCGGGATCGAGATTGGCGGTGGGCGCGATGCCAAGCGATCCGGCGAGCGCCGCGGCAAGGTCGGTCAGGATGTCGGCGTGGAGGTTTGAGCCCACGACCGTGTCGATCGTCTGTGGCTTCAGCACCATGCGCGTCGTCATGGCGTCGACGAGCTCGCGGTCCCACGTCACCTCCGGAAATTGACGCGCGGTCTCGGCCGCGATCTCGTCCCACAGCACCATGCCGTGACGCTGCGCGTTCGACTTGGTGACGACGGTGAGGTGCCGGCGCGGACGCGAACGCGCCAGCGCAAAGGCGAAGCGCATGATGCGGCTGACGCCGGCGCGGGTGAAGATCGCGGTCTCGGTCGCGACCTCCTCGGGGTGGCCCGCGTGCGCGCGTCCGCCGTGCCCGGCATACTCGCCCTCGCTGTTCTCGCGCACGATGATCCAATCGAGCGCGCCGGGCTCGACGCCGCGAAGCGGCGACGTGATCCCTGGCAAGAGCCGCGCCGGCCGGACGTTGGCGTATTGGTCGAGCCCTTGGCAGATCGCGAGCCGCAGGCCCCACAAGGTCAGGTGGTCGGGGAGGTCGGGATCGCCGACCGCACCGAAGAAGATCGCGTCGAAACGCTTCAGATGCTCGACCCCGTCTGGGGGCATCATGCGGCCGTGCGCGCGGTAATAGTCGGAGCCCCATGGCAGCGTCTCGACGGCAAGCTCGAAACCGCCGCGCGCTGCCAAGGCGCCGAGCACCTCGAGACCGGCCGGGATCACCTCTTTGCCGATGCCGTCGCCCGGGATCGCCGCGATACGGTACCGCGCCAAAGGGTCAGTGCCGCTCGTTGCGGCGGCGCTGCGGGCGCGCCTGCTCGCGCCGGGCGACGAGCGGACTCGCCTGATGGTGCAGCATGCGCCAGCGTCCGCCTTCCTTGACGAAATAGTTGGTGGCGACGAGGCTGCCGGAGCTCAGCTCCTCCTCGCAGATCACCATGGCGAACTCGCCATAGACGAAGGCCTGGTCGTCGTGGCAGGCGACGCGCGTCGGCTGCGGGTTCGTGAGGATGTTGCGCCAGCTCCGCATGACCGCCTCGCGTCCGGAGAGCGGCGGCCAGCCCGGGTGGATGCACAGGATCTGCGCGTTGCGTGCCCAGAGCGCGTTCATCGCCGGGTAATCTCCCGCCCCGAAGGCGCGGTAGAACTCGAGATTGGCGGCCAGGACAAGATCGGTCTCGGTCATGATCCCCCTTCCTTGCACGGCGCGCGCGAAAACGCCAGTGCCGCGTCGCCGCTAATCGAGCGCCACGAAGATGCAGTGACGCAGCTTGCCGTCGAGTGCCTTCGACAGATGGCCCTTGCCGCGCGTGTCCTCGACCAGGATCACCTCGCCGGCGCCGATCTTGCGCGCCTCGCCGTCGCTTGCGGTGATCTCGACACCAGCATCGAGATTGATGATGTACTGCCGGCGCGGCGCGTTGTGCCAGTCGAGCGAATATTCCGGCTGCACTTGGCGAAAGATGATGCCGGTCGCGGGAAACCGCTTCGAGAGCCGTCCGCCATGCGTTTGCGTCTCCGTCCATTCGACCTCGATATCGCGCCAATGCGACTCACCCTTGGCGTCGGCATAAAGATTGTGGATGCGCATCGCTCCCTCCCGGTTTCGCGTGCGGCATATTAGTCCGTCCCCCACCTCGCCCCAACCCTCTGCGCCCCAAGGGCCGGAGAGGGAGCGAGCTTAGCGAGAGCAGGGGAGGTGGGGGCTCGCAGTCATGCTACAGTCACCGTCGGGAGGGCGAGGCGATGCCGTACCACTTGCGGCTTTATGCCGACCGGCTTTCCGCCGGGGAAGCGCGCGAGCTCGGCGCGGGCGCTCCGCGCGCGCTTTATCTGCGCGAGGGTGCGGTCACGATCGCCGCGGGAGCAACAGTCGCTTCCCTCGCGCCGAATTCGGCGTGGCACGGTGCCGGCGCGCTTGCGCTTTCGGCTGGTGCGGGCGGCGCGCAGCTGCTGCGGTTCGAACTCGTGGCCGCGGCGGAGGGGCCTGCGCCGCTCATCCTATCGCCTGCGCTCGCGCTCGATCCGAAGGCGGACTATCTCTTGCGCTGCGACCGCGTCGAATTTCCGCCGGGCGGCGTTGCCTATCGCCACACGCATCAGGGCCCGGGCCTGCGCTGCCTTGTCCTCGGCTCGATCCGCATTGATGCGGGCGGCACGAGCCATTCCTACCGGCCTGGCGAGGCGTGGTTCGAGAACGGCGTCGATCCTGTTTTCGCTGCGGGCTCCGACACCGAGACCACTGCGTTCATCCGCGTCATGGTGCTGCCGCGCGCGCTCGTCGGCAAAAGCTCGATCCGTTATGTCGATGAGGCCGACAAAGACAAGCCGCGGCTGCAGCGCTATCAGATCTATATCGACCACCCGATCGCGCTTCCCGGGAGCCGCGCATGAGCGAGCACGGGCGCCGCACCGGCGCCAAAATCCTGATCGACCAGCTCAAGATCCACGGCGCCGACACCGTGTTCTGCGTGCCCGGTGAAAGCTATCTCGCGGCGCTCGACGCCATGTACGACGCCAACGCCGTCCGCCTCGTGACCTGCCGCCAGGAAGGCGGCGCCACCATCATGGCCGAGGCCTATGGCAAGCTCACCGGTCGGCCGGGCGTGTGCTTCGTCACGCGCGGCCCCGGCGCGACCAACGCCAGCGCCGGCCTCCACATCGCGCGTCAGGATTCGACGCCGCTCGTGCTGTTCGTCGGACAAGTGCCGCGCGCCGCGAAGGGCCGCGAGGCATTCCAGGAGCTCGACTACCGCGCCGTCTTCGGCACCATCGCAAAATGGGTCGACGAGATCGACGATCCGGCGCGTGTCCCGGAGCTTGTAAGCCGCGCGTTTCATGTCGCCACGAGCGGCCGGCCCGGTCCTGTCGTGCTTGCGCTGCCCGAGGACATGCTCGAGGAATTGGCGGACGCGTCTGACGCCGCGCCTTATTCGCGCATCGAGCCGCATCCGGGCCCCGATCAGATGCGCGCATTCCGCGACGCGCTCGCCCAAAGCGAGCGCCCGATCATGCTGCTGGGCGGCAGCCAGTGGGATAAGGAAGCATCGGCCGCAATCGGCGCTTTTGCCGCTGCCAACGGCCTGCCGGTCGCGTGCGCCTTCCGCCGCCAGGATCGGCTCGATAACGACCATCCGTGCTACGCGGGCGATGTCGGCCTCGGCGTCAATCCGAAGCTCGGCGCGCGTCTCAGGTCGGCCGACCTGCTGATCGCCGTGGGCGCGCGCCTCGGCGAGGCGACGAGCGGCGGCTATACGCTCTTCGATATTCCGGTGCCGCAGCAGCGCCTGATCCACATCCATGCGGACGCGGCGGAATTGGGCCGCGTCTACGAGCCCTATCTCGCCATCAACGCGACGCCACGCACGTTCGCCACGGCGCTTGCATCGCTTCAGCCCGTCGCCAATCCGCGCTGGGCCGGTGCCGCCAAGGCGGCGCACGACGATTACCTCGCCTGGCAGGAGCCGGTGCGCGGGCCCGGCGAATTGCAGATGAGCGAAATCGTGCGCTGGCTCGCCGGGCACTTGCCCAAGGATGCGATCGTCTGCAACGGCGCCGGCAATTTCGCGACCTGGGTCCACCGCTTCTATCGCTACCACGGCCTTGGTACCCAGCTCGCGCCCACGAGCGGCTCGATGGGCTATGGCTTTCCTGCAGCCGTGGCGGCGAAGCTCCTCGATCCCGCGCGCACGGTCGTGTGCTTTGCCGGCGACGGCGATTTCATGATGACTGGGCAGGAGCTTGCGACCGCCGTGCAGCACGGCGCCCACCTCATCATTCTCGTCGTCAATAACGGCATGTACGGCACGATCCGCATGCACCAGGAGCGCCATTTCCCCGGCCGCGTCATCGCCACAGACCTGGTCAATCCCGATTTCGCCGCGCTTGCGCGCGCCTATGGCGCCTACGGCGAGACGGTGACGAAGACGGCGGACTTCGCCGCCGCCTTCGCGCGTGCGGAGGGTGCGGGGCGCGCGGCGCTCCTCGAGCTGAAGCTCGATCCCGAGGCGCTCACCATCACGCAGACGACGAGCGCGATCCGCGACGCCGCGCTCAAGGCGGCGCACTGAGTTTCTGGCAGATAAAGGACGCAAGCGATGGACGAATATCGAGGCCGGACGAGGGAAAGGAAGGCGGTCACGCGCCTGCCGGTGATCGATCTTGCGCCGTTCGTCGAGCAGCGCGGTACCGCGGAACGCCAGGCCGTCGCAAAGGAGCTGCGCGAGGCGTGCATCGATATCGGCTTCTTCTATCTCACCGGGCACGGCATCGCGCAGCGTGAATTCGACGACGTCATCGCCATGGGTCATCGCTTCTTCGAGTTGCCGCTCGCGGAGAAGATGAAGCTCCACAGCAACAACAGCCCGTCTCGGCTCGGCTATCGCGGCTTTGGCGGCCCCAATCCGGACGCAAATCCCGACAAGATTCCGGACCTCAAGGAACGCTTCCACATGAGCCGTGATGTGCTGCCCGACGAGCCTGAGGACGGGCGGCGCAACTCCGGTCTGTCGCAGTGGCCGGACGAGGCGGTGCTGCCGGACTTCGCCGCGCTGATGCGCCGCCACATCGACGCGCGCTGCGATGTGGCGCGCCATCTCGCCCGCGCCTTCGCCTTGAGCCTCGACCTGCCGGAAGCGTATTTCGACGAGATGTACCGCTTTCCAAGCGGCAACCTCGTGCTGAACTACTATCCGGCGGTTGACCGCGCGACAGTGCGCGAGGCGCAATGGAGCTTCTCGCCGCACGCCGACTACAACGCCTTCACACTCCTCTATCAGGATTCGCTGGGCGGGCTGCAGATCCTCAACGCGGCGGGCGAATGGATCGACGCGGCACCCATTCCCGGCACGATGGTGGTCAATATCGGCGACCTGTTCCAGACCTGGACCAACGACCTCTACACCTCGACGCTGCATCGCGTCTTCAACACTGGTGCCGCCGCGCGCATATCGGTGCCGCTGTTCGCCTCGCCCAACGGTGCGACGCTCGTACGCTGCCTCGAGACCTGTGCCGGGCCGGACAATCCGCCGCGCTATCCGCCGATCCGGGCGGACGCGTACGTGAAGACCATGCTCGACGAAGCCTACCGCACCGGGCTGCCGGCGCTCGCCGCGCGAACGGCCGAGCGGTTGCGCGGCTGATCAGGGACTCGTGCGCGCGCGCCGCCGGCGCCAGTAGAGGCGCGCAACAACGGCGACGAGAACAGCGGCGGCGAGCGCAAAGAGCGCGTAATCCAGACCGGCGAGCTGTGAGGTGAAGGTGAAAACGCGCCGGCCGAGCCAGTAGGAGGCGAGGCCCCACCACGCCACCCACAGCGCTGCGCCGATCGCATTGAAGACGACGAAGCGGCGCCAGTTCATCTCGAATACGCCCGCCGCAATGCCAGAGAGCTGGCGTAGCAGCACGACGAAGCGCGCGCCAACGATTACGGCGTCCCCATAGCGCGTGAACAGCGCCTCCACCTCGGCGAGCTTTTCGGGCGTGATGCCGACCCGAGCGCCATAGCGTACGACGAGCCAGTGCCCGCCATAGCGCCCGATCGCGAACCCCAACATGTTGCCGAGCGTGGCGGCGGCCCAGGCGACGACTAGCAAGAGCTTGATGCTCAGCGCGTTCTTCGATGCCAGAACGGCGGCGCCGATGAGCAAGGTCTCGCCCGGCAGCGGCAGCCCGAAATGCTCCAGGAAAAGCCCGAGCCCGACCGCGGCGGTGCCGTACTCGTGGATCGCGTGCTCGATGCCGGCGTGGAGGTCCATGGGTCTCTTTGCCTGACGGGCACCGTCCCTGTCCAGTTTCCCGGCTTGCCTGGGTGCGAGGGGGCGGAACGGGGCCTGGAATGCCCCTCTTGACTCCTGTTCCAAACTAGAACAAAAAGAGAACTTGTGGAGGCTCGGGATGTCCGACTTCAACAAAGCGGACCTCGGCGCATTGCGGCAGAAGCTCGCGCTCATCGAGCGCGGGGGGCGGGGGGAACTCCCCGCTCTGCCGTTTGGCGTCGCGGCGATCGACCGGATGCTGCCGGGCGGCGGGCTTGCCCGCGGCGCCCTGCATGAGGTGCTGGGTCTGGGCGCCGCCGCCGAGGAGGCGGCCGAAGGCGCGGGCTTCCTGGCCGGGATTCTCGCCCGGCTCGAGCCGCCACGCCCGGTGCTGTGGTGCTCGCGGCGCGGCGACCTTCATGCACCGGGCCTCATGCGCCACGGGCTCGCGCCGGAGCGGCTGATCCTCGCCCGCGCGCAAAGCGAGGCCGATCTGCTTTATGCGGTCGAGGAGGGGCTCAAATGCCGCGACCTCGCCGCCGTGGTGGGTGAAGTCGAGGCCCTGCCGCTCGCCGCGAG
>DATIXQ010000075.1:0-52631 GCA_035518375.1 Allostellaceae bacterium | reverse complement strand
TTTCGGCGAGGATCTGGCGCCCGAGCGCTACCGCGAGCTCGTGCGCGCGATGCGCGCGCTGCACCGGCGCGAAGCCGCGGAGATCGAAGCGCGCTTTCCGAAGCTCTTGCGCCGGGTCGGCGGCTACAACATCGACATGATTCATGACGAGGGCCACAACATGGCCCACCTGCTCGTCGGCTCCGAGGGCACCCTCGCCTTCTTCAGCGAGATCGAGCTCGATCTGCAGCCGCTCCCCCCCGACCGCGTCCTCGGCATCTGTCACTTCCCCGATTTCTACCGCGCCATGGCGGCGACGAAGGCGATCGTCGCGCTTGGACCCACGGCGGTCGAGCTTGTCGACCGCACCATGATCGAGCTCGCGCGCGAGATCGCCATGTTCCGCCCGATCGTCGAGCGCTTCGTGCGCGGCGAGCCCGCGGCACTGCTCCTGGTCGAGTTCGCGGGCGAGGATGCGCCCGAGAACCAGCGCCGGCTCCATCGTCTTGTCGAGCTGATGGGCGATTTGGGCTTCCCCGGTGCGGTCATCGAGGCGACTGACGACCAGTTCCAGAGCCAGGTCTGGGAAGTGCGTGCGCACGGGCTCAACATCATGATGTCGATGAAGGGCGACGGCAAACCCATCTCCTTCATCGAGGATTGCGCCGTGCCGTTGGACGATCTTGCCGACTACACCGCGCGGCTCGACGAGATCTTCAAGAAACACGGCACTTACGGCACCTGGTACGCGCATGCCTCGGTCGGCACGCTCCATGTGCGCCCGGTCCTTAATTTGAAGCAGGAGCTCGAGGTCAAGAAGATGCGCGCGATCGCCGAGGAGGCGTTCGCCATCGTGCGCGAGTACAAGGGCTCGCATTCGGGCGAGCACGGCGACGGCATCGTGCGCTCGGAATTCCACGATGCGATGTTCGGCTCGCGCCTCGTCCGTGCCTTCGAGGCGGTGAAGGACGAGTTCGATCCTGCCGGCCTTTTCAATCCCGGCAAGATCGTGCGGCCCTGGCGCATGGATGACCGCTCGCTCTTCCGCTATCCGCCCGATTACGCGACCGAGGAGCGGGCCTGGGCGCTCGATTGGTCGGAGTGGGGCGGCTTCGCGGCGGCCGTCGAGATGTGCAACAACAACGGCGCCTGCCGCAAGACCGATCCGGGCGTGATGTGCCCTTCCTATCGCGCGACCTTCGACGAGAAGGATGTGACGCGAGGCCGCGCCAATTCGCTCCGCCTCGCGCTCTCGGGGCAGTTGGGCCGCGATGCGCTCCAATCCGACGACATGCGCCGCACCATGGAGCTTTGCGTCTCGTGCAAGGGCTGCAAGCGCGAGTGCCCCGTGGGCGTCGACATGGCGCGCATGAAGATCGAGTTCCTGGCGCAGTATCGGAAGACGCATCCTCTCACGCTGCGTGACCGGCTCATTGCGTATCTGCCGCGCTACGCCAAATGGGCGTCAGCGGCGCGCGCGCTCCTTAATCTACGCAACGACCTGCCTGGCCTTGCCGCGTGGGCCGAGCGCGCGACCGGATTGTCCGGGCAACGCAAGCTGCCGCGCTGGCGCAAGCCTTTCCGCGCGCCGGCGAAAGAGCGCGGCGGCCGGCCGGTCGTGCTCTTCGTCGATACGTTCAATCGCTGGTTCGAGCCCGGGAACGCCGAGGCGGCCGCTCGCGTGCTGAGCCGCGCGGGCTACGACGTGATCGCACCCGAAGGGCGCCCGCTCTGCTGCGGCCGGACATTCCTCTCCGTTGGCCTCGTCGAGGAAGCGAGGGCCGAGGCGCGGCGCACCATCGCGGCGCTCGGCCCGCACGTCGCCGCGGGCGCGGCGATCGTCGGGCTCGAGCCCTCGTGCCTTCTCACGCTGCGCGACGAGTTTCTGGCGCTCGCACCGGGCGAGGAGGCGCGCAAGCTCGCGGCCGCGGCGAAGCTCTTCGACGAATTCGTCGTCGAGGAACAGGCGGCCGGGCGCTTCAACCCGCCGTTCAAGCCGATCGGCGCCGCGAAGGCGGTGCTGCACACGCACTGCCACCAGAAGGCGTTCGCGGTGGGCGCCGCGAGCGCCAAGGCGCTCGCGCTCGTGCCGGGCCTTGCCGTGGAGACGTTCGATTCGACCTGCTGCGGCATGGCGGGCGCGTTCGGCTATGAGGCCGAGCATTACGAGCTCTCGCGTGCCATCGGCGAGCTTGGCGTGCTGCCGCGCCTGCGCGCGGCGGGCGCGGGCGATCTTCTCGTCGCGCCGGGCACGAGCTGCCGCCACCAGATCGCCGATACGCTGGGCCGCGAGGCACTCCACCCCGCGCGCATCCTCGACCAGGCGAGCAGGTAGCGGTCTAAGTCTCGAGCCCGACGAGGCTCCGGGCGAACTCCTCGGCCTTGAACGGGCGCAGATCCTCGGCCTTCTCGCCGACGCCGATGTAATGCACGGGAATCCCGTATTTCTCGGCGAGCGGCACGAGCACGCCGCCCTTGGCCGTGCCGTCGAGCTTGGTCATCACGATGCCGGTGACGCCGATCATGTCGCGAAAAGTCTCGGCCTGGGCGTGCGCGTTCTGCCCCACGGTGGCGTCGAGCACGAGCAGCACGGCGTGCGGCACAGTCGCGTCGGCCTTTTTGAGGACACGCGCGATCTTCTGCAGCTCGGCCATCAGGTTCTCCTTGTTGTGGAGCCGGCCGGCCGTGTCGATGAGAAGGATGTCGGCGCCGGTCCGCCGCGCCGCCGCAAGCGCATCGAAGGCGAGGCCCGCCGCGTCCGCACCCGTCTCGCGCGCCACGACCTCGGCGCCGACGCGCTCGCCCCAGATCTTGAGCTGCTCGACAGCGGCGGCGCGGAACGTGTCGCAGGCGGCGATCACGACGCGCTTGCCGTCTTCGCGGAAGCCCTCGGCGAGCTTGCCGATCGTCGTCGTCTTGCCGCTGCCATTGACGCCGACGACGAGGATGACGAACGGCTTCTCCTTCGCTTCGAGCTTCAAAGGCCGGTCGACGAGCGAGAGCGATTTCTGCACTTCCTCGGCGAGCGCCGCGCGGATTTCCTCGCTCGTCACCTCTTGGTTGAAGCGCGTGCGCTTCAGTCGCCCGACGAATTCCTCCGCCAGCGTTGTGCCGAGGTCGGCGCCGATCAGAAGCTCCTCGAGCTCGTCGAGCGTCGCCTGGTCGAGCCGGCGCCGGCCGACGATCTGCGCGATCCCCTCGCTCAATCGTTGCGAGGAGCGTGCGAGCCCGCCGCGAAGGCGCGCGAGCCAGCCGCCGCCCTTCATGCCAACGCGCCGATCAGCCGGTCGCGCTCGCTCGCGACGAGGCGCACTTCCGCGATTGTGCCGGCTGCGAAATTTTCGGGAAGCGCCACGGGCGCGTAGTGCTCGCTGCGGCCGAAGCCCGGCCGCTCGACGAGCACATGCGCCGTTGTGCCGACGCGCGCGGCGAGCCCACGCGCGCTCGCGGCCTCGCCCGCCGCGCGCAGCCTCGCGGCACGGTCGCGCACCACATCGCCCGGCACTTGCGGCATGCGCGCCGCCGGCGTGCCGGGCCGCGTGCTGTACGGGAAGACGTGGAGATAGTCGAGCGGGGCCTCGTCGATGAACGCCAACGTCTCCGCGAGCATTGCCTCGTCCTCGGTCGGGAAACCGGCGATGAGGTCGGCGCCGAGCGCGACCCCCGGGCGCAACTCACGCGCGCGCCGGCAGAGCGCCAACGCATCAGCGCGCAGATGGCGCCGCCGCATGCGCTTCAGCACCATGTCCGATCCAGCCTGCAGCGAGAGATGGAGATGCGGCATGAGGCGCTCCTCCTCCGCCAGCAAACGCATGAGCTCGCCATCGATCGCCGCCGGATCGAGCGAGGAAAGCCTGAGCCGCGCAAGCTCCGGCACCAGCGCGAGCAGCCGTCGGCAAAGCTGGCCGAGGCTCGGGCTCCCCGGCAGGTCGCGCCCGAACGACGTAATATCGACGCCGGTCAAGACCAGCTCGCGATAGCCGGCGGCGACGAGTGCCTGGGCCTGGCGCACGACCTCGCCCATCGGCACCGAGCGGCTGGGCCCGCGTCCCACCGGAATGATGCAGAAGGTGCAGGCATGGTCGCACCCGTGCTGCACGGCGAGGTAGGCGCGCGCCTTGCCGTCGAAGCCTTCGACCGCGGGTGCGAGGCTGGTGCGAAGCGCTGCGCGCGAGCCGACCGAGCGTCGCGGCGCGTTGTCCGCATAAGTCTCCGGCCGGAATTTCTCGCCGTTGCCGACGACCTGGTCCACCTCTGCCATCGCGGCGTAGCGCTCGGGCGCGATCTGCGCCGCGCAGCCGGTGACGATGAGCCGCGCCTTGGGATGCTCGCGGCGCGCGCGGCGGATTGCCTGGCGCGCCTGGCGCTCGGCCTCGCTCGTGACGGCGCAGGTGTTGACGATGACGGCGTCCTCGAGCCCGGCGGCGCCGGCAATGCCGCGGATCGCTTCCGATTCGAACGCGTTGAGCCGGCAGCCGAACGTGACGATCTCGACCGTCATCGCGCAGGCAAGAGCGACGGGTCGAGCGTGCCGGTGAAGCTCACGGACGCGGGCCCGGTGAGAAGAACATGGCCGTCCTCGCGCCACTCTGCCGACATGGTGCCGCCGTCGGCGACGATCTCGGCGCACCGGCCGATCAGGCCGCGCCGCACGGCCGCGACGAGCGCCGCGCACGCGCCGGTGCCGCAGGCGGGCGTGAGGCCCGCGCCGCGCTCCCAGACGCGCAGGCGCAATCGCGCCGGGGCCAAGACTTGCGCCACGCCGATATTGGCGCGCTGAGGAAACAGCGGATCGTGCTCGAGCTTCGGCCCGAGCGTCGCGAGATCGATCGCGGCAGCGTCGGCAACGAAGAAGGTCGCGTGCGGGTTGCCCATGCTGGTGCAAACCGGATCGCGGAGCGGCCCGAGCGCAAGCTCGACGTGAAGCGTGTCCATTGCGCGCGCCAGCGGAATCTCGCGCCAGTCTGTGCGCGCCTTCCCCATGTCGACGGTGACGAGTCCGTCCGCGCGCGCTTCCGCCTCGAGGAGGCCCGCGCCGGTTTCGAGCGCGATGCGGCGCTTGCCGCCTTCCCGCATCAACAGCGAAGCAACGCAGCGCGCGGCGTTGCCGCAGGCGTCGACTTCGCCGCCATCGGCATTGCGAATGCGCATGAAGGCTGCTGCCGCGCCATTGCGCGCCGGCTCGATCACGATCACCTGGTCGCAGCCGACACCCAAATGCCGGTCGGCGAGACGCTTTGCGGCATCCTCGCCGAGGGCGATCGGCCCTTGCCGCGCGTCGAGAACGACGAAGTCGTTGCCGAGCCCGTGCATCTTGATGAAAGGGGCGCCGCGCATGGCGCCCTATATAGGCGCGGGCTTTTGGACTGTCCAACCGCGCCCCTCGCCCGCCCGCGTCACGCGGGAAGGCGAGGGTGCGGCGGCGAGGGAATGGCTTACTTGCTGTCGGTCTTGGTGCTCATGTCGGTCTTGGCGGCGCTGTCGGGGTGCTGTGCGACCTGCTGCTGCGGCTTCTGCTCGGTCTTCTTCACCGTGCTGGCGTGGCCTTTGAGGTCGCTCTTGGCGTCCGCCTTGACGTCGGTCTTGGCGTTCGTCTTGACGTCGGTCTTGGCGCCGGTGTCGCCGCTCTGCATCTGCACATTGGCGCCGGTCGAGACGGGCGGCGTCCCTTGCGCGAGCGCAGGAAGCGCGGCGAAGGCCGAGACGGCGAGCGCCGCTGACAGGAGCGAAAGCTTTTTCATGGGGAGGTTCCTTGAGGTCCGTGTCCCGCGGGTTCGGGGACGCGCGGACAACGCGCGCTCGCGCGGCCCTCGTCCGCGGCCGATCCGTGGTATTGTGATGGCGGAATTGGGGCGAGGGCAGCGGCAAGGATGGTTAAGCTGAACATCATCTTTGCGACGCTTGTACTTCTGATCCCGGTGACGCGCGCCTTTTGCGAAGAGGGCGGCCCTTCGAATAGGCTCGCCGCGGCAATCGAAGCGTATAACCGAGGCGATTTTGCCACAGCCTTTTTAGGCCTTAAGGCCGAGGCCGACCAAGGCGACTCCGATGCCGAGGTCAATCTTGGTTACCTTTACGCCCGCGGCCAGGGTGTCGTTGCGAATCAAATCGAAGCGTTTCACCTTTACGAGCGCTCGGCCGGGCAAGGCAATGGCGAGGGGATGAATGCACTAGGCTACAAATATCAGTTTGGTACCGGAATCGCGGTCGACATGCACAAGGCGGTGAACTGGTATTGCCTTGCCGTGCTGCATGGTAACCCGCGTGCCATGAACAACCTTGCACTGCTGCTTGCCGACGGAAATTCCGTGCCGCGAGACGTGGGCGAAGCCCGAAATCTATGGCGTGAAGCTGCGGAGCGGGGCCATGTCAACGCCATGTGGAACCTTGGCCGATCGCTTCTCGCGGGGCCCGGTGCGCCGCTCGATCCCGACCAAGGAAAGCGATGGGTGCTCTTGGCTGCACAAAACGGGCAGCTAGCGGCCGAGCAATACCTTCGGCAGGCTGGATACCTCGGCGCGCTCCCGCCGCCGCGTGACGAGGCTGCGATGATGATCCTTCAGCCGCGAGACGCGGCGCCGGGTAGGGCGGCGATCTGCGGGTCCCTCGTATCCTAAACTCAATCAGCGAAGGATCGGCCATGACGCTTTCGGCCACGCCACTGCATCCGCTCTTCGCGGCCGAGCTTTCCGGCATCGATATGCGCCGCCCGCTCGAAGGCGCCGCGCTCGACGGCGTCATCGCTGCGATGGACCGTTACGCCGTCTGCGTCATCCGCAACGAGCGGCCGTTGAGCGATGAGGAGCACATCCGCTTCAGCCTCGCGCTCGGGCCGATCGAGCGCAGCGGCTCGATGAAGATCGCCGGCCGCGACCGCTCGCGCATCGCGCATCCCGAGATCATCGACCAAAGCAACCTCGACCCAGACGGCGCCGTCTTCCGCGAGGGCGACCGTCAGCTCTTGTTCAAGCGCGCGAACCGGCTGTGGCACACGGACCTGTCGTTCCATCCGGTGCGCGCCACATACTCGCTGCTCTCGGCGCACGATTTGCCGCCGGGCGGCGGGCCCGACACCGAGTTTGCCGATCTCCGCGCTGCCTATGACGCGCTTCCCGATGCCATGAAGGCGCGCATCGAGCCGCTTGTGGCGTGGCATTCCTACTGGCATTCGCGCGTCGTGGGCGGCGGGCCCGAGGCGACGAAGGAGGAACGGGAGTCGCGCCCGCCCGCGGCGCACCGCCTGGTGCAGACCCATTCCGGTTCGGGCCGCAAGACCCTTTATCTCGCCTCGCACGCCTGCGCCATCGACGGCATGGCGGACGACGACGCCCGCGCGCTCTTGCGCGAGCTTGCGGAGTTCGCGACCCAGCGCCGGTTCGTCTATGCGCACAAATGGCGCTTGGGCGACGTCGTTATCTGGGACAATCGCTGCACCATGCACCGGGCGATGCCGTTCGAGGACCTCACCGAGCGGCGCGACGTCCGCCGCACCACCTGCCGCGAAGCGGCGCTGGCGTAAAATTTCCGTCGGTACGAGCCGAGGTGCGTCCCTCGACTGCGCGCTGCGCGCTCCGCTCAGGATGAGGACCTTCCTTTAGGCCTCACCAAAATTCCTCATCCTGAGCGTAGGGCCGAAGTCGAAGGACGCATCCCAGCCAATCAAACTGTCATTGCGAGGAGCGGGCGCGACGAAGCAATCCCCATCCGACGGGGATTGCTTCGCTCCGCTCGCAATGACAGTTCTGGCTACGCCGTGAGCACGGCCTCGGTGTCGCGCACGGTCGTGCGGCGCATGTCGCGCACGTGCGTCGTGTCGTCAAAGGGCGTCGCGCGATGCATGGTGCAGCGGTTGTCCCACACCACGAGATCGCCCGCCCGCCACTTGTGCGCATAGATGAAACGGGGCTCGGTCGCGAACGCGATGAGCTCGGCGAGGAGCGGGCGGGCTTCCTCGTCGTCCATGCCGACGATCGCGCTCGCGTGTGAGGCGAGATAGAGCGTGGTGCGGCCCGAAGGATGGCGCCGCACGAGCGGATGGTAGGCGCCCGGCCGCGCTTCGCGCTCTTCCTCGTTCGGCTCATAGCCGCCGAGCTTCTCGCGCGAATGCCAGATCGAGTGATAGACCGTGAGCCCCTCGATCCGCGCCTTCATCGCTTGGGGCAGCGCGTCATAGGCCGCGCGCATGTCGGCGAACTCGGTGTCGGCGTCCTTGGGCGGAATGACGCGCGCGGACAGCATCGAATATGTGGCCGAAACCTGGCGGAACGAGCTGTCGGTGTGCCAGAGCCGGTTCGCGAGCGAATAGGCCCTTCGCTCGTCGCTCGGCGGCAGCATGTTGCCATGGCCGTCGAGATTTGAGACGTCGAAGATCTCGTGATGGCGGATGCGCTCGTCGGCGCCGGGATAGCGGTTGCGGCCGCGCTGGATCGGCCTGATCTCGAGCTCGCCGAAGAGCCGCGCGAACGCCACCTGCTGCTCGTCGTCGATGAACTGCTCGGGCAGCACGCCGACGCCGCACTGGTCCATTGCCGCAACGAACGCACGCGCCTCGGATGGGCTCACCGGGCGGCGGAGATCGAGCCCCTTCACCTCGGCGGCGAAGAGCGGATGGAGCGGCTTGACCGTGAGCGGCATGGCGGCCTCCGGCTGCTGCGGCGAGACCATATCGCCGCTGCCGGGGCGCAGCAAGGAAGCTTGACGATGCCGCGCCCGGCCCGCACCTTGCCGCCATGCCGGATGAGGGAAACTCGAAACTGCCGCTTGCGGGCTTGCGCGTCCTCGAGTTGGGCCACATCGTCGCCGGGCCGACCGCCTCGCTGATCCTCGCCGATCTGGGCGCGGACGTGATCAAGGTCGAGAATCCCGACGGCGGCGATCAGGCGCGGCGCATGCCCGGCGCGGGCTCGGGCTATTATTTCTTCAACCGCAACAAGCGCAGTGTCGCGATCGATTTGAAGGCGCCGCTCGGCAAGGCCGTCTTCCTGTCGCTTGTGCGTGGCGCCGACGTGTGCCTCGACAATTACGCGCCCGGCGCGCTCGATCGGCTGGGCCTCGGCTACGACGTGCTTGCGGCCGAGAACCCGCGCCTCGTCCACATGGCGATCAAGGGGTTCCTGCCGGGTCCCTACGAGCACCGCCCGTCGCTCGACGAATTGGCGCAGATGATGGGCGGCCTCGCCTTCATGACCGGGCCGCCGGGCCGGCCGATGCGCGCCGGCGCGTCGATCATCGATATCGGCGCCGCGACCTATGGCGTCATCGGCATTCTCGCCGCGCTTTATCGCCGCGCTGCGACCGGCAAGGGCGAGCACATCACCGCGGGCCTTTACGAGACGACCGTGTTCTGGGTCGGTCAGTGGATGGCGCGCGCGGCCGCAACCGGCGAGCCCTCGCGGCCGATGGCCGAGATCGGCCAGTCGGTGCGCATGGGCTGGGGCATCTTCCATCTCTTCGCCACGGGGGACGACGAGCAGGTCTTCATCGGCGTCACCTCGAACGCGCACTGGCAGCGCTTCTGCGCCTCGTTCGAGCTCGAGGAGCTTTACGCCGACGATCGTCTCGCCACCAACGAGAAGCGCGTCCATGCGCAGGAATGGATGCTGCCGCGCATACGCGAGACCGTCTTGCGTTACACGAGCGCGGAATTGCAGCGGAAGCTCGAGGCGGCGAGCGTGCCCTATGCGCCGCTGCGCCGCCCGGACCAGCTGAAGGACGACCCGCATCTCCGGGCTGGCCGGCTCTTGCCCGTGCCGATGGCGCAGGGGCGCGTCGGCGACCTGCCGAAGCTCCCCATCGCCAGCACCGCCTACGATTTCACGCTGCGCCTGCCGCCGCCCAAGCTCGGCGAGCACACGGTCGAGGTGCTGTCCTCGCTCGGGATCGGCGCTGCCGAGATCGACGCGCTCATCGCCGCCAAGGTCGTGATGCAGGGCGAGGGAAGGTAGCGGCAACACGCCCCGCCGTTGCCCGCCGTTGATTGACTCGGACACGCCGCCGCCCTAGCTTCCGCGCGCTTTCCGGGATGCGTTAGTTTGGCCCCGAGGCCGGTCAGTCCGCGAGTGTCGCGCACTGGCCCGTTGGTGCTTTGGAGATTTCGATGTTCGAGAGCCTGGGCAACCGTCTCAGCGCCGTCTTCGACCGGCTGTCGCGCCATGGCGCCTTGAGCGAAGAGGACGTGTCCTCGGCGCTGCGGGAGATCCGCGTGGCGCTGCTCGAGGCCGACGTGGCGCTGCCCGTGGTCAAGACCTTCGTCGACGGTGTGCGCGAGAAGGCGCTGGGCCAGGAGGTGCTGCGCTCGGTCACGCCGGCGCAGATGGTCGTGAAGATCGTGCACGACCACCTGGTCGAGACATTGGGCGGCGGGCACGAAGAGGGGTTGAACCTCAATGCCGTGCCGCCGGTCGTCATCCTGATGCTGGGACTCCAGGGCTCGGGCAAGACCACGACGGCGGCGAAGCTCGCGCGGCTTCTCAAGATGCGCGAGCGCAAGAAGGTGCTGATGGCTTCGCTCGACGTGAACCGTCCGGCGGCGCAGGAGCAGCTTGCCGTGCTCGGCCGCCAGGTCGAGGTGCCGACCCTCTCGATCGTCTTGGGCGAGCGGCCTGTCGGCATCGCGCGACGTGCGCACGATCAGGCGAAGCGCGAAGGCTATGACGTGCTCATCCTCGACACGGCCGGCCGGCTCCACGTCGACGAGGCGATGATGCTCGAGGCCGCGGCCGTGCGCGACGCGGTGCCGCCGACCGAGAGCCTTCTCGTCGTCGACGCCATGACCGGCCAGGACGCGGTCAATGTCGGCAAATCCTTCGCCGAGCGCATCGGCGTCAGCGGTATCGTGCTGACGCGCGTCGATGGCGATGCGCGCGGGGGCGCGGCGCTCTCGATGCGCGCCATCACCGGCAAGCCCATCAAGTTCATGGGCACCGGCGAGAAGATCGACGCGCTCGAAGCCTTTCACGCCGCGCGCGTCGCGGGCCGCATTCTCGGCATGGGTGACGTCGTCAGCCTCGTCGAGAAGGCGGCCGAGACGATCGACCAGGAAGAGGCCGAGAAGCTCGCGAAGAAGCTCGAGCGCGGCGGTTTCGATCTCGACGATCTCGCCGGGCAGTTGCGCCAGCTGCGCAAGATGGGTGGCGTGGGCGGGCTCTTGGGCATGCTGCCCGGCATCGCCAAGGTCAAGAAGCAGATCGAGGAGGCGCGGCTCGACGAGAAGGTGCTGAAGCGGCAAGAGGCCATCATCGGCTCGATGACCAAGGCCGAGCGGCGCAATCCGAAAGTGCTCGACGCGTCGCGCCGGCGCCGCATCGCCGCCGGCTCCGGCACCACGGTGCCCGAGATCAACCGCCTGCTGAAGCAGTATCAGGACATGTCGCAGATGATGAAGCGGATGAACAAGCTCGGAAAGAAGGGCCTGACGCGGCACGGCGTCCAGGCGCTGCTGCCCGGCGGCTTCCGCTGACGCTGGAACAGAGGAGACGAGATGGCGCTCAAGATCAGACTGGCCCGCGGCGGCGCGAAGAAGCGCCCCTTCTTCAGTATCGTGATCGCGGATTCGCGCAGCCCGCGCGACGGCCGCTTCATCGAGAAGGTCGGGACCTACAATCCGATGGTCGATAAGAGCCATGCCGAGCGGCTCGTGATGAATACCGAGCGCATCAAGCATTGGCTCGGGCGCGGCGCCACGCCGACCGATCGCATCGCGCGCTTCCTGGGCGATGCCGGCCTCGCCGCGAAGCCCGACATCCGCGAAACGCCGAAGAAGTCCGCGCCCAAGGCGAAGGCGCAGGAGCGCGCCAAGGCCGGTGCCGAGGCCGCAAGCGCGGCTGCCGGCGCCGCGCCCGCTGCTGCCGGATCGTGATGCGCGGCCCCCTCATCCCGGCTCTCTCCCCTGAGGGGAGAGGGAGCAGGAACCCTCGCCCCACCGGGGAGAGGGAGGGACCCGTTGCACTGCAACGGGAGGGTGAGGGTGTGCGTTCGCAAGCCCGCGTTCTTCTCGGCATCATCACCGCGCCGCACGGCGTGAAGGGGCTGGTGCGCGTCAAGAGCTTCACCGGCGAGCCCGACGCGCTGACACGCTATGGCGCGCTCGAGAGCGAGGCCGGCGCGCCGGTGGCGCTCGCGCTTGTCGGGATGGCGAAGGGCGTGGTGTTGGCACGGATCCAAGGGATCGCCGACCGCGACGAGGCCGAGCGGATGAAAGGCACGCGGCTCTATCTTCCGCGCGCGGCGCTTCCTGAGCCCGAGCCCGAGGAGTTCTATCACGCCGATCTTCTCGGCCTCGCGGCCGAGCTGGCGGACGGCACCGTCATTGGCCGCGTGCGCGCCGTTCATAATTTCGGCGCCGGCGACAGCATCGAGATCGCGCGCGAAGGCACGGCGCCGCTCGTGGTGCCGTTCACGCGCGCGGTGGTGCCCGTGGTCGAGCTCGAGAAGGGCCGCATCGTGGTGGCACCGCCCGAAGGGCTCTTGGCGCCCGCGCGCGAAGACGCCGAGGCGGTGGAGCGCTGACATGGCGGCGTGGCAGGCGACCATCTTCACGATCTTCCCCGAGATGTTTCCGGGGCCGCTGGCGCATTCGCTTGCCGGCAAGGCGCTCGGCGCCGGCCTGTGGCGGCTCGAGACGGTGGACATTCGCGATTTCGCGCGCGACAAGCACCGCTCGGTCGATGATGCGCCGTTCGGCGGCGGGCCGGGCATGGTGATGCGCGCGGACGTGATCGACGCGGCGCTCGCGGGCGTGGCGGCGCCGGGGCCGGCGATCTATCTCTCGCCGCGCGGCCGACCGCTCGACCAGGCGCGCGTCGCCGAGCTTGCGATGGGGCCGGGCGTGCGGCTTCTGTGCGGCCGGTTCGAGGGCATCGACGAGCGCGTGCTCTTGGCGCGCGGGATCGAGGAGCTGAGCCTCGGCGATTTCGTGCTCTCGGGCGGCGAGCCGGCGGCGATCGCGCTGGTCGATGCGTGCGTGCGGCTGCTGCCTGGCGTGCTCGGCGAGCCGGCCTCGGCCGAGGAGGAGAGTTTCGCTTCGGGCCTCCTTGAATATCCCCACTACACCCGGCCGCAGAGCTGGCAGGGGATGGAGGTTCCGGACGTGCTGCTGTCGGGCCATCACGGCGACGTACGGCGCTGGCGGCAGAACGAGGCGGAGCGGGCGACGCGCGAGCGGCGCCCTGATCTGTGGCAACGATATCTCGCGCGGCAGCGCGGCAAGATGGAATAGGAGGGTGGCGATGAATCTTCTCGAGGAGATCGCCGGCGGCGAAGTGAAGAAGCTGCTCGCCCAGCGCGGCGTGCCGGAGTTTCGCCCCGGCGACACGCTCAAGGTGAGCATCAAGGTGGTGGAAGGCGAGCGCGAGCGCGTCCAGATGTTCGAGGGCGTGTGCATCGCGCGCAAGAACGCCGGCATCAATTCGAGCTTCACCTTGCGCAAGATTTCCTACGGCGAGGGCGTGGAGCGCATCTTCCCGCTCTATTCGCCGCGCATCGCCGCGATCGAGGTGGTGCGGCGCGGTGCGGTGCGGCGCGCGAAGCTCTATTACCTGCGCGGGCTCGCCGGCAAGGCCGCGCGCATCACCGAGCGCGCGCGCGAGACCGAGGGCGACAGCGCGGCGGCCGAGACGACCGAGTGAGGGGACGATGGCAAAGACGCTTTACGACAAGATCTGGGACAGCCACCTCATCGACGAGCAGAAGGACGGCACCTGTCTCATCTATATCGACCGCCATCTCGTGCACGAGGTCACGAGCCCGCAGGCCTTCGACGGCCTGCGCGTCGCCAAGCGTGCCGTGCGGCGGCCCGACCTGACGCTCGCCGTCGCCGACCACAACGTGCCGACGACCGACCGCTCGGCCGGCATCGCCGAGCCCGAATCGCGGCTCCAAGTCGAAACCCTCGACAAGAACGTCAAGGATTTCGCGTTGCCGCATTATTTCGACATGAACGACATCCGCCAGGGCATCGTGCACGTGATCGGGCCGGAGCAGGGCTTCACGCTCCCCGGCACGACGCTCGTCTGCGGCGACAGCCACACGGCGACGCACGGCGCCTTCGGCTGCCTCGCCTTCGGCATCGGCACGACCGAGGTCGAGCATGTGCTCGCGACGCAGACCATGATCCAGCGCCGCGCCAAGAACATGCTGATCCGCGTCGAGGGCGAGCTGCCGTTCGGCCTCGCGGCGAAAGACGTGATCCTCGCCATCATCGGCAAGATCGGCACGGCGGGCGGCACCGGCCACGTCATCGAATATGCCGGCAGCACGATCCGCGGCCTGTCGATGGAAGGCCGCATGACCGTCTGCAACATGTCGATCGAGGCCGGCGCGCGCGCAGGATTGATCGCACCCGACGACAAGACCTATGCCTATCTCATGGGGCGGCCGATGTCGCCCAAGGGCGCCAAATGGGAGGCGGCGGTCGCGCACTGGAAGACGCTCCCGTCTGATCCGGGCGCCAAATACGACCGCGAGGTCGTGCTCAACGCGGCGGACATCGTGCCGCAAGTGACCTGGGGCACGAGCCCGCAGGATGTGCTGCCGATCACCGGCGCGGTACCCGATCCTGCCGCCGAGACCGACGACTACCGCCGCCGCTCGATGGAGCGCTCGCTCGAATACATGGATCTGAAGCCGGGCACGAAGCTCGCCGAGATCGCGGTGCAGCGCGTCTTCATCGGCTCCTGCACCAACAGCCGGATCGAGGATCTGCGCGCGGCCGCGGCGGTTGCCAAGGGACGCAAGGTCGCCGCCGGCGTCAACGCGCTCGTCGTGCCGGGCTCGGGCCTCGTCAAGCACCAAGCGGAAGAGGAGGGGCTCGACAAGATCTTCCTCGCCGCGGGCTTTGAATGGCGCGAGGCGGGCTGCTCGATGTGCCTTGCGATGAATGCCGACCGGCTGGAGCCGGGCGAGCGCTGCGCCTCGACCTCGAACCGCAATTTCGAGGGCCGGCAGGGCAAGGGCGGGCGCACGCACCTCGTAAGCCCGCCGATGGCCGCAGCGGCGGCGATTGCGGGCCACCTCACCGACGTGCGCAAGCTCGGCTAGCGCGGATCCGACGCATTGGAATGACCCTCGCCCCACCGGGGAGAGGGCGGCACGGCGCGCGAGCGCCGGGCGGGTGAGGGGGCAACCGCTCGGGCGCCCGTCGCTTTATCCCCCTCACCGAACCCTCTCCCCGGAGGGGAGAGGGTTCGGTGAGAAGCCCCCGTTTCAGCGAAGCAGGATCAAACTCTAGGCGCCCTCGCGCAGGTATCCGCGCTCGCGGTAGAAGCGCAGCGCGCCCGGATGGAGCGGCGCGCCGCGCGGCGTTTCCTCGCCGATCGTGCAGAGCTGGGAAAGATCGAGCGGCCGGTAATTGTCGGTCGGGATCATGAGCTTTCGCGCCTCGATCGCCTCGCAGAGCGCATAGGCGACGTCGTCCGGCATGTCGGCGTGAACGATCATCGGCCAGCCGGAAAAATCGACCGATGTCACCGGTTGCGGCAGGCCGCGAATCCGGGCCCCGGTGAGGGTGACCATGTCGTAGCCGGCGCCGCTCAACCGTTCGCGCATCGCGCCCTCGATTGGCAGGATCCGGAAGCCGCGCTCGAGCGCGAAGGCGCCCCAGCTCAGCACGCCCTCGTCGAAGATCGCATTGACCGCGCCCGCCGCAATCGCGTCGGAGCGGTCCGGATGGCTCGGCCGCGAGACGCCCTGGATCGAACCGCCCCAGGCGCGGATATCGTCAAGCGAAAAGCCGGCCGCGGCGAGGATCGTCGTCACCGCGAACATGGTCGCGTCTTCGTCGTAAGGCGGCGTAATCGTTTCCCGCGTCGTGACGCGAAGGGGATAGCGCCGCTCGCGGATCTGCTCGATCGACGTGATGCCGGTCGATTCATGGACGGCGATCACGACCGCGTCCCACGATGGAAAGACGGCGATGGCCCGGACCGGCAGTTTCGCGGAAAAGGGCGGACAGCCCTTGTAGGCTTGCGCGAGCGTCGCATTGGGATTGACCCAGAGGAGCGACAACTCCTTTCCAACAACTTGCATGACATTGTGCTTCAAACCGTCGACGCCGAACGAGATGTCGACCTCGCGGTCGCGGGCGCCGGGGCGCTTGCCTTCGATACGCAGCGACAGGCCCGTCGCGACGCGCGAATTGATCTGCGGCGCCGCTGTCCCGCCGCGCGTGACCGTCTCGGAGAGCGACGTGTCGTAGAGCGCCGCCCCGATCTCGAGCAGGCCTTTGGCGCGCTGGATGCCGGAATTGTATCGCGGCGCGACCTTGTCCATCCCGCACCTCCGAAATGCGCTCCCCATGCTATCGGCGTTGCGCCGCCGCGGCGATAGGCTAGCTTCCGCGGGCGATGCGGTGGTGGAACATGGGCATCTCCGGCCGGCGCGGCGCGGTCCGCGCGGCGGTCGTTCTCGCGGTCGGAGCGGCGCTGTCGTTTCCGTCGTTCGCGGACGCGCCGCTTGTCGTCGGCAAGGCGGCCGCGACCGCCGACGCCATCATCCCGGTCAATGTCGGCGACCAGCTCGGCATGTTCAAACGGCACGGCATCGATCTGAAGATCGTCGATTTCGAAGGCGGCGGCCGGATGATGCAGGCGATGGTCGCTGGCAGCATCGATATCGCCGACGGCGCCGGCACGCAGATGGCCTTCGTCGCCAAGGGCGCGCCGATGCTGGCCGTGTGCGAGAACACCTCGACGCTTCCCTATTTCAGTGTCGGCGTGCCGTGGGATTCGCCGATCACCGGAATGGACGGGCTCAAGGACAAGAAGATCGGCGTCTCCAGCACCGGCTCGCTCACCGACTGGCTCGCGCAAGAGCTCGCCCGCAAAAAAGGCTGGGGGCCCGAGGGCGTGACGCGCGTCGCGATCGGGGCCGGTGTCGCGCCCATCACGGCGGCCTTTCGCACGCATCTCATCGACGCCTACATCGGCGGCACGACCACGTTCCTGACGATGGCCGAAAAGAAGGCCGCGCGCGTGCTTTTTCCCGTCTCCGATTACGAGGGCGGGATCGCGTCGGGCACGCTCTTTGCCTCGAACAGTCTCATCGCCACCCGGCCCGACATCCTCCGCGCGTTTCTTGCCGCATGGCTCGAGACGACGTCCTTCATCCGCACCCACAAGGCCGAGACGGTGAAGATCGAAAGCGGCATCACCGGATATTCCGAAAGCGTGATGGCGCAAGAATACGACATCGCGGTCGGCATGTTCACGAGCGACTGCAAGTTTGACGCGGACTCGCTCGCCACCCTCAAACGCTCGTTCGTCGAGCTGGGTCTGCTCACGACGCCGCCCGACATGTCGAAGCTCTATAGCGAGGCGTACCTGCCGCACTAAGGTGCGGCGGAAGGCCGCGTCAGCGCCGGAAGGTGCCGATGAGGTCGGCCTCGCCGAGCGCATAGGGCTCGGCCGCGCGCCACAGCGCCGCGGCGTCGGCGCCGGGCGGCACCGCAAGCTCGGCGACGCGGAGCGCCGCCAAGCGGAAGTGATAATGGTGCGGCGCGCCCGGCGGCGGGCACGGCCCGTCATAGCCGGCGCGGCCGAAATCGTTGCGCACGCTCCGAAGCGTCCGCCCCGCGCCTTGCGGCAGCGAGGATGCGTTCGCCGGAATGCCGTAGGCGCCCCAATGGCGGAAGGTGCCGGCCGGCGCGTCGGGGTCTTCGATCACGAGCACGAAGCTCTCTGTCCCCGCCGGGGCGTCGTGCCACGCGAGTGGCGGCGAGACGTTCTCGCCGGCGCAGCTATAGACCGCGGGGATCGGCTGGCCGTTGTCGAAGGCCGGGCTCGTCAGCGCGAACGGCACTAAAGACGCCGCGGCCCGCGCAGGAGCGCGGCGAGGATGAAGGCCGCGAGCATCACGCCCATGACCGGCAGCAGGAAGAAGAAAAGGCCGAGAAAGAGCAGGATGCCGGTCGCGGCAAACGCCGCCAACCCGACGAGCGCCAGAAGGGTGCCGACAGGGCCCGGCTGCGCCACGAAAACGCGCTGGCGCACAAAGAGCTGGTCCTCCGGCCGGCGTCGCGGATCGCGATGATCGGGCGGGATTATTTCGGGCTCGGCCACGGGCTGCCGCGGCCGGTCGCGCTCGTCGTTCCACATGTGCCGCATGTGGGTCCGCGCGACCCCGCGTACAAGCCATTTCTCGAACCCGGCTCCTTGCGCCAGAAGGGCTGCCGGGCTAACCATCGGGCCCGAATCGCAGAGGGTCCGACATGGACAAGTTCACCGTGCTCGAGGGCGTTGCGGCGCCGCTCCCGGTCGTCAACATCGACACCGACAAGATCATCCCGGCGCGGCATCTGAAGTCGGTGAAGCGCACCGGCTTCGGCGAGTTCCTGTTCGAGCCGCTGCGCTATCGCGCCGACGGGTCGGAAAATCCCGACTTCGTCCTCAACAAGCCGGCCTACCGCAAGGCGCAGATCCTGGTCGCGGGCGAGAATTTCGGCTGCGGCTCCTCGCGCGAGCACGCGCCCTGGGCCTTGATGCAGTTCGGCATCCGCGCCGTCATCGCTTCGTCCTTCGCCGATATTTTCTACAACAACTGCTTCCAGAACGGCGTCTTGCCGATCAAGCTGCCGCCCGAGACGGTGAAGCTGTTGATGGACGATGCGGAGAAAGGGGCGAACGCGCGCCTCACGATCGACCTCGCGCAGCAGACGATCACGCGCCCCGACGGCTCGACCGTCAAGTTCGAGATCGATCCCTTCCGCAAGCATTGCATGCTGAACGGGCTCGACGATATCGGCCTCACGATGCAGAAGGAAAACGCGATCACCGCCTACGAGACGAAGAGCCGCAGCGTTGAGCCCTGGGTCTGACATGCCGGCCAATCGCAAGCTTCTGCTTCTGCCGGGCGACGGCATCGGCCCCGAGGTGATGCGCCAGGTGGCGCGCGTCGTCGAATGGTTCGACAAGCGCCGCATCGCGAGCTTCGAGGTCAGCGAGGACCTGGTCGGCGGCTGCGCCATCGACAAATACGGCACGCCCTTGACCGACGAGACCATGCGCCGCGCGCAAGAGGCGGACGCCGTGCTCCTGGGCGCGGTCGGCGGGCCCAAGTGGGACGATCTGCCGTTCGCGCAGAAGCCGGAGCGCGGTCTCCTGCGGCTTCGCAAAGACATGGAGCTTTTCGCGAACCTGCGCCCGGCGCTCGTATTCCGGCCCTTGATCGGCGCCTCGACGCTGAAGCCCGAGGTGATCGACGGGCTCGACCTTCTCATCATCCGCGAGCTGACGGGCGGCGTTTATTTCGGCGAGCCGCGCGGGATATCCGATCTCGGCAACGGCGAGCGCCGCGGCATCAACACGCAAGTCTATACGACGAGCGAGATCCGCCGCGTCGCGCGCGTCGCGTTCGAGCTCGCGCGCAAGCGCCAGCGCCGGCTTTGCTCGGTCGAGAAGGCGAACGTCATGGAATCGGGCGTGCTGTGGCGCGAGGAAGTGACGAAGCTCGGGCGCGAGGAATTTTCCGACGTGCAGCTCTCGCACATGTATGCCGATAATTGCGCGATGCAGCTCGTGCGCAACCCGAAGCAGTTCGACGTGATCGTCACCGACAATCTCTTCGGCGACATCCTGTCGGATTGCGCCGCGATGTTGACGGGCTCGCTCGGCATGCTGCCCTCGGCCTCATTGGGCGCGCCCGACAAGAGCGGCCGCCGTTGCGCGCTCTACGAGCCGGTGCATGGCAGCGCGCCCGACATCGCGGGGAAGGACGCGGCCAACCCGCTCGCCTCGATCCTCTCGCTCGCCATGATGCTGCGCTACTCCTTCGACCTCGAGGACGAGGCGAAGCTCTTGGAGGCGGCGGTCCTTGCCGCGCTCGAAGGGGGCGCGCGCACGGGCGACATCATGGAGCCCGGAAAATCGCGCCTCTCGACCACGGCGATGGGCGACACCGTGCTCCGCGCGCTCGAGAAGGCCGCGTAAAGCTCTCGTTAACGTGTAGTGCGGGGATCGCCCGCTTTCGCAGTTTTGCAACCTTCTCGCGATAAGACAGCGCGGGAATGCTGCGCATCTTCGGACATTTCGTGCCCGTTCCGGCGCTCGCGCTCGGCCTCGCCGAGGCGATGCTCCTGGCGGGCGCCTTCTATCTCGTCAACGCGCCCACCGAGGCCGCGGCCTTCCGCCTCGCAGCGGCGCCGGCGCAGGTCTCGCTCGGGGTCGCCGCGCTCGCCGTTCTCGCCATGGTCGCGGTCGGGCTCTATCACCACGACGTCTTCCTCGATCCGCGCCTCATGGCCGTGAAGGCGGTGGCGGCACTTCTGCTGCTGCTGCCCTTGGCCGCGGTCGCGACGTTCGTCCTCTCCAACGATGCGCCCAACGGCGTCGAGGGCGGCTGGGTCGGCTGGTGCCTCAAGGCGGCCTTCGCCTGGATGGCGGCGGTCGTGGCGACGCGCACGCTCTTCCTGCGCCACGCCGACAGCGAGCGCTTCCGCCGCCCGGTCCTGGTGCTCGGCACCGGCATCAAGGCGAGCCGCATCGCCGAACACGTCACGCGCGGCGCCGCGCGTTCGTTCCGCGCCATGGGCTTCATTCACGCCTGCGGCGATCTGCGCGTGGTGATGGGCGCGAAGCTCGATCTCGACCGTACCGACGATGAATACGCGCTGATGCGGGCCGCCCGCGCGGCGCGGGCGCGCGAGGTCGTGGTCGCGACCGACGAGCGCCGCGGCATGCCGATTCTGCAGCTCCTGCACTGCAAGATCGCCGGCATCAACGTGGTCGACTACCTGACATTCTGGGAGCGCGAGACGCGCAAGGTTGATCTCGATTCGTTGCAGCCGAGCTGGCTCATCTTCTCCGACGGCTTCCGGCAGGGCGTGCTCATCGACGCAATGAAGCGCGCGTTCGACATTATCATCGCTTTCCTGCTTCTGGTGTTCGTGCTGCCGGTCATGCTCCTGGCGGCGCTCGCCATCTATATCGAGGACGGCGCCCCCGTGCTCTACCGCCAGGACCGGGTTGGGCGCGAAGGCCGGATCATCACCCTCCTCAAGTTCCGCAGCATGCGGCACAACGCCGAGAGTGGCCGGCCGCAATGGGCGACGACGGCCGATCCGCGCGTGACGCGGGTGGGTGCGGTCTTGCGCCAGTTCCGCGTCGATGAGTTGCCGCAGCTCGTCAATGTCTTGAAGGGCGACATGAGCTTCGTCGGCCCGCGGCCCGAGCGGCCTTACTTCGTCGACGAGCTCGCGGGTAGCATCCCGTTTTACCGCGAGCGGCATTCGGTGAAGCCGGGCATCACCGGCTGGGCGCAGGTGAACTATCCCTATGGCGCCTCGCTCGACGATGCGCGCCAGAAGCTTGCCTACGACCTCTACTACGTGAAGAACCGCACGCTCTTCCTCGACTTCCTGATCCTGGTGCAAACGGTGCGCGTCGTCCTCTTCCACGAGGGCGCGCGCTAAAGCGTTTCCCGCTTCGCCGCAATCGGATGCTCTTCGTTCGTCATGGCCGGACTTGTTCCGGCCATTCACGATCTAGCTTATTGCAGGAAAACCCGTGGATGCCCGGCACGCAGGCCCGGGCACGACCAGTGAGGATGCCCAACCGAACCTGTTCGAACTCGTCAAATGAGCCAGGCGAGAAAGCGCACCGCCTCGATCACGATCGCCCACGAGGCGATGGCAGCGAGGATAAGCCCCGGCCCCCAGCCGCGGATGGGCTCGGCGACTTCGGTCTCGGTCAGTATGCGGGCGCGGGCTTTCATGGCGGGCCCTCTCGTGTGAGCGTCACGTGAGCTTCGCGCCGCGCCGGTTAATTCCCGGTGAATCGCCTAAAATTTTTGCTAAATTGCTGGCGCCGCCCGATCGGGCGCCGCGGTCCCGGTGATGAAAGCTATGAAATTGCCGCGTGCCCTCCTTGCCACGGCCGCCGTTTGCGTTGCGCTCGGGGCGGGCACGGCCCACGCGGCGAAGATTGTCGTGACGATCGACGGGCTGCACAGCGCCAAGGGCGATCTCTATGTCGCGCTCTTCTCGCGCGCCGACGAGTTTCCGGACGGCGATCATTCCGACCAGCACGTGAAGCTCAAGGCGAGTCTCGCCCCGATCACCGTGACGTTCGACGCATTGCGTGGCCGCTACGCCGTCGGCGCCTATCACGACGAGAACGCCAACGGCAAGCTCGACACGAATTTCATCGGCTATCCGACCGAAGGCTATGCGCTCTCGAACGGCATCCGCGCCGTGGTCTCGCGGCCGCGGTTCACCGATGCCGCATTCCTCGTCGGCGAAGGCGCGACGAAAGTGGCACTGCACATCAAGTACTGAGCGTCCGCGCCAAAAGGAAACGGCCGGTCCCGAGGGACCGGCCGCCTCATGGTTACGCTGATCGCCGCTAGAACACGATGCCCGCTTCGAGCAGGCCGCGGACCTGGATGCTGCTGTTGCCGGTGTAGCCGAAGCCGGCGCCGAACGTGCCCAGGCTGGTCGAGCCCTGCGCCACATCGCTGGCCTTGACGAGCGATGCCTCGGCGCGGGCGAAGAAGATCTTGTACTGATAGGTCGGCGAGATCGTGAACGTCCACGCCTTGCTGTTGGCGCCATAGCCGAGCAGGTTGGCGGCATCGGGGATGTTGACGCCGCCGATATTCGTCGCGCTGGCGCCTCTCGATCCGATCCACTCGATGCGGGCCGGCAGGCTCCAGCCGCCGAGGCTCATGCCCATGAGCGTCGTCGACGGGTCGAACGTGTAGCCCACGAGCAGCGAAGCACCGTAGGTCTCGCCACTCGCCACGAAGAACGGCGCGCCGGCGCCGGCGCCGAACAGGCCGATCGCCGTAACCGGCGGCGAATGGGTGTACTGAACATAGGGATTGATGACCCAAGGCCCGTTCGTATAGGTCCAGGACAAGTCGACCTGTGCCTGATTCGACGTGGCGATGAAGCTCGACTGATTCTGCGTATTGACGAGCGCCAGATTCCCGATCGTGTAGGGTCCGGGATTGAGGTGGGTGAACTTCGATAACTGGCCGCCGCCGGCGAGGACGATGGTGTTGTTGCTGTCGACGGTCCAGACCACCTGGCCGGTGAGGTACTGGAAGCGGTCGGTGTAGTAGCCGTCGTTCCACGAGAGCGCGAAGGCCAGCGGCCCCCAGGTGTAGTTGGCCTGGACGCCGCGATTGATGAGGTTCTCGACGTTCCAGAGAAGGCCACGCTCGATGTTGAGGTTCTGGAAGGTGAAGGTGCCTTCTTGTCCGATCAGAGTCGGCAACTTGCCGCCCTCGATCGAGAAAGTGTCTGTCGGCGCCCACTTCGCGTAAGCGATCGGCAGTGGCCCGAAGAGCGCGCTGTTGGCGTGCGCCGCATCGATATAAGGCACGCCGACCACCGGCAGCGAATAAATGCCGGCGTCGAGGTAGTACTGCAACATCCCGTCGGTCTTCTGGATTTGCACCATGCCGTTCGAGATGTCGGCCTCGCCGCTGCTGTTGCCGGAGAAGCCGTTGGAGAGTGTCGGCGGGTTGATGCCGCGCGTGCTCGGCACCGGATGGTTCTGTACCAAACCGAGGCCGGTCAGTTCGCCCGTGACATAGGTTTTGCCGAGCCACGGCCCGAGATCGAGGCTGTACGGGTTGGGATCGGCGGTGATCGTCCCGCCCATCGCCGGCGTCGTCATCGCGTTCGAGGTCGGCGCGGCGGGCGCTGCCGGGGCGGCAGGTGCCGCCGGCGCGGGAGCGACGGGTGCTTGCGCCTGCGCGATCTGCGGCAACGCAAGCGCCCCTGCGCAAAGCGCCACGACGCTGGCGAACGTTTTTTGGTACATGGTCTTAAATCCCCTTCAAAGTTTCACTCGCCGGACGGCCGTTCCTGCCTGATCCGTAGGCGGCGTGCACAGCAAATGGACAGACTCCCCTGCCGAACGCACCGCCTAGGCGACTTCGTGCTCACATCTGCAATTCGCTTGCCATTTTGGGTGCCCGCGCAACGATTGCCCCGCGGGGATTGGCGCTGCAATATAAATTCCATAGTCTGCAGCGAGTTCGTGCCGCGCCGTTGCAGCGATGACACGTTTGCAGCATTTTTGAGCAGCGACAGGCCATAAGGAGGTCAACTTGAAGAAATGGCTGATCGGAATCGGCGCTCTCGTGGTGCTCGTCGTCGTCGCGCTTCTCGTCGCGCCGTTCCTCATCCCGACCGACACCTACAAGGCGCAACTCGTATCGCTCGTGAAGCAGCAGACCGGGCGGGACCTCGCCATCAAAGGCCCGGTGCGCCTTTCCTTCCTGCCCTCGGTCGCGGTCGAGGCAAGCGACGTGACCTTCGCCAATGCGCCGGGCGCGCACGATCCCAACATGGTGTCGCTCAAGAAGCTCGCGATCGAGCTGCGCGTGCTGCCGCTCCTGCATGGCGGGATCGAGCTTGGCGAATTCGTGCTGACCGAGCCGCAGATTTCGCTCGAGATCGACAAGAACGGCAAGCCCAACTGGGCCTTCGCGACGGCCGCGCCGGCTGCCGGAGCGCCGGGCGCCAAGACGCCAACCGCAGCACCTGCACCGGCCGCCGCGGGCGGCGGGGGTGGACTGCCGCTCTCCGGGATCAGCCTCAGCGATGTGCGCATCGAAAACGGCAACATCTCCTACCGCGACGACCGCACCGGCGTCGAAAAGGAGGTGAGCGCCATCAACATGAAGCTCGCGCTGCCGAGTCTCTCAAGCCCGCTCGCGGCCGAGGGGTCTGCGCAATATAACGGGCAAAAGCTCGCGCTCTCGCTCGGCGTCCAAAAGCCCGACGCGCTCCTCTCCGGCAAGGAAAGCGGCTTCAGCATCAAGCTGGACGGCGCGCCGCTGACGGTTGGATTCGCCGGCAACATGACCGGCTTACCGCCGCAGAAGTTCGGCGGCACGATCGACCTCACCGTGCCCTCGGTGCGCGACCTCGCGACCTGGGCGGGCTCGCCGCTGCCTCCAGGCGGCGGGTTGCAGAAGCTCATGATCAAAGGCAAGGTCGATGCCGCCGGCAGCAAGTATTCCTTCAGCGACGCCGACATCGCGATCGACGCGATCACGGGCAAAGGCTCGCTCGCGGTCGATCTGGGCGGCGCGAAGCCTGCGCTCAAAGGCTCGCTTGCCGTCGACAAGCTCGACGTAAACCCGTACCTCCCGCCCGAGACCGGTGCGGGCGCGGGCGCTACCCCGGCATCGGCGCCGGGGGCGGCGAAGCCGGCGGGCGGTGCGCCCGCTGCTCCCGCTGCCGCCAGTTCCGGCTGGAGCGATGCTCCCATCGACGTTTCGGGGCTGGGCCTCGCCAACGCCGATTTCGACGTGAAGGCGGGCTCGATCCTCTATCGCAAGATCCAGGTCGGTCCGAGCGCGCTCGCGATCCATCTGAAGGACAGCAAGCTTGAGACTGACCTGTCCCAGCTCACGCTCTATGGCGGCCAGGGTACGGGCAAGATCAATGTCGATGGCGCTGCGCCGACGCCGGGTGTCGCGATGAATTTCTCGCTCTCGGGCGTCCAGGTCGAGCCGCTGCTCCAGGCGGCGGCCAACATGGACCGCCTCACCGGCACGGCGAAGGTCAATTTCGACGTTGCCGGCAGCGGCAAGAGCCAGCGCGCGCTCGTCTCGGCCTTGAACGGCAAGGGCGCCTTCGCGCTCGCCGACGGCGAGCTCAAGGGCGTCAACCTCGTTTCGCTGGCCCAGAACGCGGCCAAATCGATCACCGGCGGCACGGGCGGCGACAACGTGACGCCGTTCGGCTCGCTCACCGGCACCTTCGTCATCACCAACGGCATCCTGAAGAACAACGACGTGCAGCTCAAATCGGGTGTCGTGCCGATGACCGGCGCGGGCACGGTCGATCTGCCGAACCGGCATGTCGACTACAAGGTCACGCCGAGCATGGCGGGCCTCGTCAGCGTGCCGATCATCGTCAGCGGTCCGTGGGACGATCTGAGCTACCGGCCCGATCTTGCCGGCGCGCTCCAAGGCACGGCCAAAGGACTGGTCAGCACGCCGGGCGCGATCCTCAACAGCGTGCCGGGCGTCAACCAGGTTCCGGGCGTGGGCAGCCTTCCCGGCGGCAGCAACAGCGGCAGCAGCGGCAGCGGCTTCAACCCGCTGAAGGGGCTCTTCGGCAAATGAGCCGTCCCGGCCGGCCGTTGCTGCGGATAGGCTTGGCCGATCTCGTCGCGGAGCTCCATGTCGACCGCAAGGCCGACCGCGCCGCCGAGAAGAGCTTCCGCGGCGGCCACTACCAGCGCCACAACGCGCGCCGGCTCGAGCATCTGGCGTCGTTGCGGCTCGAGCTCGTGGGCAAGCGCGTGCTCGAGGTCGGCGCCGGCATCGGCGATCACACCTCGTTCTTCCTTGACCGCGACTGCACCGTGGTTGCGACCGAGCCGCGGCCCGAGAATTGCCGCGTTTTTGCCGCCAACCTCGAATCCCTGCGCCGCATCGGTTACGCCAAGGCGGCGAACGTCACGCTGATGCCGATCGGGGTTGATGGGATCGCGCGGAGCCTCGGCGAGCGTTTCGACATCGTTTATTGCTATGGGCTCCTCTATCACGTGAGCGATCCGGCCGGCGTATTGACCGTGCTCGCCGAACGCTGCGCCGATCTCCTCCTGCTCGAGACGTGCGTCTCGTTCGGCACCGACGAGGCGGTCAATCTCGTTCCCGAGGAGCGAGGGTCGCCGACGCAATCGACGACCGGGCGCGGCTGCCGCCCGACGCGCCCGTGGCTGATGCGGGAGCTGCGGCGTCACTACGAGCATGTCTACGTGCCCGCGACGCAACCTGCGCACGAGGAGTTTCCGTGCGATTGGACCCGGCCCGAGCTGTTCAGCGGGCGCTTTGCGCGCGCCGTCTTCATCGCGTCGCGCCGCCCGCTCGCCAATCCACAGTTGCTCGACCGGCTGCCTGATCGGCAGGAGCGCGCTTAGGGCTTCGCGAACTCGAACAGGCCGACGCCGTACTCGACTGCATCGGCGGCGTCCGGGCCCACATCCTCGAGCACGGTGCCGTCCCCGCGCACGAGCGAGAACGAGCGCAAGCTCAGCGCGCCCATCACCTCGCGCACGGTGTCCTGGCGCAGCACGCGGTGGGCGTTGAACTCGATCTTCTGGGCGCGGCCCACCGGCACGCTGAAATAGAGCCGCCCGCCCGGCGCGAGCACGCGCGCCAAGGCCCGCATGAAGGTGACGTGGCCCTCGGGGTCGATCGCGTCGCCATAACGGCCGAGGCCGAAATGCTCGGCCGCGTGCAGGCTCGAGAGCGACGGGATGCTGCCGTCGGCGAAATCCGCCATGCGCGCCGCATCGGCCTGGATGAAGCGCAAGCCCTTGGGCGGGTGCGCGAGCGGCCGGATGTCCACCACCTCGACCTCCATGAAGACGAGGCAGTGCGCGATGAAGCCGTCGATGCGCGAGCCGACGTCGACATGGCGCGCCGGCCGCGCCTCATAGAGCTTGCGCGCGGCCCACAGATCCTGGTGGAAATATTCGCCAAGCTCGCCCGCGCCGCGAAAGCGGTCGCGATAGAAGGGCCAGCGTCCGGTGATCGGATAGCGCGCCGGATCGGCCATGGCGCGATAGCGCCTCAAGTCGCGCCAATAGAGGAGGCGGCCTTCGATCCCTCTGCCCAAGCGGCTCATCGTTCCTCCTCGCCCGCGTGGCCGCCGCTCTTGACGATGAAGCAGACCTTGCCGCTGCAGCTTTGCTGGATCGCCTCGCGCGCTTCGCGCCCGGCAAGGAACGCGTGCACCGCCTTGGTGCAGCCTTCCCAGGCATAGTAGTCGTCGATCAGCACGAGCCCGCCGGGCATGACCTTGTCCCACAGCGCCTCGAGGCATTCGAGTGTCGAGCGGTACCAGTCGCCGTCGAGCCGCAGCACCGCGATGGGGCCGGTCGCGGCACGCGGCAGCGTGTCGCCGAAGAGCCCCTCATAGACGTGGATGCGCGCCGGCGGCACGGCCACGCGTGCGATCACGGCCATGAACTCGGTGCGGCTCGCGCGGTTGTTGTCGTGCCAGAGCGTGTTGCGGCGCTGCGCGTGCTGCGCGTAGGCGCCGTCCTCGGCGCCGGCCGGCGGCAATCCCGCGAAGCTGTCGAAGAAGTGATAGTCGCGCGCTGGCCCGCCGATCGTCGCGAGCCCCGCCGCCATGCCGCCGCGCCAGGTGCCGCATTCGACGATCGCGCCGTCCCTCATCGCGGGATCGGCGAGACAATCGGCGGCGAGCGCGAGATTGGCGAGATAGGCCTTCTTCGGCACCATCGTGTCGGTGCCAAAGCGGCGCCACACGGTGGTGTGGCGCGCATGGCGGATGAGGGAGCCGAGGCCGCGCGCCATCAGCCCCGCGCCGCAGCGACGTTTGCGGCCGCGCGGTACCAGTCGAGGATCTCCTCGCCGGTCCAGAACTGGACGCCCTCGTGGCGCCGCGCATAGGCCAGGAACTCTTCGAGATAGCGGATGCGGTGCGGCACGCCGGTGATATAGGGATGGATCGCGATCGACAGGATCTTCGCGCGGCGCGTGCCTTCGGCATAGAGCCGGTCGAACTGGTCGCACGCGCGCTTCAAGAGGATGTCGCCGTGATGATGCTGCACCATCGCGAGCGGGATGTCGTTGAGCTCGACCGTGTAGGGCAGCGTCACGAGCGGGCCGTGCGCGGTGCTGATGACCGTCGGTTCGTCGTCATAGACCCAATCGCCGACATATTGGACGCCGGCTTCGGCGAGAAGATCGGGCGTCTCGTAAGTCTCGGTGAGGCCTGGCCCGAGCCAGCCCTTGGGCCTCGCGCCGGTGAACGTCTCGAGCCGGTCGAGCGCCTCGTGGATCATGGCGCGCTGGTCGGGGACGGCGTGGATCGGCATCTGCACGAGCGAATGGCCCATGAACTCCCAGCGCCGCTCGCGCGCGGCCTCCGCCACGCGCGGATAGCGCTCGCAGACGGCGGCGTTGATCGAGAGCGTGGTGCGCGCGTGAATGCGGTCGAACGCCTCGAAGAAGCGCCACACGCCGACGCGCATGCCGTATTCGTGCCAGCTCCAGTTGCATAGATCGGGCGCCACCGCGACGCCGGTCGGCGCCGGCAGGACCGTGCGCGCCATCGGCCGCTCGATCTCCCACACTTCGAGATTGACGATGGGCCAGATGACGAGGCGCACGCCCGCGGGGAGCGCAAGCTTCGGGCGGTCGACGATGGCCGAATATTGGGCGCGCTCGTGCGGCTTCATGGCGTTTCCCTCCCTGCTTTCCCGCCATTATAACGGGCGAATGCCCGAGGCCGATTCGCTCGAACTCTATGAGAAGGGCCTGGCGCAGCAGCGCGCCGGCCAGCTGAAAGCGGCGCTGCAGATCTACAACGTGCTCCTGAAGCGCGGCGCGAATGACGCCGCGCTCTTCGTGCGCTCCGGCGAATGCTGGGAAGGATTGGGCGATTTCGGCCGCGCCGATGAAGCCTATGGCGCCGCGATCACGCGCGATCCCGATCTTGATCTCGCGCGCCGCCGTGCCGCCGCCTTGGCGCTCCGCGCGAGCGAGATCGCGCGCACGGCCGGACAGGCGGCGACGGCTGACGATTTGCGCCACGGCGCCGTGCGCTATCTCGCGGGCCTCGGCGAGCGCCTTATCGCGCGCGGTGCCTTCGCCGAGGCCGAGGCCGCGTTTCGCGATGCATCGCGGATCGCGCCGGGAGAATGGAGTCTGCAGGCCGATCTCGGCCGCTGTCTTTACGAGCAGGGGCGCTTTGCCGCCGCGGAGCGCGCCTTGCGCGACGCGCTCGCGCTCGCGCCCGCGGAGCCGCTCTGCCATTTCCATCTCGGCGTGCTCATGGAGCGTCAGGACCGGCGCGCCGAGGCCGAGTCGGCCTTCCGTCAAGCACTCGCGCTCGCGCCGGGACTCGCCCCGGCCGCCGCCGGTCTCGCGCGACTCGGCGTCCCGGCTCAGAACCCGCCGTAATTCCGAGGGCCGCCGCTGGAATCACGCGGGCGCTCGCGCCCTTCGCTGCACCAGTTCGATGAACATATCCTGCACCTGCCGCGCGTAAGAATCCGCATCGCATAGTGACGATCGCACGACGAGCGCGCGCTGTGCAGCGCGCGCTTCGAGCGGCAGGGCGGTTGTGGCGCAAGCGAGCTCAACATACTCCTCGGGCGTCGCGGCGATATAGTCCTGGCGGCCAACCGTGCGCAGGATCGACTCGCTCCACCGCCCCGCCATGCGATCGCCGGCCAGCGCGACGAGCGGCACGCCCATGACCAGCGTCTGAAAGGTGGTGGTCGAACCGCTGAACGGAAACGTGTCGAGCGCCACGTCAATCGCGTTGTATTGGTCGAGGTGTTCGAGCATCGACACTTTCGTGCCGCGATAGAATACGACCTGGCTTGGGTTCGCTCCCGCCGCGCACACGCCGGTCAGGATGCGTCGGCGCAAGCTCTGGTTCGCATAGGCATCGCGGTAGCGGAGCGCGAGTCGCGCCGCCGGAAGCCGCGCAAGAATCCGGCCCCACAGCGTGAGGCACGCGTCTGAGATCTTCAGCGGATTGTTAAACGATCCGAACACCGGGCCATCGCCCACGCGCTCGCGGATCGGCGGCAATTCGGGCGCGCCGTCGACCATATAGATCGGTTCGATGCAAACTATTTCTTCGCTGAACCAGTCGCGCGCGGATGCCGGAAGGGTCCACCTGTCCGCGACAAAGTAGTCCATCTCGCGAAGCCCGCTCGTTACGACATTGTGCATGCTGATTTGCACCGGCGCCGCCCGATGGGCGCAGACGAGCGGCCGGTTGTCGTTGAAGTGACCGGAAAGACTGACGAGGACGTCGATGTTGTCGCGCCGGATGAGCGCCGCGGCATCGGCATCGCTCAGGTTGTCGATCGAACGGAACTTTGTCGCGATCCGGCGGAGGGACTCGGTCACGTGGTCAGGGAAGCTGTCGTGGCTGTAGAAGAAAATCTCGAATCGCGCCGGGTCGAGACGCTTGACCACCGGTAGCAGGATGTCTGTGACCGGGTGCTGGTACAGGTCGCTCGACAGATAGCCAACACGGATGCGCTCATGCGCATCAGGCCGCGCCACAGGTCCCCGCTGCGGCACGTTGAAGCGAGCCATCGTTGTCTTGTGGAGGTCGTTCGTCTGCTCGACCGTCATGTCACTGCGGTAGAGCGAAGCTAGAAGCAGATTTTGCGCATGCCGCCAGTTGTTTGGACTAAGACGCGCCGCTTCGGCGTAGGAGCGCATCGCTTGCGGGAATGCGCCAAGATTCATATAGGCAACGCCAAGATTGTGGTGCGCCTCGGGCAGCTTCGGGTTGTAGGTGGCCGCCGTGCGAGCCGCCTCGAGCGCCTCCTCGTAGCTCTGCAGTTGGACCAGCATGTATGAGACAGCGCACCAGGCCGCCGGGTTTGCAGGCTCGACCCGCAGCGCTTCGCGATATGCTGCTACCGCGGCGGGGAGCCGCCCTTCCTTCTGCAACGCAATCGCCGGCGCGAGCAGTGTGCTCAGGCGTGCGATCGTGTGGGGCGCGGCAAGGCCCTTTTTGCCGAGGCGGCGTTCGGCGCGGTTCATCGCGCAACTCTCGCCCAGCGCATCGTGCACTTCAAGTTGATGCTCGCACTTGCGCCGGGACTCGCCCCGGCCTCTGCCGGTGTCGCGCGACTCGGCAGCTGAGGCGGCTCAGTTGGCCCAATTGCGGCCGCCGCCGCTTGGGCTGCCCGAACCTTCATAGGGGGCGCTGCTGCCGGGCGGGGGCTGGCAGGAGGTCAGCACCAGAAGGGCGGCGAAAAGAAGGGTTCCGGCGACCCGAAATCGCCTGATTTGTAATAAAATTTCGCAAAAAGCCTTTATCAAGTCGGCCCCCGCTGCATTGGTGTTGCGCGAAAGTCACATGGATTTAGCAATCGCCATTCATTGGCTTGGAGAAACTTGCCTTAAACCTCCGCCGAGGCTGAATTAACCACGGCGGCGGTAGGTACGTTGCCGCCATCGGATTTTCACATTGGGGGAACCCTAATGAAAAAGACAAGCAGCTACCTCTCGGCAACTGCGCTGGGAAGCTTCACCGCCGCCGCGGCGTTGATGGTCGGTCTCTCTGGCGCCAATGCGCAGGCGCCGGCGCCGGCCGCACCGCTCTCGGGCGCCGGCTCATTTCCGGGTTCCTTCATCGTCCCGGGTACCAACACATCGCTGCATGTCGGCGGCGTGATCCAGATCGACACGACCTGGGACTTCAACAATGCTGGCACGTCCGCGGGCGCGCAGCAGAACGAAGACTCGAACAACATCAACCTGACCGGCCCGACCGTCCAGGCCGCGGGCGTGGGTGGCGTTCCCGCCTCGCACAACAACCACGGCTCCATCCGCATCAATCCGAATGCGACCCATCCGTTCTTCGAGACGCGGACGCCAACGCCCTACGGCGAGTTGAAGACCTATTGGGAAATCGACTTTGCCGCGACCTATTCTTCGAACGGCGGCGGCCCCTCGACCACCTCTGTCACGAGCGGCACGAACTGCTGCTCCAATACCTCGACGCCGCGCCTGAAGCAGGCTTATGGCACGTTGGGTCCGTGGCTCATCGGCTTCACCAACTCGAACTACGTCGATCTCGACGCTTGGGCCGACGCGGCCGACGGCGCGGTCGAGGCCGGCTCGTTCATGGGCCCCGGCACGACCAAGGAGCCGCAGATCCGCTACACCTACCTGCTGCCCAACGGTATCAGCGTCGCCGGCTCGATCGAAGAGTCGCAGAGCGCGGGCATCCTGTCGAACAACCCGGGCGGCCAGACGGGTACCGGGGCTGCCGGCATACTGGGCTCTGCATACGGCGCGGCCGGCACCAATGCGGTGTCGACCTGGAACAACTACGACTCGTTGGCCCTCCAGCAGCGCATCCCGGCCTTCACCGCCAAGGCCCGCATCGACCAGCCTTGGGGCCATGCCGCTCTCGCGATCGCCGTGATGCAAGAGCATCTTGACAACATCCCGGCCGCTGGCGCTCTGGCCGGCGCGTTCTCTGGCGGCGCGAGCCCGCTGATCCCGTCTTCCACCGTGAGCCAGTGGGGCTATCAGCTCGCCCAGACCGGCCACTTCAACACGTTCGGTGCCGACAAGTTTGCCTGGCAGTTGGGCTATGGCCAGGGCGCGGCGCAGTACAACTGGGCGCTCGCCGGCGGCGGTCTCGGCACGCAGTGGGAAGAGGGCTTGGTCTGCTCGACTTCTACGAACCTCGCTGGCGCCAACCCGGCCGGCGGCGGTTTCTACCGGTGCTCTGAGCCGCGCGTGTGGGGCATAAACGTCAGCTACACTCACTGGTGGACGACCGAGTGGCGTTCGACCGTCGCTTATGGCTACGACCATATCTCCAAGCCGGATGCGGCGGGGACGTGGGACGCGGTTGGCACCGCTGCTGGCCCCGGAACCTCGGCGGCCGGTCTCAACACGCTGTTCGAGCAGAACCAGTCGGCCACGGCCAACATCCAGTGGACCCCGGTTCCGGCCGCGCAGTTCCTCCTCGAGTTCCGCTGGATGCGTGAACTCGTGTGGTCGGGCGCGCACGGCACTCGCGAGATGGCCGACTTCCAAACCCTCTTCAAGTTCTAATAACAGCAGTAGAAGCACCTTCGAACCCGCCAGCCACCCGGCTGGCGGGTTCTTCTTTTTTGCCTTGAAACACCCTCTCCCCTCGGGGAGAGGGTTGGGGTGAGGGGGGCCGATGCGCTCCCCAATTCCCCCCTCACCCGGCGCCTTCGCGCCGACCTCTCCCCGGCGGGGAGAGGTTAGGGTCTGCCTCGTCCGCCTTATCCGCGGATGAACGAGAGATCGCGCATCTCGCCGAGCGCGACCGCGGGATCGATGAGCTCCACGACGAACGTGTCGTAGCAGCCGGCGCTGGATCCGCCATTCAAGCCGCCGCCGCTGTCGTTGCACCAGGCGCGAAACGACTCGATGCGGGCATAGGCGGTCTGCCCGGCGGCAAGCTCGACCGTCTTGAACTGGTTTGGATAGACGCCGCGGCTTGTGAGCGAGATGGTGTAGCGGCCGGGCGCCACGTCGCGATAGAACGCGGCGCCGGTCTGGCTTATCCCCGCCGGCGCGCCGTTGAGGATGACGGTGCTCTCGGCCGTCGTCTCATAGGGCTCGAGCCAGCGGTAAAAATAGACCCGCGCTTCGCCCGGCGGCACGGGCGGCAAGGTCGCGGCGACGGTCGCGAAAGGCGGACCCGCGGGCGCGCAAGCGCCCAGCGCCAGGAGCGCCAGCGTGAGCATCGCTGCTGCACCCGCCCTCGTCATGGCTCCTCCTTTCAATCGCCGTGCTCGTCGCCCGGCTCGATGCGCGGATAGTTGCTCGGCGCGCATGTGCCGAGCGCGCCGCAGGTCGAGCTCTGTGTCGTGTCGTTGCCGTAGGGCGAATAGTAGCCGCCCGGCGGCGGGTAGTAGCCCTGGCCGCCCCGCGGCCCCGTGCATCCCGCGATGGCGAGGCCGAGCATGGTGGCGAGCGCGGCCCCGGCGGCGGCGCGCATTTTCGTGTGTCTGATCATCCTCTGATCATACACCCCGGGCGTCACACGGTATCCCTATGCCTTGGTCTAATCCCCATCACGTCTCCGGCATGCCTCGGCGGCGGGGCCTTCGCCCACAATCTGGCGAGCGAAATTTCGATTGCCGTGGCGCGTTCAGATTGGCGGCGGCGTTTTTCCTCTTATGTTCCGATGGTTCTTCCTCGCTCTGGTGCCCCTGATCGGCGGTTGCGCGGCCTTGCCGCCGCCCGAAGGGATCAATCACACCCATGGAGGCGGAACTGCCGAAGCAATCGCACGGTTCGGGATCGAGCCGCTCGACCCGCATTCCAGCGTACCGCTGACGAAGCAGGCCCTCGAAGAAATCGAGAAGACCGATCCGCTCCGCTCGTACCGAGGCACGACCTACGAGCTGACGAGCGGCAACCGTTTGACGCCGGGCTGGCTTATCGAAACGCCCAAGGTGTGGGGCGAGCCGGCGGCCGCGGTCCGAGACATTCCCCTCGATTGCAAACGATGCGACGCCGATTTCCGTCTTCCGCTCTGCCGCGCGCAGCCGGATTGCGCAACCGGGCGCTGCGGCGAGTTGGCGGCGTCCGTCGCCCGGCCCAGAACCCGGCCGCGCCGCTTCTGCCTTGGCCCCGCGGACAAGATCGTGGATCTGTTCTACGGCCTCGTGATTTCGGCGCGGCAATCGGTCGACATCACGGAGCTTGCGCCGCCGGCCGACGGCCGGTTCCTCGCGGCGTTGCGCGATGCCGTCACCTGGCTCGCCTATAGCGGCCGCGCCGTGACGATCAGGGCGATCATGGGCGACTATCCGCCGAGCGGCGCCGACGCCCGCAAATACCTCGACGAGCTCGTTCGCGACGCGCGCTCCGCGCCGATGTCGCGCCTGCGCGTCTATACGGCGGCGATGCGCTCATGCAACGACAGCCCGACCTGCAACGGCTTCTCTTGGAACCACGCAAAGATCGTCGCTGTCGACGGCGAACGCGCGATCGTCGGCGGTCACAACATGTGGAGTCCGGATTATCTGGTAAAGGATCCGGTCTTCGACCTCTCCATGCGCATCGAAGGACCGGCGGCGCACACCGCCAGCCGCTTTGCCGATCAGCTTTGGGGCGTGGTGTGCTCGCGCCTGCCCGTCGCAGGGGTGGATGAGCACTTTGCTTTCTTTGGCGCGCAGGCGAGCGATCGCGACGACGCCTGCATCGAAAAAATTAAGCTACCGCCTTCTGTCGCGCCCGCACCGGGAGACATTCAGGTTCTTGCCGTCGGTCGCCTGGCGAAAGGCGTGACGAGGGACTTTGCCGATCAGTCGCTGATCGCGCGCGACCTCATGCTCGGGGCAGCGACGCGCTCGATCTTTATGGTGCAGCAGGATGTCGCCTTCGCATTGGCGGATGGCGCGGTCGGACGATCCTGGCCTGACGCCGCGCTCGAAGCGGTCGCCGACCTGATCGCCAAGAAAAATGGCGACGCCTGGATCGTGCTATCGAATCCCGGCGCCCGCGGGCCGATCGGCGACTACAGCAACGACGTGTCGCTTGACGACGTGGCGCAGAAAATAAAAGACGTTGTGGGTGAGCGCAGCGGGCTCAAGGACCCGGACCTGTCGAGCCTGCTGTGCCGGCGGCTTCATCTCGCGCCGTTGCGTTTCGGTCCCGACGCGATGTGGCCTGACAAGCAGCCGATCGGCACTCATGCCAAGTTCTGGCTGGTCGACAATCGCGCTTTCTACATCGGCTCGGAGAATCTTTATCCGACCGATCTCCAAGAGTTCGGCTACATCGTCGATAACGCGCAGGCCACGGCCGCGGTCAAAAAGGATTATTGGGACAAGGTGTGGGAATGGTCGCGCCTCGCGGCGATCTCGGGCAAGGGGGCGCCGCGCTGCGTCTTCGCGCCGAAGCCGCCCGAGCCGGCGCCGCAAGGCTCGCCATCGGCGCGCCTCATGCCTCGGCAGTAAGCCCGTCGCGCGACACGCCCATGAGGGAGGCAAGCCGCTCGGGCGCGCCGAGAAGCTCGGCGCTCGGTCCCGTGAACACGATGCGGCCGCGGTCGAGCACGATCGCCGCTTCGGCGAAGCCCAGCGCGATGCGCGCATGCTGCTCGACCAGCAGCAGCGTCAGATCATCCTCGCGCTTCAGCCGGTCGAGGCCCTTGAGAACGGTCTCGACGATGACGGGCGCCAGGCCCTCGAGCGGCTCGTCCATCAGGAGCAGGCGCGGGTTGCCCATGAGGGCGCGGCCGATCGACAGCATCTGCTGCTCGCCGCCCGACAATTCGTTGCCGCGGTTCTTGCGCCGCTCGGCAAGCGAGGGGAAGAAATCATAGACGCGCGCCGCGTCCCATTTGCCGGCGCGCGCCGCCACGAGCAGATTCTCTTCGACGGTCAGCGATTTGAAGATCTCGCGCTCCTGCGGCACGAAGCCGATGCCAAGGCGGGAACGCCGATAGGGCGCGAGGCCGTTGAGCTCGCTGCCCTCGAAGCGGAGCGAGCCGGCATGGAGCGTGGTGTGGCCCATGATGGTGGCAAGGAGCGTCGACTTGCCGACGCCGTTCCGCCCGAGGATGGCGAGCGTGCCGCCCGCCGCGACCTCGAAGCCCACGCCCTCGAGCACGACCGTGTCGCCATAGCCGGCCCGCACGCCCGCGAGCGCGAGCCCGGCGCTGTTGGCTTGAGCGCTCATGTGTGGCGCTCGCCGAGATAGACCTGGCGCACGCGCTCATCGGCGGCGATCTCGCGCGGCGGCCCTTCGACCAGCACCGCGCCCTGCACGAGGACGGTGATGCGCCGGGCGAAGCGGAAGACGAGGTCCATGTCGTGCTCGATGATGAGCACGGCGATGTCGCCCGGGAGCTGCTCGATCACTTCGATGATGCGGCCGCTCTCGCCCGCGGGAACTCCGGCGGCGGGCTCGTCGAGGAGCAGCACCTTCGGCTCGAGCCCGAGCGCCACCGCGATCTCGACGAGGCGCTGACGGCCATAGGCGAGTTCCTTCACCGGGCGCAGCGCCTCGTCCGCAAGCCCCAACCGCTCGAGCAGCGCATAGGCCTCCTCGACGACGTGGCGATGCCGGCCGGCCGGGCGCAGCATCGTTCCGGCGAGGCCGTGGCGCTCGCCGACGGCGAGCGTCACGTTCTCGAGCACGGCAAGCCCGCGGAAGAGCGCGGTGATCTGGAACGTGCGCACGAGCCCGTGCTTGACGCGCTGCGCTTGCGCGAGGCGCGTGATGTCGGCGCCGCCGAGAAGGATGCGCCCGCCGCTCGGGCTTAGCGCGCCGGTGACAAGATTGACGAAGGTGGTCTTGCCGGCGCCGTTGGGGCCGATCAAAGCGTGGCGCGCGCCGGCCTCGAGGCGGAAGTCGATGTCGTTGGCGACGCGCAGCGCGCCGAAGCTCATCGACAATCCGCGCGTCTCGAGCGCCGCCTCGGCCAAGTCTCACCCCTTCCCGAACCGCCGCACGAGGCGCTCGGCAACTCCAAGCGCGCCGCCGCGCGCGAACACCACCACGAGCACAAGGATGAGCCCGATCCAGAAATACCAATAGACCGGGTCGACCTCGGCGAACTGGTCCTTGAGGATCATGTAGAGCGGTACGCCGATGAAGGCGCCATAAAGCCGCCCGACCCCGCCGAGGATCAGCATGATGAGGATCTCGCCGGAGCGGTTGATCGGATCGAGCACGTCGAGGCCCACGAAGCTCGTGGTCTGGGCGATGAGCGCGCCCGCCGCGCCCGCCATCGCCGCCGCGATCGTGTAGATGGTGAGGAGGCGCCAATAGACGGGCGAGCCGATCGCGTGCATGCGCCGCTCGTTCTCGCGGATGCCGGTCAAGGAGCGGCCGAACGGCGAATGCACGATGATGCGCGCGATGAGCCAGCACACGAACAGGATCGCGAGGCAATACCAATAGGCGGTGACGCCGAAAAGATCGAAGTGGAATCCCAGGACCGGCCACACCTCCATGCCGGATAGCCCGTCGGCGCCGCCGGTGATGCCGGCCGCCTTGTTCGCGGCCTCGTAGAGCATCGCCGCGACAACGAGCGTCAACATGAGAAGCGTCAGCCCTTGCGCGCGCAGCAGCACCGCGCCGCTGAGAAAACCGACGAGCGCCGCAACGCCCGCGGCGATGACGAGCCCGCTCACCGGCTCGCCCCAGCCGTGTGCCGCGAGAAGTCCCGCGGCATAAGCGCCCGTGCCGAACAGCGCGGCATGGCCCAACGTCACGATCCCGGCATAGCCGAGGATAAGGTCAAGCGAGAGCGCGAACAGGGTGGTCGCCAGCACCTGCGCGCCCAATGCGAGATAGTCGGGAAAGGCAAAGAACGCCGCCGCCGCGACCGCCCACGGCAAGAACTCGAACCAGCGGAAGCGATGGCGCCGCGCGAAACGGTCGACGACGGATTGGGTCGCGCCGGAAGGCGTCGCGGCGGCGCTCGTCATGCGTGCCCGAACAGCCCGTGCGGCCGCCACAGCAGCACGACGAGCGTCAGCGCATAGATGAAGAAGGCGCCGAACTCCGGCAGCAGATATTTGAAGCCGGTATCGGCGACGCCGAGCAATAGCGCCGCGAAGAACGGCCCGCGCAGCGTGCCGAGCCCGCCGACCGACACGACGATGAGGAAATAGACGAGATGCTCGAGCCCATAGCCCGGCTCGATCGCGAGGATCTCGGCGCCCAAGGAGCCGCCCAAGGCGGCAAGCCCGCTGCCCAGCGCGAAGGTCCAGGTGAAGAGGCGCGAGGTGTTGATGCCGACCGATTCCGACATGCGGCGGTTGTCGACCGCGGCGCGGATCTGCGCGCCGAAGCGCGTGCGCTCTAGCCCGAGCCACAGCACCGTCACTAGCACCGCGCCGGCGCCGATGAGGAAACTGCGGTAAGTCGGGAACTGGCGCGAGCCGATCACGATCTGGCCCGAGAGCCAGCCGGGCGGATGGAACGGCTCGGCAAGCGGGCCCCACAGGAATTTCGCCGCCGCCACCGACATGAACACGAGCCCGATCGTCAGCAGAACCTGGTCGAGTTCGTCGCCGCCATAGAGCCGGCGATAAAGCACGCGCTCGAGCGGCACGCTCGCGATCGTCGCGGCCGCGACGCCGGCCAGTACCGACGGGACGAACGGCACGCCGTAGCTCGCCATCAGGTTGGTCGCGACATAGCCGCCCAAGGCCGCAAACACGCCGTGTGCGAGATTGACGAAGCCCATCAGCCCCATCGTGACCGAAAGGCCGACCGAGACGAGATAGAGCACCATGGCGAAGGCGCAGCCATGGAACAGGATGCTGATGGCGGCGGCGAGCGCTTCAGGCATGGTTCACCCCCGCCTCAACCCTCCCCCGCGACGGGGGAGGGAGCCTGGCATCATTCCCTCCCCCCATGCGGGGGAGGGCAAGGAAGGGGGAAGAGCATCGCTTACTTCGCCGCGTAGGGTTGTCCCAGCGCGTTGATCATGCCGAGATTGTCGGTTTCCACGTCGACGAGCTTGTCGCCCTGCTTCTCAACCTTGCGCATGTAGACGTTCTGCACGATCTGGCGCGTCGCCGGATCGATCATGACCGTGCCTTTCGGGCTCTTGTCGGTCTTCCAGTTGCTGAGGAACTGCATCGCCTCGGTGCCGTCGATCTTGCCCTTGGTCTTGGCGACGAGGTCGAAGATCATGTTCATGCCGTCCCAGGCGTCGGCGGTCTCGAAGTCAGGCGCCATCTTGGTGCCGTACTCCTTGTAGTAGGCCTCGACGAAGGCCTTGCTCGCCGGACGCGTCGCGTCGGCCGTATAGATGCCCGAGGTCTCGAGCCCGATCGCCTGCTCGCCGATGTTCTTCAATTCTTCGTCCGGCACCAGGTCCTCGGTAGAGATGATGGTGACGCCGGCGCCTTTGAGATCGAGATCGCGCGCCGCCTTCATGATCGAGGTCGCTTGCGCGCCCGCCGGCACGAAGATGTAGAGCACGTCGGGCTTCGCATCCTTCACCTTCTGCAGATATGGCGCGAAATCGGGCGTGGTGGGCGGCGGCGGGAACTTGACCTGGCCAAGCACCTGGCCGCCGGCCTCGGTGAAGGCTTTCGAGAAGGCGCCCGAGCCTTCGTTGCCGGGCGCGTAGTCGGTGTTGGCGACATAGGCCTTCTTGAAGCCGTGCTTCGCGGCCCAGGTGCCGAGCGGAAAGGCCTGCTGCGTCAGCGTGAAGGACGTGCGCACCATGAAGGGCGACATACCGACTGCGGGCAACGCCGCGGCATTCATGCTGATCGTCGGCACCTTGGCTTCGGTGGCGACCGGCGCCACCGACATGAAATTGGGCGACCACACGAAGCCGGTGAGGATGTTGACGTGGTCGCGCGTCACGAGCTCTTGCGCCAGGCGCTTCGCCGTTTCGGGATTGAGGCCGGTGTCGTCGCGCTCGACGAGCTGGATTTTCACGCCCGCGGGCAGGTCCTTCTGATGCAGCTTGTAGTAGAGCTGCAGGCCGCGCTCGAGCATGTCGCCCTGCTGCGAATCCGGGCCCGAAAAGGTGTTGATGACGCCGACCTTCACGGTCTGCGCCGAGGCCGCGCTCGCGAGCAGGGCCAGCGCCGCCGCCGGCACGAAGAGCTTGATCTTGTCCATTCTTCCGCCTCCCTTGCCACCCGTCGGTTGATCCTGCGCGGGCCGCGCCGACTATAAGGGGCGCGCCGCGGTGAGGCAATAAAAGGGCAGACTCACAGCGGATTGTGCCGCGTCGTCAGGTCGCCGCTCACGAGGCTCTCGTGATAATGGTTGAGCGCCCACGCGACCGAGGGGAAGGCGAGGTCGCTCCACGGGATCTCCTGCCATTCGAAGAGGCGCACCTCGAGGCTCTCGGGTCCGGCTTCGATCGCCGGCGAGACGAGCTGCGCGCGATAGATCAGCTGCACTTGGCTGATGCGCGGGATGTCGTAGACCGCGAGCAGCCCCTCGATCGCAATGTCGGCGCGCGCTTCTTCCCACGCCTCGCGCACGGCGCCGTGCGCGGTCCCTTCGTTCAGCTCGAGATATCCCGCGGGCAGCGTCCAGTATCCCGCGCGCGGATCGATGGCGCGGCGGCAGAGCAGAATGCGCTCGCCCCAGCGCGCGACCGATCCGACCACGATCTTCGGGTTCTCGTAGGCGATGAAGCCGCAATCGGGACAGACCTTGCGCTCGCGCGTGTCGCCGTCGGGGATGGTGAGAACGCTCGGACCGCGCGCGCCCGGCGGCTCGGCCATCTCACACCACGATATCGACGAGGCGCCCGCGCAGGCGCCGCGGCGGGACAGGCGCTAGCTCGCGCGGCAGGGGCCGGCGCGCGTCGCGCTTTTCCACCGCCGCGATGCGCCACGTTTGCGGCACGCCGGGGCGCTCGGCGAAGCCGGGCGGAATGATGATCTCTCTGCCGCTGTCGATGCGCACGGTCGAATGGTATCACCGCGCGGGGCTGAGCGGCAATCTAGGTTATCGTTTGGTTAATGCCGCCACACCCGGCAGCTCGCGCCCTTCGATGAATTCGAGGAACGCGCCGCCGGCGGTCGAGACATAGGACAGCTCGTCGATCGCACCCGCTTGCGCCAGCGCCGCGACCGTGTCGCCGCCGCCGGCGATGCTCTTGAGTTTTCCCGCGTGCGTCAGCGCCACGGCTTCCTTGGCGATGGCCACGGTCGCGGCGTCGAACGGTTTCGTCTCGAAGGCGCCGACGGGCCCGTTCCACAACAGCGTGCGGCTGCGCTTCAAGGCCGCGCCGATGAGCGCCACGCTCTTCGGCCCGAGATCGAGGATCATGTGGTCCTTCGGCACGCGTTCGATCGCAACCGTCTCCGTCGCCGCGCCGGCCGCGAGTTTCTGGGCCACCACCGCATCGACTGGCAGCAGCAATTCGACTTTGCGCACCGCGGCGTTGGCGAGGATTTTCCGTGCCGCTTCCTTCATGTCGCGCTCGACGAGAGAGGCGCCCACCTCGATGCCCTTCGCATAGAGCAGCGTGTTCGCCATGGCGCCGCCGATCGCCAGCACATCGACCTTCGCCATGAGATTGTTGAGGAGGTCGAGCTTGGTCGAGACCTTGGCGCCCGCGGCGATCGCCATCACCGGATGCTCGGGCGTCTCGAGCGCGGCGGCGAGCGCTTCGAGCTCGGCCTGCATCAGGCGTCCCGCCGCGGCCGGCAGCAGATGCGCGATCGCCTCGATCGAGGCGTGCGCGCGGTGCGAGGCCGAGAACGCGTCGTTGACATAGATGTCGCCTAGGGCCGCGAGCTTGCGCGCGAAATCGACGTCGTTCTTCTCTTCCTCGGGATGGAAGCGCACATTCTCGAGCAGGCCCACGTCGCCGCGCTTCAACCCCTTCATCATGTCCTGCGCCGCCGGTCCAATGCAGTCGGCTGCGAACGCGATCTTGCGGCCGCTCAGGGCCTCCGCCAGCGCCGGCACGATCTGTGCCAGCGACAGCGCGGGATCGCGCCCTTCGGGCCGGCCGAAATGCGACATGACGACGACGCGCGCGCCTTTCTCCAAGAGCTCGAGGATGGTGGGCGCGAGCCGCTCGATCCGGGTTGCATCGCTGACCTTGCCGTTCTTCACCGGCACGTTGAGGTCGGCGCGGAGCAGCACCGTCTTGCTGTCGGGATCGATGTCGTCAAGCGTCAGATAGCGCGGCATTGTCGACTCAATGGTCCTTTGCACGTCTGAGTGAACAGTCCGGCAACTGTCCGGTTGCTTGCGTGTCAGGGCCGGGCGCGTCCCGGCCATCCACGAGTTGAACAAGCATCCTCAAACACGTCGATGCCCGGCAAAGACCGGGCATCACCAAGGGAGCCGGCAACCGCCGGTCACGCGTCGCTGAGCGGAACCCAGGGGATGGAGGCGATCTCGATCCCCTCGTCGGCGAGTTTCTCTGACTCCGCAGGCGTCGCCTCGCCATAGATGCCGCGCGCGCGGCCCTCGCCGCGATGGATGCGGCGCGCCTCTTCCGCAAATTTCGGGCCGACATAGTCGCAGTTCGATTCGACCTGCTTCCTCATCTCGCGCAGCATCACGCGCATCTCGGCCGGCGTGGGCGGACGGTCGGACTGCTGCTGCGGCGCGGGCGGCGTGTCGGCGGGTGCCGCCTCGGCCTTGGCTTGCTCGGCGCGCTCGATCCGCTCGGCCTGGCTGCCGCGCGAACGCCCGAGGCGCGGCGCCATCGGCGCCTTCTCGACTGCGGTGTCGCCGCACGCCGGGCATTCGATGACGCCCTTCGCGTGCTGCCGGTCGTAGGCGGCGTTGTCGCGGAACCAGCCTTCGAATTCATGCTCTTTCGAGCACTTGAGCCGGAACAGGATCATAGATTTCACATAAGGTTAGCAGTCGTGCCCGTCAAGTGCCAACACCACCGCCCGCGCCATGGTTGTCGGGGCGTTAACGGGCCGCCGGCGAAGCGAACGGCCGGTCGTGGCTGAGCGAGGGGACGGACTTGCGCGCGTCGTCGGCCTTCGCCGGGTCGATCTCGGCCAGGATCACGCCCGGCTCGTCGCCGCCCTCGGCCAGGATCTCGCCCCACGGCGCCACGATCAGCGAATGGCCATAGGTACGCCGGCCCTCGGCATGCTCGCCGCATTGCGCCGGGGCGAAGACGAAGCAGAAATTCTCGATCGCCCGCGCACGCAAGAGCACATGCCAATGGGCGCGGCCCGTCGGCACCGTGAAGGCCGAAGGAATGGACAGAAACTGCGCGCCCCCGTGCGCCAGCGCGCGGTAAAGCTGCGGGAAGCGCAAATCGTAGCACACGGTCATGCCGAGCACGCCCCACGGCAGGCTCGCGAGCGCGGCGCGCTCGCCGGGCCGGAACGCGGCCGACTCGCGATAGCTTTCGCCGCCTTCGAGCGTCACGTCGAACATATGGATCTTGTCGTAGCGCTGGAGGATCGCGCCATCGGGCGCGATGAGGAAGGAGCGGTTCCTGAGCCGCTCGTCACCCGCTTCCTGCACGACGATCGAGCCTAGCAGCAGCCACGCGCCGGTCTCGCGTGCGAGCGCGCGGAACGTCGCAAGCATCGCGTGCTCGCTTTCGGGCTTCGCCTTCTCGACGCGCAAGCCCCGGCGCGGCTCGATCATGTCGCTCACCTCGGGCGTCATGATGAGGTCGGCGCCCGCGTCGCGCGCGCGCCGCACGAGCGTCGAAGCAGCCTCGATGTTGGGCGCGATCTCGCGCCCGGAGGAGAGCTGGATGCAGGCCGCGCGGAAGCTCACGCGAGACCGAGGAGCTTGTCGAGCTGGCCCTTGCGCTCGAGCGCGGCCAATTCGTCCGAGCCGCCGACATGTTTCCCGTCGATGAAGATCTGCGGCACGGTCGTGCGCCCGCCGGCGCGGTCCACCATCTCGTCGCGCTTGTCAGGTTGCTCGAGGATGTCGGTCTCCTCATAAGCGACGCCCTTCTTCTCGAGCAGCGCCTTCGCCCGCGCGCAGTAGCCGCAGAACATCGAAGAATAGATCTCGACCCGAGCCATGATCGTACCCGCCTTTAACGCATGAATCTGGGGCTTCCCGCGCCTCGCATCAAGCGTCCCGCCCCGTGCGCGCCAGCGTCAGCGCGTCGACCCGGCGCGCGCCGGCGCGCAGGAGCACGCGGGGCGCATTCCTCGATCGTGGCGCCGGTGGTGAGGACGTCGTCGACGAGCAGCACGCGCCGGCCTTTGACGTCGGCCTTGCGGTTGAGCCGGTCGCCGTGCTTCAACGCGAGGACCAGGCGGCGGCTCTCGTCGTCGTAGCGCAGCGCCGCACGGGCGCGCGCATAAGCCGGTGGCGCGCCGGCACAGGCGCCGCAGAGCGTGCCGGGGCCGAGGTCGTAGGCGAACGGCAGGCCACAGCAGGCGCAGCAGGGGGAGCCGAGGAAGGTGAGGGCGCGCCAGCACGAAGCGCAGAGCGCGCCCGCGGCCGTCACCACCTCGCCGCACTTGAGGCACCGCGGCGGCAGCAGCAGGTCGAGCACCGCGCCTGCGGCACGGCGCAGCGCAGGGGCTGGCGCGAGCGTCAGCATGGCGCGATGGGACGCGGGCGGGGGCCGTTTGTCAACGCGTCCGATCCAATCGCGCGGGCCGAGCCGGCACGTCTCGCTGCCTGAGTCGATCGGTATGAAGCGGGAGTGTCACCCACGCTTCCAATACAGATACCGCAGATATTTTGCTGTGATCGCGCCGACGAGGAATGCGATGGCAAAGAATTTGAGCTGCTCCGCATTCAAATGATCTATGCCGCTCAGGTAAAAAATAACGGCAACTGCAAGCAAGATCGTTGCGCCGAGAAAGATGATCGATATCGATGAGCGCATGATAAGGCTGATCGCCATACCGAAGGGAATTCTTGTCATTGGGCTGGTTGTCACATCAAGCGCGCGACGTTTCATTTCCGTTGAAGTGCCGATTAGGCCTCCGACAATGCCGCCGCTGACGAGGCCGCTTATAATCGCGATCGCTTCCTGCGTCATTTGAGCAGACTATTTCGGCGGCGGCTCATTCGCCATCGTCCTCATCCTGGCCTGCGAGGATCGCGTCGAGCCCATCGACGAGGAGCCGAGCCAGCTCCGGCGGCGTGTCCGCCACGCGATAGGATTTGCGCGGATCGCGGAGCGCCGTGCGGAGCCGGTCGAAATCCTCGACCGCCATGAGCACGAAGCGCGGCTTGCGATGCTGCGTGATCGTCACCGGCGCGCGCGTCGCGGCGTGCGTCACGGTTTTGAGGTCGCGCAGAAGATCGACGGTGGAAAATTCCTTCATAGTCGAAATATACGTATTATTCGACTATGTTGCAACTCGCTGTTTCCGCAACCCCATGCCATATAGCGGCGATGGCGTCCTCGCCGATCCAGGTGTTCGACCCGCGCGCCGTGCGGCGCCATCGCGCCCGCGCGCTCGGGCCCGAGCCGCACGCGCTCGCGGCGGAAGCGGCGCAGCGCCTGGCCGAGCGGCTCGACGAGGTGCGGCGGCGCTTTCCTGTGGCGCTCGATTTGGGCTGCGGCGGCGGCGCGCTGCGCGCGGCGCTTGCCGGCAAAGGCGGGATCGAGCGGCTCGTCTCGGCCGATTCCGCGCCTGCGTGCGCCGCCGCGGCGCCATCGCCGGCGCTGGCCGCCGAGGCCGAGGCGCTGCCCTTCGCGGCCGGCTCCTTCGATCTCGTGGCGAGCAGCCTTGCGTTGCACTGGGTCAACGACCTGCCGGGCGCGCTTTTGCAGTTGCGCCACGCGCTGAAGCCCGACGGGCTTCTGCTTGCGAATTTGTGGGGCGGCGAAACGCTGAGCGAGCTGCGCCAGGCGCTCCTCGAGGCCGAGGCGGAAACCGTGGGAGGCGCAGGCCCGCGCGTCTCTCCCTTCGCCGACGGGCGCGACCTGGGTGCGCTCTTGCAGCGCGCGGGCTTTGCGCTTCCCGTCGTCGATAGCGACCGCATGACCGTCACCTATGCCGACGCGCTCGCATTGATGCGCGACCTTCGCGCCATGGGCGAGGCCAACGCCGTCATCGAGCGGCGCAAGGGTTTTTCGCGCCGCGCCACCCTTGCGGCGGCGGCCGCGCGCTATGCCGCGCTCGGTGGCGCGGGCGGCCGCATTACGGCGACGTTCGAGCTCGTGACCTTGACCGCGTGGGCGCCGCACGAGAGCCAGCCGCGCCCGTTGCGCCCGGGCAGCGCCGCCCATCGCCTTGCCGCGGCGCTCGATACCGACGAGCGACCGGCCGGCGACAAGGCCGCACCGTGATGGCGTGCCTCTGGGCAATTCTTTTCCCGTCCCTGTGAGTTGCGTTGGCAAGCCCGATCGTCCTTTGCTCCCATGGATTTGGCCGCTACCTCCTCTTTGGATAAGAGGGCGCGCGGCCGAGGCATGAAAGTGAACCCTATCTGCTTGATTTGCCGTGGCCCGCGCGGCCACAAAGGTGCCTGAAGGAGGCCCGCGATGGCCGAGGCCAAGACCTTGTTTCCCGCCACCCAAGGCGCCGCGGAGGGTGCGCCCATGGGCGCGCCGCGCACCGGCATCCTGCCGTATCAGCAGCTTCGCGCGATGCTGCGCGAGCACGAGATCGTGGCGATCCCCGACCTCGTGCCGGATCAGATCCAGCCGGCGAGCGTCGATCTGCGCTTGGGCGCCACCGCCTATCGCGTGCGCGCGAGCTTTCTCCCCGGGCGCGCCACCAGCGTGCGCGACCGCATCGAGCAGCTCGATGCTTATGCCATCGACCTCTCGAACGGCGCGGTGCTCGAAAAAGGCTGCGTCTATGTCGTACCGCTTATGGAGCAGTTGGCGCTATCGCCCTCCTCGGGCGTCACCGGCTTTGCCAATCCCAAGAGCTCGACCGGCCGGCTCGACGTGCTGACGCGGCTCATCGCCGACCGCTCGGACTCTTTCGACCAGGTTGAGCGCGGCTATCAAGGTCCGCTCTATGTCGAGATCGCGCCGCGCACCTTCTCGATCGTGGTGCGCGCGGGCACGCGCTTGAATCAGCTTCGCTTCCGCCGCGGTTCGCCGCAGATCGCCGTCACCGAGATCCAGCGCATGCACGAGCAGGGTCAGCTCGTGCTCGGCGACGCCGAGCCCAACATCCGCGAGAAGCTCGTCGGCGTGACGATCGATCTCGAAGGCGAGGGGCCAGGCGCCTTGATCGGCTATCGTGCCAAGAAGCACACCGACCGCATCGATATCGACAAGATCGCGGCTTACGACCCGCTCGATTTCTGGGAGCCGATCCATTTCCGCCGCCACCGCTCGATCGTGCTCGATCCGAACGAGTTCTACATCCTGATGACGCGCGAGGCGGTGCGCGTGCCGCCCGATTTCGCCGCCGAGATGGTCGCCTACGACACGGCGGTGGGCGAGTTCCGCGTGCACTATGCGGGCTTCTTCGATCCTGGTTTCGGCTGGGACACGACGGGGGGCGTGTGCAAGGCGGTGCTCGAGGTGCGCTCGCACGAGGTGCCGTTCATGCTCGAGCACGGCCAGACGGTGGGATGGCTCCGCTATGAGCGCATGATGGCGCGGCCCGACCGGCTCTACGGCGCGGCGATCGGCTCGACCTACCTCAATCAGGGGTTGGCCTTGGCGAAGCAGTTCCGCCCGCCCGCCGGCTGAGCTTTGCCCGCGCCCAGACGTCCGGTCGATCAGACCCGGCGCCGACGCTCCGACTTCGCATCGGTGCGCAGCACGCCGTAGTTGCTCGACTTCTGCCCTTGCGTCGACGGCTTCTGGGCGACCGCGTCGATACCAAGCCGGATCAGCTCGCGAATGGCCGCGGCCCGGCTCGGCATGCGCTGCGCGAAGCGCCAATCGTCGATCGCCGCAAGCTCATCCGGCGACAGCATGATTTGCAGACGTTCCTCGCGGCTGAGATCGCTCGGCATGTGCGCCTCCTTTCGCACCGGCAATACCCTCACTTACTCATTTTTCGGCTAGCCTGTCAATAGGGTTTTGTTTGATCAATGCGGTTATACCCTGATTACCGCCCTAGGGGCCCTGCGCAGTAAAGGCGTCGATAGGTCCTAATGACAAAGCAAGTCATTTGCAATAAAGCGCGCTATTTGGATGCATTATTATTGTGTGGCACCAGTCGTGACTTGACGGCGACTGAGATAGCTAGTTAACTTTTGCCAACAACGAACGTTAATTAAGGCGGAGCGAGGCACGCTTGGCTGGATACCGCATCTTCTTCCTGAAATTGCCTTCGGGCATCCTTTCGCGCGAGGAGTTTGAAGCCGCGACCGATGTGGCGGCGATCGCCCAGGCCCAGGAATTGGCGCGGGCAAATGCTTATGCCAGCGGCTACGAGCTGTGGGAGCGCACGCGCCTCGTCCATCGCGAAAGCACGGCGGTTGAAAACAGCGGTTGAACGAGCGGACGTTGGCCAATCCGACGCGATCGGCGCGCCGGCGGCGGAGCAGCACAAACCATTTGCGAGGACGCAGGTGTACCGCGTCTATCTGAGGCAAGCCGACGGCGTCATCATCGGGCGACATGATTTCGCCGCCGATGACGATGACGAAGGGCTCAAAGTGGCCGCCATCCTGTTCGACGCGTGCTCGGATTTGAGCACTGACTATGAGCTTTGGCACGGAACACGCCGTGTCGATGGTATCGCCCCATCCTCGCGGCCGAGGATCAGCCTCGGCAGTCTCGTCGAGAAGCACGAGAGGTCGGCCGCTCAGTGCGCAGAAGTCCTGCGGCGGAGCGAGTGGGCCGTCGCAAAGAGCCTTCGCCTGTCGCAGCGCCTGACGCTGGCCCGCGGGACACTGCGCTAGCGCTCCCCATCTTCGGCGCGACTTTCCCCGTGGCTCGGTAGTGTCTCAGTTTGAAGTGTAACAGCCGCTCAATCCCATTTAATCGGTTCCCGTAGGGTTGTCTCGGCATGTCGAACGGCGTCTTCAAGGGAGGCAAAGAGTTCTGCGCTGACGCCTTTGCTAGTGCGTCCCTCAACGCCGCGAAGATAATATTCGACGCCGTACGAGAAGCCATCGGGATCGCGCGGAGGGTAAGAAGGGTCCGCGAGATCGTCTTCCACGACGATTCCGTCAGTGCTCCAATCAACAGATTTGACGATCCTGACTTCGGCGGGAAGTGTGCCACCGTAAAGCCATGTCCCGCGTCGCACCGTCTGAGGCATCGCGCCACCGCTAGCCCACTAACAGGGAGCCATCTTCCAACGCTTCCGCCGCTTCGATCAAGTCCACGATATCGCCTACGGACCAGAGCCTGTCGGCAACGCCAGCGGCCATAGCTGGGGTCATCTTAAGCGTCTTGTGCATCTTCACGAAGTTGTACCAGACCGTGTAGAGCGCGACCATGTGGCAATGGTTTTCGAATTTCTTGGAGAAGCCTAGCGCCAAGCGAGTGAAGCGCCGCATAAACGTCCGCATGGATAGGTTCGACCGCTCTACGTAGGACGTGCTGATATGGTCGGGATCGGGCGCGCCCTCGATTGCCGTGCGCCGCGCGCCAATGCACTTAGCGGGGCTGTAGCGCTTCTCTTGCTCGACCGGCTCGCCGTAGAGTTTCACCAGCATCGCATAGTCCACGTCGCCGCCGAACGCGCCCTCGACCGCTTCCAGATAGGCCGCGTGTCCATCGGTCGTTAGCTGGACGCGGTTCGCAAGCCGGTCCCGCAGATCGTCCATGAGCGCGATTGCATAGGAGCTATCGCGTCCGCCCACGAGCCAAGAGACAATCAGCTTCGAGTCCGCATCGAGCGCCGTCCACGTCCAAACGTCGCCCGCGCGCTCCGGTGCGGCCTTGGCGGTCGCGACGTTCTTCGCCTTGGCATAGACAAAGGACCAGATTTCGTCGCACTGGACCCGCCGTGCTTTCACGTTCCGCACGGTCATATCGTGGAAGGCCGCGCACGCGATCCCGGCATCCTGCAACAGCTTATCGACCGTGTTGATGCTCACGTCCGTCACGCGGGCGATGGACCGCATGGACGATCCCTCGCAGAGCATCGAGACGATCTGAATGCGCTTGTCGCGGGGCAGCCGGTTCATGCCCCAAATACTACTATCCGTTTTGGCTTTGTCAAGCATTCTTTTCATATTAAGCCATAGGCTTAATTGCCATTGAAACGCCGTGGAATCAATGGTATATCCTCCTCGAATGGACGTGGTGTTCGCAGACGCCGCCCTGGAACTGATTGAGACGGAGGAAGCGGGCCAAACGCAGTTGCCGGTTCCAGTCATCAAGTCGGCGCGCAGAAAACTTACGGTCCTGCGTGCTGCGATAGACGACCGCTCGCTACGGAACTGGAAAAGCCTGCATTACGAAAAACTCAAAGGTGATCGGGAAGGGCTTAGGTCTGTGAGGCTTAACGATCAATACCGAATGGTCTTCACGCTAAACGAAAACACGAATCCGCAGACTGCGACGATCATCGCCATTGAGGATTACCACTAATGAGCCGCAAAAAGATCGTCCTCCCGGTTGAGCACCCAGGGACCTTCATTCAGGAGGAACTGGAGGCGAGGAACTGGCAGCAGGTTGATCTTGCCTACATCTTGGGCGTTCAGCCTTCGCAGTTGAATCCGCTTCTCAAGGGGAAGGCCAGTATTACGCCCGATCTGGCCGCAGCACTCGGCGACGCGTTCGATATGCCAGCCGAGTTCTTTGCCAACCTCCAGAAGCTCTACGATTTGCACAAGGCGAAGCCCGTCGATCCAGGCGTGCGCGCGCGAGCGTCATGGGTTTCCTATTTCCCTGTTCGCGACATGATCAAGCGCGGCTGGATCGAAGACACGGAGCCAGGACTGCTCCATTTGCAAATGCTACGGTTCTTCGGGAAGAACCGTATCGAAGATATTCCATTCATCGGAGGCGGCGGAATCGTCTCGCACGCCGCCAAAAAAAGCAGCGGGTACGAAAGCACTACGCCAATCCAATATGTGTGGCTGCATCGCGTTATGAAAATCTCGGAGACGATCCAGACGCGGCCTTATTCTCAGACTGCGTTACGAGCGGCATTGCCGAACATTCGCGCTCATTTGCTCGACAAAGACGATCTAATCCGCATCCCCGAAATTCTTCGGGACTGCGGGGTTCGCTTCGCAATAGTGGAGGCGCTGCCGAGTTCGAAAATTGACGGGGTGTGCGTGTGGTTGGGGGACCAGCCCGCAATTGGCATGACGACCCGCTTGGATCGGCTCGACAATTTCGCATTCGTCTTGCGGCACGAGATTGAGCACGTTCTGTGCGAGCATGGGCGCGATGAATCGTTCGCGCCAGTAGACGAAATCGAGGGCGATCTGTTTTCCGATGATCTGCCGTTAGAAGAGGTAGCTGCGAACCGACAGGCAGAAGAATTTTGCGTCCCATCGCAGCAGCTTGAATCGTTCCTCATGCGCAAAGGAAACTTTGTCTCTGAACAAGATGTGATCGCCTTTGCCGCAAGGCTCGAAGTTCATCCCGCAATCGTGGTAGGCCGCATCCAGCGTGCAAGACATCAATATAATTGGCTACGCAAATATCAGACCGGAATACGCGATTACCTAATGAACTGGCATTACGTCGATGGTTGGGGCCGTCAGTGCCCGACTGGGCTCTAGGAGATTGCCATGGCTGATTTCAATGAACAGGTTCTGCGCGCATGGGACGAGTGGGAAGAGCACACTGGGGCTGAGGCTGGCGACCCAAACGATTTCATCACGTGGGCGATGGAGAACAAGAAGCTAGCTCCGTATCTCCAGGACATACGGAAGCTTCTGCGAAA
>DATIXQ010000074.1:0-31023 GCA_035518375.1 Allostellaceae bacterium | reverse complement strand
TGGCTTGAAAAAGCCGGCCATCGCGTGGTCCGCTTCTGGAACAACGACGTGCTCACGAATACCGAGGGCGTTTTGGAGGCCATTCGCGAAGCGCTCCATTCCTAGCTCTCTGTGCCCGCGCTCCAGCGCTGCGGGCATGGTGCTCGATGCCTAAGCGCACCGACATCCACTCGATCCTGATCATCGGCGCGGGGCCGATCGTCATCGGGCAGGCCTGCGAATTCGATTATTCCGGCGCGCAGGCGGTCAAGGCGCTCAAGGAAGAGGGCTACCGCGTCATCCTGGTAAACTCGAACCCCGCGACGATCATGACTGATCCGGGGCTCGCCGACGCGACCTATATCGAGCCGATCACGCCCGACTTCGTCGAGCGCATCATTGCGGTCGAGCGGCCCGACGCGCTGCTGCCGACCATGGGCGGACAGACCGGGCTTAATACCGCGATGGAACTTGTACGCAGGGGCGCGCTAGCGCACCACAGAGTGGCCTTGATCGGCGCTGACGCGCGCTCCATCGCCAAGGCCGAGGACCGCCAGCTTTTCCGCGAGGCGATGGACCGGATCGGCCTTGTCTCGCCCAAGAGCCGGCTCGCGCGCTCGCTCGACGAGGCACGCGACGCGCTTACGGCAGTCGGCTTGCCGGCGATCATCCGCCCCTCTTTCACTTTGGGCGGGACCGGCGGCGGCATCGCCTACAACCAGAAGGAATTCGAGGAAATCGTTTCAGGGGGCCTGCGCGCCTCGCCGGCACACGAGGTGCTGATCGAGGAATCGGTGTTGGGGTGGAAAGAATTCGAGATGGAGGTGGTGCGCGATCGCAACGACAACTGCATCATCGTCTGCTCGATTGAGAACGTCGATCCGATGGGCGTGCACACCGGCGATTCGGTGACGGTGGCGCCGGCGCTCACTTTGACCGACAAGGAATATCAGCGCATGCGCAACGCCTCGATCGCGGTGCTGCGCGAGATCGGTGTCGATACGGGTGGCTCTAACGTGCAGTTCGCCGTCAATCCGGCGGACGGGCGTCTCGTGATCATCGAGATGAACCCGCGCGTATCGCGCTCCTCGGCGCTTGCCTCGAAGGCGACCGGCTTTCCGATCGCCAAGGTCGCGGCGAAGCTCGCGGTCGGCTACACGCTCGACGAGCTCAGGAACGAGATCACTGGCACGACTCCCGCTTCGTTCGAGCCGACGATCGACTATGTCGTCACCAAGATGCCGCGCTTCACGTTCGAGAAATTCCCGGGCGCCGAGCCGTTGCTCACCACCTCGATGAAGTCAGTGGGCGAGGCGATGGCAATCGGGCGCTCGTTTGCGGAGTCGGCGCAAAAGGCGCTGCGCTCGATGGAAACGGGTCTCACTGGCTTCAACGAGATCGAGATCCCGGGCGCGCTGGCCGGCGACAAGAATGCGATCCGTGCCGAACTTGCGAAGCCGCGGCCCGATCGCCTGCTCGTCATCGCCCAGGCCTATCGCCACGGCCTCACCACGGCGGAGATCAACGCCGCGTGCAAGTACGATCCCTGGTTCCTCGAGGAAATCCGCGGCGTGGTCGAGGAGGAGACGTCGATCCGCGGCAAAGACGCGCTGCTCCCGCTCTTCGCGGGCACGGAGGAATTTCGCGAGCGCCTCGCGCGCGCCAAGCGCATGGGATTCTCCGACGCGCGCATCGCGGAGCTTGCCAAGGTCGAAGAGGCAGAGGTCGCCGGCTGGCGCGAGCGTCACGGCATCCTGCCGGTGATGAAGCGCATCGACACCTGCGCCGCCGAGTTCCCTTCGCTCACCTCCTACATGTATTCCTGCTACGAGGGCAGCGGCGCCGAGTGCGAGGCGCGCCCGTCCGATCGCGACAAGGTCGTGATCCTGGGCGGCGGCCCGAACCGGATCGGGCAGGGGATCGAGTTCGACTATTGCTGCGTCCATGCCGCCTACAGCCTCAAGGAGGCCGGCATCGAGACGATCATGGTGAACTGCAACCCGGAAACAGTTTCGACGGATTACGACACGTCCGACCGGCTGTATTTCGAGCCGCTGACGGCCGAGGATGTGGTCGAGCTGGTGCGCGCGGAGAGCGCGAGCGGCAAGGTGCTGGGCGTCATCGTGCAACTCGGCGGGCAGACACCCTTGAAGCTTGCGCAGGCGCTCGAGGCGGCGCGCATCACGATCCTCGGTACGACGCCCGACGCGATCGACCTCGCCGAAGATCGTCGCCGCTTCCAGGAGCTGTTGCAGCAACTGGGCTTGCGCCAGCCCGAGAACGGTACCGCCACATCGGTTGCCGAGGCCGAGGAAGTGGCGACGCGGATCGGCTATCCCGTGGTGATCCGGCCGTCCTACGTGCTGGGCGGGCGCGCCATGGAGATCGTGCACGAGCCCGCCGGTCTCGCGCGCTACATGATGCGTGCGGTTAACGTCTCAGGCCGCAACCCCGTGCTGATCGACCGCTATCTTCAGGATGCGATCGAGGTGGATGTCGACGCGCTCGCCGATGGAACCGCGGTCTACGTCGCCGGCATCATGGAGCATATCGAGGAGGCCGGCATCCATTCCGGCGACAGCGCCTGCTCGCTGCCGCCCTACACTCTGCCCCCCGAAGTGATCCGCGAGCTTGAACGCGAGACGGCCGAGCTCGCCCGCGGGCTCCACGTCGTGGGTCTCATGAACGTGCAGTACGCCGTTAAGGACGGCCGCGTTTTCGTGCTCGAGGTCAATCCGCGTGCCTCCCGCACCGTGCCATTCGTCGCCAAGGCCACGGGCATTCCAATCGCCAAAATCGCTGCCCGGCTGATGGTTGGTGAGAAGCTTGCCTCGTTCCAGCTGCGCCGGCCGGCGCTGCGCGAGCACGTCGCGGTCAAGGAGGCGGTGTTTCCCTTCGCTCGCTTCCCCGGGGTCGACCTCATCCTGGGGCCCGAGATGAAGTCAACGGGCGAGGTCATGGGGCTCGACTCGGACTTCGGCCGCGCCTTCGCCAAGTCGCAGCTTGGCAGCGGCATCACCCTCCCGCAGACGGGCCGGGTTTTCGTCTCGGTGCGGGACCGCGACAAGCCGGCCATGGTCGAACCCTGCCGGCGCCTCGTCGAATTGGGGTTCGCCGTGCTTGCCACCGAGGGGACGGCACAGCTTCTGGCCGAAGCGGGCGTGGCGGTGGAACGCGTTAACAAGGTTCACGAGGGCCGCCCCCACATCGTCGACAGGATGCTGTCGGGCGAGGTTCAGCTCGTCTTCAACACGACCGAGGGCACCCAGGCGATCGCCGACAGCTTCAGCCTGCGGCGGACCGCGCTGACCCTTAACATCCCTTACTACACGACGGTCGCGGGCGCCCGTGCGGCGGTCCAGGCGATTGCGGCGCTTGGGGCAGGCGTCCTTGAAGTCGCTCCGCTCCAATCCTATTTTACCGGATCGTTTTGATCCTGGCCGCTTGATCCCCGTGGTAGCAGCATTACAGCAAGAGGTGGCTGTTTACCTGTCATGACCAAAATCCCCATGACCATGGCCGGCTTCAACCGCCTTCAGGACGAACTCAAGCGGCTCAAGACGGTCGACCGACCCTCCATCATCAAGCAGATTGCCGAGGCCCGCTCGCATGGCGACATCTCCGAGAACGGAGAATATCTGGCTGCGCGCGAACGGCAGAGTTTCATCGAGGGGCGGGTGCTCGAGCTCGAAGACAAGATCGCTCGGGCGGAGGTCATCGACGTCTCGAAATTGTCGGGGAAGACGGTGAAATTCGGCGCGACCGTGACTCTGGCCGACGAGGAAACGGACGAGGAGGCGGCCTACCAGATCGTCGGCGAGGACGAGGCCGATATCAGCAAGGGCCGGCTCTCCGTGACTTCGCCCCTGGCGCGGGCCCTCATCGGCAAGAGCATCGGCGACACGGTCGAGGTCTCGACCCCTCGCGGCGGCGCCCGCTCCTACGAAGTCATCAAGGTCCGCTTCCGCTAGGCCTTTCCCTCTACTTCGATCGGAACGCCGGGCTCGTATTTCGATGAGCGAATGGCGAGCGAGGACCGCACGTGGGCCACGTTGGGCGCCGCCGTAAGCTTGGTCGTGAGGAAACGCTGGTAGCTGTCCCAATCGGTTGCCACGATCTTAAGCAGAAAATCGGTCTCTCCCGCCAGCATGTGGGCCTCGCGCACCTCGGGCCAGCCGGAGGTCAGCGCCTCGAACGCCTTGAGGTCGGGCTCCGCCTGGCTCGACAGGCCGACCTGCGCGAATACGGTCACCCCGAAGCCCAGCGCCTCAGGGTTCACATCGGCGTGGTAGCCGCGGATGAAGCCCGCCTCCTCAAGCGCCCGCACGCGCCGCAGACAGGGTGGCGCGGAAATGCCGGCGCGCCGGGCCAACTCGACGTTGGTGATGCGACCGTTTGCCTGGAGGTCGCGGAGGATGCGCCGATCGATCTTGTCGAGCTTGATGCGCCGCATCGACGCCTCCCGGGATCTTGTTTTTGGCGATTCGACCGCCGTTTCGCGACCGAATGTTGCTCATCCTAGCGGCCAGTAATTATATTGCAACCGCTGGCGCGCTCCCGCCATGCGCGACATGATGTAGAAAGTCCATGGGGTTAGCAGCGTCTCAGCCGAGCGTCTGGGCGATCCACGACGGCAAGATCGGCATGGCGAGCCAAGTGCTTGGCTTGGCCGAGGCGATCGGTTGGCCCTTCATTGAAAAGCGGCTCTCGATCCGCGCTCCCTGGCGCCATCTTGTTCCGGCGTTGTGGTTCCAGCCGCTTGCCGCCGCCGGGTTGGACGGCGACCGGCTCGAGCCGCCATGGCCCGATCTCGCGATCGCGTGCGGGCGGAATGCCGTTGCCCCGGCGCTCGCGGTCAAGCGTGCGAGCGGCGGCCGCACATTCTGGGTGCAGATCCAGGATCCGCGCTACGCGCGCAACTGCGTCGACCTCGTGGTCGCGCCGAGCCACGATCCCGTCCGAGGCGACAATGTCGTGACCACGCTCGGTGCCGTGCACCGCGTAACGCCGGCGCGGCTCGCCGAGGGTGCGCGGCGGTTCGCCCCGCTCCTCGCCAATCTGCCGCGACCGCTGGTGGCGGTGCTCATCGGCGGCGACAATCGCGTTTATCGCCTGACGCGCGAGCGCTTCTCCACGCTCGCGGCCGAGCTTGCCGCGCTCGCCGCCGCGGGGATGGGGCTCGCGATCACGCCGTCGCGCCGCACGTCCCCCGCTGCACTCGCTGAGCTCACGGCCCGGCTCCAGGGGCTGCCTGCCTTCATCTGGGACGGCTCTGGCGAGAATCCTTATTTCGGCATGCTCGGGCTTGCGGACGCCATCGTTGTCACGGCCGATTCCGTCAACATGGTGAGCGAGGCCGCGGCCACGGGGAGGCCCGTGCACGTCGTACCGCTCGAGGGCGGCTCGCGCAAATTCGCGCGCTTCCATCGCGCGATGGAGGAGGCCGGTATAACCCGGCCGTTCCGCGGCAGGATCGAGACGTGGACCTATCGCCCGCCTGACGAGGCGGGGCGCGCCGCCGGTCTCATCCGCGACCGGCTCGCTTTGCGACTCGCCGACGTGGCATGACGGCCACGCGCGTCGCGCTGTTCCTCGCGGCGTTTCTCGTCATCTGTGGCGGTTCGGTGCTCCTGCCTGCGGTCGATCTGTGGGCAAGCGGGCTTTTCTATGCGCCCGGCCGCGGCTTCTTCCTCGCCCATTGGCCGCCGTTCGAGCTTGTGCGGCGTGCGGTGCCGGTGCTTGCGGCGCTCGTCGCGCTTGCAGGCCTCGCGCTCATCGTCTTGGGCGCGCGGAGGCCGTGGCACGGGCTCGACTGGCGCGCCGGCGCCTTCCTCGTGCTCGCACTCGCGCTCGGACCGGGGCTCGTCGTCAACACGATCTTCAAGGACCATTGGGGCCGCGCGCGGCCGGAGCAGATTGTCGAGTTCGGCGGCGCCGCGCACTTCTCGCCGCCCTTCGTGCCGAGCGATCAATGCACGCGCAACTGCTCGTTCCCAGCGGGCGATCCCTCGAACGGGTTTGTGCTCGTCGCGGCCGGGTTCTTGATGGCAGCGCCAGGCGCGCGCCGTGCCGCGATGGCCGGGGCCGTCGGATTGGGCGCGCTCATCGGCATCGTGCGCGTCGCGCAGGGCGGGCACTTTCTTTCCGACGTGATCGCGTCGGGATTCCTCGTCGTCGCGACAACGTGGCTTCTCCATCGCTGGATCGTCGTCAGCGACGGCCTCGCCGCGCTCGCGCGCGCGCTCAAGCACCCGTCGCCGGCGCTCCGGCGCTTCGCACTCTTACTCGGGCTCGACGCGCTCGCGATCGTGGCCTCCTACGCGTGGCTCGACCGCCCGGCGGCGCGCTTCTTCGCAACGATCGGGCCCGCTTGGGACACGGCCTTCAGCTTCATCACGAAGTTCGGCGTCTCGACTGGTTATCTCGTGATCGCCGCGCTCCTCGCGGCGGGATTTGCCTTTTCTGCACGGCGCACCACCGATCCCGCGCGCAAGCGCCGGCACGGGCAAGAGGCGTGGCGCGCATCATTCGTATTCGTGACCGTCGCCGGCGCGGGTCTCATCGGCGACATTCTGAAGCCGGTGTTCGGCCGCGCCCGGCCGCGGCTGTTCCTCAACGACGGGATTTTCGGCTTCACCTGGCACGGAGCGCATGCGGCCTATTGGTCCTTCCCCTCGGGCCATGCGATCACGATCGTGAGCCTCGCCGCAGCCCTCTTCGTGATCGAGCGCCGCTTGTGGTCAATCTACGTGGCCGCGGCCTTTCTCGTCATGGCGAGCCGGGTGGTGCTCGACCAGCATTATGTGAGCGATCTCGTGGCCGGTGCGTTTCTCGCGGGGACAGCGACGTGGCTGGCGGCGACGCTGTTCCAGCGCGCCGGCATCGAGCTCGCGCGTCAGCGATAGCCTTTGAAGCCCTCGAGGTAGCGGACGACGTAGCTGCGGCTGTCGCCGTCGCCCAAGGGAATGATGATGTGCTGCACCGGCCCGGCCGCGGCAAAGCGCGTGACGATGCGCGTGATGTCGGGATCCGGGCTCACCACGAGCGCGTTCTGACCAATGAACGCGTCGGGGGTCGCTTCGAGATCGAAGCCGTCGTGCGGCAGGTTGTCGTCGCCATTCCACTTGAGGAATTTCTGCGGGTGCGGCTCGACGTAATAGAGAAGCCCGGCCATGGTCTCGCGGTCATTCCCGATCAGCACCGCGCCCGGATGCATGGCCAGCATGCCGGAGACGCTCGATCCGAGCCGCTTATAGCCGCGCAGTCGATGCAAGGGATCGAAGCGCGCCGGCAGGGTCACATGGAGGGCGCGAGCCGCGGCTTCGCCCTCGAATAGCACGAGCGCCGCCACGACGTGCAACGCGATCGAGGCGATGACGAGCGAGCGCCAGCCGCGCTCTAGAAGCACCGCAACGACGAGCACCGTCGCCGAGACATAGGCCGGCGCGGCCCAGTTGGGCTCGGCGCGCGAGAGGAAGCTCACGACGAACATCATCGCGAGCGCGGGCCAGGCGAAAAAGGCAAGAAACGCCGCGCGCGGGTCGGCGAAAATCTTGCGCCCGAGCGCCGTCACGACGAGCAGCGCCGCGAACAGGAACGGCCCGAATACGCCGAACTGCGAGCCGAAGAACAGGAGGAAATGGCCGGGATGGAACAGGAGGCCGTGGAAGGCGGCATTGTCGGCGGTATGGCGATAGCTCGCCATGCCGTGCGCGAGGTTCCACGCGAAATTGGGGGCGTAGACGAGGAGGGCGATCGCGCTCGCGCCAAGAAACGCCGGCAGATGCCGCCGCTCGCCGCGATGGGCAAGAAGGTAGAGCAGTGCCGAGATGAGCCAATACGCCATCGCGTATTTCGACAGAAGGCCCAATCCCGCGACGATGCCGAGCCCGATCCACCAGCGCCCGCCTTCCTCGCGCGCGCGCAGGAAAAGGAGGAGCGCAAGAGCCCAACACAGGAGAAGCGGCGCGTCCGTCGACATGATGACGGCGGAGGCGGAGACGCCCGGCAACGTCGCATAGACGACGGCCGACCAAGCGGCGATCCGCGCGCCATAAAGGCGATGGGCAAGGGCGAAGATCGCGAGCGCGGCCGCGAAATGCAGCAGCGGCGCCGCGAGCCGCACCGCCAATTCGCTGTCGCCAAGGGTCGTCGTGAGCGCGATCAGCCAAGGAACGAGCGGCGGCTTCGAGTAGTAGCCGAAGGCCAAATGCTTCGACCACCACCAGTATTGCGCCTCGTCGGGATAGAGATCGGCCCCGCCGAGCGCGAGCCACAAGAGCCGCAGCGCCGTCACCGCGAAGACGGTGTTGAGGGCGTAGCGCCAGTAGCGCTCCTCGTCGGCGGCCGCGCGCGGCACGCCGCCCGCCTTCACGTCGGTATCGTTGCTCACTGCGAGAACCCTGTGCCGTTACGGAGCGCGCCGCCGGCGCCGACGCACAATGACGCCAAGGGCCGGGCAGGGCAAATTGGGTTCGTGCGGTAATTTCGCTGCGCGCGGCAAATTGGGTTCGTTCGGTCAAATCGCTCCTCGCAGCAAAATTGCCTTCGTTCGGTCAAATGGCTTTGTTCGGTCGCCGCACGAAAACCTCTCCCCGCCGGGGAGAGGGAGTCTCGCAAATTGGGTTCGCTCGGCAAATTGGGTTCGTTCGGTGGATTCGCTCCCATCGCTGAATTGGCTTCGTTCGGCGGAATAGTCCGGCGGCCGATTCGACAGGGTGGCCATATGCGTACAGATCCCTTTCGCCCGGCTGTGCAGCCGCGGCGGCGCCTGCCGGGCCGAGACTCACACGCCGCACCATCGTATTCTATTTGCGTACATACGTCAAGGCCGGCAGCGCGACTCGCGTTGGTGGCAAAGGTGGCGTCGGCGCCGCTTGCCTGCTAAGCCAAGGACGGAATCCCCGATGGCTCTCAGAATCGAGACCTTCAACAACGCGCGCGGCGGCAACGCCTTCTTCAAGGCGGTGACACATCCGCTCGCGGCGCGGCGCTGGCCGGAATTGCGGCGCCGGCTCGGCGAAGGGGCGGTTGCGATCTACGATCCCGATGGCCAGGCTGACGCGCTCGCCGAGCTTTACGATCTGCGCGGGCTGCGTCTTGCCGGCTCTTTCGTCCAGGACCTGAGCCATATCGGCCGGTCGGTGCTGGGGCAGCCGGCGCAACCGGTGACCGAGCTTGCCGCCTGCCGCTCGCGCTTCGTGCTGACGGTCGCGTTCGACGCCGGGCGCCTCATCGACCATATCCGCCACCTTCTGCCAGCGGGCGCGGAAGCGCTCTCGCTCGATGCGCTGCGCATTCCGGACGCGCTCCTCGGCAATCGTGCGCGCTATCTCGATCCGTTGAACTTCGCCACCAATTTCGTCTTCTTCCGCGATGCGGGCGGGCTTTCGACCCGCCTCGTCACGGCGAATTACTGGACCGGGTATGGCGCGCCGGCGGCGGCGCTGTGGTGTCTCCTCTACGATGAGGATGGCATCGCGATCGCGGAGTGGCGCGAGGAGCTTGCGCCCGGCATGAGCGCCATCGCGATCGACAGCCGCGCGGTGCGGCGGCGCTTCGATCTCCCCGAATTCACTGGCCAACTCTTTCTCCATGTCGTCGGCGCCAAGGGCCACGACGTGGTGAAATACGCGCTCGACATCGAGGCGGAGGGCACGACCCCGACGCTCTCGGCGACGCACGACGCCAACGCGTGGCCTGCGGATTATTATGCCGGGCTGCCGGCGCCGGCCGCAGGCGAGAGCGTGACCTTGTGGGTGCAGAACAGTCAGCCCTGCGCCATTCCCGCCGGCGCCGTTGCCTTGAACTTGATGGGCGACGACACGGTCGCGCCCGTGCCGCGCGAGATCGGGGCTTACGCCACCTGCGCCGTCGATGTCGCCTCGATCCTGCCCAAGGCGCGTTGGCCGCAGCAGATCGAGGTGCGTGCCGGAAAATATTTCGTGCGGCCGCGCTACGAGGTGGCGAAGGGCGCGCGGCGGCGCATCGCGCACGTCAATGTCGAGCGCACGGATTTGCATCCCGATCCGAAGCTCGCCGAGCTCGGCAACCTCCTGGGCAAGGGCTATCTCCTGCCGGCGCCCGTATTGCCGCGCGGCGAGTTCCGCACGATCGCGCTGCCGACGCCGATGGCGACGACGCAGCGCGACCTGCCGGTGGCGCTCGCGATCTATGACTGCGACGGGCGCGAGGCGGCGCGCAAGTTCCTCGGCCGGCTGCCGCGCGCGCACGCGACCCTGTGCGACATCGACGGCATTCTAAACGGCGCCGAATTGCCCGGCGGCTACGGCCATCTCGAGCTCAGCTACGATTTCAGCGCGGGCGGCGAGGGCGACGGATGGCTCCACGCGCTCTTCCGGTACGAGCATCGCGCGAGCGGGCACGAGGCCGAGACCAGCTTCGGCGCGCACGTGTTCAACACCGTGCTCACCTATCGCGGCGAGCCGCAATCCTATTCCGGCCGCGCGCCCGGGCTCTCGACGCGGCTCTTCCTGCGGCTCGGGTCGAAGGCGCACGACACGATCTGCCACTTGATCTATCCCGCCTCGACGCCGTGGCACGGGACGAGCCAGACTGATCTCGTGCTGCACGACCGCACCGGCGCCGAGGTGGCGCGCGCCGCGCTCGCGATCCCGTGCTCGGGCTCGCGGCTCTTCCACTACCGCGACACGTTCGACGAGGGAACGCGTGCGCGCGCGGGCGAGGATGCCTATATCATCGTGCGCGATACGACCTGCCGCCTCTTCGGCTATCACGGGCTCGCCGGCGCGGGCGGTTCCTTCAGCTTCGACCATATGTTCGGCTTCTGACGCACCATGACCCAACATCGCACCAAGTTCCTTGTCCTCGGCTCAGGCCCCGCCGGCTATACGGCCGCGATCTATGCCGCGCGCGCCAACCTTAAGCCCATCCTCGTTCAGGGCCTGCAGCCCGGCGGCCAGCTCGAGATCACGACCGACGTCGAGAATTATCCGGGCTTCGCCGAAGTGATCCAGGGCCCCTGGCTCATGGCGCAGATGCTGAAGCAGGCCGAGCATGTCGGCACGCGCCTTATCAGCGACCTCGTCGTCACCGCGGATTTGTCCAAGCGGCCGTTCCACTGCGTCGGCGATTCGGGCGACACCTATGTCGCGGACACGCTCGCCATCTGCACCGGCGCGCAGGCGCGCTGGCTCGGGTTGCCCAGCGAAGAGCGGCTTCGGGGCCTTGGCGTCTCGGCCTGCGCCACGTGCGACGGGTTCTTCTTCCGCGGCAAGGAGGTCGTCGTCGTGGGCGGCGGGAACACCGCGGTCGAGGAGGCGCTCTACCTGACCAATCACGCGACTCGCGTCACCCTCGTCCATCGCCGCGACGCGCTGCGCGCCGAGAAGATCCTCCAGGCGCGGCTCTTCGCGCATCCAAACGTCTCCGTCATCTGGGACAGCGTCGTCGAAGCGATCCTGGGTGGCGGCACGCCCGAACGCGTGAATGGCGTGAGGCTCAAGAACGTCAAGACCGGGGCGATGCGCGATCTGGCATGCGACGGCGTCTTCGTCGCGATCGGCCACGACCCTGTGACCGAGCTGTTCCGCGGCCAGCTCAGGCTCGACGAGGGCGGCTATATCCTCACGCGGCCCGATTCGACCGCGACCGACATTCCCGGCGTCTTCGCCGCCGGCGACGTGCGCGACAAGGTGTTCCGCCAGGCCGTCACCGCGGCCGGGATGGGCTGCATGGCCGCGCTCGAGGCGGAGAAATTCCTGGCGGCGCAGGATGCCGCGGCCCTTGCCCCCGTATGATAGAATAGAATAGGTCCAAAAAGCCGTGGCGATCCAACCGATGGATTGGGACAAGCTTCGGGTCTTCCACGCGGTGGCGGAGGCGGGCAGCTTCACGCATGCCGGCGAGGCGTTGAACCTGAGCCAGTCCGCCGTGAGCCGCCAGATCAGCGCGCTCGAAGAGAGCCTGTCGGTGCCGCTGTTCCATCGCCACGCGCGCGGCCTCATCCTGACCGAGCAGGGCGATCTCCTGTACCGCACCGCGCGTGAGGTGTTCGCCAAGCTCGCCATGACCGAGGCGATGCTGTCGGAATCGAAGGACCGGCCCAAGGGCCCACTCAAGGTCACGACGACGGTCGCGTTCGGCTCGGCCTGGCTTGTGCCGCGGGTGCGCGAATTCATGGATCTCTATCCCGAGATCGAATTGAGCTTCGTCGTCGACGACAGCGAGCTCGACCTCTCCATGCGTGAGGCCGACGTGGCGATCCGCATGTCGCCGCCGCGCCAGCCCGACCTCGTGCAGCGGCACCTCATGACGGTGCGCAACCTCGTGTTCGCCTCGCGCGACTATCTGAAGAAGCACGGAACGCCGCAAAATGGCGAGGATCTCGACAAGCACCGGATCATCGTCTACGGCGGCGATTCGCGCGCGCCGGTGCGCTCGGTGAACTGGCTGATCGAGGCCGGCGCGGACGGGCGCGAACGGAGGCCGATCATGACGGTGAACAATCTCTACGCGATCTACCGTGCGGTCGAAAGCGGCCTCGGCATCGCCGCGATGCCCGACTTCATGGAACACGAGACGAGCGACCTCGTGCGTATCCTCCCGGAGCTGATCGGGCCCGAGACCGAGGCCTATTTCGTCTATCCCGAGGAGCTGCGCACCTCGAAGCGCATTGCCGTGTTCCGCGACTTCCTGCTGCGCAAGGTCGCCGAGCGCAACGGCGGCACGCCGCCGACGCCTCCGCGCTAGCGTTATCGAGCGGGCTCATGCGAGGTGATGGCGACACCGCGGTGGCGATCGGGTCGGAGGCGCACAAGGCGCTGTTCTGCCGTCATTTCCACGCGACCTATCAGGACTATGTGCCGGCCGAGCTGCCGTGGCCCGAGCTCGACGAGGCCGCCTTGGAACGGCTCCGCGCCGTGCCGTTCTGGCAGGAGGTATGGCATACCGAGCGGCGCGCCGGCGCGATCGTCCGGGCGTTTGCCGAGACGGTGAGCGATGCCGCGCTGCGCGAGGCGATCGACCTTCAGGGCTTCGAGGAGGCGCGCCACGCCGAACTCATCCGCGTGATGATCGCGCGCTACGGCATCGACGCGGTCGAGCAGCCGCTCGAAACCCTGCCCAGCGATATCGAGACGGCATTCAAGGATTTCGGGTTCGGCGAATGCATGGACTCCTTCCTGGGATTCGGGGTCTTCAAGATCGCGCGCGAGGCGGGCTTCCTGCCGGAGCAGATGTTCGAGATCTTCGAGCGGCTGATGTACGAAGAGACGCGCCACATCGTCTTCTTCATCAACTGGATGGCGTGGCGCCAGGTGCAGCAGGGGAAGGGCGCGGCGTGGCGCCGGGGCGCGGCCTCGCTGCGCTTCTACACACGCGCGCTTCGCCGCATGGTCGGCACGGCGCGCCGCGGCGCAAAGGCCAATGACGGCCACGACTTTGCCGCGACGCAGGCAAGCGTCTTTCTCGACGGTTTCACCTTCCGCCGCTTCCTCGAGGATTGCTACGCGGAGAACGCGCGCCGCATGAGCATCATGGACGAGGGATTGTTGCGGCCGGTGTTCCTGCCGCGACTCGCTGATGCGGCACTTGCGAGCCTCCGGCTCTGGTCGAGCCGTCGTCCCGCCGCGGCGCCAGCGCGCTGAGCCCGGCGCGGCCTACTTCGCCGGCTGCGGTTCCTTGAGGCGTGCGGTCTCGCTGTCCAAGGGTGCGCTGCCGCCCCACGGATGCTCGGCGATATCGAACACGGTGCCGTCGGGTCCGCGGAACTTGATCTCGAAATAGCCCATGCGCTCTTCCGGCGACGGCCGCATGAAGCATTCGCCGCCGAGCGCCTCGAGCTTTTCCATCGCCTTGTCGGCATCCTCGACGAGCACGCCGAAATGATGGACCCCGGTGAAGTCCATGCCCTTGCCGAGCTGGTCGGTCTTGAAGTTGAGGATGGCGAGATTGATGGTGCCGTCGCTGAGGAACACGCCGTCGGCCAGCGGGTTGCCCATCGGGGTCCGCGCGATCTCCCGGAAGTCGAACGCCTTCTTGTAGAACTCGGCGGTCTTGATCGGGTCCTTGGTGGCGATTGCGATGTGACGCAGCTTGGCCATGCTCTCCTCCCGGCGGCGAGCCCGCCTCAGGGCACCATTCCTAGCACGGGGAGGCCCGCGTCTAAAGGCCGGCGAAAAACCGCACCAGCGTGAAGGCGCCGACAAGCGCGAGCGCGCCGACGATGGCAATCCCGGCTGTGAACAGCATGCTCCGCCCCGCGCGTCCATCCGCGGGCGCCTCGCTCGAAGACAGTACGGCCAGCCGCTCGCCGGCGCGAAGCGGCTTTGCCGCGGACGCGCCGTCGACGCCCAGGCGTGCGACCGCGGGCGCCTGGCGCGCCAGGCTCGGCTCGCGGCGAATATCGGTTGAGGCTTCGGAAACGTCGGCAGGCGGGATACGTGAGCGCATGAACAGGGAACCCGATCACGAAAGAAGGTACGGTTCTACCGGAAGTCTTTGTCCGGAATGGGGCAGCAATAGGGCGCCGGAGAGCTATCCGGCGCCTTGAGACTGCCGCGATCGGGTTAAAGAAGCGTTCGAGCTACTTCCAGACGGGCTTGCCGAGATAGACGTCGTTCGGGTCGGTCGCCGCGCCGACGACCCCGCCAACCGCAGCGCCGGCCGCGGCGCCGATCAGGGGATCGCCAACCAGCGCGCCGGCGACGGCACCCCCAGCAGCGCCAATCCCGGCGCCGGTCACCGCACGGTCGGCCGGCGTGGTGCCGCAGGCCGCGAGAGTCAGGGCTGCCGCGGCCAAAATCCCAATCGATAGACGCATATAGGTGCTCCTATTAGCGGTACTACGTTAATTTTAAACCACAAGACGCAGTGGGAGCAAGCATCCCAGCGCTTTCTAACAACGCCACGGCGGGAAATTTAGTTCGGGATCGGCCGAAGCCGTCCCGCTGTTATGCGTGGGGCTTCTGAAAGGGGACGACGATGCGGCCGATCTTGCTTTGGGTTCTCGGGATCCCGATCCCGGTCATCATCCTGCTGTATGTCTTCCACGTTATATGACGCGCGCGTGCGGCGCGTTCACGCGAAGAGCCGCTCGTTTTTCAGGCCGTCATACATGTGCGCGACATACTCGCCATAGCCGTTCCAGATCTGCGTCGGCACGCGCTCGTTCTGACCGAGCACGCGCTCGGTCGCCTGGCTCCAGCGCGGATGCGGCACCGCCGGATTGACGTTGGCCCAGAACCCATATTCCGAACTCTGGATTGCTTCCCAGAACGTCTTCGGCCGCTGGTCGGTGAAGGTCATCTTGACGACCGATTTTGCCGACTTGAAGCCGTACTTCCACGGCGTCGCGAGACGAAGCGGCGCGCCGTCCTGGCGCGGCACGGGATGGCCATACATGCCGGTCACCATGAAGGAAAGCTCGTTCGCCGCTTCCTCCATCGTCAGCCCTTCGATATAGGGCCATGGATACCAGAACTCGCGCTGACCAGGCGCGACCTTGGCGTTCTGGAAACTCTCGAAGCGCACGTATTTGGCGCTGCCGAGCGGGCTTGCGAGCGCGACCAGATCCTTGAGCGGAAAGCCGCTCCAAGGCACCGCCATCGACCACGCCTCGACGCAGCGGTGGCGATAGAGCCGCTCCTCGAGCTTCATCCGCTTCAGGAGATCGTCGATGTCGAGCGTCATCGGCTTCTCGACCATGCCGTCGATCTTTACCGTCCATGGCCGGACCGGCAGCGCGTCGGCGTCGACGTCCTTGTCCTCGGTGAATTCATAGAAATTGTTGTAATGGGTCGAAAGTTTCTCGTCGGTGATCGGCCGGTCGAGCTTGTAGGTGTCGTTGCGCGTCACCGGATAAAGCCCGGCCGAGGGATCGGGCGGCGGCGCGGCCGCGTCCGCCTTGGGAGCGAGGCCCGTCGCGGCGATAAGCGCACCCATGCCCATGGCCTGGACGATGCGGCGGCGATCGAGAAAAACCGACTCGGGGGTTGCTTGGCTTTCCCGCAACTCCCAGCCGCGTTTGACCTTGACCAGCATCATCGTCTCCTGGGCTCGCCTGGCGTTCCCTAGCCAGATAAGCCCCCCAATCGTTCACGGCAAGTGAATTGCCTGTGAGGTGCCGGCGCGCCCCGCCAAAAGGCTGGCGGCTGCAGCGCGGACGCGGGCGACCGCCGCCCGGCGGTAGTCCCAGCGCGGATCTGGCTCCGGCGGGTTGACGACCATGGTTGCATTGGCCTCGAACAACAGGACCCGGCCGTTGCGGTCGAGGGCGAAATCGATGCCGCAATAATCGAGCGCGAGCCGCCCGGCGATCGCGGTGAGCGCCGCCACGGCCGCGCCGCCGATTGCGCCCGGCATATCGGCGAGAAAGCGCGCCTCCTCGGCGCGATGATCGGCGCGCTCGGCCATGTCGGAGGTGAAGTAATGCACCTTCCAGTCTGCCGCGAGCGCGAGATGCATCGGAAAGAGCCGACCGCCGATCACCATGACGCGGTACTTGCGCACGAAACCATCGGCGCCGCGCGCATCCAGAAACTCGATCGCCGTGAGCTCGGCGCCGGCCAGCCGCGCGAGCGCCGCATCGAAATCGCCCGGATCGTCGATGCGCAGGAAGAAGCGGCCGGTGTGGAAGCCGGGCCGGCGCAGCAGCAAAGGGAAGCTGAAGCCTTCGCGAACGAGGAGCTCCGCGCCCGCGCGTTCCAACGCGGTGCGGGCGAAGCTCCGCGTGCGCGGCACGACAACACCCGGAAGCCCGGCCATGCGCGTGGCCGTCGCCACCCGCCCGGTCTCGCGCACGGCGTGCGGCGGATTGAGGATCGGCGCTCGCGTGTGCGCGATCAGCCTCTCGGCCGCCGCGAGCGCGTCGGCCGCGAGGTCGGCATCGCCAATCGCGTTGAAGACGAGATCGTGCGGCGGCAGCTTGTCCCGCGGATCGAAGAAGTCGGCGACCACGATGGTCGTGCGATAAACGCCTTCGTCGATCAGGAACCGCGTCGGCACGTTGCCGCCGGCGGCCGCGACGAGATGAAGAAGCCGCACGCCGTCACCTTGTCCATGCCACGGCTGCGCCACGACGGCGCGTCCGCGGAATCCCCTCTCGCGGTGGCGCGCGGCGGCTTCGTCCTCGCCGCTCTCGGCAAGGACGCGCGCAAGGCCCTGATGAGCCTCGGCCAGATCGGGTGCGAGCGCGAGCGCCGCTTCGTAGTGCGTTCGAGCGGCGGCGCTGTCGTCCACGTCGAGCAGCATGTTGGCCAGGTTGACGCGCGGTCGCGGCGCGTCGGGATGCCGCGTCACCGCTTCGCCGTAGCAGGTGCGGGCGGCTCTCAGATATCCGGTCCCGTGCAGCAGCGTGCCGAGATCATTGAGCGCGCCGAGATGGGAAGGATCGGCCGCGAGCACGGCGAGATAGTCGCTGCGCGCGGCATCGAACCGGCCGAGCGCGGCCAGGATCCCTGCGCGCCGGTAGCGCGGCGCAAGGGCTTGCGGCGTGGCGGCAAGCTCGGCGTCGAGCCATTCGAGCGCGGCTTCGCGCGGTCGCGTCATCGCCCGCCGCTATAGCAGGGGGCTCCTTAACCGCCGGTAAACCATGTTCGCTCCGGCTTCTCGCGATGCGGGCCCAGCCTCGTCACGCGTGGGCGATTTCGCGACGCAGGTCGGCGCCTAGAGCAATTTCGCCATCATGATCTGATCGACCGGCTCGCCGTCGATCCGCGCGGCGGCGCGCAGGATGCCTTCTTGTTTATAACCGCAGCTTCGATAGAGCGCGATGGCGGCCGCGTTCGAGACGACGACGGTCAGTTCGAGGCGATCGACGCCTGCCTCGCCGGCCCACGCCTCAAGCCCGGTCATGAGTGCCCGCCCCACGCCGCAGCGACGGTTCCGCGGCCGGACACCGATGCCGACCGTGGCAACGCCGCGCTTGGCCGGATGAAGCCCGCGCGCGGCCGTGAGGAGCCCGGCAATTCCGCCGTCGCAATCCGCCACGAGCACCCCCTCGCTGCCGGTCTTTGCGACAGCAGCGAGATGTGCGCGCAGGGTCTTCGCCGGATCGGGGCCGGCGATCGGCATGATGAAGAGGTGCGAGGATTCGGCGGCGAGCAGGTTGACCAGCGCGGCGAGCCCGGCGACATCGGCGTCCGAAGGCGTCCGGATCGCGATCCGCGGTTCGACGAGAAGGGTCATGCGCTACGACCGCCGCTTCAACCCCCCAATCCCTAGTCTCGGCCTAAAACCTTTCGCGGCGGCTAACGCTCGTCAGTTGACGTCGGGCGCCACGAAATCGAGCATGCCTTTGAGCTCGTCGGGCTGCATCGGCTTTGCGATGCGCTTCGCCGCCAGCGCCTCGTCGATCACGCGATCCATGCCCTTGATGTCGTGCAGCTCGTTCTGGTTCTTGTCCTCGAAATTGGCGACCATGTAGTGCACGAGATCGGGCGACTGGCTGGTGAATTTGGCGTAGTCGGCAACGCCGGCATCCGTGAAGGCGAAGTCGCGCGACTTGGCATAGGCGCGGATGAAGCGCGCCATGGCATCGCGCTTGCCTTGCAGGCTCGCGAGGTTCGCCGCGTTGACGCGCACCGTCTCGTTGCGCACGGCCTCGCTGTCGTTGCCGCGCGCAACGGCGACGATCGTCTTTTGCTGCAGCTCGGGCAATGCCACCGGCGGCACGGCGTAGCAGATGTCGAGCTGGCCGGTCATGACGAGCGGCAGCCCGTTTTGCGACGCGCCGACCGGCACGAGCTTCGCGTCGGTGATGCCGGCCTCCTTCAGGAGCTGCAACAGGATGAGGTTGCTCGATGAGCCCGGATTGGAGAAGCCGACGCTCTTGCCGTGCGCATCCTTCAGGCTTTTGATTCCGCTTTCGGCCTTCGCATACCAGAACACTTCCGGCGCGCCGGTCGAGGCCGGCGAGATGACGCGCACGGGCGCGCCCTTGACGTAGGCGGCAAGGATGCCGAGGAAGCCCGTCTCGATGGCGATGTCGACGCTTCCCGAGATCACCGCCTGCTCGTTCGAGGCGCCGCCCTCGGTATAGGTGATCTCGATGTCGAGGCCCTCGGCCTTGAAGAAGCCTTGGCGAATGCCGAGGTCGGTGTAGGACGTACCCCACGAGCCGCGCTGCGGCACCGCGAGCTTCAACGTTTCCGCCTGCGCCTGCGCCCCGACGAGCGCAAGTGCGGCGGCGATGGCAACGATCCGACGCTTCATGTTCTCTCCCCCTCGTTGTGCTGCGTCATCGCGAGGAGCGTGGCAATCCCCTGAGATTGCTTCGGCCCGCGCTCGCAATGACAGCGGACCTCTATTGTGCCGCCGTCTCCTGCTTCGACTGAATCACCTTCTCCGCAAGCCGCCCGGTCAATTCCTGCAGATGGTCGAAGCGGTCGGAATATGTGGCGGTGCCGAGCGTCACCGAGCGCAGCTCGACGATGAGATCGTGCATCTCGGAGAGCGGCAGGTGCGCGGTCACGAGGTCCCAGCCGTCCCAGCCGGGCTTGGCGTCAAAGCCCAGAAGCTGGCCGCGCCGCCCCGAGACGATACGCTGGACGCGCGAGGTGAAGGCGTTCGGCACCGAGATCTCGACATAGTGGATGGGCTCGAGCAGGACCGGATCGCATTTCGGCATCGCTTCCTGCATGCCTTGGCGCGCCGCGGTCTTGAACGCCTGGTCCGAGCTGTCGACGGCGTGGAACTGGCCGGTGATGAGGTTGACCGACACGTCCACGACCGGGAAGCCGAGCGGGCCGTGGCTCAGGTACTCCATCACACCTTCCTCGACCGCGGGGATGTAGTTGCGCGGGATGGCGCCGCCGACGACGGAGTCGATGAAAGTGTGGCCGGTGCCGCGCGGCAGCGGCTTCACCTCGATCTGGATGTCGGCGAACTGGCCGTGCCCGCCCGACTGCCGCTTGAAGCGCGAATGCTGCTGCGCGCCGCGCTTGATCGTCTCCTTGTAGGGGACTTGCGGCTTCTTCGAGGCAACCACGAGGTTGTGCTTCGACTTGAGCTTGTCCATCGCGATCTGCAGATGGATGTCGCCCTGACCCCACAGCACCATCTCCTGCAGATCGGCGTTCTGCTCGAGCATGAGGGTTGGGTCCTCTTCGACGAGGCGGCCCACCGCAGGCGTGAGCTTCACGTCGTCGGCGCGCTTTTCCGCGTGCACGGCAAGGCCGTAGACCGGACGCGGCATCGAAACCTTCTTCATCTCGTGCGCTGCGCCGCTCGACAGAACCGTCCCTGTGGGGATGCCCTCCAGACGCGCCAGCGCCACGACCTCGCCAGGACCGGCCGCGGCCAGCTTTTCGCTTTGGGCGCCTTCGAGGCGCAGCACGCCCGCGACGCGCGTGCCGTTGAGGCTCATGCCTTCCGTGACCTGCCCCGACCACACCCGTGCCAGAGACAGCTTGCCGGTGTGCGGCGGGAAATAGGTCTTGATGACGCTCGCGACGGTATCCTTGCTCGCGGAATCGAGTCCCAGCCGCCCGGCTGTCGCGGTGGCGCCGGGCGTCTCATGGCGGAGCGCCTTCCACAGCCGGCGCACGCCGTGATCCAGCTGGCCGGCGCCCAGGAACACCGGCACGAGCGTGTCGCGCCGCAGATTCTGGGTCAGATGGCGATAGATATCCTCCTTCGACGGCTGCACGTCCTCGAGCAGCTGTTCCAAGAGCTTGTCGTCGAAGTCGGCAAGCTTTTCGACGAGCCCGGCTCGGCTTTGCTTCTCCTCGTCCGCGATATCATCGGGCAGCTTGACGAGGTCCGACGCCTGTCCGGGGCGGTAGCGGTAGCAGCGCTCGCTCACCAGGTCGACATAGCCGACGGGCGCATTCTCAGGACCCGGCAGCGGCACCTGGCGCAGCACCAGCGGGCGCGCCGAGACCGACTGCATTGAAGCAAGCACTTCGCTCACCCGCGCCGACGCGGTGTCGAGCTTGTTGATGAACACCATGTGCGGGATCGAATTATCGTCGAGAAACTTGAAGATCGGCCCCAAGGTCAGCGCCCGCTCGGGCTCGGGCTCGCATACGACGACCGCGACATCGGCGGCGAGCATCGCGCATTGCGCCTCCCAAGCGAGCTCGACCGAGCCGGGGCAATCGAGGAAGTACCAGCGGTCGCCCAGATAGGTCGCATGGGCGGCGTTGATCTCGGTGGACATCTGCCGCGCCCGCGCCTCGGGCGTGTGGTCGCCGACGGTGTTGCCGTCCTTCTGCGTGCCGCGCCGTGTCGTGGCGCCGGCCGCGAAGAGCAGCGCTTCGAGCAGGGTGGTCTTACCCGAGAGATAGGGACCGACGAGTGCCGCGCAACGCGGCCCGGATTGTCTGTCGTTCATCACTGCCTCCTCCACGTGGCGCCCGCGCCGGGCGAGCCGTTCCCACGCGGTTTTGTGTCGTTTCGATGATGGTTGCCCGCGCGGCCGCCTGCTGGCAACGGGAATCTGCGAGGGCGATTTCAGGGCGTGGCGCGCTCCCGCGCTGGCACGGCTTGGCGGAATCTGTCAGCATCGGCGCAATCGGCCTTTCGAGCCCGCGCAGGCACGCACATGACAGAGCAGGGCGCCGCATCGCGCACGGCCGGCCTCGCCATCGCCGGGCTGCAACTGCTGATGACGCTCGGCTGGACGCTCTACGTGATCTATCTGCCGCAGCTCGCCGCGTCCGTCGGCATTCCGGCGTCCACGGTGATCTTTCTCCTGATGCTCGACCAGGCGGTCTTCACGGTCACGGATTTTGCGATGGGGGTGGCGGCGGACCGGATCGCGCCTGTCGTCGGGCGGCTGGGGCGCATCGTCGCGCTGGTGACGGCGCTCTCGTGTGCCGCTTTCCTGCTCCTGCCGTTTCTCGCGGCAGGTCATGCGGCGAAGGCGCTGTTCATCGGCTGCGCACTCGTCTGGGCCGCGACGTCGTCGGCGCTGCGCGCGCCGCCGCTCATGCTGCTTGGCAAATATGCCGCGCGGCCCGCGGTTCCGTGGCTTGCAAGCCTGGCGCTCCTGGGCTTCGGCGTTGTCGGCGCGGCGGCACCCTATCTGACGATCACGTTGCGCACCATCGATCCGCGCCTGCCGTTCGCGGTCGCGAGCGCGGCGCTGTTCCTCGCGACTTTTGCGCTCTCGCCGATCGAGCGCAGGATGGCGACATCGGCCGGGTTGGCATCGGCCGCGCCCACGATGCTGGCCGCGGCCGAACGCCAGTTCGGCCCTCTGCCCGCCCGCGCGGCCGCCTTCGCCATCGCCGTCGTCGTGCTCGGCATCGGCTTCCAGATTCATTTCAGCATCGACAGCGCGCGTCTCTTCCTGCGCTACGCGAAGCCGCCCGATCTCGAGACGCTGATGCCCGTGTTCTGGATCGGCTTCAACATCGCGATGTTCGCGGCGGCGCCGCTCGTCGCACGGTTCGGCGGATTGGCGGTCATGGGCGCAGCCGGCATTGCCGGCGGCGCGTTCGCCCTTGCGGCGACGGCGGCAAACGGGCTTCCGGTTCTCGTCGTGGCGCAGTTCGGCGCTGGCGCCGCCTGGGGCATCGCCATGATGAGCGGCGTGGCGGCGGCGCTCGCAATCGGCGCGCCCGGCAACGGGGGCCGTGTGGTCGGGATGATGTATTCGGCGCTGGCGCTCGCCACTTTCGCGCGCATGTCCGCCGTCGCAGGCGGCCTCGCTGGCGCGCCCGCCTACGAGGCGCTCTTCGCTTGGGCGCCCACGATCTTCTGGCTCTCGGCTGGCCCGGCGTTGCTGGCGCTCGGCAGGCGCAGCGCAGACCAGGCATCGGAGCCGGTCTATTAGCCTGCCGTTCCGGCGTCGAATTTGAAGCCGATGCGCGAGAGCGCCGCGAGCGCGTCGGCGCCATGTTGGCGCGCGATCGCCTCGCCCACGTGCGGCGCGTAGTGGACGCGGTCGGCTTGCTCCTCGCCCAGGATCTGGATGATGACGAGAAGGCGCGCGGTCTTGTCGCCGATATTCTTGAAGCTGCGGCAGACGCCGCGCGGGATCGAGATGAAGTCCATGGGCTCGAGCACGGTCGAATGCTCGCCCCGGTCGCCCCAGCCGATCTCGAAGCGCCCGTCGAGGCAGAAGAAATTCTCGACGCTCTGTTCGTGCGCATGGAGCCCGGCGCCGTTGCCGGGAGGGCACTCGGCGATGGTGATGGCGAGGCCCGGCGCGCCTTTGAGGGGCGCCTGCGCGCTGCGCCCGGCATAGGCTTCAGGCACCATGATGGGATAGACGCGGCGCGCGGCCACGGTGTCGAAGGCGGCGTCGGGGATGCCCGCCGTCTCGTGCTGCTGCTGGTAGGATTTGAGATCGCCGAAGCGGACGGTGCGCTTCGCCATGGCTTCGGGGCTTGCGGTCGCGGTCTTCATGGGCGCCTCCTGCAGCGCTTATTGAGGCACCGGCCGCGGGCGCGCGCAAGCGCTTGCCAAGCCATTGCGGCGCGGCGAAGCTGCGGCGATGCGCCGCCGCCGCTTCCTCGCGGGTCTTCTCACCGCTGCCGTCGCACGCGCCGCCGCGGCCGAAGACAGGGCGAAGCCGATCGTTGGCTTTCTCGATATCGAAGTGCAAGGCGCAAGCCCCGGGTTTGACGCCTTCATGGACGGGATGCGGGAATTGGGCCATGTCGACGGCGGCGACGTTCTTATCGACGCGCGCTTCGTCGGCTATCGCATGGGGGAATTGAAGGCCACGGCGGCGGCGCTGGCGGCGAAGAAGCCGGCGGTGATCGTCGCCTACCAGCCGGTGCTCGACGCCGCCCGGGCCACGGCCGGGGATACGCCGATCGTCACGCGCATGACGCTTGATCCGGTTGCAAGCGAAGTTGTCGGAAGCCTGGCGCGGCCAGGCGGCAATGTGACTGGCGTCAGCAGTTATTCCTCGAGCCTCTACAGCAAGCGGATCGAGATCGCCAAGGAGCTGGCGCCGGGCATGGAGCGTGTCGGCGTGCTCCACGTCGGCTCGTCGCAATCGACTCTCACCGAGGTCGCGCGGGCCGAGGAGGCGGCGCGCGCGCTTGGCCTTGCCGCCGTGCGGCTCACGGTCAACGGCGCCGGCGGCCTCGCCGCTGCGTTCGACGCGGCGGACAAGGCCGGTATTGCGGCGGTGATCCCGATCCGCAGCATCGCCATCGTCAGCTCGCGCGCCGAGGTCGCGCGCCTCGCCGCCGCGCATCGGCTGCCGGCGGTCTATGACGACCGGCAATTCTGCGAGGCAGGCGGGCTGGTCTCCTACGGGGCCAATCTCACGGTGCTGCACAAGCGGACGGCTTATTACGTCGACCGAATCCTCAAGGGCGCCAAGCCCGCCGACCTGCCGATCGAGGAACCGACCGTGTTTGAGCTGGTGGTGAATGCCGGGGCGGCGAAGGCGCTGGGGCTCGACATGCCGCCAACGCTTCTGGTGCGAGCGGACCAGATTATCGACTAATCCGAATCAAAAAGGGGAGCCGGAAGGCTCCCCTCAAAGCCGGTGGTCGGCCGTCACCCGGCGCGACGGACCGGCTCCTGCGCGGCTGCACGGCGCTCGCGCCGCGCCATCATCTTCTGCATCAGCTTGCGCCGCAGGATTTCCTCGGGCCGCAGCCGGCCTTGCACGGGCATTGCACAAAAGGTGCGTACGTCCGGCCCACTTTTGGGCTCCTGCCGCATAGACGCCTCCTCCGTTTGTTGCGGGCAGACTGCCCCGGCCCCGGCCAAAGCACAAGAATAATTTCGGCGCTCACCCTTTTGCTCCTGGAACTCGCGTGCCGCGCGCTTTCGGCCGCGGCAGGGTTCGACCGGCTATACTCTCGATGAGTGCGGCCAAGCGGTCCTTGACCTCGCGCGCGGTGATGCCGCGAAAGGCGCGCACCAGCTCGATCTCCTCGCGGTCGAGCGGCCCGCTCGCGGCACCATCGCCGAGGCCGGCGAAGAAAAATTCGATCGGCAGTCCCAGCAGATGCGCCATGCGGTAGAGCCGGCTCGCGGCAATGCGGATTTGTCCCTGCTCGTATTTTTGCACGAGCTGGAAACTCATGCGCAGCCGGCGCCCAAGCTCGGCCTGCGTCATCCGCGCAAGCGCGCGCGCGTGACGCAGCTGCTGGCCGACATTGATATCGACGGGATCGGGCCCGTGCTCCTTGGCCGTACGGCGGCGCGGCCGCCGCGTGCGCGCTGCCATCTGCCTGTCCCCGCCCGCTCGCCGAACTATAGAGCGGCGCGTGGGCGCTGCCCATTCCGGGAGGAAAGCCGCGCGTGCCATAGTGCCTGCGAAGCGCCGAGGAGCGAACCTGTGAGCGACGATCTTCTCGTGGTTGTGGCGGGCGGCATCGCCCGCGTCACTCTCAACCGGCCGGCGGCGCGGAACGCGCTGACCTTCGCCATGTACGACCGGCTCGTCGAATTCTGCGCGGAGGCCGGGCGCGACCCGTCGTTGCGGGCCGTGATCGTCAGCGGCGCGGGCGGCGCGGCGTTTGCCGCGGGCACGGATATCAGCCAGTTTCGCACCTTCGCCCAGCCCGAGGACGCGCTCCAGTACGAGGAGCGCATCGACCGCGCCGTCGACGCACTCGAACGCTGTGCCGTGCCGACGATCGCCGCGCTTGCGGGGGCCTGCACCGGCGCCGGCGCGGCGCTGGCGCTCGCCTGCGACCTGCGCATCGCCGCGGCCAATCTCCGCTTCGGCATTCCGGTGGCGCGGACGCTCGGCAACTGCCTTTCGATGAGCAACTATGCGAGGCTCGTCTTTCTCCTGGGCGCGGCGCGGGCAAAGGAGATCCTGCTCACGGCGCGGCTTGTCGCGGCCGAGGAGGCGCGCGCCATCGGCCTCGTGAGCGAAGTCCTGCCCGATGCCGACGCGCTTGGTGCGCGCGCCGAGGAATTGGCGCGGCTCGTCGCGGGCCATGCGCCGCTCACCTTGCGCGCGAGCAAAGAGGCGATGCTGCGCCTCAGGCCGCGCGTCGCGAAGGGCGAGGGCGATGATCTCGTCCTCATGTGCTACATGAGCGAGGATTTTCGCGAGGGCATGACGGCCTTTCTCGAAAAGCGGCCGGCGCGTTTTCAGGGCAAGTGACCATGGACAAGCAGCTCATTGCGGATCTCGTGGCGGCCAATCGCATCCTCTTCAGCGAGGGCGTGCTCGATGGCTTCGGCCATGTGAGCGTGCGCGACCCGAGCAATGCGCGCCGCTTCTGGCTCGCGCGCAGCATGGCGGCCGGGCTCGTCGAGGCGCGCGACATCATGGAGTTCGATCTCGATGGCGCGCCCGTCAGCGCCAAGGGCCGCGCCGTTTTCCTCGAGCGCTTCATCCACGGCGAAATCCTGCGCGCGCGGCCTGATGTGCAGGCGGTGGTGCATAGCCATTCGCCGAACCTCGTGCCGTTCGGCGCGACGTCGGTCAAGCTGAAGCCGCTCTATCACATGACCGGGTTTCTCGGCGAAGGCGTGCCGGTGTTCGAGATCCGCAAGGTGGCGGGCTCGGCCACCAATCTCCTCATCACCGACAACCGGCTCGGCAAGGCATTGGCGCGCACGCTCGACGACAAGCCCGCGGCGCTCATGCGCGGCCACGGCTCGGTCGTGGTCGGGCAATCGCTGCAGCAGGCGGTCTACCGCGCGATCTACATGGAATTGAACGCGCGGCTCCAGTCGGAGGCGATGCGGTTGGGCCGCGTCACCTACCTGACGCCGGAGGAGGCGCGGGCGGGCGCCGCGGTCAACGACCGCATGCTGCACCGCCCGTGGGAGCTGTGGAAACGGAAGGCGATGGAGAAGTGAGCTAGGCCTTCACGCCCTCGTCAGCCAGAACGCGCTGCACCGCCGGCCGCGCCACCATGCGGTCGCGGAAGGCGGTGTAGTTCTTGAGCTCGCCCATCGGCAGCTCGCGCCGCACGCCCCAGGTGAAGAATACGAAGGCGTAAGGGTCGAGCACGGAAAACTGGTTGCCGAGCCATTCCCGTCCGGCGAGCCTCTGGTCGATCTCCTTCAGGCATTCGTGGAAAGTCTTGAGGCCCGCTTCCTTGATGCCGGGATACGCCGATGCGTCGGCGCTGTAGCGCTCGGGCCGGCCGACATGGCCATGCGCCGGGTGCACCGAAGAGGCGAACCAGCCGATCGTCTCGAGCGTGTGGGATTCCGCCTTGGGGTCGGAGGGCCACAGTTTGAAGCGCTTGCCGAGATAGGGGAGGATCGCCGTGTTCTCGGTGATGACGTCGCCGTCGTCGAGCCTCAGGGCCGGCACGCGGGCGTGCGGATTGATCTTCTGATATTCGGGCGTGCGCTGCTCGCCGCCGGCGAGGTTGACCTTGCGCGGCTCGTATTTCTCGCCGCTCTCCTCGAGCACGATGTGGGACGCCATCGAGCACGCGCCCGGGCCGTAATAAAGCGTCAGCAAGGAAGCCTCCCTCAGATTGAGTCGAGCGATCCTGACACGGGCTCGCTCAGCATGTCCATCGGCTCGGGCGCGATCGGCAGCCCGTCCATGCGGCGCAGGCCAGGGAACCAGCGCGCCCACAGCGCCACGACGGCGAGCGTTGCAACGCCGCCCAGCACGACCGAGGCCACGGGGCCGAACCAGGCCGCGGTGACGCCGGACTCGAACTGGCCCAATTGGTTCGACGTGCCGGTAAAGAGCGAGTTGACCGATGTGACGCGCCCGCGAATGGCGTTGGGAGACGCGACCTGCACCAGCGTCTGGCGGATGACGACGCTCAGCATGTCGGCGGCGCCGACAAAGAAGAGCCCCGCGAGCGAGAGCCACAGCGTACGCGACAGGCCGAAAACGAGCGTCGCCACGCCGTAGACCGCGACCGCGCCGAAGATGCGCGGGCCGACACCGCGGCCAGGGGGATGGCGCGTGAGAATGAAGCCGGTGATGAGCGCGCCCGCCGCGGGCGCGCTGCGCAGGAGGCCAAGCCCCGCCGGGCCGGTCGCGAGGATGTCGCGGGCGAAGATCGGCAGAAGGGCCGTCGCGCCGCCGAACAGCACGGCGAAGAGGTCGAGCGAGATCGCGCCGCGCACCGCCTCGTTGCGCGCGATGAAGCGCACGCCGTCGAGCATCGAATCCCACGACAGCGGCTCGCTGACGCCCGCGCTGCGGCTGCGCAGGCTCGCTGCCGCGACAAGCGCCAGAAGCTGCAAGAGCGCCGCGCACACGAACGGCACTGGCGGCCCGAGGAGATAGAGAACGCCGCCCAGCGCCGGCCCGAGGATGACGGCGAATTGGCTCGCGAGCGAGTTCCATGCGGCGGCGCGCGGATAGGTCTCTGCTGCTACGAGGCCCGGGAGCCACGATTGCCACGCGGGCTGCTCGAATGCCCGGCAGGCGCCATAGCCGGCGATCGCGACGAAGACCGGCGCCGAGCGGCCCCCGCCGGTGAGCGCGAGGAGCGCGATCGCGACGCTGCACAGGCTGTCGCCGGCGAGCGCCGCCGTCACCACCATTCGGCGCGGGAAGCGGTCGACGGCGTGGCCCGCGATGAGAACCAGCCCCGCGAACGGCACGAACTGCACGAGCCCGATGAGGCCGAGGTCGAAGGCGCTGTTGGTCAGCGCATAGACGTACCAGCCGAGCGCCACGCCCTGCATCTGCCAGGCGAGCGCGCTTGCGAGCCGCGCGATGAGAAAACGGCCGAGCACGCGGGCCGGGAAATCGGCCGCCGTGGGTCGCGGACTGTCATCGGGCATGCGGAGATAGTCTATCCGGAACGAGGGCGCTCGAGGCGCGCGCCCTCTCCGCCCGCCGAGGGACGGAGAGGGGCCGTGCGCGAAGCCGTTATTTCAGCGCGTCGGCGTAAGGGTAGATAAGCTTGCCATCGGCGTATTGCGACGGCTCGAGGATGACGTCGTTCTTCGGGTCGCGGAACTGCTCGACGTCGTTGCTCGTGACGTGCTGGTACTGCACCTGGAGCATGCGCGGGGTCGCCCATTCGCCGTCCTCGCCGAACTTCACGTCGCCTGCGACGGTCTTGAAGGTCGCCTCGTGCATGTATTTCGCGATCTTGTCCTGGTCGAGGCCCTTGGTCGCCTCGATCGACTGCTGCAGCACCTGGAGATAGGCATAGGCCCACGGCACCATGTAGTAGCCGAGCGGATCGACGCCCTGCTTCGATGCCTCTCCCTGATAGCGATGCAGCACGTCCATCACGCCGTCGAACTGCATCTTGGGGCCGGGCAGCCAGAAATCGTAGTTGACGATGCCGTTGAGCAGCGGCCCGAGCTGCGTCTTGAGTGCCGTCGCCTGCAGGCCGACCATGCCGGCGCCGACCATCTTGGGCGTGAAGTTCTGCTCGCGCAGCGCATGCACCATGCCGACCGAATCGGGCGGGTAGGAGGCGATGACGAAGAGGTCAGGATTGGTCGCGGCGACCGCGCGGATGATCGGCGAGAAGTCGGCCGTCGTCGGCGGATAGCTCTTGTCGTAGACGACCTTGAAACCCGCCGCCTGGCCATTGGCGAGTGCGCCGTCGGCGCTCGCATGCGCGTACTGCTGATCGGCATAGGCGATGGCGAGGGTCTGCGGCTTCGGGTTCTGCGCGGCGGCGAGATCGAAGAAGCCCTTGGTAAAGGCCTTCGTGCCCGAGCCGTTGGGCGCGATCTGGAAATAGCGCGGATAATGGAACGCGTCGTTGACCGAGAGGCCGAGGAGCGTGATGAAGACGAGATTGCGCTGCATCACGATCGGCATGGCCGGCGCGATCTGGGCCGTGGCATAGGGGCCGACGACGAAATCGACCTTGTCGACGTCGAGCAGCTTCGTGTAGATCGCCGGCACGGTCGAGGGCTGGCTTTGGTCGTCGTAATAGACGAGCTGAACCGGGCGGCCGAGGATGCCGCCCTTGGCGTTCACATCCTTCTCCCAGAGCTGCATCGCCACGAGCGCCGACTTGCCGTTGGGCGCGAGGCCCCCGGTCAAAGCCATGCTGAAGCCGATCTTGATCGGCTCGGCGGCTTGCGCGCTCCATTGCAGGAGCGCCAGCATCGAAAGAAGAGCAACCGCACCGAATCTCGATATCCACCGCATCGGGCGTCCCTCCGGATATTTGGTCGTTGTCCCCTCTTTACTTATAAGAGGCTTCCCTTGCGCTGACAATGATGGCCACGAGTCGAGAGCCGGTGCCTTGACAGCGCGCGCAGCCGCACCGCACGCTAGAGCGCTGCCGCGAAGAAGGAGGAGGGAGCATGCCTGTCAGCAAGGAAGTCCGCCGCGTCGTCACCAGCCACGACGAATCCGGCAAGGCCGTGATCCTGTTCGATGGACCGACGCCGCATCGTACCGAGCGCGGCCCCGGCACCGTCCTGCACAATCTCTGGGTCACTGACGAGACGCCCGCCGACATGAAGGGCAAGAACGACAAGATGGCGCGGCAGATCGATATCCCGCCGCCCAAGGGCGGCTCGGTCATCCGCGTGCTCGACATTCCGCCGATCGGCGACGTGAGCAAGCTCGAATTGGGCGCGATGCAGGCGCACTTGGGGCCCGAGCACAGCCACCCCAAAGCGCGCAAGCCGCGCCATCCGATGATGCATCGGACACGGACCATCGACTACGCCATCATCCTCTCCGGCGAGATCGACATGCTGCTCGACGACAGCGAGGTGCATTTGAAGGCGGGCGACATCCTGGTGCAGCAGGCGACGAACCACGCCTGGGTCAATCGCAGCAAGGATGTGTGCCGCATCTGCTTCGTGCTGATCGACGGCAAAGAGCCGCTGGCCTAGATCGCGAACGACCGCGTTCGATCATGCTGTCATTGCGAGGAGCAAAGCGACGAAGCAATCCCTTGGCTGTCAGGGCATTGCTTCGCTGCGCTCGCAATGACAGTGGAAAGGGAGCGGTCGTATTGGTGCTCGCGCTTGCCTTGAGCGCATGCAGCATGTACGTGCTCACCGATCCCTACGGCAACAGCTACGGCGGCTGGTACAACCCCGGCTCGAACTATCGCTGGCAGCTTACGACGTGCGAGCAGGCGATCGACGACGGGAAGGTGCCGAACGCCGCGCGCAAGGGCTTCATGCGCTGCTGCATGTGGCGGCACGGCGTGCCGATCGAGGATACGGCGAGCTGCGGCGCGCCGGCGACGGGATAGAGAAGAATGAAAC
>DATIXQ010000073.1:0-9787 GCA_035518375.1 Allostellaceae bacterium | reverse complement strand
GCGCTCGTCGCAATCAAGCTCGAGCGCGTCCTGAGCAAGGACCGCATCCTCGAGCTCTATCTCAACGAGATCTATCTCGGCGAGGGCGCCTATGGCGTGGCGTCGGCGGCGCTCAATTACTTCAACAAGCCGCTGGATCAGCTCGACGTGGCGGAAGCGGCCTATCTCGCGTCGCTGCCGAAGGCCCCCAACAACTACGACGCGCGGCTCCATCCCGAGGCCGCGCATGAGCGCCGCGACTGGGTGATCGACCGCATGGTCGATGCGGGCTTTATCACCGCCGAGCAAGGCGCGGCGGCGAAGACGGAGCCGATCCAAATGCGCCGGCGCGATCCGACCGAAATCGTCGACGCGCCCTACTTCGCCGAAGAAGTGCGGCGCGAGCTGCTCGAGCGCTACGGCGACAAGACGCTCTATGGGGGCGGGCTTTCCGTGCGCACGAGCCTCGATCCCGCGTTCTCGACGCTGGCGCAGAAGTCGCTGCGTGACGCGCTCATCGCCTATGACCGGCGGCACGGATATCGCGGCCCGGTGCAGCACATCGCCGCGACCGGCGATTGGCAGCACAGTCTCGGCGCGGTGCCATTGCCGGCAGGCGTGTCCGATGTCGGTTGGGAGCTCGCGGTCGTGCTACGCGTGCCGGCCGAGGGAGCAGAGATCGGGCTGGCGAATGGGAAGAGCGGCCTCATCCCTTATTCCGAGCTGAGCTGGGCGCGGCGGGTATTGCCGGACGGCGGATTTGGCCCTGTCCCAGCCAATCCGGCGGCGGCGCTGCAGTCCGGCGATGTCGTGCTGGTCGAGCGTTTGGCCGAGCCGGCCGGCGCCAAGGGCACGCCACAGTATGGGCTCCGGCAGATCCCGGAAGTGTCAGGCGGCATCGTCGTGCTCGATCCGCATACCGGCCGCGTGCTTGCCGAGGCGGGTGGCTTCAGCTTCGCGATCAGCCAGTTCGACCGCGCGACCCAGGCGCGCCGGCAGACCGGTTCGGCGATCAAGCCGCTCGTCTATCTTGCGGCGGTCGATCACGGCTTCACGCCCTCGACGCTGGTGCTGGACGGGCCGCTCGTGGTGGATCAAGGGCCCGGGCTGCCGAAATGGGACCCCACCAACTACGAGCACAAATTCTATGGGCCGGTGCCGCTCCGCGTCGGGCTCGAGGAATCGCTGAACCTCGTCACCGCGCGCGTCGGGCTCGCCGTCGGCGTCGATACGGTGGGGCAGTACCTGAAGCGCTTCGGCGTCACCGATAACGTGCCGCACGAAGACGCGATGCTGATCGGCGCCGAGGAGACGACGCTGCTCAGGCTCACTGCCGCCTACGCCATGCTCGACAATGGCGGCAAGCGCATCTCGCCCACCTTCATCGACCGCGTGCAGGACAGGAACGGCACCACGATTTACCGTGCCGACAAGCGCCCGTGCGATGGGTGCAGCGCTGCCGACTATGACGGCGGGCCGCCGCCCGACCTGCCCGACACGCGCGAGCAGATCGCGGATCCGCGGAGTGCCTATCAGGTCGTGTCGATGATGGAAGGGGTGGTGCAGCGCGGCACCGGCCGCTCGCTCGCGTCCTTGAACCGCCCGCTCGCGGGCAAGACCGGCACCACCAACGAGTCGAACGACACCTGGTTCATCGGCTTCTCGCCCGATCTCGTGTGCGGGGTCTATATCGGCTTCGATCAGCCGCGAAGCCTCGGCAAGCGCGAGACCGGTGCCACCGTCGCGGCACCCGCCTTCAAGGAATTCATGGGCGCGGCATTGAAGGATCAGCCGGCGATCCCGTTCCGCATTCCCTCGGGCCTCGACATCGTGCGCGTGAACCTCACGACCGGGCAGCTCGCGCGCGGCAGCGACCGCACCGCGATTTACGAGCCGTTCAAGCCCGGCACGGAGCCCAGGGCCGCGGACGCAGGGGTCGTGCTCAACGGCAGCGAGGCGGTTCCGGCGGGAGGTGCTGTGCCCGCGGCGGCCGCGGCGCCCGCCGCCGAGGAAGGTGATTTGCCGCAAGCCCCGTCTCCCGTCGGCGGCACCGGCGGCTTATATTGAGCAAAGCAATTCTGGAGTTACGTCATGCGCGCCGAGATCGAGGCGGTCGCGAACGAGATCAGACGCTCGTTGGCGCTGCTGAGGAGGCATCTTTGACTGGGACGTCGCGACGCGGCGCCTTGCCGAGCTCAACGCGCTCGTCGAGGACCCGAAGCTCTGGGACGATGCGCGCCGCGCGCAAGGGATAATGCGCGAGCGCACGCGGCTCGACCGCGGCGTCAACGGCTATCTCGCCATCGAGAAGGATTTCACCGACACGCTTGGGTTGGCCGAACTCGCCGACGCCGATGGCGACCAGGCGATGCTCGACGATGCCCGGAAGACGCTCGAGCGCTTGCGCGAGGACGTGAAAGGGCGGGAGCTCGAGAGCCTCTTGTCGGGCGAGGCCGACGGCAACGACGCCTTCCTCGAAGTCCATGCCGGCCAAGGCGGCACGGAGGCGCAGGACTGGGCCGAGATGCTTCTGCGCATGTACACGCGCTGGGCCGACCAGCACGGCTTCAAGATCGAATGGCTCGAAGAAAGCGCGGGCGAGGGCGCCGGCATCAAGTCGGCGACCGTGCGCATCAACGGCGAGAACGCGTATGGCTGGCTCAAGACCGAGAGCGGCGTCCACCGCCTCGTGCGTATCTCGCCGTTCGATGCCAACGCGCGCCGCCACACGAGCTTCGCCTCGTGCTGGGTCTATCCGGTGATCGACGAGAAGATCGAGGTCGAGGTGCAGGAGAAATACCTGCGCACCGACACTTATCGTTCCTCGGGCGCGGGCGGTCAGCACGTCAACAAGACCGACAGCGCCGTTCGCTTCACCTATACGCCGCCAGGCTCCGAGCCCATCGTCGTCGCCTGCCAGAACGAGCGCTCGCAGCACCAGAACCGCGCCAAGGCGATGCAGATGCTGAAGGCGCGGCTCTACGAGGTCGAGCTGCAGAAGCGCGAGGCGCAGGTCGATGCCATGAACGCGACCAAGACCGAGATCGGCTGGGGCCACCAGATCCGGTCCTACGTACTGCAGCCCTATCAGATGGTGAAGGACCTGCGCACCGGCGTCGAGACCGGCAACCCGAGCGCGGTCTTGGACGGCGATCTCGACCGCTTCCTCGAAGCCTCGCTCGCCGCGCGTATCCAGGGCTCGGACGAAGCGGCGAAGGAGGAAAGCGCGGAGTAGCTCACGCCGCGCGCCGCGTCCTCAGCTCATGTCGGCGGCGAAAGCGATTTCACATCAATAAAGACATCGTGGATAAACGACGACAAGCGGTGTCTGTGCGGTAGCCCAAGCATCGCGTGTGCGAGTCTAATTGCGCCGGCCCATTCGGAGCTTGTCGATGGTCCCTTCATGTCGGCATCTCCGACAAAATATAGGAATATAAGGTGTGCCGGAACGTCGTTGAGGACGCGAAGCAGATATAAGTGCGCAAGTCGATTTGTGTATTGGTAGAGAGTCCGAGCCCAATTCGTCGGTTGAGTGACGCCAAGGTATTCTTTGAGCCGCTGCAAGCTCTGTTCGATTAGCGCCAGCGAATCTCCGCGAGCCGCCGTTGCCGGCGAAGCCATCTCCGCGATGTGCGCCTTGGCCTCCACGAGAATCGGTTCACCGTCACTTGATCGAGCAAGCCCATCCCAGCAAGGGCCTCTCGCTGGCCAAAAACCTTTGAGAGTCTGAATCTCAAGCTTGGCCGCGACACGATCGAGAAACGCAGCATCGCGATATTCTGCGTATTGGTCGTCGCGCAATGGCGACGTCCATTCAATACTACGCCCCGAGAGCGCCGTTCCTGATAGCGCCTTATTGAATAATTCTGGACGCGTGTTGACCAAGAGCTGTAGCCATTTCTGACTCCCGCGAACGGCTTCAGTTTGCGGAACGCGCATCGGTAGTCTGCGCCTTATGCCACTGCATGCCTGAAGCGCACGGGCAATCCCGTGCCGAGGCCGGCAAAATCGATGACGCGGCCGTCCTTCACCACGTGCGCCAAGTGCTTGCCGCCTTGCAGCGCCGTGATGTCGGCGACCGGGTCCTTCGTCAGCACGATCACGTCCGCAAGTTTTCCGGGCGATATCTCGCCGACCTGGCCGTCGAGTCCCATCACGAAGGCATTGCCCTTGGTCGCGAGCGAGATCGCCTCGAGGGCTGAGAAGCCGCCGTACTTGACGAGGATCTCCGCCTCCTTCGCGTGCAGCTCGCCCCACGGCATGAACGGGTTGTTGCCGCTGTCGGTGCCGAGGAGGAGCTTGATGCCCAATTCCTTCGAGCGCTGCATCAGGCTCACGATGTTGTCGAAGTGGCGCTTCATGCGGTTCAAATCGAGCTGGACCTGCTCGGGCCCGACGCGCGTACCCTCCTCGATCACGCGCCACAGGAACGTCGCGGTCGGCAGGATCGGGATGCCCGCTTTCGCCACCGCTTCGAGATCGGCCTCGGTCGCGAGATCGGCGTGGACGATCCAGTCGACGCCCGCCTCGGCCGCCGCGCGGGTCGAGCCCGCGCCGCGCGAGTGGATCGCGACGCGGAGCTTGCGGCGATGCGCCTCGGCGGCGACGGCGGCGATCTCCTCCTGCGCCAGCATCTGCGTCGTGCCCGAGCGGCTGTCGGCCATCTTGATGAAATCGACGCCGTGCTTGTCCTGGCGGCGCACCTCCGCGACCATCTCGGCCGCGCTGTTGCAAAGGACGCCCACCGAATGCTCGGGCGTGCCGACCCACGACGGCTCGTCATCCTCGATGCAGCCATAGGCGACGATCATGCGGCCGGCGCAATGGATGCGCGGGCCTTCGATGACGCCGAGCTTGATCGCGTCGCGCACGCCCACGTCGATGAAATAGGTCCCGCCCGGCACCGCGATCGAGGTGACGCCGGCGCGGAGTGCTGCCTGCGCGCCGCGCGCGGCTTTCAGCGTGTTGAGCTCGGGCCGGATATTGCCGCGCCCCTGGCCTTCGCCCGGCAGCTTCGGATAGCCGTAAGAGAGGTGCACGTGCGCATCGATGAGGCCGGGCATGACCCACTGGCCTTGGGCATCGATCACGGCAACGTCGTCCGCCTCGAGCCGCAGGCCCGGGGGCAGCGCGCCGACGCTCTTTATCCGGTTGCCCTCGATCACGATGGCGTCGTTCCGGGTGGGTGGGCCGCCCGAGCCGTCAATCAGAGTGCCGTTGCGAATCACCAGGGTCATCGGAGCCTCGCCTCTAATTCATTGATATTATTAAATCTTTGGCATTGGGTTCGTTCGGCAAATTGGGTTCGTTCGGCAGAATCGTTGAATTGGCTTCGTTCGGTAGATTTGGCATCGTTTTGCAGAATTGAGGATTTGATTCTTTCCCAGAATTGGGTTTTTCCGGGGAATATTCCCTTCGATAGACCCAACGCTAATAGGTGGCGGCGGGCGGAAATACTTAAAGGGAATCGCCGGTGACAAGATACAGACAGGCCTCTCCAAGGATCAGATAAAGCGCCGCGTTGGTGATGCCGTAGATCAAGAATCCCATCCGCTCGCGCTCAATGACGACGAGCGCTACGTGTAAGACGATCAGACAGAAGAAACCACAAACTATGACATATGCCGGCCAACTTCCATAATGGCGCCAAGGGTAATAGGCCGCCGTCAATGCAAGCATCAGGAACGTGATCGCGCCCGGCGCGACACGAATCGTATTACGGACGCTCATTTTTCGGCGGCCGTGGCTTCGCCCTTGCGATCTTCCCCAGCCGCCTCTCGAAGCGGTCCTTGTCGTCGTCGCACTCAAGTTCGCGCGCGGCCTCGATGACGCGGCGGAACTGTGTTTGCTCTGTGACGGTGTTCCTCGGCTCAGGCATCCGTCACGCGGCTTTCGGCCAAAGCACGCACCCGCGCGCGTTTGCGCGCGCGCTTCCAGAATTTTCTTTTCGAGCGAGAGACAACACCGGGCCGCCAATACGTCAACCGCCGCGAGCCACGACACAGCGCCTCCCACTCGTCACCGCCCTTGAACGGTTCGCGTGTTCCCATCATCGACGCTCACCCTATCGGCGTGACGCCAGCAGCTCCGGCTGCGCCTCGTCGCACTGTACGTATCTGCCGTATAGCAATATCCGGGCCCGAATCAAGGGGCGAAGTGCCCCCACCCTGACCCTCCCCCTCAAGGGGGGAGGGGAAGCGAATCGTAGAACGCGGGTTCGAGGCCGGCCTGGGCGCGGGCGGGCACATTGAAGGGCGGCTTGAGAGTGCCGCGGAAGTTTTCGCGCACGAGCGCGCGGTAGGTTGCCGCGGGGTCGAGGCTTCGTGCGGCGCACAGAAAGCGGAACCAGCGTGCGCCGGCCGCGACGTGGCCAACTTCATCGTCGAGGATGGTCTGCAGCACCGCGGCACTCTCCTCATCGCCGAAGCGGGCCATGCGTAGGATCATCGCCGGCGTCACGTCGAGGCCGCGCGCTTCGAGCACGAGCGGCACCACCGCAAGCCGCGCCAAGAGATCGTGCGCCGTGGCGGCTGCCGCTTCCCACAGCCCGTCATGCGCCGGCAGGTCGCCATAAGCCGCGCCGAATTGTCGGAGACGCGCGGCGAGCAGGGAGAAGTGCTTCGCTTCTTCCGCCGCGACCTCGACCCAGTCGGCCGAGAATTCGCGTGGCATCGCGGATGAGAAGCGCGCGATCAGGTCCCAGGCGAGGTCGATCGCGTTCAACTCGATGTGCGCGACGGCATGGAGGAGCGCCACGCGGCCCGCGTGGGAGGCGCCGGCGCGGCGGCGCGGCATGTCGCGCGGGGCTTTGAGCTCCGGCCGCTCGGGCCGCGCCGGACGATCGGGCGGAGCCTCGTCGCCCGCGCCAACCTCAAGGGCGCCATCGCGCCAGAGCGCCGCGTATTCGCGCGAGAGCGCCACCTTCGCCGCGGGCTCGGCCGCGCGCAGCACCGCGCAGGCGCAAGCGGCAAGCGTCCTCACAGCGCCTTCAGCGCCTTCATCACCTCGTCGACGTGGCCCGTCACTTTCACCTTGTGCCACACGTTGCGGATGACGCCCTTCTCGTCGATGAGGAATGTCGCGCGCTCGATGCCCATGTATTTGCGGCCGTACATGCTCTTCTCGACCCAGACGCCATATTTTTCGGTGACCTTGCCCTCGGTGTCGGCCGCAAGCGTGAACGGAAGCTCGTATTTCTTCTTGAACTTGTCGTGCGAGGCGGCGCTGTCGCGCGAGACGCCGATCACCACGGCGTCGGCCTTTCTGAAATTCGGGAAGGTGTCGCGGAAGCCGCACGCCTCGGCGGTGCAGCCCGACGTGTCGTCCTTCGGATAGAAATAAAGGACGACGCGCTTGCCCTTGAGCTTGGCGAGGCTGACCGTGCCGCCGCCGTCGGTCGGCAGCGTGAAGTCGGGCGCCTTGGCGCCGGGCTCGAGGCTCATGGGGCATGCTCCTTCCGTTCGATGCGTTGCCGCGCCGCCGCGGCCGGATGCGCGATCACGCGCTCGTAGACGTCGAGCGATGCGGTCGCGCTTGCCGCGATCTTGGCCGCGAGCGCGGAAAAATCAAATCCGCCGTCCTTGCCGAGGATCGCGCCCAGCGCAGGCGCCACGTTTGCCTCGTCGAACGGCTCGTCGACGGTGAGCTTCATCAGCCCTTGCAAGTCGCGCCATAGCGCAAGGCTCGTGATGAGGGTTTGCGCGGTATCGGCGTCGAGGGCGCCGGCTCGCGCCAGGGCCTCGAGCGCCGCGCGCGTGTTCTGGCGTAACACCTCGGGATGCGCGGCCGCCTCGCGCAGCATCAGATATTGCGCCACGAACTCGATGTCGATCATGCCGCCGCGGCGGTGTTTCAGGTCGAGCGGCGCGGCGGTCTTGTGCGCATCGGCGATGCGGCGGCGCATGTCGTCGACATCGGCGACGAGCCGGTCGGGGTCGCGCGCGCGGATCAGAAGCTCGTGCATAAGCGGGCCGATCGATGCGGCAAGCTCCGCCGATCCGGCGACGGCACGGGCGCGCGTCAGCGCCATGTGCTCCCAGGTCCAGGCGAGCTCGTCGTTATAGCGGCGGAACGCGGCGAGGCTCGAGGCGACCGGCCCTTGCGTGCCCGAGGGCCGCAAGCGCATGTCGACGTCGTAGAGATTGCCCTCCGCCGTCATGGCGGTGAGCGCGTTGATGTAGCGCTGCGCGAGCCGCGCGTAATATGTGGAGGCGTGGAGCGCGTGCGGCCCGCCTTCGGACTCGACGCCCAGCGGCGCGTCGTAGACGAGGATGAGGTCGAGGTCTGAGGTCGCCGTCATCTCGCGGCTGCCGAGCTTGCCGAGCCCGATGACGGCGAACGCGCCGCCGTTGATGCGGCCGTGCGCCTTCGCGAACTCGCGCTCGACATGCGGCAGCAGCACGCCGAGCGCGGCTTCGGCGATGTTGGCGTAAGCGGCGCCCGCGGCCTCGCCATCGAGCCGCCCACGCAGGAGCTGCAATCCCACCTGGAACTTGCGCTCCGAGGTCCAGCGCCGCGCCCGGTCGAGCACGTCCTCGTAGTGCGTGGCACGGTCGAGCATGAGGCCAAGGTCGCGCGCCAATTCGCCGCGCGGCGGCAGCTCGTCGAAGAAGTGCGCGGCGAGCACCCCGTCCAGGAGGCTCGGCCGGCGCGCGATCTCGTCGGCAAGGCGCGGGCCCGCCGCCATGATCTCGGCCATGAGCGCGACGAGCGGCGGGTTGTTGGTGAAGAGCGAGAAAAGCTGCACGCCCGCCGGAAGGCGGCCGAGGAACTGGTCGAAGCGCAGGAAGGCGGCGTCGGGATAAGCCGCCTTGCCGAATGCCTGCAATACGGCCGGCACCAACTCGGTCAGAAGCTCGCGCGCGCGCTGGCTGCGCGTCGCGCGATAGCGCCCATGATGCCAGCCGCGCACGATCGCGGAAACGCCCGCCGCATCGGCGAAGCCAAGGCGGCGCAAGGTCTCGAGCGTGTCGGGATCATCCTCGATGCCGGTGAAGACGAGATTGCCGACGGGCGCGGCAAGCGTCGGCGCCTCCTCGAAGAGGTGGGCATAGTGGCGCTCGACAAGGCCCAGCGTCCGCGTCAGCGTCGCGGCGAACGCTCCGGCGTCGGCAAATCCCAGGAAGAGTGCGATCCGGCGCAAGCCTTCGGCGTCGGCGGGGAGCGTGTGCGTCTGCGCGTCGTCGACCATTTGCAACCGGTGCTCGATCCGGCGCAGGAAGCCGTAGCAGTCGGTGAGCTCGGCCGCGGCCTCTTCCGTGATGCGGCCGGCGCGCGCCAGTGCCGCGAGCGCGTCGCAGGTCGCGGGCGCGCGCAACTCGGGCTCGCGCCCGCCCCAGATGAGCTGCTGCGTCTGGGCGAAAAACTCGACCTCGCGGATGCCGCCGCGCCCGAGCTTCACGTTGTGGCCCGCGACCTTGATGGCGCTGCCGCCGCGGTGCGCGTCGATCTGCCGCTTGATCGAGTGGATATCCTGGATCGCCGCGAAATCGAGATGCTTGCGCCATAGGAACGGCGTCAGCTCGGCGAGGAACTCTTCGCCGGCGGCGCGGTCGCCGGCAACGGCGCGCGCCTTGATGAGCGCCGCCCGCTCCCAGTTCTGGCCCGCGCTCTCGTAATAGGTGAGCGCCGCTTCGAGCGCGACGACGGGCGGGGTCGAGGCGGGATCGGGCCGAAGGCGCAGGTCGGTGCGGAAGACATAGCCGTCCTCCGTGCGCTCGCTCATCAGGCGCTGCAGATCGTGTGCGAGGCGCGTGAAGAAGCGCTGCACGCCGCGCCGGCCGCGATAGCGCACGCGTTCGGCGTCGTA
>DATIXQ010000072.1:0-7705 GCA_035518375.1 Allostellaceae bacterium | reverse complement strand
GTGACTCACGCTCGGGGGAAAGGTTTGCTTGACACGACTCGACAGCCTCAAGGATTACTAACTTTCGTATCAAGGGGGCATGCGACTCCGTAGAACCGGCGCGCACCAAAGTTCTAGTTTCATTGAGCTTTGTGGATAAGCGTTGTCCGACCGGCCAGGAACCAAGAAGGCAGGGCGGCGTTGAGCGGGGGTCAGGACCCCAGGCCAATGGCACGGTTCGAGCAAATCTCGTTTACCCGCCGCGCGTCCGGCTCCGCGCCCGAACGCTTGCCGGTGCAGACCTGCATCCTCGCGATCGCGAGCGCCAGCTTGGCGCTGTGGCTGGTCGTCGGTTTCGTGGTGCGGCTCAGCCTCTGACCCGGCCCGGATCTTCTTCGGGCCCGTCGTAGCCGGACATCTCGTCGAGAAGTTCCTGAAGCTCGTCCTCGAGGCCCACTGAAGCCGCGCCTTCGCGACCGACGGGCGCGAGAAGACGCGGATCGGGATCGTTGCGCGATGCGAGCGCGGCGCTCGCGAGGTTGGCGCTCATCGACTGCAGCGAGGTGACGAGCTCGCTCCAGCGCAGACCGAGCGCGCCCACGACTTCCTCCTGGCGCCGCAGCATGGCGATGAGGCGGCGGTCGCTCGCGCCGAGGAGTTTCATCTGCTCCATCACCGGCTGCGTGAATTGCTCGAGCGCTGCCGTGAGCTGTGCCATTGCTGTGCCGGCGGCCGCGGAGTCGGGCGGCGGCAACGATTCGGCGCGGTCGAGTGCCCGCGCGACCGTCTCGATGGTGCCGGTCATGAGGTGCGACAGTTCCGCGAGCGCTTCGCTCTGCCGTTCTGCCGATCCGGCGAGGAGCCCGGCGAGGCGATCGACCGAGGCGGCCAGTGACTCGACCTGCGCGCCCGACGGGCCGGCCGAGCGCGTCGGCACCATCGGGGCGACGGCGCTCGCCGGGGCCGGGGCGGCGGCTGCCGTGACGGCGAGCGGAGCATTGGACCGCTCCCACGCTGCGGAGAGGCGTGTGATGGCGGCGGCGAAGCGCTCGATCGCGCGGTCGAGCAGGAGCGAGGCGGCAACGCCGCCCGCCAGTACCACGCCGGCGGCAAGCGCGTCGATGCGCAGCACGAGCGCCGGAGCGAGCGTCACGCCTGGCACGAGATCGGGGCCGAAGGCGAGCGCCGCAGCCGCGAGCGCCACGGTCACGGTCTGCGACGCGACGAGGCGCTTGATAAAGACACGCCAGATCTCGGCGCGGAGCACGCGCAGCAGGGCCAGCGGCGCGATCGCAAGCTCGTCGCCGGTGATAGGTCCGGCAAGCGGCGCGAAATCGCTCTTCTCCAGCGCCGCGCGCCAAGCCTCGGGAAGCCGTTTGGGATTAGAGCGCGTGCGCTCCTCGAGCGAACTCGCGAGCGCGCGAAGCGCATAGAGCGCGCTCGCCGCCAGGATCGTGCACGAGATGAGCGCGTAGAGCAGCAGGCAGAAGCCGCCCGGGCCGCCGGTCGCGGCGAGCATGGTCGAGAGCGTCGGCGCGAGCCATGGCGGCTGCGACAGAACGTCGACGCGCCAGGCCACCGAGGTGCCGGCGAGCGCGGCCAAAAGGCTCATGCCCATGGCGATGTAAAGCTTCACGGGTTCATTCCGCGCGACGGTTCGTTCACGGCGCTAATCTATACACCGTCCGCGGCGCCGGGCGGGACGGAAATGCGGCAACGCAATAATTCCCCAGCTTTGCCACAGACTGCGCGCGACTTATGCACAGAGTTTCGGCATCGGTGTCTTGTGCCTGGTCGCTAAAATTCCGCTCCTAGAGAAGCAATGTCATGGGATATTCAAAAATCCGTGACTGCACGGCCATGACCATTAAGTTCTTAATGAATTTTAACGGCAAAATTTACCTATTTTCCCAAAGAGAATTCTCAGCCCACTTTGGGGCTAAGCTTGTTTCACGCCGAGATATGGCTTTTCCCATTTTCGGCGTCGTGTTATAAACACGGCAAGACACTAAAATCTTTTAAGCATTTTCGGCGGTTTACCCTTTGGTACAAGAGGGAGCCGCTTCGGGGTAGGCGATGCTGAGAGTTCGGGGGCTTTTCCTGCCCGTCCGCACGCTCGCGCTCCTGTTGAGCGAAGTGCTGGCCATGTCACTGGCCTTCTATCTTTTTGTGACGCCCACCGACGGACATCTTCTGTTCAATTCGATCTTGCCGATGGGGCGGTCGGCGGAGTTCTCGATCGTGCTGGCGTCAATGACCATCATCGCGATGGTCGCGGCCGGTCTCTATAATTACGACGCCTTCGTCGACTACCGCGCGACGCTGGCGCGGATCATGCTCGTGCTGGCGCTCGAGCTGCCCGTCATCTTCATCGTCAGCTTCCTCTACCGCGACTTCGTGTGGGCTGCGGCGCCGCCCTGGTCGGGCTGGTATCTCAAGGCGATCCTGGCGCTTTTCGCTTGTCTCCTCATCACGCGCGCCGCCTTCCTGCTGCTTGGCGATTCGGGCGCGCTGAAGCGCCGGGTCGTGGTGATAGGCGCAGGCGAGCGTGCAAGCCGGGTCAAGGCGCTGGCCGACCGCGCCGGCGGCGCTTTCATTCCCTCGGCCTTCATCGCCGCGCCCCGCGATCAGCGTCGGCTTGTCGAAAGCACGCTGACGCTTAGCGAATCCTTCGATGCCGAATCGCTTTACCGCTTCGCGCTCCGCTGCGGCGCCAACGAGATCGTGGTCGCGACCGACGACCGGCGCGGCCTGCCGGTGCGCTCGCTCCTGGGGTGCAAGGCGCGCGGCGTCGCCATCACCGAGTTCCTGTCGTTCTGCGAGCGCGAGAGCGGCCGCGTCGATCTCGACGCGTTGCAGCCGAGCTGGCTCATCTTCTCCGACGGTTTCCGCATGAGCTGGGTGGCGCGGACGGTGAAGCGTCTCTTCGACGTTACCGTGAGCGCCTCCATGCTGGTGCTGACCCTGCCGCTGCTCCTTCTCACGGCGCTTGCGATCAAGCTCGAGGATGGCGGCCCCGTCATCTATTCGCAGGAGCGTATCGGTCTCTTCGGCCGGCCCTTCACGCTCTACAAGTTCCGCAGCATGCATGTCGACGCCGAGCGCCATTCGCGGCCGCAATGGGCGCAAAAAGCCGATTCGCGCATCACTCGTGTCGGCAGCGTCATCCGCAAGGTGCGAATCGACGAGCTGCCGCAGCTCATCAACGTCCTCAAGGGCGACATGAGCTTCATCGGGCCCCGCCCCGAGCGGCCCTATTTCGTCGACCAGCTTGGGGCTCAGATCCCGTTTTACGGGGAGCGCCATGCGGTGAAGCCGGGCATTACCGGCTGGGCGCAGATTAACTATCCTTACGGCGCTTCTCTGCAAGACGCGCGCAACAAACTGTCGTATGATCTTTATTACGTGAAGAACCACACGCTGCTCTTGGATTGTATCGTCCTCATTCAGACCGTGCGGGTGATTCTTTTCCCAGAAGGCGCGCGATGAACTGATGAATGTCGTTCTGATTACGCACCTTGTCTGCGCTGCGGCATTCGGAATATTAGGGCTGGTGGTGCTGTCGGGGCGGGCGCGAAGCCGCGCCGCCTCCGCGCTCGCCGTGGCGAGTGGGGCTACGGCGGTGTGGGCGGTCGCGGCAGCCTTTGCCGCGCCGGAACAGCTGATGGCGGTGGCGCCGGTCGAGTCCGTGCGCGATGCCGCTTGGCTCTATTTCCTGCGTGCGTTGCTGCTGCCGCCGCAAGGGGCCATGCCGCCTTGGGCGCGCACCGTCGTCACCACCTCATTCGTGGTCGTGGCGCTGACCGTGGCGCTCGATCTCGCCGTGCTTGCGCTCGTCCCCGAGCAGCCGGTGCTGCTCCAGCCACAGATCATCGCCCGCATCGCCATCGCCGTGCTCGGCCTGTCGCTCGTGGAGAATTACTACCGCAACATGCGCGAGGACGATCGCTGGAACGCGGTTCCGCTCGTCATCGCGATCGGCGCGATGTTCTCCTTCGAGCTGTTCTTCTATGTCGATGCGCAGCTGTCGCGCCGTTTCACAACTTCGCTCATCGCCGCGCGCGCCCTTGCCGATCTCTTGAGCGTGCCGCTCGTGCTGCTCGCGATGGTGCGAAGCCGCAACCTGCGCGCGGACGTGCGCGTTTCGCACAAGGCCGCATTCCATGCCGTAACGCTCGTCGCAAGCGGCGTCTTCCTCATGGCGGCGGCGGTCGTCGGTATTCTCTTCCGTCAATATGGCGGACAGTGGGGCATCCTGCTTCAGGTGACCTCGCTCTTCGGCAGCGGGCTCGTGCTCGCGGTTGCGCTGTCATCGGAGACCGTGCGCTCGCACATCCGAATGGCGGTGCTGCGCAACTTCTTCTCCTACCGCTACGACTACCGCGTCGAATGGCTGCGCACGATCGAGGCGCTCTCCTCCGGCGACGCTGCGGGCAATCTGCCCGAGCGCTTGATCCGCGTCATCGCGGACATCGTCAACAGTCCGGGCGGAGTGCTCTTTCAGTTGCGCGACAGCGCGTTCCTGCCGACCGCGTTCTGGAATGCCCATGTCCCGGCCGAGGCGCGGGAGCCGGCCGAGAGCGCGTTCATGGCCGGATTCCGCGACGGGCGCTGGATGCAGGAGCTGACGGTCGCCGACGCGCCGCGTCCCGCCTGGCTTTCCGGGCTCGACGAATTCTGGCTCGCGGTACCGCTGCCGCGCCAGGGCGGGCTCATGGGATTCGTGCTGCTCGAGAAACCGCGCGCACCGATCCATCCCGACTGGGAGGTGTTCGACCTCCTCCGCACCGTCGCCAGGCAGACCGCGAGTTATCTCTTCGAGCAGCAGGCCGAGCGCGCCCTTGCGGACGCGCAACTGCTGCAGGAATACAGCAAGCGTTTTGCCTTCGTCGTGCATGACATAAAGAATCTATCAAGTCAGTTGGGGCTTATTCTGTCCAATGCCCGCCGCCACGGCGATAACCCAGAGTTCCAGGCCGATGTGCTGCGAACCGTCGAGAACTCGGTCGGCCGCATGAACAAGCTCATCTCGCAACTTCGTATCGCCGGCACGACCGAGGCCGCGGCCGAGCTTCCGCCCGCCGCGCCGGCCGCCGCCGATGTCGCCGTTATCGTCCGCGAGCTGGCGGCCCACTCGTCGCACGCGGGCCGGGTCGAGATCGGCGCCGGGACCGGGGCGCGCGTGCTGATGGATCCCGAGCAGCTGCGCTCGGTCCTCGCGCACCTCATCGATAACGCGATCGAGGCCTCAGGCGCGGAGGGCCACGTCAAGGTCAGCTTGGGCGACGACGGCGAGCGCGTTACAATAGATATCACCGACGAGGGCCCAGGGATGGACGTGAGCTTTGTGCGCGACGAGCTGTTCCGGCCGTTCCGCTCGACCAAGGACACAGGTCTCGGCATTGGCGCGTTTCAGACGCGCGAGCTGATCCGCGCGGCGGGCGGCCAGCTCGACGTCATCACCAAACCCGGTGCTGGCACCACTATGCGCATCGTGCTCGGCTCGGCCGGGTCGACGCGCGTCTCCCCGGCGGCCTGATCCATGGCGGGCGACAAGAGCCGCTTGCTCATTCTCGAGGATGACGAGGGTCTGCGACGGCAATATCGCTGGGCGCTATCGGAGTACGAACTCCTGCTCGCCAGCGCGCGCGAGGAAGCGATGACGCTCGCGCGCGGGGCGCCGCCGCAAGTCGCAATCCTCGATCTGGGTCTGCCGCCCGATCCCGATGGGGCAAGCGAAGGCTTGGCCGCGCTCGAGGGCCTGCGCCAGCTGGCGCCCGACTGCAAGGTCATCATCGCGACCGGAAACGAAGCGCGCGAGCATGCGTTACGCAGCATCGCGCTCGGCGCCTACGACTTCTTCCAGAAGCCCGTGGACATCGAGGTGCTGCGCCTCATTGTCGAGCGCGCTGTGCGCCTCGCCGAGCTCGAGGCCGAGAACCGGCGTCTCGCCGCGCTCGCGCTGCGTTCGCCGATGGACGGCATCCTGGGCGCGAGCGAGGCGATGGTGCGCCATCTGCGCATGATCGAGAAGATCGCGCCCGCCGACGTGGCGGTGCTGCTCCTGGGCGAGAGCGGCACGGGCAAGGAGCTGCTTGCACGCGCCATCCATCGTCTCAGCACCCGCACCAAGGGACCGTTTGTAGCCATCAACTGTGCCGCCATCCCCGAGACGCTCCTCGAAAGCGAGCTCTTCGGACACGAGAAGGGCGCTTTCACCGGCGCCGTGCGCCAGACGATCGGCAAGATCGAGCAGGCCGACAAGGGCACGCTCTTTCTCGACGAGATCGGCGATCTGCCGCTCGCGATGCAGGTCAAGGTGCTGCGCTTTCTCCAAGATCACGTCGTCGAACGCATCGGCGGCCGGCAGCAGATCCGCGTCGACGTGCGCATCGTGTGCGCGACCAACCAGGATCTCGACAAGCTCATGGCGGAGGGGCGCTTCCGCGAGGATTTGTTCTATCGATTGAACGAGGTGCGGCTTAACATTCCGCCGCTGCGCGAGCGGAGCGGCGACGTGCCACTGCTCGCGAGCTATTTCCTGAAGAAGTTCAACGAGCAGTACGGGCGCAACTGCAAGGGCTTCGCGACCGATGCCTTGAGCGCTATGAGCCGGCATCCGTGGCGGGGCAACGTGCGCGAGCTCGAAAACCGGGTGAAGCGCGCGGTCGTGATGGCCGAGGGTTCGACCGTCACTGCCGCTGACATGGATTTGGCAACCGCCGACACCGACGATTTCTCGCTCGACCTCCGCTCAGCGCGGAGTCGTGCCGAACGCGAGGTGCTGCAACTCGCGTTGACGCAGAGCGGCGGCAATCTTTCGACCGCAGCGAAGCTCCTCGGCATCAGCCGGCCGACGCTTTACAGCCTCGCCAAGGAGCACGGCCTCGCAATCGAGGCCTAGGCCGAGCCCACCGGGAGAAGAGCATGTTGTCGATTCGAACCACCCGGAGTCTACTGCTCGCCACTCTTCTTGCTTGCGCGGCCCTGCCCGCGGTTGCCGCGCTGCCCGCCTCCGCCGCGAGCGAAGTGGCGCAGGCTTATCTCGACAAGGCGAAGCCGCTCCTCGATAAAGGCGACCTGAAGGCTGCCGAGATCGAGCTCAGGAACGCGGTCAAGGCCGATCCCGACGATCCGGAAGGCCATATCGAGCTTGCCCGCCTTTATCTCCGCACTGGCAATCTTCCCGCCGCCGAGGCCGAGGCGCACGAGGCGCAGCGCACGCACGGCGACGATGAACAGGTCGCGCCGATCCTCGCCCAGACTCTTATCCAGGAGGGCAAGGTCAATGAGCTATTGTCGCAGGTACAACCGGCCGACCGCGAGGCCAAGGCCGAGGCGAGCGTGCGCCTCGCTTTGGGCGTCGCCCATCTGACCCTCCACGAGACCGACAAGGCGAAGGAGCTGATTGGCGATGCGGCGCGGCTCGCGCCCGACGATTGGGGCCCGAAAATCGCGCTCGCGCGGCTTGACATGCTGGGCGGCGACGTCGCGGGTGCCAAGGAGCAAATCGATGCCGCCGCGGCGCTCGCGCCCGACAGGCCCGAGATCCAGCGCTTGCGCGGGGAGATTCAGCGAGTGACGGGTGATTTCCCGGGTGCGCTCGCGACCTTCAATAAGATCCTGACGGCGAAGCCGGACGATACCGCCACGCTGACGAGCCGCGCCAATCTTTTCGTCGCCATGAACCGCGCGGCCGACGCCCAGGCTGACGTCGACCATCTGC
>DATIXQ010000071.1:0-6665 GCA_035518375.1 Allostellaceae bacterium | reverse complement strand
TGCGCGGCAGCTCCGAGAGCTTCAAACGCGCGGCGAAGCGCTCCTCGGGCGGCAACGAGCGATCCTCGGCGATCGCCTTCAAACGCGCACGTTTCGGCGCGAGGCGTTTCGCCAACTGGGCGCGACGCCGGTTCTTGTTGATGGAGCTGGTCTTTGCCATGCGGTCTTGCCCGTTAGCTGGTGAATGGCATCTGGAACGCGGCGAGGAGCGCCCTTGCCTCGGCATCGGTGCGCGCAGTCGTGCAGATCACGATGTCGAGACCGCGCACTGCGTCGACCTGGTCGTAGTTGATCTCGGGGAAAACGATCTGCTCCTTGAGACCGAGCGCGAAATTGCCACGACCATCGAAACTTTTCGGCGACAAACCGCGGAAGTCGCGCACACGCGGGAGCGCGATGTTGACGAGCCGGTCAAGGAATTCATACATGCGCTCGCGCCGCAGCGTGACCTTGCACCCGATCGGCATGTTCTCGCGGAGCTTATAAGTCGCAATCGACTTCTTGGCCTTGGTGACGACCGGTTTCTGACCGGCAATGGCGGTAAGGTCCTTGGTGGCGGAGGCTATGTGCTTTGCGTCCTGCACCGCCTCGCCCACGCCCATGTTGACGACGATCTTGTCGATCCGCGGCACTTGGAGCGTGTTCTTGTAGCCGAACTGCTTTATCAGCTCGGGCCGCACCTTCTTTTCGTATTCGTCCTTCAAGCGGGCTGGCATGGCTTCCTCACGCGTCCAAGACTTCGCCGGAGCGCTTGGCAAAGCGCACCTTGCGGCCATCATCGAGGAACTTGAATCCCACACGCGTCGGCTTCTGTGTCTTCGGATCGACATGGGCGATGTTGGAGACGTGGATCGCCGCCTCCTTCTCAACGATGCCGCCGGGCTCGCCGGGCCGCGGCCGCGTGTGGCGCTTGACCATGTTCACGCCCTGCACGACGGCGCGATTCTCCGCGACGAGGACGCGCAGCACCTCGCCGCTCTTGCCCTTGTCGCGGCCGGATATCACCACGACCTTGTCGCCCTTCTTGATCTTTAGCTTCGCCGCCATGTCACAGCACCTCGGGCGCGAGCGAGACGATCTTCATGAACTTGCGCGCACGCAGCTCGCGCGTGACGGGACCGAAGATGCGCGTGCCGATTGGCTCGCCCTGCTTGGTGATGAGGACGGCGGCGTTGTGGTCGAAACGGATGGCGCTGCCGTCGGGGCGGCGAATTTCCTTTGCCGTGCGCACGATCACTGCCTGATGCACGTCGCCCTTCTTGACGCGGCCGCGCGGGATCGCCTCCTTGACCGATACGACGATCACGTCGCCGACCGTCGCCGTCTTGCGCTTCGAGCCGCCCAGCACCTTGATGCACTGCACCCGGCGCGCGCCGGAATTGTCGGCGACGTCGAGATTGGTCTGCATCTGGATCATGGCGGGCTACTCCTGCTGCGCGGCAGGCGACACGCCGCCCGCCCCGGCGCGGCCGAGGACGATCCAGCATTTGCGCTTCGAGATGGGCCGGCTTTCCTCTATGCGGACGAGATCGCCGGTCTTGAAAGCGTTGTGCTCGTCGTGCGCCGCGTATTTCTTCGAGCGCGTGATGAACTTCTTGTAGACGGGATGCATGACGCGGCGCTCGACACGGACGATCACGGTCTTGTCCGGCTTGTCGCTCACCACCACACCCTGAAGAACTCGTTTCGGCATCTCGCTTCCCCTAAGACGCCTTCGGCGCGCGCTCGCCGAGCACAGTCTTGATGCGCGCGATGTCGCGCCGCACCTGGCGCACGCGCGAGGTGTTCTCAAGTTGCCCGGAGACGCGTTGAAAGCGCAGGTTGAACTTCTCCTTGCCGAGCCTTTCGAGCTCAGTCTTGAGCTCGTCGTCGGTCTTGGCGCGAACGTCGCCCGCCTTCATGGCAGATGCTCCTCGAAGCGCGTGACGATGCGCGTGTGGATCGGCAGCTTCGCCGAGGCGAGGTTGAACGCCTCGCGCGCGATGGTGTCGGGCACGCCATCGAGCTCGAACATGATGCGGCCCGGCTTGACGCGGCAGACCCAGAATTCGGGCGTGCCCTTGCCGCTGCCCATGCGCACCTCGGCCGGCTTCTGCGACACCGGCACATCGGGGAATATCCGGATCCAGACGCGGCCAATGCGGCGGATATGGCGCGTGATGGCGCGGCGCGCGGCTTCGATCTGGCGCGCGGTGAGCCGTCCCGGCTCGGCCGCCTTCAGGCCGATCGAACCGAAATTGAGGTCGGCGCCGGCCTTCGCAAGCCCGTGGATGCGGCCCTTGTGGGCCTTGCGGTATTTCGTTCGTTTCGGCGACAGCATGCCCTAATCCTCGGTCAGGCCCGTGCCGGCTGCGCTTCGGCGGCGCGCTTGTCCTGCGCCATCGGATCGTGCGCCAGAACCTCGCCCTTGAACACCCAGACCTTGACGCCGCATGTGCCATAGGTCGTCTTGGCCGTGCCGTAGCCGAAATCGACATCGGCGCGCAGCGTGTGAAGCGGCACGCGGCCCTCGCGATACCATTCCATGCGCGCGATCTCGGCGCCGCCCAAGCGTCCCGAGCAGTTAATACGGATACCCAAGGCGCCGAGACGCATCGCCGACTGCACGGCGCGCTTCATGGCGCGGCGGAAGGCGACGCGACGCTCGAGCTGCTGCGCGATTCCGTCGGCGATGAGCTTCGCATCGATCTCGGGCTTCCTGATCTCGACGATGTTGAGGCTCACCTCACTGTTCGTCATCTTGGCGATGTCGACGCGCAGCTTTTCGATGTCGGCGCCCTTCTTGCCGATGACGACGCCGGGGCGTGCGGAATGAAGCGTGATGCGCGTCTTCTTGGCCGCGCGCTCGATGACGATGCGGCTGACACCCGCCTGCTGCAGACGACCGCCGAGGAAACCGCGAAGTTTCAGGTCCTCGTGCAGGAGGTTGGAATAGTCCTTGCGTGCGTACCAGCGCGAATCCCAAGTGCGATTGATGCCGAGCCGCAAGCCGACCGGATTGACCTTCTGCCCCATCAGGATTTCTCCTCTTCGCTTTCACGAACCACCACCAGAAGGTTCGCGAAATGCTTTTCGACGTGCGATGCGCGCCCGCGCCCGCGCGCGTGGAAGCGCTTCAGCACGAAGGCGCGGCCGACGCTCGCCTCCTTTACAACGAGGCGATCGACGTCGAGCTGGTGATTGTTCTCGGCATTGGCGATCGCGGCCTGCAGCACCTTCTTCACATCCTGGGCGATGCGCCGGCGCGAGAACGTTAGCTCGTGCAGCGCCGCACTCGCGCGCAGCCCACGGATCGACTGCGCCACCAGATTGAGCTTCCGCGCGCTCACGTGAAGCGCACGCGCGTAGGCCTGTGCCTCGGTGTCGGCCAGGCGGCGGGGCTGCGCCTCCTTGCTCATGGCGTCCTCTTCGCCTTTTTGTCGGCGGCGTGGCCATAAAAGGTCCGGGTCGGTGCGAATTCGCCGAACTTGTGGCCGATCATGTGCTCGGTGACGAGCACGGGAATGAATTTGTGACCGTTATAGACGCCGAAGGTAAGGCCAACGAACTGCGGGAAGATGGTCGAGCGGCGCGACCACGTGCGGATGATCTCGTTGCGGCCAGTGCCTCGCGCCTTCTCCGCCTTCTTCAGGAGATAGCCGTCGACGAACGGGCCTTTCCAAACCGAGCGTGCCACGAGCCCCTCCGCCTAGATCTTCCGCCGCCGCACTATCATGCGGTCGGTCGCCTTGTTGTGCCGCGTTTTCTTGCCCTTGGTCGGCTTGCCCCAAGGAGTCACCGGATGGCGCCCCCCGCGCGTACGGCCGCCGAGCGGATGGTCCACGGGATTCATCGCTTCGCCGCGGACGTGCGGCCGCCAGCCGCGCCAGCGGTTGCGTCCGGCTTTGCCGATCGAGATGTTCTGCCGGTCAGGATTGGAGACGGCGCCAATCGTCGCCATGCATTCGGCGCGCACTTTGCGCACCTCGCCCGAGGAGAGGCGCAGCAGCGCATAGCCGGCGTCGCGCCCGACGAGCTGGGCATATGTGCCGGCGGAGCGCGCGAGTTGTCCACCCTTGCCGGGCTTCATCTCGACATTATGGATGATGGTGCCGACCGGGATGTTCCGCATCGGCATGGCGTTGCCGGGCTTTACGTCGACGCGATCGCCGGAGACGATCTTGTCGCCCTCCTTCAGACGCTGCGGCGCCAGAACGTAGGAGAGCTCACCATCCTCGTATTTCACGAGCGCGATGAACGCGCTGCGGTTCGGATCGTATTCGAGGCGCACGACCTCGGCCGGCATGTCGTGCTTCTGGCGCTGGAAATCGACAATGCGATAGCGCCGTTTGTGACCGCCGCCGCGAAACCGCAGCGTGATGCGGCCATGATTGTTGCGCCCGCCCGTGCCACGCTTGCCTTCGGTCAGCGCCTTCACCGGGTCGCCGGCCCACAGCTCGCTGCGGTCGATGAGGATGAGCTGGCGGCGTCCGGGCGAGGTCGGCTTGTATGTCTTGAGCGCCATGACTCAGAGTCCTGTGGTGATGTCGATCTTCGAGCCCTCGGCGAGGGTGACGATCGCCTTCTTGTAGTCCGAGCGCTGGCCCGGCTTGCCCTTGAAGCGCTTGGTCTTGCCCTTGACGCGGATCGTGTTGACAGCCGTGACCTTGACGTTGAAGAGCCCCTCGACCGCAGCCTTGACCGCGCGCTTGTCGGTTTCGAGCGGCACGCGGAATGTGACCTGGTTGTGCTCGGAGATGTTGGTCGCCTTTTCGGTCACGACCGGCGCGCGCACGATCTCGTACATCGCCTCGCGCGACAGCTTCGGCACATGCCGGGGAATGAAGCGGAACCGGCTCATTTGAGGCGCGCCTCCAGCGCCTGGACGGCGTCTTGCGTCAGGACGAGCGTGTCGCGGCGCAGGATGTCGTAGACGTTGGCACCTTGCTGCGGCAGAACATCGACCTTGGGGATGTTGCGCGCGGCGCGGGCGAAATTCTCGTCGAGCGTCGCACCGCCGATGATGAGAACCGACTCCCAGCCGAGCGTGCGGAAGCGCTCGGCGAGCGCGCCGGTCTTGGGCGCGTCGACCGCCGCCTTGTCGAGCACGACGAGCTTGCCTTCCGCCTGCTTCGCCGAAAGCGCGGTCTTGAGCGCGAGGCGCCGCACCTTCTTCTGCAGGCCAAACTCATGGCTGCGCACGACCGGACCGAAGATCACCGCGCCGCCGCGGAACTGCGGCGAGCGGAGGCTGCCCTGGCGCGCGCGGCCCGTGCCCTTCTGCCGCCACGGCTTCTTGGTCGTGCCGGAGATATCGCTGATGCCCTTGGCCTTGTGCGTGCCGGCACGGCGTTTGGCGAGCTGCCAATTGACCATGCGGGCGAGGATGTCGCGGCGCACCGGCAAGCCGAAGACGTCCTCGGCCAGGTCGATGCTTCCGACCTCCTTGTTCTCGAGGCTCATGATCTGGAGCTTCACGCCGCACCTCCAGCCGGAGCTTCCGCCGCCGCGCCGCGGAGCGCCGCCGGAAGCGGCAGGTCTTTCGGCGCCTTGCGCTTTGCGGCGTCGCGCACGAGCACAATGCTGCCGGGCGCACCAGGCACTGCGCCCTCGACGAAGATGAGGCCCTTCTCATCATCGCTCGCATGGATGCGAAGGTTCTGCGTCGTCACGCGGGCGGCGCCGTAGTGCCCCGCCATCTTCTTGTTCTTGAAGACCTTGCCAGGATCTTGGCGTTGCCCCGTCGAGCCGTGACTGCGATGGGAGACCGATACGCCATGGGTCGCGCGCAGGCCGCCGAAATTATGTCGGCGGATGACGCCCGAGAAGCCACGGCCAATGCTCGTACCCGTGACATCGACGAATTGGCCCGCGACGAAATGCGTCGCCGACAATTCCGCGCCTACCTCGAGAAGCGCATCGGGCGTGACGCGGAACTCGACGAGCTTCTCCTTGGGCTCGATCTTGGCCTTGGCATAGTGGCCGCGCATCGGCTGGGTGACGTTCTTCACCTTGGCCTTGCCCACGCCGAGCTGAACCGCGGTGTAGCCATCCTTCTCCTCGGTGCGCACCGCCACGACCTGACAGTTATCGACCTGCAGCACCGTTACCGGCACGTGATCACCCGTCTCGGTGAAGAGCCGCGTCATGCCGAGCTTTTTCGCGATGAGGCCCGTCCGCATCGCCCGTCCCTCAGAGCTTGATCTCGACATCAACGCCGGCGGCGAGGTCGAGCTTCATCAGCGCGTCCACCGTCTGCGGCGTCGGATCGACGATGTCGAGCACGCGCTTGTGCGTCCGGATCTCGAACTGCTCACGCGACTTCTTGTCGATATGAGGCGAGCGCAGCACGGTGAATTTCTCGATCCGCGTCGGCAGCGGGATCGGTCCTCGCACCCGCGCGCCCGTGCGCTTTGCAGTGTTGACGATCTCGCTCGTCGATTGATCGAGGATGCGATGATCGTAGGCCCGCAAGCGGATGCGGATATTTTGACTATTGTCTGCCATGTCCCTTGGCCACGCGCTGCGCGGCGCCCCTCCCCTACTTTATGATCTTGGCGACGACGCCGGCGCCGACGGTGCGGCCGCCCTCGCGGATGGCAAAGCGCAGGCCCTCGTCCATGGCGATGGGCTGGATCAGCTCCACCTCCATCGAGATGTTGTCGCCCGGCATCACCATCTCCGTC
>DATIXQ010000070.1:0-34178 GCA_035518375.1 Allostellaceae bacterium | reverse complement strand
CCAGCGGTCGCCGTTGGCCAACAGCTTTTCCTTGTCGTAGAGGAGTTCTTCGTGAGTTTCGGTCGCAAACTCGAAATTTGGCCCTTCGACAATCGCATCGACCGGACAGGCCTCCTGGCAATAGCCGCAATAGATGCACTTGGTCATGTCGATGTCGTAGCGCGTCGTGCGGCGGCTGCCGTCCTCGCGCGGCTCGGCCTCGATCGTGATCGCCAGGGCCGGGCAGATCGCCTCGCACAATTTGCAGGCGATGCAGCGCTCCTCGCCGTTGGGATAGCGGCGCAGCGCATGCTCGCCGCGGAAGCGCGGACTGAGCGGCCCCTTCTCGAAGGGATAGTTCACCGTCACCGGCGGCTTGAACATGTATCGGAAGGTGAGACCGAGGCCGCGGACGAGCTCGACGAGCAGCAGGCCGCGGGCGGTACGGTCGAGGAATGCCATCGCTCAGCCTCCCAAGGCTCGCGTGAGGGAAAGAACGGTCATTTCGGCACCCATCCGGTGGCGACCAGCACGGCGGCCACCAGCACCAGGTAGGCGAGCGATCCCGGCAGAAACACCTTCCAGCCGAGCCGCATCAACTGGTCGTAGCGGAAGCGCGGCAAAGTCGCCCGCACCCACAGGAAGCAGAACAGCACGAAGGCGATCTTGGCGAAGAACCACGCCGCCGACCAGAAATGGGCGAGCACGCCCGTGAAAGGCTGGATGTTGAAGGGCGCAAGCCATCCGCCCAAGAACAGGATCGTCGTCATCGCGCTCATCAGGATCATGTTGGCGTATTCGCCGAGATAGAAGAGCGCGAACGTCATGGCTGAATATTCGACAAAGAATCCCGCGACGAGCTCTGATTCGCCCTCGACCAGATCGAACGGCGAGCGGTTGCACTCGGCGAGCCCCGAGATGAAGAACACGATGAACATCGGGAAGAGCGGGATGCAGTACCAGATATGCCGCTGCGCCTCGACGATGGCCTGGAGGTCGAGCGAGCCGGCGCAGAGGAGGACGCACACAATGATGAATCCGATCGAGACCTCGTAGGACACCATTTGCGCGGCCGAGCGCAGCGCGCCGAGGAAGGCGTACTTCGAGTTCGACGACCAGCCCGCCATGATGATGCCATAAACGCCAAGCGAGCTGATCGCATAGAGATAGAGGACGCCTACGTTGATGTCGGCGATGACGACGCCGGCGTCGAACGGGATGACTGCCCAGGCGACGAGCGCGAGCGAAAAGGTCAGGATCGGCGCCAGCACGAAGACGACGCGGTTAGCGCCGCTCGGGATCACTGTCTCCTTCAGGAGCAGCTTCACCCCGTCGGCGATCGGCTGCAAAAGCCCGAACCAGCCAACGACGTTCGGGCCCATGCGGAGCTGCGCCGCCGCCAGCACCTTGCGCTCGGCATAGGTGAGATAGGCTACCGCGATCAGAAGGCCGACCACGACCACCACGATCTCGATAATGAGGAGGAGGGTCGGGAGACCGTATTCGGTCCAGAACTCAGCCATGCGTGCCGGACCTCGGCGCCGCGTGCGGCACGCCTTTGACGCTGCCCAAACTCGCCGCGCAGTCCGCCATGGTGGGCGAGGCGCGGCCGATCGCGTCGGTGCGGTAGAAGTCGCCGATGGGCGAAACGAAGGGCTGACGCTCGACCGGCCCTTTCCGGCCGAATGCGCCCCACGTCGCACGCGTCACTTCGTCGGGATGCGCGAAAACCGGATTTGCCTCCGCCATGCGCGCGCGCAGCGCCGGAAGCGAGTCGTACGGCAGCGGCTTCCCGAGCGCGCCCGAAAGCGCGCGCAGAATCTTCCAGTCCTCGCGCGCGTCGCCCGGCGGGAAGACGGCGCGGTTGGCGCGCTGCACGCGGCCCTCGGTGTTGACGTAGGTCGCGTCCTTCTCGGTATAGGCCGCGCCCGGCAGCACCACATCGGCGCGGCGCGCGCCGCGGTCGCCATGATGGCCCTGGTAGATGACGAAGGCCGAGCCGAGCGACCCCGTGTCGATTTCGTCGGCGCCGAGAAGATAGAGCGCGCCGATCTCGCCCGAAGCGCAGCCGGCGAGGATGCCCGCGAGGTCGCGGCCACCCTGCCCCGGCACGAAGCCGAGGTCGAGCGCGCCCACGCGCGCCGCGGCCGTGTGCAACACGTTGAAGCCGTTCCAGTCCTCGCGCACGAGACCGGCCGCTTCGGCAAGCGTGCGCGCGAGATCGAGCACGGCCGCGCCGTCGCGCCGCGCGAGCGCGCCTTGGCCCAGCACCAGCATCGGGTGCTTTGCCGATTTCAGCACCTCGAACCATTCGCCGCGGCCGGCCGCAAGCTCGGCCAGCGTTTCCGGCCCCGCGCCGAGCGAGGCGACGGGATATGTAAGATCGAGCGCCGGACCGATCGAAGCGACGCGGAAGCCGCCCTGGAGCCAACGCTTCCGGAGCCGCGCGTTGAGGACGGCCGCTTCCATGCGCGGGTTCGTGCTGACGAGCAGGCAACGGTCGGCCTGCTCGATGCCGGCGATCGTGGTGTTGAAGATGTAACCGGCGCGGCATGCGGGATCGAGTGCCGCGCCATCCTGACGGCAATCGAGGTTGGGCGAGCCGAGCGCCGCCATCAAATCCTTCAAGGCGCAGATCGCCTCGGCATCGGCGAGGTCGCCGACGATGGCAGCGAGCTGCGGCCCTTTGACGCGCGCGAGCCGCTCGGTGATCGCATGGAACGCATCCTGCCAGGAGCATTCCTCGAGCCGGCCGTTGCGCCGCACATAGGGCCGGTCGAGGCGGCGGCGCGCGAGCCCGTCATGGGCATGGCGCGTCTTGTCGGAGATCCACTCCTCGTTCACGTCGTCGTTGAGGCGCGGCAAGACGCGCAGCACGCGCCCCCCGCGCGAATCGACGCGGATGTTGCTGCCGAGCGCATCGAGCACGTCGATCGATTCCGTCTTCGCCAATTCCCACGGCCGCGCGATATAGGCGTACGGCTTCGCCGTGAGCGCGCCCACGGGGCAGAGATCGACGATGTTGGCCGAAAGCTCCGATGTGAGCGCGCGCTCGATATAGGTTCCGATCTCCATGTCCTCGCCGCGGCTCGTGGCGCCAAGCTCGGAGACGCCTGCCACGTCGTCGAGAAAGCGGATGCAGCGCGTGCAGTGGATGCAGCGGTTCATGCTCGTCTTGACGAGCGGCCCCAGCTCCTTGTCGCGGACGGCGCGCTTGTTCTCCTTGAAGCGGCCGCGGTCGAAGCCATAAGCCATAGCTTCGTCCTGAAGATCGCACTCGCCGCCCTGATCGCAGATCGGGCAATCGAGCGGGTGGTTGATGAGCAGGAACTCCATCACCCCCTTGCGCGCCTTCTGCGCCTTGGCGCTGTCGGTGTGGATCACCATGCCGTCGGCGGCGGGCATAGCGCAGCTCGCGATCGGCTTCGGCGCCTTCTCCTGCTCGACGAGGCACATGCGGCAGTTGCCGGCGATCGCGAGGCGCTGGTGGTAGCAGAAATGCGCCACCTCGACGCCCGCGCGCTGACATGCCTGCAGCACCGTCGTGCCCGGCGGCACCTCGACCTCGATCCCGTTGACGGTGAGCTTCGGCATTATTTCGCGCCCCGGTAGGCCGCCAAGAGTTCAGTGACGGCGACGCCATCGATCGTCATGCCATCGAGATTGCGGTCGCGGATGGCGAGGCCGGCAAGGCGCGAAGTTTCGATGACGGCGCCCCCAAAATTGACATTGTGGAAGCGCGCATCCTGCATGGCCACATCGTCGATCGCGGCGCCCGAGAGATTGGCGCGCGTGATAGAAAGTCGCGATAGGTTGCAATCGTCGATCGCAGCGCCCGCAAGATTCACGTCGTGGAAGCGCGAGCCCGACAAATCGGCGCTCTCCGCGATCAGCACCTCCTGCTTGTTCTCGATGCGCATGGGGCTACTCCGCTGCCTTCGCGGGAGCGGCATGGCGCGCCGCGATGCGGCGCTCGAGCTCGGGCCGGAAATGGCGCAGGAGCCCTTGGATCGGCCAAGCCGCGGCATCGCCCAAGGCGCAGATCGTGTGGCCCTCGACCTCGTAGGTCACGTCGAGGAGCGCGTCGATCTCCTCGACCGCGGCATCGCCCGTCACCATGCGCTCCATCACGCGCCACATCCAGCCGCAGCCCTCGCGGCACGGCGTGCACTGGCCGCAGCTTTCGTGCTTGTAGAATTTCGAGAGCCGCGCGATCGCCTTCACGATGTCGGTGGACTTGTCCATGACGATGACGGCGGCGGTGCCGAGGCCGCTCTTCACCTTCACCAACGAATCGAAATCCATGACCACTTCGTCGCAAACGGATTTGGGGATGACGGGCACCGACGAGCCGCCCGGGATGATTGCGAGAAGATTGTCCCAGCCGCCGCGCACGCCGCCGGCGTGGCGCTCGATCAGCTCGCGCAGCGGGATCCCCATCGCCTCCTCGACATTGCACGGGCGCTCGACATGGCCCGAAATGCAGAAGACCTTGGTGCCTTCGTTCTTGGGATTGCCGATACCGGCAAACCATTTGGCGCCGCGCCGCAGGATCGTCGGCGTGACGGCGATGGTCTCGACGTTGTTGACGGTCGAGGGGCACCCATAGAGCCCGACCGCGGCGGGGAACGGCGGCTTGAGGCGCGGCTGGCCCTTCTGGCCCTCGAGGCTTTGCAGGAGCGCCGTCTCCTCGCCGCAGATATAGGCGCCGGCGCCGCGATGGAGAAAGATCTCGCAATCATAGCCCGAGCCGCATGCGTTCTTGCCGACGAGCCCCGCTTCATAGGCCTCGTCGATCGCCGCCTGGAGCCGCTGCGCCTCGTTATAGAATTCGCCGCGAATATAGATATAGGCCGCCGAGGCGCCCATGCCGACGCAAGCAATGAGCGCACCCTCGACGAGCTTGTGCGGATCGTTGCGGAGAATGTCGCGGTCCTTGCAGGTTCCGGGCTCGCTCTCGTCGGCGTTGACGACGAGATAGCACGGCCGGTCGCTCGTCTTGGGCATAAAGGACCATTTGAGGCCGGTCGGGAAGCCCGCGCCGCCGCGGCCGCGCAAGCCCGAGGCCTTCACCTCGTTGACGATCCAGTCGCGCCCCTTGGCGATGAGCTCCTTCGTGCCATCCCAATCGCCGCGTCTCCGCGCGCCGGCCAAGCGCCAGTCGAACTGGCCATAGAGGTTGGTGAAGATACGGTCCTTGTCGGCGAGCATGCTCAATCCTTGAAGGCAAGATCGGTGAGCGTCGTGGCGCCGCCCGCGGGCATCGAGCCGTGGCGGCCCTTGACCGAGCCCTTTTCCGGGACCTTGCCGCTTTTGCAGGCGTCGATCAGCGCCTCGGTCGCGGGCCCATCCAGATCCTCATAGAAATCGTCGTTGATCTGGATGATCGGCGCGTTGACGCAAGCGCCGAGGCATTCCACCTCGCGCAGCGAGAAAAGCCCGTCGGGCGTGGTCTCGCCGATATCGATGCCGAGCTTTTTGCGGCACGCGGCGACCACATCATCCGAGCCACGGAGCCAGCACGGCGTGGTCGTGCAGATCTGGAAGAAATAGCGGCCCACCGGGCGCAGGTTGAACATCGTATAGAAAGTCGCGACCTCGTAGACGCGGATCGCTGCCATCTCAAGGATTTCGGCGACATGATCCATCGCCGCGCGCGGCAGCCAGTTGTCGTGCTGGCGCTGCGCCAGGTCGAGGAGCGGCAGGACCGCGCTCGCCTGGCGGCCGGGCGGATATTTGGCGATGTGCGCCTTCGCCTTCGCGAGGTTCTCGGGCGTGAAGGCAAAACTCGCCGGCTGCTCGACGGGGGGAAGGCTGTGGTCGTCGCTCATCGGTCGATGCTTCCGAAGACGATGTCCATGGAGCCGATGATCGCCACGAGGTCGGCAAGCATGTGACCCTTCGCCATGAAGTCGAGCCCCTGGAGAAAGAGGAAGTCGGGCGAGCGCAGCCTGCAGCGATAGGGCCGGTTCGAACCGTCGGCGATGAGATAGACGCCGGTCTCGCCCTTCGGCGCCTCGACCGCCGTGTAGGTTTCGCCGGAGGGCACGTGATAGCCCTCGGTATAGAGCTTGAAGTGATGGATGAGCGCTTCCATCGAGCGCTTCATCTCGGCGCGCGGCGGCGGCATCACCTTGCGATCGTCGACCGCGATCGGCCCGCCCGGCATCTTGTCGAGCGCCTGATTGATGATGCGCAAGGATTGCCGCATCTCTTCCATGCGCACGAGATAGCGGTCCCAGCAATCGCCGTTCTTGCCGATCGGCACGTCGAAATCCATCTCCTCATAGGCATCGTAAGGCTGGGCCTTGCGCAGGTCCCAGGCGATGCCCGAGCCGCGCAGCATCGGCCCGGCGAAAGCCCAGTCGATGGCCTCCTCGGCGCTGACCACGCCGATATCAACGGTGCGCTGCTTGAAGATGCGGTTCTCGGTCAGCAACTCTTCGAGATCGTCGACGCGCTGCGGGAAGGCCGCGGCGAAGGCGCGGATGTCGTCGGCCAGCCCCGCGGGCATGTCCTGATGCACGCCGCCGGGCCGGAAATATGCCGCGTGAAGGCGGGCGCCGGAGACGCGCTCGTAGAACTCCATGAGCTTCTCGCGCTCTTCGAAGCCCCAGAGGAGCGGCGTGATGGCGCCGACGTCGAGCGCGAAGCTCGTGAGGTTCAGGAGATGGTTCAAAATGCGCGTGATCTCGGCGAAGAGCACGCGGATATATTTGGCGCGCGGCGGCGGATCGATCCCCAGAAGCTTCTCGACCGCGAGCGCGAAGGCATGCTCGTTGCACATCGGCGAGACATAGTCGAGCCGGTCGAAATAGGGCACGGCCTGGAGATAGGTCTTGTACTCGATGAGCTTCTCGGTGCCGCGGTGAAGCAGCCCGATATGCGGATCGGCGCGCTCCACCACCTCGCCGTCCATCTCAAGGACGAGACGTAGCACGCCGTGCGCGGCCGGATGCTGCGGCCCGAAATTCATGGTGAAGCTTTTGAGTTGCGCCTGAGGATCGCCGTTCACGGCTTCTCCTCCTTCGCCTTCTCGTCGCCGGGAAGCACATGGTTCATTCCTTCCCACGGCGACAGGAAATCGAAGCTGCGGAATTCCTGCTTGAGCTTCACCGGCTCGTAGACGACGCGCTTCTGATCCTCGTCGTAGCGCAGCTCGACATAGCCGGTGAGCGGAAAGTCCTTCCGCAGCGGATGGCCCTCGAAGCCATAGTCGGTGAGGATGCGCCGCAGATCGGGGTGATCGGAGAAATATATCCCGAAAAGATCCCACGCCTCGCGCTCGAACCAGCCGGCGGCGCTGTAGACGCCGACGGCGGACGGAACCGGGCTTTCCTCGTCGGCTGTCACTTTGAGACGGATGCGCCGGTTGTGGCGCAGGCTCAAGAGATTGTAGACGATGTCGAAGCGCTCCGGCCGCTCGGGATAGTCGACACCGCAGAGATCGGCGAGGATCGTGAAAAGACAGTTCGGATCGTCGCGCAGATAGGCGAGCACGCGCGCGATCCCTTCGCGCCGCACGTCGAGCATGAGCTCGCCATGGGCGATGCGCGGGTTCGTCGCGTCACCCGGGAAGGCCGCCGCCACGTAATCGCCGAGCTCGCGGAGCGTTGCCGTCATAGTCCTCTCACGCGGTCAGCGCGCGAACGTGCGCTGACGATGAATCTTCTTCTGGAGTTGCAGCACGCCATAGAGCAGCGCTTCGGCGGTGGGCGGGCAGCCTGGCACGTAGACATCGACCGGCACGATGCGGTCGCAGCCGCGCACCACCGAATAGGAATAATGGTAATAGCCGCCGCCGTTGGCGCACGAGCCCATCGAGATGACCCAGCGCGGCTCCGCCATCTGGTCGTAAACCTTGCGGAGCGCCGGCGCCATCTTGTTGCAAAGCGTGCCCGCGACGATCATCACGTCCGACTGGCGCGGGCTCGGGCGGAAGACAACGCCGAAGCGGTCGAGATCGTAGCGGCTCGCCGCCGTGTGCATCATCTCGACGGCGCAGCAGGCGAGCCCGAACGTCATCGGCCAGAGCGAACCGCTGCGCGCCCAGTTGGCCAACGAATCGAGCGTCGTCAGCAGAAAACCCTTGTCGCGCACCTCCTCGCCGAGCTTGGCGAGAAGCTCTTCCCGGGGCGGCGCCTCTACTCCCATTCGAGCGCTCCCTTCTGCCATTCGTAGATGAAACCCACCGTCAGCACGGCGAGGAACACGACCATCGACCAGAATCCGAACACGCCGATCTTGCCCAGCGCCACCGCCCACGGAAACAGGAACGCGACCTCGAGATCGAAGATGATGAACAGGATGGCGACGAGATAGAAGCGCACGTCGAACCTGTTGCGCGCATCGGCGAACGGCTCGAAGCCGCACTCGTAAGGCGAGAGCTTTTCCGAATCCGGACGCTGGCGCGCGATGACGAAAGAGGCGAGCACGATCACAAGCGCAAGCCCAACGGCGATGCCGATGAAGATCAAGATCGGGAGATAGGCCCCTACCAGGCTGTTCATCGCTCGTCCCCGCGCCGGGTTTGCGGCGGATCGTCACCCGCTTAGTGGCGGGAGCGACGGGACTCGAACCCGCGGCCTCCGGCGTGACAGGCCGGCGCTCTAACCAACTGAGCTACGCCCCCGCGGCAGCATCACCGCGCGTTCGCCTCTTAGCCCGGCCGTTAACGATGTGTCAAGGAATGGGCCCGGGATTTCATTGTCCTGCAACGAGTTCGGACAGGATCAGTCGAATCCCTCGCCGCGGAGGATCGCGGCCGCGGCATCGGCGACATTGCGCCAGCGCTCGACCGAGCTGGGCTCGCCGCGTTGGCGCGCCTTCAGCGCCTGGTGCTCGGCGAAGGAAGCAGCGCGGATGCCGTGCTTTTCGACCAGCATCGCGGCGATGCTCCACGCTGTCTGCCCGTCGTCGAAGGATACGCGCGTTTCATCATTCATGCGCAAGCATGACGCGACACCTTGGCGGATTTGCGGCAATGGTGGGCGATGAAGGTTTCGAACCTCCGACCCCCTCGGTGTAAACGAGGTGCTCTACCGCTGAGCTAATCGCCCGACGCCGACTATATCAGCGAATCGCGTCCTTCAACCCCTTGCCGGCGCGGAACTTGGGCTGCTTCGAGGCGGCGATCAGCATCTTCTCGCCGGTGCGCGGATTGCGGCCCTCGCTCGCCGCACGCTCGCTCACGCTGAACGTGCCGAAGCCGACGATACGCACTTCGTCGCCACCGCGCAGCGCCGACGCAATCGTGTCGAACACGGCATCGACCGTCTTCTCTGCCTCGTTCTTCTTGAGCCCCGAGCGCTCAGCGACGGTATCGACGAGTTCGTTCTTGTTCACCGCGGCCCCCAGTTCGCCTTGATAAAATCGCGCTTCGATCAAGGGATGCGAGTGTAAGTCCGCAATTTCGAGCGCGTCAATCGCGCGATCCGCGATTTTCACCACGTTCCACAAATGAAAACGCCGTCACCCTTTGGGGTGACGGCGCTTGCAACCAGTTCCGTATCAGTGAGTGACGATGCCGGTGCGGCCATCCTCTTCGCCCTTCGGCAGGATCGCCGGGCGATCGTCTTCGTTCCACTCGATCGGCGTCAGTTCGCGCACGAGGGCGTGCTTCAGCAGCTCGTCCACCGTTCCCACCGGAATAATGGTGAGACCGCGCTTCACGTTATCGGGAATCTCGGCGAGATCCTTCTCATTCTCCTTCGGGATGAGCACGGTCTTCAAGCCGCCGCGCAATGCCGCCAGGAGCTTCTCCTTGAGCCCGCCGATCGGCAGCACGCGGCCGCGGAGCGTGATCTCGCCGGTCATGGCGATGTCCTTGCGGACCGCGACGCCGGTCAACACCGACACGATCGAGGTCACCATCGCGACGCCGGCCGAGGGGCCGTCCTTGGGTGTCGCACCCTCGGGCACGTGGACGTGGATGTCCTTGCGGTCGAAGAGGGTGGGGACGATGCCGAAAGCGATCGAGCGCGCCTTCACATAGCTCTCGGCCGCCTGCACCGATTCGCGCATCACGTCGCCGAGCTTGCCGGTCGCCGTAACCTTGCCCTTGCCGGGAAGCGTTACCGCCTCGATCGACAGAAGCTCGCCGCCGACTTCGGTCCAAGCGAGGCCCGTCGTCACGCCGACGAGATCGTGCTCTTCCACCTCGCCGAAACGGAACCGGCGGACACCCGCATACTTGTCGAGGTTGCGGCGCGAGATCGTCACCTTCTTGAGGTGACGCATCGAGATGTCCTTCAAGGACTTGCGCTGCAGGTTCGCGAGTTCGCGCTCGAGATTGCGCACGCCCGCCTCGCGCGTGTAGTAGCGGCACAAATCGCGGAGCGCATCGTCGGTGATCGACCACTCGGTCTTCTTGAGGCCGTGCGCCTTCATCTCTTTCGGGATCAAATGGCGCTTGGCGATCTCGACCTTTTCGTCCTCGGTGTAACCGGGAAGCCGGATCAACTCCATGCGGTCGAGGAGCGGCTGCGGCATGCGCAGCGTGTTCGCCGTGGTGATGAACATCACGTCAGACAGGTCGTAATCGACCTCGAGGTAATGATCCTGGAAGGTCGAGTTCTGCTCGGGATCGAGCACCTCGAGCAGAGCCGAGCTCGGATCGCCGCGCCAGTCCTGGCCCAGCTTGTCGACCTCGTCGAGCAAGAAGAGCGGGTTCGACGACTTCGCCTTCTTCATGCCCTGGATGACTTTGCCGGGGAGCGAGCCGATATAGGTCCGGCGGTGGCCGCGGACCTCGGCCTCGTCACGCACGCCGCCGAGCGACATGCGAACGAAGTTGCGGCCCGTGGCGCGCGCGATCGACTTGCCGAGCGAAGTCTTGCCGACGCCCGGCGGCCCGACGAGGCAGAGGATCGGCCCCTTCACCTTGCGCATGCGCTGCTGCACGGCGAGGTATTCGAGGATGCGCTCCTTCACCTTCTCGAGCCCGTAATGGTCGTCGTTCAGCACCTTCTCGGCGGCCTTGATGTCGCGCTTCACCTTGGTGCGAACTTGCCACGGAATCGACAGGAGCCAGTCGAGATAGTTGCGCACGACCGTCGCCTCGGCCGACATCGGGCTCATGGTGCGGAGCTTCCTGAGCTCGGCCTGAGCCTTCTCGCGCGCCTCCTTCGAGAACTTGGTCTTGTTGATGCGCTCCTCGAGCTCGGCGAGCTCGTCCTTGCCGTCCTCGCCCTCGCCCAGCTCCTTCTGGATCGCCTTGAGCTGTTCGTTGAGGTAGTACTCGCGCTGCGTCTTCTCCATCTGGCGCTTCACGCGCGAGCGGATGCGCTTCTCGACCTGGAGGACGCCGATCTCGCTCTCCATGTAGCCGAACACTTTTTCGAGCCGCTCCGACACCGTTTCGGCCTCGAGCAGCTCCTGCTTCTCGGGAATCTTGAGCGCCAGGTGCGAGGCGAGCGTGTCGGCAAGCTTCGAGGGGTCCTCGATCTGGTTGATCGAGACGAGCACCTCGGGCGGGATCTTCTTGTTGAGCTTGATGTATTGCTCAAACTGCGTGACCGCGGTGCGCGCCAGCGCCTCGAGCTCCTGCTGGTCACCCGTCTTGTCGGGCACGCCCTCGGCGAAAGCTTGGAAGAACGCTTCGTTGTCCGTGAAACGGACGATGCGCGCGCGTTGGCCGCCTTCCACCAGCACCTTGACCGTGCCGTCCGGCAGTTTGAGCAGCTGCAGCACCGTGCCGATCGTGCCGACGGTGTAGATGTCGGCGGGACCGGGATCGTCCTGCGCCGCGTTCTTCTGCGTGACGAGGAGAATTTGCTTGTCGTCCTTCATCACGTCTTCGAGCGCGCGCACCGACTTCTCGCGGCCGACGAACAGCGGCACGATCATGTGCGGGAACACGACAATGTCCCGAAGAGGCAGGACCGGATAAACCGTACCGCGGGAAATCTCGAACATGGCGCCCCTTTCTTAACGAGCCGGGCCGGCGGGTGACCGTGCCCGGCACTGCAGCGGCCGCCATGGGCCGCCGCTTGTTCAACACCTATTAGGTGGACCGGCTTGGAGTTGCGTCAAGGGGAACGACGCGAGGAGCACGCGTTCGTTAACGCCACGGACCGCAAGCTGCGACAAAATGTGCCCGACTCAGGCTCCGGCGCCTTCGCCGCGGCGCTCGAGATAGTCCTGGCGCCGTTCGGAGTAGATGTAGAGCGGCTTGGCGCGGCCCTCCACCACCTCCTTGCTGATCGCCATGCTGGTCACCCCGTCGAGTCCCGGCAACTCGAACATGGGCTCCAAAAGGATCGCCTCCATGATCGAACGGAGGCCGCGCGCGCCGGTCTTGCGGTTGATCGCCTTGTGCGCGATCGCGCGCAGCGCCTCGTCCTGGAACTCGAGCTTCACATCCTCCATCTCGAACAGACGCTGATACTGCTTCACCAGCGCGTTCTTGGGCTTCATGAGGATGTCGACGAGCGCGCCCTCGTCGAGGTCGTCGAGCGTCGCCACCACGGGCAGGCGGCCGACGAACTCGGGGATGAGGCCAAACTTCAGGAGATCCTCAGGCTCGAGATCCTTCAGGATCTCGCCGGTCTTGCGCTCGTCGGGGCCGCGCACCTCGGCGCCGAACCCGATCGACGTGCCCTGGCGTCGCTGCGCGATCAGTTTCTCGAGGCCGGCGAAGGCGCCACCGCAGATGAACAAGATGTTGGTCGTGTCGACCTGCAGGAACTCCTGCTGCGGATGCTTGCGCCCGCCCTGGGGCGGCACCGAGGCAACGGTGCCTTCCATGATCTTGAGGAGCGCCTGCTGCACGCCCTCGCCCGACACGTCGCGCGTGATCGAGGGGTTGTCCGACTTGCGGCTGATCTTGTCGACCTCGTCGATATAGACGATGCCGCGCTGCGCGCGCTCGACGTTGTAGTCCGCCGCCTGGAGCAGCTTCAGAATGATGTTCTCGACGTCCTCGCCGACATAGCCCGCCTCGGTGAGCGTCGTCGCGTCGGCCATCGTGAAGGGCACGTCGATGATGCGCGCCAGGGTCTGCGCCAGGAGCGTCTTGCCCGAGCCCGTCGGGCCCACGAGCAGGATGTTCGACTTCGCGAGCTCGACGTCGTTGTTCTTGGCGCCGTGCGCCAGCCGCTTGTAATGATTGTGGACCGCGACCGAGAGCACGCGCTTTGCGTGGTCCTGGCCGATGACATAGTCGTCGAGCACCTTGCAAATGTCGCGCGGAGTGGGCACGCCGTCGCGCGACTTCACCAGCGTCGTCTTGTGCTCCTCACGGATGATATCCATGCAGAGCTCGACGCACTCGTCGCAGATGAAGACGGTCGGGCCGGCGATGAGCTTCCTGACCTCATGCTGGCTCTTGCCGCAGAAGGAGCAGTAGAGCGTATTCTTTGAATCGCCGCCGCTGGACTTCGTCATGGGCTCTCCGTCACCGTCAGCCAGTGACCCCTGATACCACGCTCGCCCGTGCCGCCCCCAGGTCGCCCCATCCCCGGCCGCTCGGCACATAGCTTTCTAATTGAACAATATCTACTGCCCGAGGATCAATGACCAGTTAAATGTGGTGTTAACCGCCCCGTGAACAAGGGCGGAACACGCCGGACCGGGCATTGCGCCCGCACCCTCAGGCGCGGACCGCGGCGCGAACCTCGTCCGCACGCGGCGGCCGCGAGGCCATCACGTCGTCGATAATGCCAAATTCCTTGGCCTCGGCCGGCGACAGGAACTTGTCACGCTCGACCGCTGCCTGGATGGTGTCGAGCGATTGCCCGGTGTGACGTACGTAGATCTCGTTCAGCCGTGAGCGCAGATACAGGATCTCGCGTGCCTGGATCTCGATGTCGGTGGCCTGGCCCTGGGCGCCGCCCGAGGGCTGATGGATCATTATGCGCGAATTGGGCAGCGACACGCGCTTGCCCTTGGCGCCGGCCGCGAGCAGCAGCGAGCCCATCGACATCGCCATGCCGATGCACACGGTGGCGACGTCGCAGCGGATATATTGCATCGTGTCGTAGATCGCGAGACCCGAGCTGACCGCGCCGCCCGGCGAATTGATGTAGAAGGAGATGTCCTTCCCCGGATTCTCCGATTCGAGAAACAGGAGCTGGGCACAGACGAGGCTCGCCACCCCGTCGTTCACCGGGCCGACCAGGAAGATGATGCGCTCTTTGAGGAGCCGGGAAAAAATGTCGTAGGCGCGCTCGCCCCGATTGGTCTGCTCGACCACCATCGGCACGAGATTGTTCATCTGGAACTCATAGGGATTCATGCTGGCCGTCTCCTGCCGCCCGTCACGAAGGCGGGCTTTCCTCTGATTTGGGCTTTGCATCGTCGTCTTCCAAGGCCTCGGCGATCGCGACAAGCTCCTTGGGCGCGAGCGAGCGTTCGCTCACTTGGGCGAGCTCGAGGATGAAGTCGACGACCTTGTCCTCGTAGATGGGCGCGCGCAGCCCATCGAGCAGCGACGGATTGTTGCGGTAGTAATCGACCACCGCCCGCTCCTGCCCGGGGAAGCGCCGCGCCGTCTCCAGAAGCGCGCGGTTGAGCTCGTCCTGCGTCACGGTGATGTTGTTGGCGCGCCCGACCTCGGACAAAAGGAGGCCAAGGCGCACGCGGCGCTCGGCGATGGCGCGGTATTCGGCCTTGAGCGTCTCGTCATCCTCCTCGGGCGGCTTTTCGGCTTCGGGCGGCGGCGCGTCGCCCGCGCCGGCAGCCGGAGCGGCCGCGGCCTCTTTCTGGCGCTTCCGCTCGTCCTCGATCTGCTTCCAGATCGTGTCGAACTCGATCTGCACCATGCCATCCGGCACGGGGAAATGATGCCGCTCGGCCAAGCGGTCGAGCAGGTCGCGCTTCAGCTTCTGACGCGCGAGCCGGCCATAGTCGCGCTCGATCTGCTCGCGCACCGTCTTGCGCAGCTCGTCGAGATTTTCCATTCCGAGCGCGGTCGCGAGCCCCTCGTCCACGGCCTGCTCGGCGAGCCCGCGCACCTCCTTGACCTTGACGGTGAAGCGCGCCGCCTTGCCGGCGAGATCCGCGCTGCCGTAATCCGCCGGGAACGTGATGTCGAAGGCGCGCTCCTCGTCGGCCGAGGCGCCCACGAGCTGGTCCTCGAAGCCGGGGATGAAGCCACCCGAGCCCAGCTCGAGCGCATAGTCGGTAGCGGCGGCGCCGGGGATCGGCGTGCCGTCGCTCGCGCCGGTGAAATCGATGACGACGACGTCGCCCTTCTGCGCCGGCCGCTCGGCCTTTTCCTGTTTTCTCTGGCCCTTGGCGAGGCGCTCCAAGGCGGCGGTCACGTCCTCGTCGGGGATGGCGGGCTTCAGCCGCTCGAGCGACAGCTCGGCGAAGTTCATCGGTTGGATCTCGGGCAGGATCTCTACCGCCATCTTGTATTCGAGATTGGCGCCCTCGTTGAAATTGACGATCTCGACCTTGGGCTGAAGCGCCGGGCGCAGATTGCGCTCCCGCATCGCCTCGGCGCTGCTGTCGTTGACGGTGCGCTCCAGCACCTCGCCCATGACCGAGCGGCCATAGCGCTGGCGCAGCAGGGTGAGCGGCACCTTGCCGGGCCGGAATCCCGGCAGCTGCATCGACCGGCGCAGCTCCTCGAGCTTTGCCGTCACCTGCTTCTCGATGTCGGCCGCCTCGACGGTGACAGTGAACTCGCGCTTCAGGCCTTCGGTATTGGTCTCGGTGATCTGCATGGGAGCTTGGGCTTCCTCGGGGCCTCGTCGACACGTGTGCGGCGCCGCTGGTGCGCCCGGAGGGATTTGAACCCCCACGCCTTGCGGCAGCGGCTTCTAAGGCCGCCGCGTCTACCGGTTCCGCCACGGGCGCGGCGGGCCGCCGCCGGCGAGGGCGGGTTCATAGCACGGTGCGGAAGACGCGCAAACATTGAGTGCGCGCGGTCGTCACCAAACGGGCGCGAATGCCCTCTCCGCCCCGAGGGCGGAGAGGGTTCCTCGCTTCAGTCGCGCGCCATGATGACGTTGCCCGACAATTCCTCGACGCTTCTCAAGCGCACCAGTACGGCCGTCCCCTTCTTCTCCGGATCGGGCTTGCGCTCCTCTTCCGGGATCAAGTCCCAGACCTTGTCGCGCTCGGGGCCGCTCGTGACCAGGCGGACATCGCCATAAAAGCGGATGACGCCGGCGCGGTAGCGCAACTCGCCGGCATGCTGCGGATTGCGATAGAAGATGCAGACATGCGGGTTCTCTTCGATCCGCTTCAGCGCCGACCGGTTGCTGCGCTCCCAATAGCACAAGGTCTCATCGTCGAAGACGACGACACTGCCTTTCGGGCTGATCTGGGGATGGCCGTCCTTGGTCGAAGTGCCAAGGAGACAGGGCGTGCCATCCTTCAGCGCCGAGGACAACACATTTCGAATCGGGTCGGTCAATTTGATCACGTGAACTGCCTCCTTTGCGGAAATGCTTGGGCGCACCGGAGCGGCGAGAGTAGACGTGCCGGCATCAGCGCTTCAAGCCTGAGCCCCCGTCCCTCGCGATTGCAGGCGCCGGGGCGGCAGATCAGCTCTTGGCAAGCTTCTGCAAGGTCGAGGACGCGGCGACACGGCCCTCGCCCGAATAGGCCTCGTGGTTCGCCTCGATCGCGTCGAGTCGATAGAGATAGTTGATCATGAGCCCGTACGACTGCTGCAGGCCCTTCGCCGATAGATCGGCGCGCCAGTCGAGCCGCTCGACGCGGGCGCCGTTGCTCAGATGGAAATGCGCGACCGGATCGAGCGCGCGGCCGGCCGGGGTCTTCTCGTTGAGGACGTAGCGCGCGGCAAGCCGAAGAAGCGGCGCGCGTGCCGCCTGGGAAAGGTGGTCGTCGCGGTGCCAGCCGTTCTTTGCCACGAGCTTCGGCAGGTTGCGCATGGCGGGCTCCGGAAGCCCCTCGAGCGCTTTGCGTTCGTTGGGCGTGAGGATCGTCTCGCCCTGCTCGGCGAAGCGCTTCTCAAGCCAAGGGCGGAAGCCGGGAAGGGGCGACAGCGTCGCGTAGGTCGTGAGATGCGGCAGCTCGGCCGCGAGCTGATCGACGACGCGCTTGATGAGGAAGTCGCCGAAGCTGATGCCGGAGAGCCCGCGCTGGCAGTTCGAAATCGAATAGAAGACCGCCGTGTCGGCCTCGGCCGGGTCCTCGAGCGGCGCCTTCTCGTCGAGCAGAAGCTGCACGTCGTCGGACATGCCCTTCGTCAACGCCACCTCGACGAAGATCAATGGCTCGTCCGGCATGCGCGGATGGAAATAGGCGAAGCACCGCCGATCATCCTCGAGGCGGTTCTTCAGGTCCTTCCAGCTGCGGATCGCGTGCACCGCCTCATAGCCCGTGAGCTTCTCGAGGAGCGAGGCAGGTGAATTCCAGGTGATGCGGCTCACCTCGAGGAAACCGATGTCGAACCAGCTCGTGAGCAGGTCCTTCAAATCGAGCTCGAGCGAGGCGAGCGCCGGATCGCCCTTCGCGAGCTTCATCAATTCGGCGCGCATGTCGACCAGGAACTTCACGCCTTCCGGCAACGCGTTGAACTGCGTCAGGAGCTTGATGCGCGGCGCTTCGAGTGCATGACGGAGCGCGCGTTCGAGGGGGCGCTGCTCCTCTTCGCTTTTGGCGCGCCGCAAGCGCTCCCACTGCGCCTGGACTGCCGCGCGGTCGATGTCGAACTCGGTCGCAAGGATGCGCAGGAAGCGCTCGCGCCCGGCCTCGTTCAACGCAAGATAGGTGCGCCCCAGCGCCGCGGCACGGGCACGCGCCGAGACTTCGCCGCCCTTGCCTTCGAGGCAGTCGCGCAGCTGCGTGCGCACCCGGTCGACATCGTCACCGGAGAGGTCGGGCCTGGGCGCGTTCGACATGACGCCGCGCGCCGAAGCGGCGATGTCGCGCCAGACATGACGCAAATTGCCGATCGTCCGGTCGAAGACCGAATCGAGGAAGCCGGAGCCGGCGCGATCACTCATGCCGTGAGAGTATAGCCGTTTTTGTGGCGAATCGGCTTTGCGAAAGCGTCAGGTCCGCGATGCTGCGCTAAGCCGACGCAGCACACGCGGCAGCATGTCGAGAAGGTCCTCGGCGACGAGGCCGGGGCCGAACTCGGCGGCCGCCGCACCGTGCATCCAGGCGGCGCATGCGGCAGCGCGGAACGGATCGAGCCCTTGCGCCAGGAGCCCGGCAATCATACCCGCAAGGACGTCGCCGCTTCCGGCAGTTGCCAATTCGGGGGGGCCGTTCACGTTAATGACCGCGCGCCCGTCGGGTGCCGCCACGACGGTATCGGCGCCTTTCAGGAGGACCACGGCGCCGCTAACCACGGCCGCGGCGCGGGCACGCGCGAGCTTGTCGCCGGGATGCGCGCCGAAGAGCTTCGCGAACTCGCCCTCGTGCGGCGTGAGCACGGCTGGACCCTCAATCGCGGTGAAGAGGCTTTCGCGATCGCCGGCGAAGACGGTGAGCGCGTCGGCATCGAGCACGGCGGCGCGGCGCGCACCGAGTGCCGCAAGCACGGCTGCGCGCGTCGCCTCGTTCGTGCCGGCGCCGGGGCCGATCAGCACGGCGTTGCGGCGCGGGTCGGCGAGAAGCTGCTCGAAGCCCGGGAGCCCGGCGATTGGCTGCACAATGACGCCCACGAGCGATGCCGCGTAGATGGGCCAACTCGCGCCGCGCGCCGCAACAGTGACGAGCCCCGCGCCCATTCGCGCCGCCGCGCGCGCGCCGAGCCGGGCCGCACCGGTCATCACCGTACCGCCCCACACGAGCAGATGGCCGCGCGCGTATTTGTGGCCGTCGAGCTTGGGCCAGGGAAACGCATCGAGCCACAGCGCCGGGCCGTTCTCGTGCGTCTTGGGCGCGATCGCATCGAGCACGCTTGCCGGGATGCCGATGTCAGCGAGCACGAGCGTGCCGCAGAGCGCGCGGCCGGGCAGCAGAAGGTGGCCCGGCTTCTTGCGGAAGAAGGTGACGGTGATCGCGGCCGGCGCGACAGCACCGAGGACCGCGCCGGTTGCGCCGTCGAGCCCGCTCGGCACGTCGACCGCGACGGACGGGATCTCGCGCGCGCGCAACGCCTCGACCACATCCTTCGCCACGCCCTCGAGCGGACGCGCGAGCCCCGCGCCGAAGATCGCATCGATCGCGACACCAGCGCCGTCGAGAAGCGCTGGCGCCAGCGGCTCGACGGGACCCGTCCACAGGCCCGCGTGATGGGCCGCGTCACCCTTCAAAGCCTCGCGCGGTCCCAAGAGGCCGAGCCGCACAGGCCAGCCCGCCGCGGCGAGATGGCGCGCGGCCACGAACCCGTCGCCGCCATTGTTGCCGGGCCCACACAGCACGGCCACCGCGCACTTGTCCCAGCGCCGCATGACGGCAGCGGCGACGGTACAGCCCGCCGCCTCCATGAGATCCTGGCCCGGAACTCCGGCGACGAAGGCGACGCGATCGGCCGCGGCCATTTCTTGTGGTGTCAGGAGCGCAAGTTCGTCCGCGCGCATCGGCGGAATCTATCGCTTGCGGCAGGGCGAAGAAAGGCGCCGGAACTTGACGATTCGCATCCCGCGCGCTACGCGCTGTCCCTGGCGGCGGGTGTAGCTCAGTTGGTTAGAGCGCCAGATTGTGGATCTGGATGTCGTCGGTTCAATTCCGATCACTCGCCCCAATTTTCCAGGCTCCCCGACCGCGCCTCCGCCTGCTCGACCGGCCTTACGGCTCCCAATGTTCGGGGTGCCGCTCCTTGTCGCGCCCATGCTCGAACGCCGATACGAGTGCGCTCAGTCCGCCAGCGACGGCGACCATCGCGAAGAACACGAAGAGGAGCCAATCTCCGCCCATGAGTACCTCCTTGCGCGAAAGGATGGCACGTCTGGGCGCACTCCCGTCTTGATGCAGATCATTGGCCGGGAGCAAACCATCGCAGCGATTGCGTCGCGGGCGGGGGGATGAGCGCTCGATCCTCGCCAAACAAAAAGCCCCGCCGCGAGGACGGGGCTTTGTGCAGTACCCGGCGAACCTGCGAGATCATCACTTCCGGGCAGGGCGATGATCGCGCCCGCCCGGTAAAGAAATCGTTACCTACTCCGCCGCGAGCGAAAAGACCGAGCTCCCGTAGTCGCCCGAGCCCATGCCGCCCTCGGGGAAGATCTGACGCTCGGCGATCCAGCGCTGCGATTCCTCGAACACCTCGCGCGTATAAGGCTCGAACACGATGCGCTCGCCCGGACCCCAGCGCCGCGTGTCCATCATCGCGTGAAAGCGCGCCGGGAATTCCCTCTTGTAGTAGTGCGTGTAGAGCTCGGGCCGGAGATCGATATCGCGCTGCGCGCGGCGCAATGCCGCGAAATATTTGCGCACGTCCTCGGGATCGGGATCGCCCGTGATCATCGACGCCATCATGAAGGTGCTGTCGATCACCTTGCGGTAGCCCAGCTGCTCGAGAAAGTAGTAAGGGCCACTGAAAACAGCTGCCGCCGGCACCTTGCGGTCGAACAGCAGCTCCATGCGGCTGAACAAAAGCCCGTCGTTGAACGAGAGCTTGATCGCGTCGAGCGGCAGATACTGCTCGAGCGCCTGGATCGTCGAATAGTGGCTGCCCGACTGATAGCCGACGGAGATCGGCACGCCGCGCAGGTCGGCCGGCTCCTTGATCGGCGATTCCGGCGGCACGAACACGCCCGCGGGCGAGACGGAATAGGCGTCGCTGTAAAGCTTGCCGTGGCCCGATGACGCGGCGACGTTGACGGTCCAATGGCACGCGCCGCTCACGTCGCAGGTGCGGCCCTTCTCGAAGCTCTGAAACGCGCCGACCTGGTTGCCGAGATGATGCGCGCTGCCGGATTGCGAGCTCATGGTCTCGCGGAACTCGTAGTCGAGTCCCTCGGCGGCGAAATAGCCCTTCTCCTCGGCGACCCATTCCTGCAGCCGGAAATGCGGCGCGATGACGAATTTGCCCATCCTGTCCTCCGGCGCGGATTTTAGGCACGATCTGCCGAGGGGGAAAGCAGCTTCTCATAATATTCGAGCCGCGCGCCGTTGATCTCGCCCTGGTGAACGAGCGTGTAGCCGCACTTGCGGTAGAAGGCGCCGGCGCCGGCGGGGCCGCGATAGGCGTCGAGCCTGACCGCGCAAAGGCCCTCGCGGCGAGCGATCTCCTCCGCGAGCGCCATGGCGCGGCGCCCGATGGTGTGCCGCTGGTGGCGCGGGTCGATCGCCATGTCCATGAGATAAGCTGCGGATGCCCCGGGATCGGCAAACCAGTCGCCATGGTAGAAGCCAACCTTGCGGTGGGTCAGCTTCAAGGTGCCGACGGGAACGTCGTCGAGATCCACGAGATAGAGGACCCTGTCGCCAGCGTATTTGCGCAAGGTGCGGAGCGTCCGCACCGTCGACCAGTGTCCGTGGCCGTATCGCGCGGTGAGCGCGTGCGCGGCGGCCGCGAGCACGTTGCGCACGTTCTGAACATCGCCGCTCTCCGCCTGACGCAGGGTAATCATGCGCGCTTCCCACTGGACGCACCGGCCGGCGCTGCCTATGCCGCGGCGCATGAGCGGCACGCTGGTCCGCCTCTGCGCCGCCGCTGAGGTGAGCGAGGATAGTCCGCGCCAAGTCGAGCGCGAAGGCTTCACCTATGCCGTGTTCAAGAGCGGCGACGAATATTTCGTGACCGCCGACGAGTGCACGCACGGGCCGGGCTTCCTGTCCGAGGGCGCGGTGATCGGCGGCGAGATCGAGTGTCCCTTCCACCAGGGGCGCTTCGATCTCCGCACCGGCGCCTGCACCGCGCCGCCCTGCTACGAGCCGGTGCGCGTCTGGACCGCTCATCTCGTCGATGGCGACATCTGCATCGATCCCGACGAGGCGCGATGAGACCGCGCCGCACGCCCCGCCACGCTGCGTCACAGATTGTCGAACTGAGGCCGACAAGCTAGGTTCTGCGACCGGGCAGGACGCGAAAGGACGAGGAATGGCAGACCAATCGAAAGACGCGATGGCCAACCCGATCGGCGGCGAAGGCCGTCGCCCTGGCGAAGGCTCCAACATCGAGCCGCGCATCCCCTATCGCGACCTGCGCGAATGGATGGAAGAGGCCAAGAAACTCGGCGAGCTGCGCGAAGCCAAGGGCCTGACCTGGCAGGAAGAGATTGGCATGGCGTCGGAAGTCGTGCTGCACGACGAGAAGGCGCCGGCCGTTCTGTTCGAGGACGTGCCCGGCACGCTGCCGGGAAGCCGCGTGCTCGTCAATTTCTTTGGCGGCAAGCGGCAGAACATGACGCTCGGATTTCCGACCGATCTCGGCAAGCTCGAGCTCACCGAGGAATTCCGCAAGCACTACATGGCGGAGCTGAAGCAGATCCCGCCGAAATACGTCACCTCCGCGCCCATCCTCGAGAACGTCATGGAGGGCGACGCGATCGACGTGACGAAGTTCCCGACGCCCAAGTGGCACGAGGAAGATGGCGGCCGCTACATCGGCACGGGCAGCTTCAACGTGACGCGCGACCCCGACGAGGGCTGGATCAATTGCGGTACCTACCGCGTCATGATCCACGACGAGAAGCGCGTCGGCTTCTACATCTCGCCCGGCAAGCACGGCCGCATCCAGCGCGACAAGTACATGGCGCGCGGCGAGCCGATGCCCGTATGCATCGTCGCCGGCGGCGACCCGATGGCGTTCCTCATGGGCTGCAGCGAAGTGCCCTACGGCGTCTCCGAGTTAGACATCGTCGGCGGCATCCGCGGCGAGCCCGTCGAAGTAGTGAAGGGCAAGTACACCGGCCTCCCCTTCCCGGCCCGCGCGGAACTCGTGATCGAGGGTTTCGTCCAGCCCGGCAACGTCAAGGCCGAAGGGCCGTTCGGCGAGTGGACCGGCTATTACGCGAGCGACGTGCGCGACGAGCCCGTGCTCGACATCAAGGCGATCTACTACCGCAACAACCCGATCATGCTCGGCTGTCCGCCGCAGCGTCCGCCGGACGAGCTCGCGCGCTACCGCGCGGTTACGCGCTCGGCGCTGCTGCGCGAGAACATCACCAAGGCGGGCGTGCCCGACGTCGTCGCCGCCTGGGCGCACGAGACAGGGACCGCGCGGCTTCTGCTCGGCATCTCGATCAAGCAGCGCTATCCCGGCCACGCCACGCAGGCTGGCCATATCGCCGCCATGTGCCATGTCGGCGCCTATACCGGGCGCTATGTCATCGTGGTGGACGACGACATCGACCCGTCGAACCTCGACGAGCTGATCTGGGCAATGCTGACGCGCTCTGATCCGGCGACCTCGATCGACATCATCAACCATGCTTGGTCGACGCCCCTTGACCCGCGCATCGAGCCCGAGCGCAAGGAGAAGGGCGACTTCACCAACAGCCGCGCGATCATCGACGCGTGCAAGCCGTGGCACTGGCGCGACAAGTTCCCCAAGGTGAACATGCCGTCGCCTGAATTGCGACGCCTGTCGCGCCAGAAGTTCGGTTACCTGGCGAAGTAGGCCGCACCGGGAGATTGCTTCGCTGCGCTCGCAATGACAGAGCGTGTCATTGCGAGGAGCGAAGCGACGCGGCAATCTCCCCGACGGAGGGTTGAGAGATGGCCCTTTCGCGTGAAGACAACGACACCCTGACCCGCACCAACGCGGGCACGCTCATGGGCGATTTTCTGCGCCGGTTCTGGATCCCGGCGCTCCTGCCCGAGGAGCTGCCGGGGCCCGACTGCCCGCCCGTCCGCGTCAGGCTGATGGGCGAGCCGCTCATCGCATTCCGCGACAGCATGAACCGCGTCGGCCTCATCGACGAGTTCTGCGCCCATCGCGGCGTGTCGCTGTGGTTCGGACGCAACGAGGAATGCGGCATCCGCTGCGCCTATCACGGCTGGAAATACGACGTGACGGGTCAGTGCGTCGATCTGCCGTCGGAGCCCGAGGAGAGCGGGATGCGCGGCCGCATCAAGCTCAAATCCTATCCGTGCGTCGAGCATGGCGGCGTGATCTGGGCCTATCTCGGGCCTCCGGAGCAGAAGCCTGAGCTGCCGGCGCTCGAATGGACGCTCGTCGGGCCCGAGCGCCGCTACATCTCCAAGCGCCTCCAGGACTGCAACTACCTCCAGGCGATGGAAGGCGGCATCGATTCGAGCCACGTGCCGTTCCTGCACGCGGCCGACTTGAACCGCGACCCGATGTTCAAGGGGGCCAAGGGCAACGAGTACACCGAGCGCGACCGCATGCCTTATTTCGACGTGAAGGAGTTCGAGGGCGGGCTCCTCATCGGGGCGCGGCGCAACGTCGACGACAAACGCTATTACTGGCGCATCACGCCGTGGATCGTGCCGTGGTACACGATCATCCCGCCGCGCGCGGGCCATCCCTTGGGCGGCCACGCCTGGGTCCCGATCGACGACGAGCATTGCTGGGCGTGGAGCATCAACTACCATCCGCACAAAGCCCTCGCGCGCGAGCAGCGCCAGGCGATGATGGGCGGGCGCGGCATCCACGCGCGCGCCATACCCGGCACATATCTCCCGCTCGCCAACAAGTCGAACGACTATCTCATCGATCGCGAGGCGCAGGCCGCAGGCCTCACCTTCAGCGGCGTCGACGGCTTCGCCATGCAGGACGCGGCGATCCAGGAAAGCATGGGCCCGATCCAGGACCGCACGCGCGAGAACCTGGTCACGACCGACAACGGGATCATCTTCGCGCGCCGCCTGCTGCTGCGCCTCGCGAAGGCAAGCCGCGAGGGCAAGCCCATCGTCGCTTTGAAGCCTGAATCACAGCGCGTGCGCTCGTGCTCGATCGAGCTCGACAAGTCGGTGCCCTTCGTCGAGGGCGCGCGCCACGGTCTCTACCGTCCGATCGATACCGAGCCCGTCACCGTATGAGCGATGCGCTCCGGCGCCGGATCGCGATCGCCCTTGGCGATCCGGCCGGCATCGGGCCCGAGGTCGCACTGAAGGCGGCGCTCGATCCGCGCGTCACCGCGGTCTGCCAACCGCTCCTCGTCGGCAATCCCGCGGCGCTCGCGCTCCATGCCGCGAGCTGCGGCCTCTCGACGGCGAAGGTAGAAATCCTGCCGATCGCGGGCGCCGTGCCAGAAATAGGCCAAGTGCGCGCGGCGCATGGGGCGGAGGCGATCGCAGCGGCGCGCGCCGCGATCGAGGCGGCGCTTGCGGGCGAGGTCGACGCGGTCGTCGCGGCGCCCCACACCGAGCGCGCGGTGAAGGAAGCGGGGATCGCGTTCGACGGCTATCCCGGCCTCGTCGCGGGCTGCGCCGGCGTATCGCGCGATGACGTGTTTCTCATGCTGTGCTTCGACAGCATGCGCATCGCGCATCTGACGCTACACATGGCATTGAAGCGCGCGGCAAGCCTCGTCACGCGTGAGCGCGTCCTCGTCGCGCTCGAGAAGATGGCCGAGGCGCTTCATCGTCTCGGTATTGCGAAACCGCGCATCGCCGTCGCCGGGCTCAACCCGCATGCGGGCGAGGGCGGCATGTTCGGCGATGAGGAGGAGCTCGCGATCGGGCCCGCCATCGCCGCGGCGCAGACGCGCGGCGTCGCGGCCGACGGCCCGTTCGGCGCCGACACGATGCTGCGCCGCGCAGGCTATGATGCCTTCCTTGTCATGTATCACGACCAGGGCCATATCGCCGCGAAGCTTCTGGCGCCAGAGCGCGCCGCCGCCGTCACGATCGGCACGAACGTGCTGTTCGCGTCGGTGGGACACGGCAGCGCGCTCGACATCGCCGGGCAGAACCGCGCGAGCGCCGAGGCCATGGTCGAGGCCGTGCTGCTGCTCGCGGGCGTGCCGCGGCAGGGCGGCGCGTGAACGTCCGCGACTTCACCGCCGGCCCGCGCCTCGGCTTCGCCATCGTTGCCGGGCTCCTCGCGCTCGCGCTGCCGGCGCCGGGCTTCGGCGCGGCGCTGCGCGGCCTGGTCGGATGGATCGTCGGCGTCGTCGTCTTTCTTGCGCTGACGCACCTTGCCATCGGCAAGGGCTCGCCTGATTTGATCCGCGCGCGCGCCCGCGCGCTCGACGATCGCGCCTGGGTCCTCTCGATGCTGATCGTGGCGGCCGGCACCGTGAGCCTCGTCGCGCTTGGCTTCGTCATCGGCAAAGCGAACGGACCGGCCGCGCCGCGCATCGCTCTCGCCTTGGTCGCCGTTATTCTATCGTGGCTTCTCGTCCACACCATGTTCGCGCTTCACTATGCGCACACCTATTACGGCGATCGCGACCCCGGCCCCGACTACAACATGCGCGGAGGACTCGAATTTCCCGGCCATCACGACCCCGACTACTGGGATTTCCTTTATTACGCCGCCGTCATCGGCATGACCTGCCAGGTCTCGGACGTGCAGGTGACATCGCACGCGATGCGACGAATCACACTCGCGCATGGCGTCCTCTCTTTCTTCTTCAACACCGGCGTGCTGGCGCTCGCGGTCAACATCATTGCCGGCGCAATCTGATCGGGTAGATTTGGCCCGCGGGAGGACTGCATGAAGCCGCCGTTTGGACGCCGTGCCGCTTTGGCCGGCTTGATCGCCGCCGCGCTCGCGCTCTCCGCGCGCGATGCCGCCGCCGAGCACATCAAGCTCGGCCTTGTCCGAGTGGCGAACTCGGGCCCGACCTACATCGCGATCGAGAAGGGCTATTTCGCCGCAGAAGGGCTTGAAGCCGAGCCCGTGTTCTTCGAAGGGGGCGGTGTGCCGATCGCGGTCGCGGCCGTTTCGGGCGATGTGGATTTCGGCGAGACCGCGACCTCGGGCAGCCTGTTTTCCTTGGGCGGACAGGGCGCCATCAAGATCATCGGCGGCGAGACACGCGAGGCCAAAGGCTTCCACAATTTCGCCCTCGCCGCCTCGAACCGCGGCTGGGAGGCCGGCCTCAAATCCTACCAGGACCTGCCCGGACACTCGCTCGCCATCCCGCAGATCGGCTCCTCCGCGCATTACCGCCTCGCGCTCCTGGCGCAGAAATTCGGGTTCGACATCGCCAAGGTGCAATTGAAGGCGGTGCAATCGATCCCCAACGTGATCTCGGCGGTGAAAGGCGGGCAGGTCGACGGAACCATCAATGCCGCGACCCAGCTCGTGCCGATGGAGCAGGCCGGCGAGGTGCATGTGATCGGCTGGCTCAGCGACGAGGTGCGCTTCCAGTCGGCGATCACCTTCGTCGCCACCAAGACGGCGGACGAGCGCGGCGACATGGTGCGCCGCTTCCAGCGCGCCTTCCGGAAGGGCCTCGCCTTCTATCACGACGCCTTCACCGGCCCGGGCGAGACCCGCGTCGACGGGCCCAACGCGGCCGAGGCGCTGGCGATCATTAGCAAATACACCGGCGAAACCGTGGAAAAGACGCGGCTGGCGATCGCCTACGCCCCGGCCAATGGCGGGCTCGACACCATGGACATCGCCCGGCAGATCGCGTGGTACATCTCGGTCGGCCTGCTGAAAGGTCCGATCGACCCGGACAAAGTGATCGATCGGCGCTACGTGATCGACCTGCCGGTCCAGTAGCCTGCCCAAAAAAGCGGCAGCGTGCTTGTGCTTTGGCCTAGAGTCCGGGTATCTCTCCGCAAGAGCCTGCACCAGCATCGCTCGGCCGCGGCCGCAAGACTGGCACGGCTCATGCTTAGCGGGGGCTTACGGCAGCCGGATCGGGGAGACGGCGGCCCCGGCATTTGCCAAGAGGGCGCGAACAGATGAAGAAAGTTGAAGCGATCATAAAGCCGTTCAAGCTCGACGAGGTGAAGGAAGCGCTGCACGAAGTCGGCATCCAGGGCATTACCGTCACCGAGGCCAAGGGGTTCGGCCGCCAGAAGGGCCACACGGAGCTCTACCGCGGGGCCGAGTACGTGGTCGACTTCCTGCCCAAGGTGAAGATCGAGGTGGTGATGGAAGACAGTCTCGTCGAACGCGCCGTCGAAGCCATCCAGCATGCGGCCCATACCGGCCGCATCGGCGACGGCAAGATCTTCATCAGCACCATCGATGAGGCGATCCGCATCCGCACCGGCGAGAAAGGCAAGGACGCGATCTAGCATATGACCGCGGCCGACCGCGGGAGGCCGGCCGAAACCTTCAACAACCAGGACACGGGACAGGAGACCATGGCGAACGAGCAAAAAGTAATGGACATGATCAAGGAGCACGATGCGAAGTTCATCGACTTCCGCTTCACCGATCCGCGCGGCAAGTGGCAGCATCTTGCTTATCACATCCAGGCGATCTCGGCCGACGTGCTCGCCGAAGGCGTGATGTTCGACGGCTCCTCGATCGCCGGATGGAAGGTCATCAACGAGAGCGACATGCTCTTGAAGCCGGATTGCGAGACCGCGGTCCTCGATCCCTTCGCGGCGCAGACCTCGATCATCATCTTCTGCGACTGCCTCGAGCCGCAGACCGGCCAGCCCTATGGCCGCGATCCGCGCTCGATCGCCAAGAAGGCCGAGAAATACCTCAGCTCGACCGGCATCGCCGACAAGGCGTTCTTCGGACCCGAGGCCGAGTTCTTCGTGTTCGACGACGTGCGCTTCAAGGTCGGCATGCAGGCCTCGTCTTATGCGATCGACGCCGAGGAAAGCCCGGATTCCTCCGACAAGGCCTTCCCCGACGGCAACAGCGGCCATCGTCCGCCGATCAAGGGTGGATATTTCCCGGTGCCGCCGATCGACAGCACATCCGATCTCCGCGCCGAGATGCTCTCGACGATGGCCGAGATGGGGCTGAACGTCGAGAAGCACCATCATGAAGTGGCACCCTCGCAGCACGAGCTTGGCTACGTCTTCAACACGCTCGTCCGCGGCGGCGACCAGATGCAGATCTACAAGTACGTGGTCTCGATGGTCGCAAGCCAGTACGGCAAGACCGCGACCTTCATGCCGAAGCCGATCAAGGGCGACAACGGCTCGGGCATGCACACGCACCAGTCGATCTGGAAGGCCGACAAGCCGCTCTTCGCGGGCTCGGGCTATGCCGATCTCTCCGACACGGCACTGTTCTATATCGGCGGCATCATCAAGCACGCCAAGGCGATCAACGCCTTCACCAACCCGACGACGAACAGCTACAAGCGCCTCATTCCCGGGTTCGAGGCGCCGGTGCTCCTGGCCTATTCGGCACGTAACCGCTCCGCCTCGTGCCGCATCCCGATCGTGTCGAGCCCCAAGGGCAAGCGCGTCGAGGTCCGCTTCCCGGACCCGGCCTGCAACCCCTATCTGGGCTTTGCCGCGATGCTCATGGCCGGGATCGACGGCATCCAGAACCGCATCCATCCGGGCGACCCGATCGACAAGAACCTCTACGACCTGCCGCCCGAAGAGCTGAAGGACATCCCGACCGTGTGCGGGTCGTTGCGCGAGGCGCTCGAGAACCTGCGCGCCGACCACGCCTTCCTGACCAAGGGCGACGTGTTCACCAAGGACTTCATCGAGAGCTACATCGACCTGCGCTACGAGGAAGTCCACGCCTTCGAGCACACGCCGCACCCGATCGAGTTCCAGATGTACTACAGCGTGTGAGCGATAGGCGTGCCGTTCCAGTAGCTTACGCCTCATCATGGTAGACTGAGTTCGCCAAATCGCCCCTGGGAAGTCCTTGGATTTCCTGGGGGCTTTTTGTTGGGTCCCCCGAGGTCAGGCGCCCACCGCCCCGACGGGGTCAGGGCGAAGAAAATCCAGCGTTATGTGAGCGGGTTCACACTAAGCCGCTGTATTCCGGCGTAAAAATCGTAGCAGATCGCAGATAGGGAGCGGTCCATGGTTAGCCCGAATTTCGAGGAAGCCCTTCAAGCCGGCTTCGAGAGTGTCGCCGATAGGATTTGCGACGATTTCAGCGACGTTCTCTCGCACCCGGTTCTGCTCGCCCTCTTGGCGAACAACTGCGTCGACCTCGCGCAGTTGAAGGGATCGATCCGGCAGATCGCAACCCGGCTCCGTGGCGAAGGCGTCTGCGTGCGCGTCGGCCACGCTTGAAGTCGATAGCGGCCCGGTTCGCCGCTCCCGCAAGCCCGGCTAACAGCCGCGAGCCAAGCCTTACCACCGCTGCGGCAGCGGCTTCGCCTTGGCGTCCTCGAGCGAGCTGACGCGGTTCCACTGCTCGGGCGGGCGCGAGAGGCCGCGCGCGTCGATCTGGTCCATGTCGCAGTAGAGCTCGAACTCGTAGCCGTCGGGATCGAGGCAGTGGAAGCCGGGATTGCCGCCGGGCCCGCGCCGCCCTTCCCATGTCACCGGCACGCCCTGCGCCTTGAGGAAATCGCGCGCGGCGATGAGCTCGTCCATGCTCGCGACCTCGAGCGCCAGATGATCGACGCGAAGCCCGTGGTCGTCGCGCGCCTTGTCCTTCTTCTTGTTCTCCACCACCGCGATCGTGTGATGGTCGGAATTGGTGCGCAGGAACACCATGCCGAACTCGTTCTTGTCCGACACCTTGAAGCCCAGCATCTCGGTCCAGAACTTGACCGTGCGGGCAACATCGGCGACCTCGTAGACGAGGTGGCCGATCTTCTTCACCTTGATCGGCGACTGCGCCGCGTGTTTCTGGGCGACGGCGGTCTCGGCGGTCATGTCATCCTCCTTGTGCGTGACGCAAATTGTGTCGCGGCGCGCCCCATGTCAATATTGCCGCAGCAGAAATGGGAGAGAGGCTCCGATGGCGACCGTCCTCGAAACGAAGACCGAAGCTCCGTCCTTCGAGTTCGTGGGGCTGATGCACGAGGGCGTGCCGTGCACGCGCGCGAACCTCGATGCCTGCATCAAGTTCTATCTCGACGTGCTTGGCCTGAAGCTCTTGCCGCGGCCGAAGGCGCTCGACGATCTCGTGCCGGGGGCGTGGATCGGCGATAGCGAGAACCGGGTACAGTTCCACCTGATCGCCAAGGACGACGAATACTGCCCTGGCCCCGCCGCGCCGGCGACGCCCGCCGGCCGTCACACCGCGTGGATGGTGAAGGACATCGAGCAGTTCTGCGCCCGCATGCGCGCGCTCGGCATCAAGTACGACTCGAACAGCAGCCTCATCGGCGCGCCGCAAGTGTTCGTGCAGGATCCGGCCGGCCACACCTGGGAATTCCAGGGCCCGCTGCCGCGGCGCTGACCCCGCGCTGTCATTGCGAGGAGCCGAAGGCGACGAAGCAATCTCGCGGGAGATTGCTTCGCTTCGCTCGCAATGACAGGACGCGTTACTGCCAGGCGCGGTTGTCGACCGTGTTCTCGTAAGTGGCGCCGGGCGGCACGAGGCCCCAGCCGACCGTCCAGTTGTAGGTGTGGTCGAAACGCTCGCGCGTGTAGGGCACGGGCGGCGCGTTGACGAGACGCTGAACCTTCAAGTCGCGCGCTTCGATGAGGCCGCCCGCCTCGTCGACAAGATAATGCGCATAGCGGCCGGGATCGCGGTCGATCGCGTCGGCGGCCGCGGCCTCGGCGCGGAACATCTTGGCCAAGGTCGGCCCGTCGAGCTCGTCGCCTGCCGCCTCGCTCCGCGTCGAATGCGATTCCATGATGACGCGCAAGCCCATCTTCTCGCCGACGCTGATCCACGGCTCCATCACGGAGGCCGCCGCGACCTCGCCGCGCTTCACCGCTTCGAGCCGCTCGCGCATGGTGCCGGCGAACGTGGTCTTGATCTGGTCGCGGTTGAGGAATCCGTCGAGCATCTTCAAGGTGGTGAAGTGCGAGCCGTTGAAGGGCGAGACGGCGATCGGCCGGTCCTTCAACTGCTCCGGCTCCCAGATGCGCGCGGCCGGATCGGCGACGAGCGCGAAGGACGACATGGCCGAGCCCAAGGCCACGATCTTCGCCGGGCGATGGCCCTGCTCGTGGATCGATTCGACGGCGCGCTTCATCACGCCCCATTCGCACATGCGGAACTGGTCGCACTGGCCCTTGTCGTAGAGCTGCTCCATCGTGCGGTCGAAGATGTTGGCGCGCAGCGCCTGGTGGTCGGAGGAATACTGGCCCGAGCCCGGCGTCTTGAGGATGGTGACGTCGAGCCCTTCGTCGCGGAAGAAGCCCTCATCGCGCGCGACCAAAAGCGGCAGGTCGTGCACGGCGTTCATCATCGACACGGTGACTTTCTTCAAGGCTTCGGCCATGACGATTCCTCCTTGCGCAAAATTTGACGGCGCAGCGCGCGCCTGTCAATCGGCGCCCCCTCCCGGCATGAGATAGCGGCCCTGCGCGTCGCGCGTCAGGCCCTTGACGCGCAGATCCTCGACGCCGCGCACGACCTCGCGGCCATCGCGCGAGCCCATGGCCGCCATCAGCTCCTCGAAGCGCTTTGGTCCGTCAGCGAGCGCCGCCTCGAGCGACGGGAAGCGCTTGCCTTCAAAGCGCGGCGGGCCAGGCACCGACCATTCGAACTTGCCGCTCTGGCCATAGGGCACGGTGAGGTCGAAGCCGCATTTGGCACCCTGATGATGCCCGCCTGTCGAGGGATCGAGCGGGATCGCGGCGACGCGCTCGGCGACGATCAGGTCGCGATCGGCCTGGAAGCGCGTCGCGAGCGCCCAATCCATCTGCTCGTCGGAGAAGATGTCGATGTCGGGATCGACCACCTTCACGACCTTGACGTTGGTGCTGCCGAGGATCGCCATGATCGCGGACCTCGCCTCGCCCGCCGCGCGCTGGCGCAGCGCCACCCGCACCGACAGCATGCCGCCGGTCGCAACCGGGGCATAGACGGCCACCGGCTCGCGCACGACGCCCTCGAGCGTGCGCCACACATTGACCTCGCAACGCACGGTCTCGAGCGTCGCGGTATCGGTGTTGGCCATATGGCGGCCGCTGATGGTCGCGGTCTGGAAGAGCGCGTCCTTGCGCCGCGTGATCGCGGTCGCGTGGAACACCGGGTTCTTCTTCAGCGCGCCGTAATAGCCGAGGAACTCGCCGTACGGCCCTTCCGGCTCGATGTGGCCCTCGGCGCCGAGATAGCCCTCGATGACATACTCGGCGTCGGCCGGCACGCGAATGTCGTTGGTGATGCATTTGACGACCGGGAGCGGCGCGCCGCGCATCGAGGCGACGAGGCCCAGCTCGTCGACCGGCACGCGCATGGTCGCGGCGACGAGGTCGGTCGGCCACGAGCCGACGACGAAGCTCACCGGAAACTTCTGCCCCTTCGCGACCGCGCGCTCGTAGAGCGTCTTGAGGTCGCTCGGCGCGGTGACATCAGCGCCGGTCTCGGTGCGGCCGCGGAGCATGAGGCGGCGGAAGCCCACGTTGGTCCAGCCGCTCTCGTCGTCACGCGAAAAATCGATCGAGGCCGAGATGTAGAGGCCGCCGTCGCCGCCGTGCTGGAGATGGATCGGCAGGCGCGTCAGGTCGAGCGCCGCGCCCTGCTCGACCACCTGCTGCACCGGCGCGCGCTCGCGCGGAACCTCGATGATCTGCGGCTCGAGCTTCAGACGCCGCAGCAGCTCGTGCAGCAGCCCCTCGGGCTTGACGCCGAAGGCGTGGGCAAGGCGCGCGCGGCTCGCGCCCACCGAGCCCACGAGCTCCGCCCCCTCGGGCCCGAGATGCTTGAACCACACCGCCTTGGGATTGCCGTCGAGGATCGCGGCCACCTCGCCGAGCTCATGGTGCTCGGCGCGCGTGTCGAGCTCGTCGGGGCCAAGCTCGGCCAGAAAGCGGCGCAGGCAATAGCGGTCGAGATCGAGATCGGCGGCGGCGAGCGTGTCCATTCCAGTCTCCCTAGGGCCTCCCGACTTTAAGGTTTGCCGGCGCGGCGCGGAAGCGGGCCGATTGGGTTCGTTCGGTCAAATGGCGTCGCGTGGCGAATTGGGTTCGTTCGGCAAAGTGGCCGCGTTCCGCGAATTGGGTTCGTTCGGTCGATTGGCATCGCTTGGCGAATTGGGTTCGTTCGGCGAATTGACCTCGCCCCGCCAGGGAGAGGTCGGCGCGTAGCGCCGGGTGAGGGGGAAGCGGAGCACGGAGCTTGGGCCCCCTCACCCCAACCCTCTCCCCGAGGGGAGGGAGAAAAAATTGGGTTCGTTCGGCAAATTCGCCGCTTCCGCGAAAGCGGGAGCCCAGGGCGAGCGCCCGTGCAGCGGCCCTGGGTCCCCGCCTCCGCGGGGACGACGGAGCCTTCGTCCCATCCCCCTCATGCTCGTCCTGTGCGCCACACTCCCCCGGATGTAGGATTTTGCGGAATTATGTACTTGCCATAATATCCGTATGGAGCGTACAGTAACGGCGGACAGTCCGCTACCCGAGCCTAGAACGGAAGGAAGGTTTGAAATGAGGTGGAGCAAGAGGAG
>DATIXQ010000069.1:0-13252 GCA_035518375.1 Allostellaceae bacterium | reverse complement strand
GGATCGTTGGGCGCCCGGGTGGAGGCCCATCGACCGGAGGGTCAGTGCCGAACGACGGGTTCGGCAAGGCTGCAATTACGGCGAGCCGGTGCCCGTCTTCTCATCCGCAAAGACGCTCGCGTCATCGCCGCCCGACGAGGTGTAGATCAGCACGCACGGCGTGGCACCGCAAAGCCCGCCGACACTGGGGCCCGCGGCTGACGCGGCAGCCGCCGGCTGCCAAGCGCTCACCGTGACGGCGTCCGCGGCGACCGAATGCGCGCCTGCCGTGTGCGTATTGATCTGCTGATCAATTACCCGCGGCGGCAATGCATCGATGATGTCAAGATTGTCGGTCGAGGGGCTGTTGCTATCGGTACAGGCTCCAAGGAAGTGATCATCGCCGGGATTGAATGCGACCTCATCGCATCCGCCCGCGGTTTTCTTGAACACGTGCTGGACCGAGCCGTCGCGGATGTCGATGATTTCCACTGGCCCGCTGGAACAGCCGAGGAACAACTCAAAGTTGGGTCCGAGAGCCCCCCCGTTCGGAGCGCAGAAGGTCTCCGTGCCTTTGACCATGTGCGGCGCCAACGTATAGTTGCCGACGACCTTGATATTGTTGCGGTCGGTCGGATCGATAATGGTCACATAGCCGGCGGCATTGGAGCTCGCACCCGGGATAGAGATGTAGAAGAACCCCGTCTGCTTCGAATAAACCGCCTGCTCGATTCCCATGTCGGCCTTGATGGTGCCGTTCGTCCCATCGAAATTGATCTGCTTCAGGATCTGGTGGTGCTGGCCTGGCGCCACCGAGATGGTCGAAATGAAGGTGACGTAGGCGCTCTGGTTCAACGGGAGCGAGTTGATGCCCGGCTGCTCCGAGGGATTGGCGAAGACCGCCACCTGGTCCACCGGATCGAACGCGCCTTCGTCTGTCCGGAAGCAGCCGCCGACGTCAATATGGTCGGTCTGCTTGCCCGAGATCAGATCGAAAACTCTAACCGAGCTGTCGCACTTATCGGCAGCGTAGTCCGCCGTCGTCCCCGAGTAAGTGCAGGTCACGCCGGCGACGCCGCATGTGCCCGCAGCCGACATCGTAACGGTGCCATGGCCCTGGCCCGGCTGGAAGTAGGAGGGGCCGTCGCCCGCCCAGACTTCAGCGTGATTGACGGTGAAGGCGCCGTTCGGGCCTGTGATCTCATTGCGCCCGACACCGCTGGTGCCGCCGAAGGCCGTGTTCTGATCACACGCGATGCCTGCGAAAGGATCGTTCTTGGGCGGCGTCAGGTAGACGGTTCCCTGGCCCGACGTGTTGGCCGAGGTCAGGTTCACGGAGTTGATGTCGATCTCCATGATGTCGCCGCCGCCGTTCGGATTGCCAGTGCTGCTTGTCGCGAACGGAATGCCATGCGAGCGGTCAGCGAGGAAGTAGGCACGGTCGAAGTCGTCGATCCAGCTGATGTCGAACGAGAACGCCGACGGCGTCCAAACGAGGCCCGGTACACCGGTCCCGACCGCACTGCACGTCACGAGGTTCCCGGGCTGCGGAACGTTCGATGAGTTCGTGATGCCGTCGCTGTCGGCTCGAGCGATACCGATCACGGTCATGGCCGCGACCATGCCGATCGCAAGCCGCGTCCAAGCGCGCCCTGCGAAGCTTTTTCCTCCTGGCATGAAACCTCCTGCTTGAAACTTTTGGGTTGGTCCAACGGTGCGGACGCAACTGACATTTCCGCAGGGGCACTAGATACCTTTCACTATCGGTTTCCTATCTGCCCACTGTGATTAACCAAGGGCTATTGTGAGCAGGGGTTGATCAGGAGGTGCTATTTGTGTCTGCAAGTAGCTAGCAGTTGCAGATCGCTTCCGTGCAATTTGCGAGCTGCTAATAGTTGCAAATGATGCCCGTGCCACGCTGGCACGCGGTGGCGGGAAGAAATCCGCTGTTGGCGGGCACGCCGATGCGCGGCGCGACGACCAGATCTGGCCAGCCCGCGCCACCTGCGGCGAGCGCCAGCCGCACGAGGCTCGGGAGTGTCGGCATCGTGTCCCATTTTTGCCACCAGCGTGGATCGTCGCGCGGCGCGGTGCGTCCGAAATACGAAAATTGCGCAACGGAAATGCCATCAAGCAGGACGACGGACTGGAATGCGGACGGATCGAGCGGCGGTGGCCAAGTGTCACCGGTCCGGTCGAGCGGGCGAAAGCGCAGCATGAGGCGTGCGCCACCTGTGCCGCGCTCGATGGCGAGCCATTGAATCTGCTCGCCGCCAGTTGAGAGATAGGCGGCGGGCGGCGCGATAAAGACGAGATTGGTTTCATCGCCCGCAAATGCGATTGGCGATCCGCCCGTGATTGGCGCGAGGGGCAGGGGATCTGCCTGCTGCAGCTGGCGGCGAACCACGCCCTCCGCGCGCTCGACCGCGAGCAGGCGGTCGCTTGCAGCCTCGCCCGAAAGGACGGCTGTGCGGGAAAGGCGCAGACCGCCCAAGAGCAAGGCCGAGAGCAACGCGAGCAGGACCATCGCGATGAGAAGTTCTATGAGTGTGAAACCATCCGTATGCCGCATCATCGCACCTGGTACTGGAGCGGCGGCGCGAGCATCAGTGTTTCGAGCGTGATCGAGCGCGGACGGCCGCGCTCCTGCCACGAGACCGTCATCGTCACGTCATAGGGAACGAGCGGCGCGATCTGCCCTGCGGGCAGGGCGCCGCTGTAGAAGGCGACACTGCGCTGCCAGCGATATCCGCCGGGAAGTTCGCCGCTCTCGACGCCGAGGGCGGGCGGGGCCTCGCCGTCGCGCGCGGCAAGCACGGATTCCGCCCAGAGCACGGCGCGCTCCGCCCGGTCCGAGCGTCCAAGCGAAGTGAGGCCGCCCGAGAAGATGCGCACGAGCGGCACGAGCAGCACGGCCGCGATCGCGAAGGCGACAAGCACCTCGAGGAGCGTGAAGCCCGCGGCGCCCTCAGCGGGTCGGCTGGATCGCATGCGCGTTCGCCGCACCAGTGAACCAGTCGACGCTCACGGCTCGCTTCGCGTCACCGGCTGCGAAGTCGATTTCGCCGCCGCTGGAGCTTCCATCCGGAAAGAAATAGATCGCGGCGGTGCGCCCATCGCCCCCTGCGGGAACGAGCCCGCGCCACGCGACGGCGAGGCGCGCGGGGATCGCATGGAAACCGCGCGCGTCGCGATAGCGGCGCGTTCCGGCATCCAACGTCAGGGCGGCGATGCGGTTTTGCGCGATCGCGACGCTCCGCGTTTCGTCAAGCGCCGCGACCAGCTCGCGCGAAGCCGCTCTGAGTTCGGCGCCGGCGCGGCCGACGCCGAAGTGCGTGGCGAGCATTGTGCCGGCCACCGCCATGATCGCCAGCACGATCAGGAGCTCGACCAGCGTGAAGCCTTCAGAGCGCGACGTCATAGATGCTGAAAAGCGCCGTCAGGAGCGAGCCGATGACGGCTGCGACGACGATGCCCATAAAGATGGTGAGACCGGGGACGAGATAGCTCATCATCCGGTCGAGCGAGCGCCGCATCTCCCAGTCGTAGATGTCAGCGACCTTGGCGAGGATCTCCGCGAGCTGCGCCGTCTCCTCGCCGACCTTGATGAGCTGTCCCGCAAGCTCCGGCAGGATGCCGGCCCGGATGAGCGGATCGGCGAAGCCTTTGCCTTCGAGCAAGTGGGTCGCAACACCGTCGAGCGCGCCGCGCATCGCCTCGTTGGTTATCGCCCCGCGCGCGATTTGCAGTGCCGCCGGAAGCGCCACGCCGTTCTGCACGAGTAGGCCCAGCGTGCGGGCGAAGCGCGCCGCAATCGTCTTGCGCACGAGCGGGCCGACGAGTGGAATGGCGAGGATGGCGCGATCGATCGCGCGCCGCCCCTCCGGCCGCTTCATCTGCCGGTGGCCGAGAAAGCCGATGCCCGCCAGCAGAAGGGCAATGAGCCACCACCACGCGCCCACGAAGCGCACGGTGCCAAGCATAGCGCGCATGCCAAGGGGTACTGTGACGCCCGCGTCGATGAGCACGCTCTCGAACTGGGGCAGCACGAATCCGATGAAGACGGCAAGCGAGAGGACGCACGTGACGCCGACGAGCGCGGGATAGATCAGCGCGGAGGTCACGCTGTCCTTGAGCTTCGCCATCGTATCGAGATATTCGGCGAGCCGATGCAGCACCGGCAGGAGATTGGCGCTCGCCTCGCCCGCTTCAACCATGCCGATATAGAAGGGCGGGAAGCCGCCCGCTTCGCTAAGCGCGCGCGCCAGCGGCGCGCCGCCGCGCACGCGCTCGATCGCGCGGTCGATGCGCCAGCCCTTATGCTTGCTCTCGAGACCGAGCGTCGCCGTGAGCGCGCGGTCGAGCGGCAGGCCCGCATCGAGCAGCATCGCAAGCTCGCGCGTGAATGTCGCAAGCTCGGGATAACCCGGGCCACGGCGCTTCTTCAGCTCGAAGCGGATCGGCTGGGACCAGAAGCCACGGCGCGCCGGGTCGGCGCGAATTGGCGTGAGTCCCGCGCCATTCAGCTCGCGCACCACCGCCCATTGCGTCTCCGCGTCGATCGTCCCTTCGACGATCTCGCCCGCGCCGTTCACGGCTTTGTAGCGATAAACCCCCATTTTAGACGGCGCGAGTGGCGCGCAGCACTTCCTCGACCGTCGTCGTGCCGCCGAGCGCAAGTGCCAGTCCCGACTGGAACATCGTGCGCATGCCCTCGGCAACCGCGGTCTGCTCGATCTCCTGCGTCTCGGCATGCGCGAGGACGAGGCGCCGCAGCGCCGGCGACATCGGCATCAGCTCGACGATCGAGACCCGCCCGCGGAAGCCCGTGCCGTTGCACGAGGCGCAGCCACGCGCGCGCCAGAGCCGCGTTCCGGCCGGGCGCGCGGCGCCGATCTGCTCCAGGAATCCCGTGACCGGCTCATATGCCTCGCGGCATTCGGTGCAGAGCCGCCGCACCAGACGCTGCGCCTCGATGCCGTTGAGGGTCGAGGTGAGGAGGTAGTCAGGAATGCCCATGTCGAGGAGGCGCGTCACCGTGCCGGCGGCGCTGTTGGTATGGAGCGTCGAGAGCACGAGATGGCCCGTCAAGGCCGCCTGGATCGCGATCTCCGCCGTCTCGCGGTCGCGGATCTCGCCGACCATGATGATGTCGGGGTCCTGACGCAGGATCGAGCGCAGCACATGGGCGAAGCTCATGCCGATGTGTGGCCTGACCTCGACCTGGCTCACGCCGTCGAGCTGATATTCGACCGGGTCCTCGACGCTGAAGAGCTTCTTGTCGGGGAGGTTGAGGTGGCGGAGCGAGGTATAGAGTGTCGTGGTCTTGCCGCTTCCGGTCGGCCCGGTGACGAGCAGGATGCCGTTGGGCTGGTCGAGTAGCTTGAGGAAGCTTTCCTCGAGCGCGCCATCAAAGCCCAATTTCGCGAATTCAAGCTCGACGCTTGCCCGGTCGAGCACGCGCAGCACCACGTTCTCGCCGTTGATCGTGGGCACGGTCGAGACGCGCATGTCGATCTGCCGGCCACGCACGGGGACGCGGATGCGTCCATCCTGTGGCAGGCGGCGCTCGGCGATGTCGAGCCGCGCCATGATCTTGAGGCGCGAGACGAGAGCCGGGCCGGTCGCGGCGGGCGGCGCCTCCATATCCTGGAGCGCGCCGTCGATGCGATAGCGCACGGCGAGCCCGTGTTCGCGGGGCTCGATGTGAATATCCGACGCGCGCAGCTCGACCGCGCGAGCGATAAGCTGGTTCGCGAGCCTGATGACGGGCGCGCCGCTCGCGAGGTCCTTGAGGCGCTCGACGTCGCGGTGCGCGTCGGCGGCTTCGTGCGCGGGCTCGGCCGCGATTGCGGCGGTTCCGGGCGCCGGGTAGAGCCGCTCGAGCGCGGCCTCGATGTCCGAGACGGTCGCAATGCGCGGCACGACGCGCTTCTGCGCCTTGAGCTCGATCGCGCGGATCGTCACCTCGTCAAGCGGATCGGCCATCGCGAGGTGGATCGCCTGCGGCTCGTCCGCGAGCGGCAGCACCTTGGCGTGGCGCAGGAAATTGGCGCCGAGCTCTTCGAGCGGCGGCGCGTCGGGAAAATCCGACGGACCCGCGAGCGCGAGACCGAGCCGCGCGGCAAGTGCCTCGGCGACATCGCGCTCGGAGACGAGCCCGAGCTTCGAGAGTAGCGCGAGGAAGCGTTCGCCGCCCGGCGAGCTGAGACGCAATGCGCGCTCGAGCCCCGCCTGGCTCAATTTCCCGCTGGCGACCAGCACCTCGCCGATCTCGGCCTCGATCGAGTTTTTGGCGGCGAAAGCGGGAGCGTCCATGTGCGCGGGCCCCAAACGACGCGCGACGATAAGCCATCGCTTCCGCGAAAGAAAGGCGGCCCCCCTTTTGCTCCACCCACGCGCCCGGCTCACACCCGGTGCCGCATGACACACTATACGTGGAGTCCCGCCGGCACTCGTGCCGCCTTGGCCCCGCATTTTTTCGAAGTATTAAGCTTAATTTTTCCTCGAATTTTATTCAAATTATGTTGGTGTTTTCTTGACATTATTCGCGAATTCTCCGACATTTGCGGCCGATCCTGTGGCGGACGGAGACGAGCGATGTTGGCGCACGAACAGATGAAATGGGGCGCGCGGTGCCTCGCCGCGATCTTCGGTGGGCCCGGCATCTTCTATCTCTGGCTCAGCTTCAGCCATCCCGAAAACGCGCTGACCGCCGTCATTTACCTCGCGCTCGCCACCGCGCTCTCGATCTATGCGGGCGAGCCATCGGCGCAGCCGGCGCGGCGCAAGAGCGGATTCCGCGTGACCAAGCGCCGGCGCTGAGCGCTGTTTCAGTCTTTGCTTGTGACCCCGGTCACTCGACTTCGCTGGCCCGATCGTATAAGGTTTGGTTAAGTAAATCGGGCGCTCGACCGGCAATGCGGAGAGCCTTCAGGACATTGGCCGCGGTCTGTCGCGGCTTGGCGCGGAACGCCGCGGGCGGCGCCGCGATCGAAATGGCCTTCATTGCGCCCGTCCTTGTCTTTCTTGCCGCGGCAATGGTCGATTTCGGCCTTGGCATCTATGCCAAGATGGCGGTCGCGGACGCGGCCCAGGCGGGCGCCGCCTATGCGCAGCTCAACGCCAACTGCTCCAACACGACGACCTGCTTCAACTATATCTCTTGCACCAGCAACTCGCCCGCCTGCGCCTTCGACACCGCGGTCGTGGGCGCGGCCGAGAAAGTGGCGCCGAGCAATCTCTTCATGACGGCGCCGACCGCGACGGCGCAGGTGCTCTACTGCTGTCTTAACTCGGCTTCGAGCGGAGTCGATCTCGGCGTAAACCAGTCGAACTGCGCGCAGGCGGGCTCGACGCCGCCCACTTGCAGTCCCACGCCTCCGACCGCCGGCACCTACGTCTATATCACCGCGAGTTCCAACGTCTCGACGCTCCTGCCTTATTCCCTCATCACCAAATCGTTCAACCTCGGCATCAATATCGCCAATCCGCTGACCATGACGTCGAACTACCTGGTGCGGATCCAGTGAGCATGGCGCGGCTCAATGCCGGGCGACTTGCGCGCGAGCGGCGCGGCGTCACGGCGGTCGAGTTCGCCCTGCTGCTGCCGTTCTTCGTGATCCTGCTGTTCGGTCTCTTTCAGAGCGGCCAGGCGCTCTTCATCCAGTTCGCGCTCCAGCACGCGGTCGTTGGTGCCGCACGCTGCGCCAGCAATTTCTCGACCGCGAATTCATTGGGCGCGAGCAACACGCCGGTGGACTGCAGCACCACCGCAAACACCCAGACCGAGGCGACCGAGCAGGCCTTCGGCCTCGCGCTCGCCAGCAGCGTCTTCACCGTGTGCCTCAACCAAGCGAGCTGCCCCGGCGTCGGCTCGGGCTCGTACACCGGCTACAACTGCGTCAGCGCGGCCTATCCGTTCCAATTCGGCGTGCCGTTCCTGCCGCTCACGACGCTCCACCTGACCGCCGCGTCCTGCTATCCGGTCGCGGGCTGAGGCTCGCCGTCACCCCTCGGCGCGGCGCGCGGCGTCGACGAGGCGCTCCGCCATCTTCAACACCATGCGCTGCTCGACTTCGGGCAACGAGAGGAAATGGTCGGGATCGAAGCCGGCGCGGCGCACCAGCTCGAGATCGGGAAGGGCTTTGTCCTCAGCGCCCGCGGCCGGCGGGGGCTTCGGCGCTTCGCTCATGGTATGCCGGCCGTGGCTGGCGCCGCTGGCGGCGGCACGGCGACTCCGCCGATCTGAGGCGCGCCGAACGGTGCAGGCCCGCCACCGCCAGGCGCCGAGGGGGCCGAGCCCGCGGCCGGGGGCGGCGGTGAAACACAGCGCGGCGTGCAGAAATAGTCGTTCTCATAGATATCGCGTGTCACCGTGACCACGCCGGCCTCGTCCGGCACGACCACGACCTCGCGCTCCATGAGCCGGCGGCCGGCCGCATCGTAGACGAGCAGGTTGGTGGTGCCGATGGCGCGGCCGAGCACAAACAGCACGTGGCCGCGCTCGGTGACAATGTCGGCCACGGCGGGATCGGCGATGAGGGCGGCGGCGCCACTGCCTTCATAGGTCACGGCGGTGGCGTGGTTGAGGGTGACGCGGAGCGGAGCCTCGCTGGCGGCAGGCCCGGTCTGGGCCCAGGCGCACGAGTCGGCAAACGCCAGGAGAAAGGCCACAGCGGCAAACGTCGCCATTCGCCACGTCTTGGCTTTTCCGCTCATCTCGGGCATCGCCATTTCCGGCCCCATCTATCGCCCGGAAATTATTATCAGAAATGTCGGGAAAAGCGAAGCGGCGGCCGAGCGAAGAAACTAGTGAGGTCAGTTCGGCCGGTTGCCCAGCGCTGTCCGTCATTTGCGTTCTCCGTGCGCCGCGCGTAGAATTGACCCCTTCGGCAGGGGTTCGCATATGGGGTTAGGCCGCTTGCGGCAGTGGGGCGCGCTTCTCGCGGTGGCGGTGGCGTGCTTCGGTCTCGTCGCCTGCGCCAGCAAGGACAAGACCGACACCAAGATTGACCTCACCAACTCGCTGCTCCAGGCCGCGGCGACCGCGCGGGCGCAGAACGACTGGCTGAGCGCCGCCAACTACTATCGCTCGGCACTGACGCAGAAGCCCGACGATCGCGACGCCTCGATCGGCCTGCTGCAGGCGCTGCGCATGATTGGGGGGCTCGACGAGGCAGGCGTTGTCGCCGACAAGGCGGTGGCAACGCGGCCCGACGACGCCATGGTGCTGGCCGAGGCCGGCAAGGATAAGCTGGCCGCCGGCAAGCTTGCTGACGCGGTCGATCTTTTGAAGCGCGCGGCTGCGGTTGACAGCAAGGACTGGCGCGCACGCTCGGCCTTGGGGCTCGCCTATGCGCGGCTCGGCGACTTTGACGGTGCCGATGGCGCCTTCAAGGCGGCGCTCGCGATCTCGCCGGACAACGCCTCGGTGCTCAACAACTACGGCATGTCGCGCGCCATGGCGAACGATCTCGAGGGCGCGCGCACGATCCTGTTCCACGCGGTCATGCTGCCCAACGCGGATGTCCGCGTGCGCCAGAACCTGGCGCTCGTCTACGCGCTCTCCGGCGACCTGACCAAGGCCGAGCAACTGACGCGGCAGGACTTGCCGCCGGCGCTGGCCAACGCCACGCTCGACTATTACCGCCAGCTTGCTGCCGCTACGCCCGCGCCGGCGCGGCAATAAATACGACCCGTTGCGGCGGACGCCTATTTGAACGCGGGGATCACTTCCTTCCCCATGAGCCGCATCGATTTCAGCGCGAGCTCCTTCGGCATGCGGCCGATCTCGTGGTTGCCGCAGATGATGTCGTAGCCGATCCGCTTCTTGCCCTCTTCGAGCTTTTTGATGACGGTCTCGGGCGAGCCGACGATGGCGAGGCCGTTCTCGATGTTGAACTCCCAGCTCTCGCCGGCTTTCTTGATCGCTTCGCCGCGCCGCGCGTCGTCGGGACGCAGGCTGTCGCGACCCATGCCGCGCGGGTTCGAGCCCCAGCCGATGCGCGTCTGTCCGATCGGTCCGCCGCCCACCGGCACGGCGCCGCCCGAGCGGCCGAGAAGATAGGGCTCGGCTTCCTCGCGCGCCTTGGCGTCGGTCTCTGCAACGTGGACCTGGCGCTGCAGGAAGACGCGCGGCATCGGTCCCGGATGCTTGCATTCGCGCCAGATCTTCCGATAGAGGTCGAATTTCTGCGCCACCACTTCATCGGTATCGAGGTTCTGCGACACGTGATAGTTGTTGCGCGCCGCGAACTCGACCGCAGCGTCGCTGTGGACGGCGGCCCAGATCGGCGGATAGGGTTTCTGGAACGGCTTTGGCTGAGGCAGCGCCTCGTCGAAGCGAAAATACTTTCCTTCGAACGTCACCTCGTCCTGGGTCCAGGCCCGCTTCACGATGTCGAGCACCTCGCCCGCCATGGCGGCACGCTGGTAATAGTCGACGCCCCAGCGGATGAACTCGTGCTCGTGCACGCCGATGCCGGTGCCGAACTCGACGCGGCCGCGCGACAGGTGGTCGAGCATCGCCACTTCCTGCGCGAGCCGGATCGGGTGATAGAACGGGAGCTGCCACATCATCGCGCCGACGCGCAGCTTTTGGGTCGCCCGGGCGATGGCGGTGAGATAGACGGTGGGCGCGGTGATCCGGCCGATCGGCGAGTTCTGATGCTCGATCACGAAATAGGAGTGGTAGCCCAGCTCCTCGACCTCGCGTGCGAGTCGGATGTGCTCGTCATAGATATCGGCCATCGGCACCGATTGCTCGGAATACCCGCCGACAGCGTCCCACATGGCGAAATCGAGCCTGGCCATTTTTCCTGTCCCACTTCCAGAATACGCGGCCCGTTATAGCACAGGGACCGCGCAACGTTCGACAGCGTGCTTCGCGCTTCGCCTCTGATGAGCTAACGTGCCGCCGCATCGCGATACGGGCGAAGGACGGAGCTTCATGGCATCTCACGACGTGATCGTGGTCGGCGCGGGCAACGCCGCCTTTTGCGCGGCGCTCGCAGCAGAGGAAGCAGGCGCCAAGGTGCTGATGCTCGAGGCCGCGCCGCCGGAGGAGTCCGGCGGGAACAGCCGCTTCACCGCGGGCTCGATGCGCGTCGTCTATAACGGCGTCGACGACATCAAGACGCTGATCCCCGATCTCACGGCGCAAGAAGTCGCAACGAGCGACTTCGGCACCTACACGCAGGACCAGTTCTTCGACGACATGGCGCGCGTGACGCAGTACCGCGCCAACCCCGATCTCGTCGAGCTTCTGGTGACGCAGAGCTTCGCCGCCGCCAACTGGATGCGCGAGAAGGGCGTGCGCTTCGTGCCGATCTACGGGCGGCAGGCATTCCGCATCGACGGCAAGTTCAAGTTCTGGGGCGGGCTCACGGTGGAATCGGTGGGCGGCGGGCCCGGCCTCGTGCAGCAGCTCACGGACGCCGCGACAAAGCGCGGCATCGAGATCCGCTACGAGACGCGCGCGACCGATCTCGTCGTCGACAAAGGCGTCGTGCAAGGCGTGCGCGTGCGCGCGGGCGGCGAGACGCAAGAGCTTCGCGCCCGCGCGGTGGTGCTCGCCTCCGGCGGGTTCGAGGCCAATCCCGAATGGCGCACGCGCTATCTCGGGCCTGGCTGGGATCTCGCCAAGGTGCGCGGCACGCGCTTCAACGCCGGCGACGGCATCCGAATGGCTTTGGCGATCGGGGCCTCTCCGTGCGGCAATTGGTCAGGCTGCCACGCCGTCGGCTGGGACATGAACGCGCCCGAGTTCGGCGACCTCGCAGTCGGCGACCAGTTCCAGAAGCATTCCTATCCGTTCGCGATCATGGTGAACGCCAAGGGCGAGCGCTTCGTCGACGAGGGCGCCGACTTCCGCAACTACACTTATGCGAAATACGGCCGCGTCATCCTCGAGCAACCCAACCAGTTCGCGTGGCAGATCTGGGACAAGAAGGTGAAGCATCTGCAGCGCGACGAGTACAACATCCGCCGTATCACCAAGGTCACCGCCAACACGATCGAGGAGCTGGCGCAGAAGCTCGACGGTGTCGACGCGACGCAGTTCGTGAAGACGATTGCCGCCTACAATAAGGCTGTGCGCACCGACGTGCCGTTCAATCCCAACGTCAAGGACGGCCGGCATACCGAGGGCCTCGCGATCCCGAAATCAAACTGGGCCAACACGATCGATGAGCCGCCGTTCGAGGGCTACGGCGTCACCTGCGGCCTGACCTTCACCTTCGGCGGCCTGCGCATCACCACCGCGGGCGAAGTGGTCGATCTGGATTTCCGGCCGATCCCCGGGCTTTATGCCGCCGGCGAGCTCGTGGGCGGGCTCTTCTATTTCAATTATCCAGGCGGTTCGGGCCTCACCTCGGGCGCCGTCTTCGGCCGCATCGCCGGCGGCTCGGCCGCGAAAGCCGCGAAGCGTTAGCCTCCGCGCTCGCCGGTGTGGCGGCGCAGGTAGCGGTCGAGCCGTTCGAACACCATGTCCGCGACAATGGCGAAGAGTGCCACCACGACGGCACCCTCGATCACGTAGGGGAGCTTGTCGCCGACGAGCCCGTCGATGATCGGCGTGCCGAGCGTCACGGCGCCGACGGTCGAGCCGATCGTCGCCGTGCCGATTGCAATCACCACCGACGTGCGCACGCCGGCGAGGATCACCGGCGCCGCGAGCGGCAGCTCCACATCGCGCAGGATCTGCCACGACGACAAGCCCATGCCTTCCGCCGCCTCGCGCACGGAGGATGGCACACCTTCAAGCCCGGCGATCACGTTGGCGACGATCGGCAGGAAGCCATAGAGACCGAGTGCCACGAAGGTCGGGACATCGCCATAGCCCAGGACGGGCACGGCGATCGCGAGCACGGCGACCGGCGGAAAGGTCTGGCCGATCGTGGCGACGGCGCCCAAAAGCGGGCGGAAGTCGCGCCCCCACGGCCGCGTCGCACAGATGCCGAGCGCGAGCGCGGCTGCTGTGGCGGCCGCGCTGGCCAATGCAACGATCTCGGCATGCGACAGGAGGAGTTCGGGGAACGAGGCGAAGCCGTAGATCGGCGGCGTCACGTCGGGCCATGCGCGCGCGAAGAGGGGGCCTAGCGCCGGCATGAAGAGGGTCACGAGCGCGAAGGCGAGCGCCGCCGCCGCGAGCGCCATCAGCGCACCAGGTCGGAGAGCCTGACCGAGCCGCCAGGCGCGCCGTTCTCGCCTTTGACCGGCAGCCGGTCAGTTTGGCGCACCACCATCTCGGAGAGCGCCTCGGCGAGCGAGG
>DATIXQ010000068.1:0-30373 GCA_035518375.1 Allostellaceae bacterium | reverse complement strand
TCAGGTCGCCCTTCGCGACCGGGCGATAGTTCTCGTCGGACGGGGTCTGCCCGGCGATGAAGATGAACTTGCACGGCCCCTTGACCGTGACGACGCGCGAATAGCTCGGGTGCTTGTAGAGCTCGGGCGGATTGACGAATTTTTTGTCCATGCTCGTCTCCCTCGTTTCCCCGGTATGATAGCCGCGAAGATCGAGGGAGGCACGAATGCCCTATGCCGCGAGCGGGGCGGTGAAGCTCTATTACGAGGAGGCGGGTAAAGGATATCCGGTCGTGTTCGCGCACGAGTTCGCCGGCGACCACCGTTCGTGGGAACACCAGATGCGGCGCTTCTCGCGTGATTATCGCTGCATCGCCTTCAACGCGGTGGGCTATCCGCCGTCCGACGTGCCCGAGGACGAAGGGCTTTATGATTATCGCCAACAGGCCGAGAACATCGCCGCGGTGATGCGCCATCTGGGCCTCGCCAAGGCGCACATCGTGGGGCTCAGCATGGGCGCCTATTCGGCGCTGCAGTTCGGCGTGCGCCATGCGGCGATGGCGAGCGCGCTCGTCGTTGCCGGCTGCGGCTCAGGCGCGCCGCGCGAGCATCAAGTGCGCTTCAAGGCCGAAAGCGAAGGAATGGCGGCGCGGCTCGAGCGCGAGGGGATGGAGCGCGTGGCGGTGACGCTCGCCTCGACCCCGACGCGCATCCCATACCAGAACAAGGACCGGCGCGGCTGGGCGGAGTTTTCGAGTCAGCTCGCCCAGCATAGCAACATCGGGTCGGCCAAGACCTTGCGCCGTTTCCAGGCGCCGCGCCCGTCGCTCTGGGATTTCGAGCCGGAGTTCGCGGCGCTTAAGATGCCGGTGCTGCTTCTCCTCGGCGACGAGGACGAGCCGTGCATCGAAGCGAACGTGTTCCTGAAGCGCGCCATCCCGACTGCGGGGCTCGTGGTCGTGCCCAACACCGGCCATCTCGTCAATCTCGAGGAACCCGGCGCCTTCAACGACGCGGTCGCGTCGTTCCTCGCCGCGGCCGAGCGCGGAACGTGGCCGACCCGCGACCCGCGCAGCAAGAGCGCCGAGGTGTTCCCGGAGGGGAAGGGCTGAGGACCTATCCCTTGAGATAGTACTCGCCGTCGTCGTTGCGCTCGAGCACGCCCTCCGCGCGCAGCTTCTCGATCTCGAGCACGATCTCGCGCCCGTCGCGGCTGCCCAAGACCGACATGAGGCGCGCGAAGTGCATCGGACCGTCTTCGAGCGCATGGCGCACGGTCTGGAACCGCGCTGGGCCGCCGATCTTCGGTGCTTCCGGCACGCGCGAGGTCACGGCCTTCGGGCGCGGATAGGGGAAGGTGAGGTCGAAGCCGGCCTTGGCGCCAAGCCCGCGCGACGGCGCCGACGGATCCATCGGCATCAGCTGCATGTTGCTCAAAACGACGATGTCGCGGTCCGCCTGGAAGCGGCTCGACATTGCCCATTCGACCTCGACGCTCGACCGCACGTCGACGTCCTCGTCGGTGACGAAGACGTGCTTCACCACCATGATGTTCGCGAGGAGCGTCGCGATCGCCTTCCGCGCGTCGCCCTCGTGGCGCTTGCGGAGTGCGACGCGCACGTGCCCGCTCACGCCCGGCCCCGGCGGCACGCACACATCGACGGGGTCGAGCCCGGCCTGGCGCAAGAGCCGCCAGGCATTGGCCTCGGTCTGGAGATTGCCCATCGGCGCTGCGTCGCATTCGGAGAGGTGTTTGCCGACGCCGTGCTTCACGGTCTGATAAAGCACGTCGCGCCGCCGCGTGATCGCTGTCACGTGAAACAGCGGGTCGCCGTGCATCGGCCCGTAATAGCCCATGTACTCGCCGTAGGGCCCCTCGTTGTCGATATAACCGCGCTCGTCGACATAGCCTTCGAGCACGATCTCGGCGTCGGCCGGCACATAGAGATCGTTGGTGAGGCACTTCACCACCGGCAGCGGCTCGCCGCGGAACATGGCGAGCGCCTCGATCTCCTGCCCGGTGCCACGCGAGCCCGCCGCCATCATGTCGAGCGGATGGGCGCCGATGGTGAAGCTCGCCTGCAGCCTCTCGCCGCGCGCGACGCAGCCCAGATAGATCTGGCGCAGGTCCGACGGCGCGGTGAGATTGAAGCCCGCGACGTCCTTGCCGCGCAACATGAGGCGGCGGCAACCGACATTGCTGCGCCCCGTGGTCGGATCGACGGTGAAATCAATGCCGGACGAGATATAGGGCGCGCCGTCATATTCGTGTTGCACATGGAACGGCAGCTTGGTGAGGTCGATGTCCTTGCCGGTCAGCACCACCTCGTGCACGGGCGCCTCGTTCGACGGCACGGCGAAGGTCTTCTGCGGGCTTGCCATGCGGCGCTGATATTCCTCGCGCATCTTCTCGGGCGCCGAGCCGAACGCCGCGGCAAGGCGCGTGCGCGTCGCCGCGACCGCGCCCGCGAGCTCGTGCTGCTCAGGCCCGGCCTTCTTGAACAGCACCGCCTTCGTCGTCGCCTCGATGATCGGCGACAGATCGGAGAGCGCTACCGGTTCCTCGTGCACCTGCACCTCGCCCATGTCGACGAGGCGCTCGACAAGCCGGCGCAAGCGGAATTTGTCGGGGTTCCACGTGGTGCTCTTCTGCGCGACTGGCTGGTCCATTGCCGTCCTCCGCCTGCGGGTTTAAGCATTCTGGCAATGAATGATAATTCGGGCAATGGCGTGGACGAGGCGAAGGGCGCGTGGAGCGAGCTCTTCCGCGACGGACGGGGACTTTATTCCGCGCTCATCATCGGCGGCATCGCGCTCCAGGCGACGCAGATCCTGGTGATCGCCATCATCATGCCGACGATCGTCGCCGATATCGGCGGCGCCGTTTATTACACGTGGGCGTCGATGGTCTACACGATCGGCTCGATCATCGGCGCTTCATCGACGGGCGCGGTGTGGGCGCGCTTCGGCGCGCGCCACGGCTATGCGATGGGCGCCGGCATCTTCGCCGCAGGCACGATCGGCTGCGCGCTCGCGCCCGACATGGGGCTCCTCATCGCCGCGCGCGGCGTTCAGGGCTGGGCCGGCGGGCTCGTCGCGGGCGGCGGCATGGCGCTCATCACGAGCCTTTTCGATACGCGGCTCAGGACGCGCATCCTCGCCATCGCCCAGGGCACTTTCACTGCCTGCCACTTGGGCGGGCCGATCGTCGGCGGCGTCTTCGCCGCGATCCACTGGTGGCGCGGCTCGTTCTGGCTGATGACGCCCTTCATGGTCGCCTTCGCCGTGCTCGCGCTTTACCGCCTGCCCGCGCGCCTCGACACGGAGGCCGAGCGTCAGGGCGCGCCGCCCCTGCCGCTCGCGCGGCTTGCGACGCTGGCCGTGGGCGTCGGCGCTGTCGCGGCGATCGGGCCCGTCGAGAATGCGGTCCTGCGCTTAATCCTGCTCGTCGCCGCGGTGGCGCTTGTCGCGGTCGCGTTCCGCCTCGACCGCAATGCCTCCAACAAGATCTTTCCCTCCCGTGCTTTGTCGCTCACCGCGCCGATCGGTCTCTCGCTGTGGATCCTGTCGCTTCACGCGATGACGCAGACCTCGGTGACGCTGTTCCTGCCGCTGCTGCTGCAGGTCGTGCACGGCGTCTCGCCGGTGTTCGTCAATTTCGTTACCATCACGATTTCGTTCGGCTGGACCGTGGGCGCGTTCGCCGTCTCGGGCTGGTCGGGCGCGCAGGAGCGCGTGGCGCTATGGACGGGCCCGGTCCTGGCCTTTGCGGCGCTCGTCGCCGTCACATTGCTCGCGCTTTCGCCGCAGCTCGAGTTGCTGACGCTTGGAGCGTTCTTCATGGGCTTCGGCGTCGGCATCTACAACGTGCATCTCGTCGCGCGTACCATGGCAGTGGCGGCCGAGGGCGAGCAGCGCACGGTGGCGGCGTCGCTCGCCTCGGTGCGCTCGCTCGGCACCGCGTTCGGCGCGGCGATCGCCGGCGTCATCGCCAACGCTGCGGGGCTTGGCGATGCGTCCGACCCCGCCGCCGTCGCGCATGCGGTGACGACGGTCTATTACTCGTGCTGGGTCCCGTTCGGGCTCGCGGGGATCTTCATGTTCCGCTTCATGCGCATCGACGCCGCGCGAGCCGCGCCGCTGCCGGCCACGGCAGACTGAGCCTCACGTCCCTTCGTTCGGATCGTGATAGAGCTGGCCGACGATGCCGGTGGCGCCCGCCTTGAACGCGCCCATGTAGTAGCGCCCGTCGCGATCGCGCCCGAGCTTGCCGTTCTGGCGCAGCTGATCGAGCGCGGTCGCGACCTCGCGCCCGTCCTGGCTGCCGAGCGACTCGACGATGTCGGCATAGAACATAGGCGAGGATGAGAGCGCCTGCTCCACGGTCTGGAACCGTGCCGGGCCCTTGAACACCTTGGCCGCGCTGCGCGTCAGCGGAATCTCGCCGTCGCGCCCGAACGGCCGCGTGCAGTCGAACCCGGCCTTGGCGCCGGTGCGCCGCCCCTGCAGCGACGGGTCCATGGTCATGCCGACCATGCCTTGCAGCACCATCAGGTCCTGATCGGCCTGGAAGCGCGTGCCCATCGCCCATTCGACCTGGCGGTCGTTGCGGATGTCGATGTCCTCGTCGAAGACGTAGATGTGTTTCAACCGCATGATGCCGCCGAAGAGCGCGGCGATCGCCGCCTTCGCCTCGCCGTAGGAACGCTGCTTGATCGAGACGCGCAGCGTGTTCGAGCCGCCCGAGACCGAGCGCAGATAGGCTGAAACGGGTTCGCGCACGCACCCTTTGAGGATGCGCATCGCCTCGGCCTCGGTGCGCATCGCGCTGATGACGGCGCTGTCGGTCTGGTCGAGCACGAAGGCCGATCCGTGCAGCAGCGTCAGGTGGAGCGCGTCGCGCCGCATGGTAATGGCGGTGCAGTGGAACACAGGGTCGAGATGGATAGCGCCGTAATAGCCCATGTATTCACCGTATGGGCCCTCGGGCTCGACATAGCCGCGCTCGTCGAGAAAGCCCTCGAGCGTGATCTCGGCGTCGGCCGGAACCAGAATATCGTTCGTCACGCTTTTGACGACCGCGGCCTTCTCGCCGCGGAAGGCGGCGACGAAACCCAGTTCGTCGTTCGGCACGCGCGTCGTCGCGGCGACGAAATCCAGGGGATGCGTGCCGATCGTGAAGGTGATCGGCAGCTTCTCCCCGCGCGCGACGCAGCCTTGATAGATGCGCTTAAGGTCCGACGGCGCCGTCACGTTGGTGCCGGTCTCGGTCTTGCTCCTGAGGCTCAGGCGCCGGCAGCCGACATTGCGCCGGCCGGTCGCGGGATCGATCGTGTAGTCGATGGCCGAGCTCAGATAGCAACTGCCGTCATAGGCATGATGCGGATAGAACGGCAGCTTGGTGAGATCGATGTCCTTGCCGGTCAGCACGACCTCGTGCACCGGCGCTTCGTCGGAAGGGATCTCGACGATCGGCTGCGGTGCCGCGAAGCGCTTCCAGTATTCGTCGTAGAGCTTGTCCTCGGTGACATCGAACGCGGCGGCAAGACGCCTGCGGTTGCCCGCGGTCTTGGCGGCCAGTTCGATGCGCTCGGGTCCGGCCTGCTTGAACAGCACCGCCTTGTCGGTGGCCTCGATGATCTCGCTGACCTTGGTGAGCGGCACGGGCTCCGCGTGGACTTCGACCTCGCCCATGTCGACGAGCCGGTCGACGAAGCGCCGCAGGCGGTACTTGTCGAGATCGATGTCGGAGCGTTGGCGGGGTTTGCTATCCATCGAATGTCTCCCTCCGCGCGTTTTTCGCGCGATTTCTCAAAAGAACGCGAGAGTGCGGATCTCAATGCTTTCGCGCGGCCGCGCGTTGGGCGGCGAGGTCGGGTCCTCGATCGCGGTGTGCGCGGTCCAGCGCGCGCGCCCATCCTTCAGCGAGTCGTACACCTTGAACACGATCGCCTCGTCGCGCCGCATGCGCGGGAACCAGTACCATTGGTGGCGCGGGTTGAAGGTGACGGCATAGGTCTGGCCGACGCGGTTCGGATAGCGCCGCTCGGAGACGACGAGGTCGTCGGGCGAAAGGCTCTCCGCGTCGGCGATCGCGAGCGGGAAGGTCTCAACCGGATTGCGGATCGGCCGCCACACCTGGATGATGGCGAAACGCCGCGCGAGCAGGCTCTCCGCCTCGTCCGGCAGAAGATCGCGCACCCGCTGCGGGCCCGACCACTCGGTGTAGTCGTTGTGCGCGCGCCGCACCGGCTCGCGGATCTTGCGCGCCTCGCGGTCTTCCTCGTCGGCCGTGCGGAGCGTGTGGTCGAACACGAGGACGCGCTTTGCGCCGCTCTCGGTTTTGATGAGCGCTTCCATCTCCGGATAGTAGACGCGTCGCACCTCGTCCTCGTCGAAGAAGCTCTTGACCTTGGTCGGATGCGGGACGAAGCGGAACCCGTTGCGCTCGAGGGTGAATCGGGAGGATTCGGGCCGGCCGTTGCGAATCGTGACAACGTGCGGGTCGAGGTTGCCGCCCGAGCGCACCTCGGTCGAGCCGGGTCCGCCGGTGTAGGTGAAGGGCTGCACCTCGTCGCGCAGCATGTAATTGACCGATGCCTCGATGGCATTGGGGGCGGTCGCGAGTTCGGCGAGCTCTGCCATAGGATTCCTCCGTGCCGCTCGTAGGCCCTTGCGGCGCTTCCGGGGACGAGTCGCGGCGATAATAGGTTTACCCGCCACGCGGCACAACACGACGGCCGCGAACGTCTCCCAGTCGGTCCTCCGGGCAGTAATAATTGCGGGCTACAAATGATCCGCGATCTTCTGCTATAAAGGATATTAATCAAAAGTAGTATTGGGGAAACACCTATGAGCCTCGGGTATCTTCACCGCGACCGCACGATTGCCCGGCCGGGCTACAGCCGGTGGATGGTGCCGCCGGCCGCGCTCTGCATTCACCTCTGCATCGGGCAGGCCTACGCGTTCAGCGTGTTCAACCTGCCGATGACCAAGCTGATCGGCATCACGAAATCGGCGCCGGGCGACTGGGCGCTCACCGATCTCGGGTGGATCTTCAGCATCGCCATCGTCCTGCTTGGCGCGTCGGCCGCCGTCATGGGCCGCTGGGTCGAGGAGGGCGGGCCCCGCCGTGCCATGTTCACCGCGGCGCTGTGCTTCGGCGGCGGATTCCTGATCTCAGCCGTGGGCGTTTACGTCCACAACATCTGGGTCATCTATTTCGGCTACGGCATCGTCGGCGGTATCGGCCTCGGCCTCGGCTACATCTCGCCGGTCTCGACCCTCATCAAGTGGTTTCCAGACCGGCCGGGTATGGCGACCGGCATGGCCATCATGGGGTTTGGCGGCGCCGCCTTCATCGCCTCGCCACTGTCGGTCTGGCTTCTCGCCAGGTTCTCGACCCCGACCCATGTCGGCGTCGCGGAGACTTTCATTGCCCTGGGCATCATCTATTTCTGCTTCATGATGGTGGGGGCGTACATCGTGCGGATTCCCGCGCCCGGCTGGGCGCCGGCAGGCTATGTCGCCCCGGCACAGCCGAAGAAGCTGACGACGACGCGCCACGTTTACGTCTACCAGGCGCTCAAGACGCCGCAATTCTGGCTCATCTGGTGGGTGCTGTGCCTCAACGTCACGGCCGGCATCGGTGTGCTGGGCCAAGCCTCGGCCATGATCCAGGAGATGTTCCCGGGCCATGTGACGGCGGTCGCGGCGGCGGGGTTCGTCGGCTTGATGAGCCTCTTCAACATGGCGGGCCGCTTCTTTTGGGCCTCGACCTCGGACGTGATCGGGCGCAAGAACACCTATTTCTGCTTCTTCGTTTTGGGCGCCGTGCTCTATGCGCTCGTGCCTTATACGGGCGCGATCGGCAGCGTCGTCGGGTTCGTGTGCGCCTATGCCATCATCTTCAGCATGTATGGCGGCGGCTTTGCGACCGTGCCCGCATATCTCCGCGACATGTTCGGCACGCGCTATGTCGGCGCCATTCACGGCATGCTGATCACCGCCTGGTCGGCCGCGGGCATATTCGGCCCGGTACTGGTGAATTACATCCGCGCCTACAACGTGTCGCACGGCGTCGCCGCGGCGCAAGCTTACAACATCACGATGTATGTGATGGCCGGGCTGCTGATCATCGGGTTCTTCTGTAATCTCTTCATCACGTCGGTCAAGGACCATCACTACATGAGCGCCGAGGCCGAAGCGCTCGGCACGGCGGATTGAGGGAGGCGCAGATGGCACGGCAAGAAGGCGAAACAACTGCGCTTCACCTGATCCTCGTGTGGGGCCTCGTGGGCATCCCACTCACCTGGGGCGTGGTGCAGACGCTCGTCAACGCGATGAAGCTGTTCCAGTAACAGGCCCGGTACGCCCGATCACGGCCCAAAGCGGGTCGTGATCGGCGCCGGGTGGTGAGAGCGTGCGCGCCTCGATCGCGGCGAAGCCTGCACGCGCGAGATAGAGCGCGACGAGGCGCTGGTGCTGCTCGTCACCAAGCGAAAGCCAGATCGCCACCGCCTTCGTCGGAAAGCACCGGTTCGAGAACGTCACCGCCACTACGCCCCCTGGCCTCAGGACGCGCGCCACTTCGGCGAAGGCCGTCACGGGCTGCTGCAGATATTGCACCGAGACACAGAGCGCGACGGCGTCGACCGAGCCTGGCGCGAGCGGCAGTACGGGGTCGCGGTTCAGGTCCTGCACGAAATGGCGGCTGTAGCGCGGGTTTGCCGCGAGCTCCGCCTCGTTCATGCCGTGGCCGATTACCTCGCCATAGGCGACATCGGCCGGCAGGTGCGAGACCCAGCTCCCCATCAGGTCAAGTACGACGCCGCCCGGCGGGAACAGTTCGCGATAGAGTTGCGTGACCGCGCTGATGGCGTGGTCATCGATATGAGTGACGAAGCGCGGCGTACCATAAAAGAGCGCGTCCGGCCCCGCGTCCTCCTTGACGAAGGCGTTGGGTGGAAAATCCGGCGGTGCGCGCTCTACCACTTGTTGCGCAATTCCCGGAGCTTCAGGAACACGGTCTTGGCGTCGGGCTTCTCCGGGAGGTCGGGAAAGGCCTCGCGCAGGCGGCGGATCACCGAGGGGCTTGTCAGGCGGAAGAAAGTGTTGATCTCGCGCTCGACCGCGAGCGTCGTCACGAGCGCGTGGCCCGGATCCTGCTTCTCCATCTGCGGCAGCATCGCCTTCGCCTTGGCGTTGTCGGGCTCGCGGTCGAGCGTGAAGCTGAGATTGCGCGCGATGTAGTCGTGGCCCGGATATATCAACGTTGCGTCGGGCAGATTGTCGAGCTGGCTCGCGAACGTGGTGTAAAGCTCGTTCGGGTGACCGCCATTGTGGCAATTGCCGGCGCCCGCGTTGAAAAGCGTGTCGCCGCAGAAAAGCGCAGGCTGCTGCCCACGTGCAAGCACGCAGATGTGCGACATGGTGTGGCCCGGCGTGTCAAGGCAAGAAAGCTCGACCGTCTTGCCGACGTTTATCACGTCGCCCGCCGCCAGCCCGCGGTCGATCCCGGCGATGCGGTCCTTGGCCTTGGCATGCGCCAGAAGCTTCGCGCCCGTCGCCGCGATCATCTGTGCGTTGCCGCCGGTATGGTCGCGATGTTCGTGCGTGTTGAGGATCTGCGTGATGGTCCAGCCCTTGGCCTTCGCGGCGGCGAGACATTTCTCGTGGTCGAGTGGGTCGACCGCGAGCGCCTCGCCGGTCTCGGCGCAGGCGATCAGGTAGTTGAAGTTGCGGCCGGCGTTCGCGGTCCAGATCTGTTCGACGAGCATGATCTACCCTCTCTCATGCGTAGCGCGGGAAGAGCCGGAGCGCATTGCCGCGCCGGATCGCGGCCTTGTCGGCTTCCGACAGTTCGAGCCGCGTGATGCCGTTCGCGATCTCGACCGACGAGCCGAACGGCGCGTCCGAACCGTAAGTGAGCTGCGACACCGGCAGCATCTTAAGCACCGCCGCCATGCCGATCGGCGCGCTGCCGATGCTGGCGAGGTCGTAATACTGGCGCCGGATCTCGGCCTCGAAGCCGTTAGGCATGCGCGCCTGGCGCTCCTCGGGCGTGAGCCGCGCGGCGATGCGGGCGAAGCGCTGCACCACCATCGCGAGCGTGCCGCCGCCATGCGAGAAGATGAATTTGACGTTGGGGCAGGCGCCGGCCGTGCCGCCGAGGATAAGGCTCGTGACCGTGCGCGCGGTATCGGTCGGGAACTCGATCTGCGGACCGGCGATGCCGGGGAAGAGATTGCCACAGGACATGGTCGGATGAACGAACACCGCCGCGTTGCGCCGGTTCAGCTCCTGAAACACCGGCAGGAAGCCGGGGTCGCCGAGAAGCCGGGTCTCATAGCTCGTCATGAGCCCGATGCCGTCGAGCTTCAGCGTGTCGAGTGCGTATTCGATCTCGCGCAGGCTGCCTTCGATGTCGGGCAGCGGAATCGCCGCGAACATGCCGAAGCGCTTCGGGAAGTCGCGCGCCATGCCGGCGCCGAACTCGTTGCATTCGCGCGCCCGCGCCCGCGCCTTCTCGACGCCGTCGCCGAACCAAATGCCGGGGCTCGTGATCGACGAGATCGCCGTCTCGATTCCGGCCTTCTCCATCGCCTCGATCGACGTGCCGGGCGTCCAGCTCGTATAGGCCGAGGCCGGCAGCGCAACGGAATCGTTCACGAGCCGCTCGAGATTGGTCTTGGTGTAGTTGGGCGGGTAGATGTGATGGTGCGTGTCGATGATGCGCGGCGCGGCGTCGGCCATGTGTGCCTCCAGTTCTTCTGCGCCTATAGGAGCACAGGTGCCGCTCCCCAACAATCACGCGAAACGGCGCGCGCGATAGGGTGCCATGTCGATGCCGGGATCGCGCCCGGCGATGAGATCGGCGACGAGCTTGCCCGTCATCGGCGCGCCCACCATGCCGACATGGCCGTGGCCGAAGGCGTAGATGACATCGGGCGAGGCGCTGGCGGGTCCCAGCACCGGTAGCGAATCCGGCAGGCTCGGGCGGTGGCCCATCCAGACCGAGACGCGCGCGGCGTCCGGCGCAGCGGGCAGCGCCGGAAACATGCGCCGGCCCAATCGCAGTAACACATGCGCACGGCGCCAATCGGGCGCGGCCCGAAGCCCCGCGAACTCGACCGTGCCGGCGAAACGCAGTCCGCCGAGCATCGGCGTTGCCACGAACTTGCCTTCGGCTTCTGTCGTCGGAATGTGCGGCGTGGCTTCGGGATCACGCAACATCAGGTGATAGCCGCGCTCGGTCTCGAGCGGGACCTTGTCGCCGAGCGCCGCCGCAAGCGGCGCGGAATAGGCGCCCGCGGCGACGACCACGGCATCGGCCGCGATGGCGCCGCCATCTGTACGCACCGATGTGAGCCGCTGCCCGTCGAGCTCGAACCCCGTCGCACGCGCTCGTCGGATCTCCGCGCCGTCGCGGCGCAGCGCGTCGGCGAGCGCTTGCACGAGACGGTACGGATCGCTCGTATGGCCGTTCTCGGCGATGAAGCGGCCGCGCACATACTCGCGCGACAGCGCCGGCTCGAGTTGGCGCAATTGGTCGGCCCCCAGCGTGTCCCACGCGACGCCGTTATCGCGCCGCAGATTCCACTGTGCCGTCTCCTTGGCGAAGCTCTCCTCCGAGCGATAGACGACAAGGTGGCCGCGCTTCTCGACAAGATGCTCGGCGCCGGCGTTTTTGACGAGCGGCGCGAGAGAGGCGAGCGCGGGGCCGAGGAGCGCGCGCAGCGCGCGCGCCGTGCGTGCCGCGTTCTCGGCCGTGCCGGTACGCGCAAAGCGCACGAGCCAAGGCGCGAGCGCGGGCAGATACTGCCAGCGTATCGCGAGCGGGCCCAGCGGATCGAGCAGCCAGCGCGGTGCGTTCCGCATCGTTCCCGGCATCGCCATCGGCACGACCGAGGAGGCGTTGAGGCAGCCGGCATTGCCAAAGGACGCGCCCTCACCGGGCGCGCCGGGATCGATCACGACGACGGAGTGCCCGTCGCGCCGTAGCCAGCTCGCCGCAGCGATCCCGACCATGCCGGCGCCGATCACAACGACGCGCTTGGTGCTCATCGCCGCTCCCTCTCGCGGAACGCGAGCTTAGCGCAACTCCCTCGACGGCAGACATGCGACGGCGCAAAGTGGCGCTCAAGAAAGCTCCGGGAGATGCACGCGATGGCGAAACTACAGCTCAGCATCGGCCTCACCAACAATCCGCGCACCTGGCCCATCCTTGACGGCACGGTGAAGCCCGACGGGATCGACCTCGTCATCAGCATCGTCAGCCCCTCGGAGCTGTTCTGGCGCCAGCTCCGCTTCGCCGATTTCGACGCTTCGGAGATGTCGCTTTCCTCGCTCATGATGACGATCGCCGGCGGCGACGAGCGCTGGACCGGCATCCCTGTCTTTACAACGCGCTATTTCTTCCAGACCTGGGCGCTGAAGCGGCGCGATTCGGGCATTTCTTCACCCTCCGACCTCAGGGGCAAGCGCGTCGGCGTGCCGGAGTACCAGCAGACTGCGGCGCTCTGGTCGCGCGGTATCCTGCAGCACGAGTTCGGCGTGCGCCCGCAGGAGATGGAATTCTGGATGGAGCGCGTGCCCGAACGCAGCCATGCCGGCGCCACCGGCTTTAAGCCGCCGCCGGGCGTTACCATCCACCAGATCCCACCCGAGAAGAATATCGGCACGATGCTCATGTCGCGCGAACTCCACGCCACCCTTATGTATTTTCCCGGCATGGTCGGCATGATCGACCGCAGCTCGATCGATCTCTCGCATCATCCGGACATCGTACCGCTCTTCCCCGATCCGATCGCGGAGGGGACGCGCTATTACAAGAAGACGGGGCTCTATCCGATCAACCACGGCATGATCGTGCGGCGCCGCATCGCCCAGCAGGAGCCATGGGTGGTGCTGAATCTCTATAAGGCGTTCGAGCGCGCCAACGAGATCGCGCACCAACAGCGCATGGCGCATGTCGAATATCACATCGCCTCGGGCCTCCTTCCGCCCGAGACGCGCACGGCTCTCGACACGCAGGTCCTCAAGCACGGCATCAAGTTCAACCGCAACATCCTCGAGACCGCGGCACGATATTCACACGAGCAGGGGCTGACCCCGCGTCTGATGAAGCTCGAAGAAATTTTTGCCGCGAGCACGCTCGACCAATAGTATGCGGCCCGAGATATTCGGGAGGAGACAACCAATATGCGTGCGATGCGCCTTCTCGGTGCCGCCTTGTGCGGCGCCCTCGTTCAGGCAATGCCGGCCGCGAGGGCCGCCGATACGATCGAGACGGGATTGATCGGGGCCGCCAACGCGGTCGAGTGGCCTTACTACATCGGCATCCGCAAGGGCTTCTTCGCCGACGCGGGTGTCACTCTCGATGTCATCTACGTGCCGACCGCGCCCGGCCTCGTTCAGCAGCTCGCGGCAGGGTCGCTCGACGTGATTGATATTGGCGCGGTCGAGCCCATCCACGCCGACGCGCGCGGCGCGCGCGTCGCGATCCTGCGCATCACGGGCGCGGTCTCGCCCTATGAGATTCTCGCCAAGTCCGACATCAAGTCGTTGAAGGACATGAAGGGGCACACGGTGGTGATCGGCGGCCTTGTCGACATCAACCGCGTCTATCTCGAGCGCATGCTGAAGGCCGCGGGTCTCACCGACAAGGACATCGACATCACGATCATCGGCAACACGGCCGGGCGCTTTGCCGCGCTCAAATCGGGCTCGGCCGACGTGACCATGCTCGCGCCGCCCGTCAATTTCTTCGCCGAGGAAGCGGGCTTCCGCAACATCGGCATGCTGATCGACTTGACCAAGGATTTGCCGTTCGGCGCAACCGACGTGTCTGTTGCCTATGCCGAGAAGCATCCCGACACGGTCAAGCACTTCATGACCGCGCTCAACAAAAGCTTCCTCTGGTTCAACAATGACGCCAACCGCGAGGCGGCGATCGAGCTCCTCGCCGCCGAGATGAAGACGGCAAACCGCGACGACGTCGCCAAAAGCTACGACTACCTGCGCAAGATCGGCTTCTTCGCGCCCTCCGACGTGATCTCGAAGAAGCGCGTCGAGGCGCTGATGGACGAGATGACGGCGATCGGCGACACCGAGGGCAAGGTGCCGATGGAAAAACTGCTGCTGCCGGGCATCTCGCACGTCGGCCCCTAAAGCGCCCATGCCGTTCGACCTCGTCACGGTGGGCGGCGGCTTCTCCGGGCTCGTGACGGCATGCCGCGCGGCGGAGCTGGGCCTGCGGGCCGCGGTGCTGGAGACGCGGCCGGAGCAGCTCTATCCGTGCAGCTCGCGCTACTCGACCGGCGTCTTCGGCGTTATGGGCATTTCGCTCGTGAACGAGCCCGAGCGTCTCCGCGCCGCGATCCTCGAGGGGACGGATGGAAGCGCGCGGCCCGCGCTTGCCGCCGCCATTGCCGAGAATGCGAAGCGCGCGCATGACTGGCTTGTGGGCGAGGGCGCCCGCTTCGACACGCCGCCCTTCGCCGCGCTTGGCGCGGTCGATCGCAGCGCCCACGTCATGGTGCCGCGCCGTACCTTCGGCGCCGGCCTCGATTGGGAGGGCCGCGGCGCCGACCTCTTGATGCGGCGGCTCGAAGCAAACCTCGTTGCGCGCGGCGGCGAGGTACTGCGCGGCACGCGCGTCGAGACACTTCTCGTCGAGCACGGCGCCTGCGTCGGCGTCGTGGCGAACGGGCGGGAGCTACGTGCCCGTGCCGTCGTCATCGCCGATGGCGGCTTCGCCGCCAATTCCGAACTCGTGCGGCGCTGGATCACGCCGCGGCCTGAGCGCATCCTCGCGCGCGTCGGCCCCGGCGCCGGGGGCGACGGCATCCTGATGGCCGAGGCAGCGGGTGCCGCGATCGGCGGCTTCGGCAAGTTCTATGGCCATGTCCATCACCGCGATGCGATGACGAACGCGGGCCTCTGGCCTTATCCGCATTTCGACGCGCTCGCCGAAGCCGCAATCGTCGTCGGCCCTGATGGACGGCGTTTCGCCGACGAGGGTTTGGGTGGCGTCCCGCTTGCGAATGCGATCGCCCAGCTTCCCGACCCGCTGTCGTCCTTCATTATCTTCGATGAGGCGATGTGGCAGGGCGAGCCCGGCCATGCCGGGCCCGTCGGCTGCAACGGCACCCTTCTCGAAGCCGGCGGCGCGCTCGTGAGCGCGCCCGACCTCCCGTCGCTCGCGCAGAAATGCGGGCTACCCGCGGAAGGGTTTGTCGAGACGGTGCGCCGTCACAACGATTTCGTCGCCGGCGCTGCGCCCGACGTCCCGCGTACGTCGTGCCGCACGAAGCCGTGGCCCTTCGCGCGCCCGCCCTATCACGCGGCGCCCCTCTGCACCGGCGTCACCGGCACCATGGGCGGGATCGAGATTGACGCCTTCGCGCGGGCGGTACGGCCGGACGGCGCGCCTTTCGCCGGTCTTTACGCGGTCGGTACGCCGGTTGCGCATCTCGAGGGCGGCCCGCGCGCCGGCTATGTCGGCGGACTGTGCAAGGCCTTCGTGCTTGGCCTTTTGGCCGCCGAGCACATCGCCGGGTCGCTCTGACCGCGCTTACGCCTTGGTGCTCGGCCGGGCGGAGACCGCGTCGTGCCAGCGCTTCAAGTGCCGAAGAGTCTCCGGCGGCTTGAGCTTGGCCCAGCCGGCAAAGTCGACGGAGAGGAATGCCGTGATGTCGGCAATCGTAAAGGCCGGCCCGGCTACGAACTCGTTCTCGCCGAGCCGCGCGTCGAGGCGTTCGAAGAACCGCGCGACGCGCGTGCGGCCGCGCTCGGCCAAGGCCGGGATCTGCTCGTACTCGTCGGGGCCCGGCAGTGCATGGTTTTTGAGGCCCGGTGTCGCGTTGCGGAATGCCTCCATCACCGCATAGAAACCGTCGCGCTCGGCCCAGCGCTGCCACTGTTCGACGATGCCGGCCTCGGCCGGATCGCGTCCCATGAGCAGCGGGCCCTTCTGCGCCATCTCGAAATAGCGGCAGATGCCGATGGCGTCGGTGAGGCGGCGGCCGTCATCGAGCTCGAGTACCGGCACGGTGCAATCGGGATTGATGGCTCGGAAGGCAGCGCCGAACTGCTCGCCCGTCCTGAGATCGACCTGCACCATTGGCACGCTGATGCCCTTCTCGGCAAGGAAGATGCGCACGCGGCGCGGGCTTGGCGCACCGGCATAGTCATAGAGCTTCATGCCGTAACTCCGATGGCGGCAGTGCACGCCGCGTGCTGGCGCCCGAGCATCGCGCGCTCGGGGAAGAGAAAGTCGGGATCGCGGCCCGCCTGGCGGCATTTGAGAGCACGCTCGACGAGCCCGAAATCGAGTCCTGGGATGCGCCGCCACGCGAGGAATGCGGCCGCCTCGTCGTTCGATGCCATGGCGCCCGTGGCGAAGCTGTAGAGCAGCCGAGCCGGATAGAGGAGGCAGCGTACATAGGGCTTGTGCTCGGCCGGCTGGAGCGCGCTCGCCGCGGAAAAGCGCCGCACCTGCTCGGTCCACGCCTCGAATGGTTGCCCGCGCAGGTATGTCCGGATCTCGTCGCGCGTCGGCCGCGGCGGGCGGATGCGCTCACGCTCGACGAGCGGGACGGCGTGATCGACGTAATCGACGCGGTCGAGCGGCGGAAAGCGGCCCATGGCGAAGCTGCGATCGCTCCAGAAGATCGAGAGCTTCGCCGCAAGCTCGCGTGAATCCGCGGCGGCGCGGGCGCGCATCGCCTCGAGTTCGTCAGGCCGCACCCCGTCCTCGGTGGTGACGCCCACGTCGATGTCGCTGTAGCGCGCGCTGAACCCGCCGTGCGCGAGGCTACCGATGAGATAGACGCCAAGAAGCCGCGCGCCGAGCATCTCGCCCCATGCCGCCGCCATGCGCCCCGCGAACGCCGCCGCGGCGTCGCGATAGCCCGGCGCCTCGTATGTCATTTAGGCCGCGCCGAGCTCGCGCCGCACCAGCATCGTCCCGGCGGCGAGCGCCTTGAGCTTCGCGCGCGCAAGCGCGCGGTCGAGAGGCGCCATGCCGCAATTCGTCGAGGGCTCGATTCGCTCCGGAGGGACGTACCGGAAGGCGCTGCGGATGGTGGCCGCAACCCCCTCGGCCGTTTCGACGCGGTCGGTCGCAACATCGATAGCGCCAAGCTCGACCGTCTTCTTACCGAGAAGGGCGAGCAGCTCGATTGGCACGCGCGAGTTCGCGCATTCGAGCGAGACCTTGTCGAGGCGGCTCTCGGCGAGCGCAGGGAAGATCGTCTCGTACTGCCGCCATTCGCCGCCAAGCGTCGCTTTCCACTCGATGTTGGGCTTGATGCCGTAGCCGTAGCAGATATGGACCGAGGTCTTGCACGAGAGCCCTTCGATCGCGCGGTGGAGCGCCGGCACGCCCCATGCCGCCACCGCGTCGAGATAGACGTTGAAGGCGGGCTCGTCGAACTGGATCACGTCGACGCCGATCGACGCAAGCTCGCGCGCTTCCTCGTTGAGAAGCCCGGCGAACGCCATGGCAAGCTTCACGCGATCGCCGTAATGCTCGTCGGCGATCGTATCGACGATCGTCATTGGTCCCGGCAGCGTGAATTTGAGCTTGTGCGTCGTATGCTCCCGCGCGATGCGCGCCTCGGTCGCGTGGACCGGCCCCTTGCGCGAAAGCGGCCCGGTTACGGTTGGACACTCCGCCACATAACGGTCGTTGCGGATTCCCATCTTCACGCGTTTCTGAAAATCGATCCCCGCGACATTTTCCAAAAACCCGTGCACGAAATGCTGCCGCGCCATCTCGCCGTCGCTGACGATGTCGATGCCGCACTCCTCCTGCTCCTTGACGGCGAGGATGGTGGCATCGCGCTTCGCCTCGGCCAGCGCCTCGCCCTCTTGGCGCCACGGTGCCCACAGCATCTTGGGCGTGGCGAGCCAGGATGGTTTCGGCAGGCTGCCGGCGACGGTCGTCTCGAGCATGGGCGCCCCCTCGGATTTCTCCCACCTTGCCGCCCCCGGCGCCGTTGGGGAAGTGGGTTTGGAGAGCGCATTGACTTGTGTCCGCCCGCAGCAACAATCGGCGAAGGGCAAGGGAGGCGAGGCACGTGAAGAACCGGCCGCAGCTCAAACCGGTCGATCGCCAGAACGACGATATCGGCGAGGCGACCCGCCTTCAGCTTTACCGCCTCCAGGTCGAGATCCGCGACTGCGAGCAGCGCGCCTACGAGCTCTTTCTGCAAAATCTGGTGAAGGGCACGAGCCACCTGTCGCTTGGACAGGAGGCGGTCGCTGCCGGCTTCGCGACCGCGATGGAGCCGGGCGATCTGAGCTTCTGCACCTATCGCGGCCATGCGCACACCTTGGCGCGCGGCGTGCCGATGGAGCAGGTGCTGGGCGAGCTGATGCAGCGCGACAATGGCTTGATGCGCGGCAAGGGCGGCTCGATGCACCTCACCTCGGTCGAGCACGGCGTCATGGGCTCTTATGCCATCGTCGGCGCGCATCTGCCGATCGCGTGCGGCGCCGCGTGGCGCGCGCAGTATCAGGGCGCGAAGGACGTGTCCGTCTGCTTCTTCGGCGACGGCACGACCAATATCGGCGCCTTCCACGAGGCCCTGAACCTGGCCGCGACGTGGAAGCTGCCGGTCGTGTTCGTGTGCGAGAACAACCTCTACATGGAATATACGCCGATCGGCAGCGTGACCGCGGTCGAGCATCCCGCTGCCGACCGCGCGGGCTCCTATGGGCTCGAGCGCATCGTCATTGACGGCAACGACGCCGACGCCGTTTTCCGCACCGCACGCGCGGCTTACGCGCGGGCGCGCGCGGGGAAAGGCCCGTCGATCATCGAGTGCATGACCTATCGCCACAGCGGTCATTCGCGCGCCGATCCCGCGAAGTACCGCCCGCCGGGCGAGCTCGAGGACTGGATGAAGCGCGACCCGGTCGTGACATACCGGCGCCGGCTCCTCGATTTCGGGATATCCGAGGCGGCGGTCGGCGCGATCGAACAGGACTCGAAGCGCAAGGTCGATGCCGCGACCGAGGCGTGCAAGGCCGCGGGCCCGCCCTCGCCCGACATTCTCACGACCGACGTCTATGCCGATGGAGGCTGGGCGTGGCGGAACTGACCTATCGCGATGCCGTCGCGCGCGGCATCGCGCAGGAGATGGAGCGCGATCCCGACGTCGTGTTCCTGGGCGAGGACGTGGCCGCCGCGGGCGGCGTCTTCAAGGCGACGGTCGGGCTTCTGGAAAAATTCGGGCCGCGGCGCGTACGCGACACGCCGATCTCAGAGCAGGCGATTCTCGGCGCCGCCATGGGCGCGGCGATGACGGGTCTGAAACCCATCGCCGAGATCATGTTTTCGGACTTCCTTGCCGTCTGCTTCGACTACATCGCCAACGAGTTCCCGAAATCGCGCTACATGTCGAACGGGCAGGTAAAATGCCCGCTCGTCGTGCGCACCGGGAACGGCGCCGGCTCGCGCTTCGGCGCCCAGCACAGCCAGTCGGTGGAGAACTGGGCGATGATGATCCCGGGCCTCAAGGTCGTGGCGCCGTCGACGCCGCGCGACGTGATCGGGCTTCTCGCCGCGTCGGTGCGCGATCCCGATCCCGTGATCTTCTTCGAGCACAAGTCGCTCTACGCCATGAAGGGCGAGGTGCCGGACGGCGAGATCCTGGACCGCCTCGGCACGGCGCGGATCGCGCGCCCCGGCAAGGACGCGACCATTCTGGCGCTCGCGCTCATGGTGCCGCGTGCGCTCGAGGCGGCGGAGATCCTGGCGCGCGAGGATGGCATCGAGGCCGAAGTGGTCGATGTCCGCTCGCTCGTGCCGCTCGACACCAAGACCATCCTTGGCTCGCTCGCCCGCACCGGCCGGCTCTTCACCATCGAGGAGAACCCGCGCCTTTGCGGCTGGGGCGCCGAGATCGCTTCGATCGCTGCCGATGAGGCGTTCTGGGATCTCGACGGGCCGATCGTGCGCATCACCACGCCGCACATCCCGCTCCCCGCCGCCGACAGTCTCGAAGACATGGCGCTGCCGACCGTGCCGCGCATCGTCGACACCATCCGCCGCAGCCTCAAAGCATGAGGGTCCTATGAGGAACGAGCCCGCGATCGACGCGCCGACCGACCTCTATATCGGCGGCAAGTTCCGACCCGCCTCCGACGGCGGCCGCTTCGATGTCTACGATCCCGCGAGCGAGGAAGTGATCGCAAGCGTCGCCGACGGCACGACCGAGGACGCGCTCGCCGCCGTCGATGCCGCGGCCAAGGCGTTCGACGGCTGGGCCGCGAAAAGCCCGCGCGAGCGCGGCGAGGTCTTGCGCAAGGCGTTCGATCTCTTCACCGCGAAGAAGGAATATTTCGCTCGCCTCATGACGCGCGAGAACGGCAAGGCGCTGCTCGATTCGCGCGCGGAATCGGCCTATGCCGCCGAGTTCTTCCGCTGGTATGCGGAAGAGGCACCGCGCAACATCGGCGAGGTGTCGCGGGCGCCGGCGACGGGCGCGCGCATCCTGGTACAGCATAAGCCCGCGGGCGTTGCCGTCATGGTGACGCCGTGGAACTTCCCGGCTGCGATGGGCACGCGCAAGATCGCGCCGGCCTTGGCGGCCGGCTGCACCATGGTGCTGTAGCCCGCCTCGGAGACGCCGCTCACGATGCTCGCGGTCGCGCAGCTCTTGGAAGAAGCGGGAGTGCCGCCGGGCGTCGTCAACATCCTGCCGTCGCGCAAGTCGGGCGCCGTGGTGCGCACGATGCTCCACGATCCGCGCGTGCGCGTCGTCTCCTTCACCGGCTCGACCGAAGTGGGCCGGCGCCTCCTGCACGAGGCGGCCGACAATGTCGTGCGGCCGGCGATGGAATTGGGCGGCAACGCGCCCTTCCTCGTGTTCGAGGATGCCGATCTCGACGCCGCCGTCGAGGGCGCGATGATCGCCAAGATGCGCAACATGGGCGAGGCCTGCACCTCGGCCAACCGCTTCCTCGTGCACGAGAAGGTGCACGACGCCTTCGTCGAGAAGTTCGCCGCGAAGATGACGGCGCTCAAGGTCGGCAACGGGCTCGAGGACGGCGTCGCAGTCGGGCCCTTGGTCAATGCCGACACGCGCGACAAGGTTTCGAGCCTCGTTTCCGACGCGATCGAGCGCGGCGCGCGCGCCCTTTGCGGCGGCAAGCAGCCGGCGGGCAAGGGCTTCTACTATCCGCCGACCGTGCTTGTGAACGTGCCCGATGGCGCGCGCTGTCTCGGTGAGGAGATCTTCGGCCCCGTTGCTCCGGTGCAAACCTTCCGCACCGAGGACGAAGCAATCGCCAAGGCCAACGCCACCGAATACGGGCTCGTCGCTTATCTCTACACGCGCGACCTCGCGCGCGGCTTGCGCGTGTCCGAACGGCTCGAGTCAGGCATGGTGGGCTTGAACCGCGGCGTCGTGTCCGATCCCGCGGCGCCCTTCGGGGGTGCCAAGCAATCGGGCCTCGGCCGCGAAGGCGCACACGAAGGCATGCTTGAGTTCCTGGAGACGCAATACATCTCGGTCTCCTGGTAGAGCCCGCGCGCGATGAACGTTCTCATGCCTCAGCTCGGCGAGACCGTCACCGAGGGCAAGGTCGCGACCTGGTTCAAGAAGGTGGGCGATGCCGTCGCCGCGGGCGAGAACCTGTTCGAGATCGAGACCGAGAAGGTGACGATGGAGGTGCAGGCGATATCGTCGGGCGTGCTCGCCGAGATTCGCGTGCCGGCGGGCGAGACAGTGCCGGTCGGCACGATCATCGCCGTCTTGGGCGGCGCGGGCGAGAAGCCAAAGCCGAAATCGAACGGCGCCGCGGCGGCCAAGGCGGCGCCGGCATTGGCGCTTGATCCGTTCCGCGAGGTGCGCACGCCGGAGCGCAATTTCGGGCGCGCCACGGGCGCGGGCGGCGTGCGCATTTCGCCGCTGGCACGAAGGCTTGCGGCCGAGCGCGGCATCGATCTTGCCGCCATCGCGGAAAGCGTCGCGTCGCGCGGCGGCCGGCGTATCGGTGCGTCGGACGTGCGCGAGGCGCGCGCGTCCTCTGCGCCGCGCGGGGGCGCGCTCACTCTCAATCGCATCCGCGCGATGACGGCGCGGCGCATGGCCGAGGCATGGCGCACGATCCCGCATGTGTTCCAGGCGGTCGAGGTCGATTTCTCCGCGGTCGAGCGCGCGCGCCAGCAGCAGAAAGCGCGTTTCGAGGCGCGCGCCGGCGTGGGCCTGACATATCTCCCGTTCCTCGCGCGCGCGGCGTGCCTTGCGATCTCCGAGTTTCCGCAGGTCAACGCCGCGTTCGAGCAGGACCGGCTCGTTCTGCGCCGCGACATCAATCTCGGCATCGCCGTCGATCTCGCGCATGAAGGGCTCGTCGTGCCCGTGGTCGCGCATGCCGACGAGATGACCGCGGGCGGGCTCGCCAAGGCGATCGCGCGACAAGTGGAAAAGGCGCGTGCGCAAAAGCTCCTTCCGGCCGATGTCGAGGGCGGCACTTATACGATCAGCAACAACGGCCGCTTTGGTACGCTCTTCACCGCCCCCATCATCAACATGCCGCAAGTGGCGATCCTGTCGTTCGACGCCGTCAAGAAGCGCGCGGTCGTGGTCGAAAGCGAGCATGGCGATGCCATCGCCGCGCGTCCCGTCGCGGTCGTGGGACAAAGCTTCGACCATCGCGCCTTCGACGGCGCTTATTCGGCCGCGTTCCTGAAGCGCCTCAAGGAAATTCTCGAGACCCGCGACTGGGCCAGCGAGCTGGCGTAGTGCGCGGCTTCTGGCGCGCGCCGCTCGCGGCGATGTGCGCGCTTCTCGCCGGGATCGGGCTCGCGCGCTTTGCCTATACGCCGCTCTTGCCGGCGCTCGTCACGGCGGGCTGGCTCGGGCCGGGCGATGCCGCCTATCTCGGCGCCGCCAATCTCCTGGGTTATCTCGCGGGCGCCCTCGTCGCGCGCTGGGCGGCGCGGCGGATGCGGCTCGTGCCGCTCTTGCGCGCGATGATGCTGGCCACTTCGCTTGCGCTTTTCCTCTCGGCGCTGCCGTTCGGATTCTGGTGGCTTCTGCCGTGGCGGCTCGTCACCGGCATCACCGGCGCTTTCCTCATGGTGCTGGCGCCGCCCGCCGCGCTCGCGCGCGTGCCGGCCGAGCGGCGCGGGCTTGCCGGCGGCATCGTCCTCACCGGCGTCGGGCTCGGCATCGCGCTTTCGGGGGTACTCATGCCGGCGCTGCTGCGTTTCGGCGTGAGCGAGGCGTGGTACGGCCTCGGCGCGGCGGCCTTTCTCCTCGCCTGGGCCGCGTGGGGCGGCTTCGGCGAGCCGCCATCGGCGCCTGCGCCGGCCTCGGCGTCTGCCGCGCGCCGGATTCGGGTCCTCGCGCTTGCCTATGCCTTGAACGCCGTCGGGCTCGTGCCGCACATGGTGTTCCTCGCCGATTTCGTCGCGCGCGGCCTCGGCGCCGGCGTCGCCGCGGGCGCGCATCAGTGGATCATCTTCGGCATCGGCGCCTTGGGCGGCCCGGTCGTCATGGGCCGCATCGCCGACCGCGTCGGCTTCGCCGCCTCGCTCCGCGCCGCGTTTGTGATTGAGGCGGTGTTCGTCGGGGCGCTCGCGCTCACGGCGAACTCGGTCGTACTCGCGCTTTCGAGCCTCGTCATCGGCGCTTATGTGCCGGGCATCACGACGCTCGTCCTTGGCCGCGCGCGCGGGCTCGTGCCGCCCGATCCACACCAGCAGGAAGGGGCGTGGAGCACGCTCACCGTCGCGTGGGCCGTCGGCCAGGCGGCTGGCGCCTACGGATTTTCGGCGCTTTATGCGCACGCGCAAAGCCATGGGCTCTTGTTCGGACTCGGTGCCGCGGCGCTTGTCGCGGCGCTCGCGGTTGATCTTGCAGGCGACGGCGCGGCGGACGAACATGCCCGAGGCGAAGGGGAGGCTATACGATGAAGTTCGCGCTGGGACAGTCCGTGCCGCGCACCGAGGATCCGCGGCTCTTGAGTGGACGCGGGCGCTACACCGACGATTTCGTCCTGCCGCGCATGGCGCACGGCTACGTGCTGCGCTCGCCGCACGCGCACGCGAAGATCCGCTCGATCGACGTGCGCGCGGCACAGCAGATGCCGGGCGTGCTCGCGGTGCTCACGGGCGCCGACTGGGCGGCGGAGAAGCTCGGCGCCTTCCGCCCCGTCATCCCGCGCAATCGCCGCGATGGCACGCCGATGATCGTGCCGCTCCGGCCCGCGCTCGCGCAGGACCGCGCCATGCTCGTCGGCGACCCCGTCGCCTTCATCGTCGCCGAAAGCGTCGCGCTCGCGAAGGATGCGGCGGAGCGCATCGCGGTCGCGTACGAGCCGCTCCCCTCCGTCACGGCGACCGAGGAGGCGCTCGCGAAGACCGCGCCAGTGCTGTGGCCCGAATGCGGCGACAACGAGGTGTTCTTCTATACCGTCGGCGACAAGCGCGCGGTCGAGGCCGCCTTCGCCAAGGCGCACCACGTCACGCGATTGAAGCTCGTCTTCAACCGCATCACTGCCGCCACGATGGAGCCGCGCGGCTGCGTCGGCGAGTATGACGACCGGCTCGAGCGCTACACGCTCTACATGGGCACGCAGCGCCCGCACGGCACGCGCGCCGACATGGCGCGCCGTGTCCTCAATATCCCCGAGAACCAGATGCGGGTGGTCGCCGGCGATGTCGGCGGCAGCTTTGGCATGAAGGGTGGGCATTTCCCCGAATATCCGCTGACGCTCGTCGCCTCGCGCAAGACCGGTCGCCCGGTCAAATGGATCTCCGAGCGCTCCGAGGGGATGCTGTCGGACGACCACGACCGCGACCATGTGAGCGAGGCGGAACTGGCGCTCGACAAGGAAGGCCGGTTCCTCGCGCTCCGCTGCAGGAACATCTCGAACATCGGGGCCTATCTCGCGCCGGGCGGCATCATCTCGCCAACGATGCATCTGGGTGGATTGGCCGGCACCTACACGACGCCTGCGATCTATGTCGAGGTCTCGGCGGTCTTCTCCAACACGACCAGCATCGGCCCTTATCGCGGCTCGGGCCGGCCCGAGGCGTCCTACATCATCGAACGCCTCATCGACAACGCCGCGCGCGAGATGGGGATCGAGCGCGCCGAGCTGCGCCGGCGCAACACGGTGCCGGCCTCGGCGATGCCGTTCAAGACCGGGCTCGTCTTCACGCTCGATTGCGGCGAGTTCGAGAAGAACCTCGACATGGCGATGCACCTCGCCGATTACCGCCGCTTCGAGCGCCGCCGCGCCGAATCCCGCGCCCGCGGCAAGCTGCGCGGAATCGGGATCGCCAACATCATCGAGCAGACCTCGCAAACGATGGGCGAGACGGTGATGGTGAAGTTCGATCCCGGCGGCACGGTGACGGTGATCCCCGGCTCGATCTCGCACGGCCAGGGCCACGAGACCATGTACAAGATCCTGCTGAGCGCGCGGCTCGGCATCGACGAGGCCGACATCCGCGTCACTTTTTCCGACACCGATCTCGCCCCCTTCGGTGACGGCACTTTCGCCTCGCGCACCGCAGTCCTCGGCGGCAGCGCCGCCACGCTCGCCGCCGACAAGATCATCGTGAAGGCGAAGAAGATCGCGGCCCACGCGATGGAAGCATCCGAAAGCGACATCGAGTTCCAGGACGGATCGTTCCGCGTCGTCGGGACCGACAAGGCCGTGTCGTTGAAGGAGGTGGCGCAGATCGCATTTACGCCATCGCGCCTGCCGCCGGGGCTCGAGACCGGCCTCTACGAGACCGCCGCGTTCTCGCCGGAGATTCCGAACTTCCCCAATGGCTGCCACATCTGCGAACTCGAGATCGATCCCGACACCGGCGCCGCGCAGGTGCTGCGCTACGTCGTCGTCGACGATGTCGGCACCGTCATCAACAAGCTGACGCTCGAAGGCCAGATCCACGGCGGCGTTGTGCAGGGGATCGGCCAGGCGTTCGGCGAGCACCTCGTCTATCAGCGCGAGGACGGCCAGCTCCTCTCGGGCTCGTTCATGGACTACACGATGCCGCGCGCGGCCGATGTCGGCGAGTTTCTGATGGAAGAGAACCCGGTGCCGACACGCACCAATCCCTTGGGCGTCAAGGGCGCGGGCGAGGCCGGCAATGTCGGCGCGCTCGCCGCCATCATGAATGCGGTCGTCGACGCGCTCTCGCCCTTGGGCATCACTCACATCGACATGCCGGCCACGCCCGAGAAAGTGTGGCAGGCGATCCGCGCGGCGCAGCCTGTTTGAGCCGCGCCGGGAGGCTGAAGTCTAGTCCGGTCCGTTAAAGCATTTCTCCGTAACCCCGGCGGGAGCAGGGGCGGGACAACGCCACTTCGCTCGCCCGGGGCTACCGCCTGCGCGGGAGCCAACGAAAAGCGCCGCCCGCAGCACTGCCGCGGGTGGCGCTGGCGCCAGATCGCTGGGGTTCAGACCTTGAAGTCGCCCGGAAGGTTGACGACGCGCTGCGGCGGGTGATCCTCGGCGCCGGGCTGCGACTGCACGTCGCCCGAGATCTGGCCGCCCGCCTCGATCTCGAGCTGGCCGTAGCGGACCATGCCGCTGACCTTGCCGGTGGAGCGGATGAGAAGCCGCTTCCGCACGGTGAGCGAGCCCTCGTAGCGGCCGCGGATCTCGGCCTCTTCAATCGCCGCCGTGCCCTTCATGAGCCCGGCCTCGGAGATCTCGATCTCGCGGCAGTTGTTGAGGTTGGCTTCGACCGTTCCCTCGACCACGAGGCGCTCGCACGAAGTGATCTCGCCGGTCAGCGAGATTTCGCGGCCGACGATGAGGCGCCGGGTCTCGCTGTCGCGCTTCGGCGTCGGGATGATGGGGGCGTGGCCTTCGGTACGGCGTGGCGTCTCGGCCGGGCGCGGCGTGATCGGCGTCGCCGCGGGCGGTGTAACGGTCGGGGTCGAGGGGCCGCTTGCGGGCACGGTCTGGACCGGCCGGACCGGCGTGGCGGCGCCGAGCGGGCGGTTCGCCGCCGCCGGCGGTTTCGGGGGAAGGCCCAGATCCGGCGTGTCGGACATCGCGGAGGCTCCTTCCGTATCAGTTTTCTTGCGGCTGAATATCGACATGGCGATCGGCACCTGAAAGTTCATTGGGCGTGCGACCGGAACAGGATCGCCGCCTTCCGGTAAACCCCGGGTTACTTCCGCAGGGTTTCCGCGATCGTCCGTTGCGCGGGACCGTAACATACTCGTGCGGCCGTCCCGCGACAAAGCGGATAATGCAAAAGTGCCGAGCGCGCTTGCCCGGCGCGGCTTGGCATCTATACTCGCGAACCCCTCCCGCCTCCCGGACAAGGACATGGCCGCCTTAGAACTTGACGTGGTCGGCATCGGCAATGCGATGGTCGACGTGCTCGCCCGCACCGATGACGGTTTTCTGACGGCGCAGGGCCTGGTGAAGGGCACGACCGCCCTCATCGACGCCGCGCGCGCCGAATCGCTCTATGGCCAAATGGGGTCGGGCATCGAGATGTCGGGCGGCTCAGTCGCGAATACGATCGCCGGGGTCGCTTCGCTGGGCGGCAGCGGCGCCTATATCGGCAAGGTCCGCGACGACCAGCTTGGCGGCGTCTTTGCGCATGATTTGCGCTCGATCGGCGTGCGCTTCGCGACGCCAGCCTCGACCTCGGGGCCGGCCACGGCGCGTTGCCTCATCCTTGTCACGCCCGACGCGCAGCGCACGATGAACACCTACCTGGGCGCCTGCGTCGATCTCGGGCCGGAGGACATCGACGGAAGTCTTCTCGACGCGGCCCAGGTAACGTATCTCGAGGGCTACCTGTTCGACCCGCCGCGCGCCAAGGCGGCGTTCCGGGGTGCCGCCGACATCGCCCACAAGGCCGGCCGCAAGGTCAGCCTGTCGCTGTCCGACCCGTTCTGCGTCGAGCGCCACCGCGCCGACTTCCGCACCCTCGTGCACCACCATATCGACATCCTGTTCGCCAACGAGATCGAAATCTGCTCGCTCTACGAGACCAAGGATTTCGCGGCGGCGGTGGCGGCGGTGCGCGGCGAGTGCGACATCGCCGTGCTGACGCGGAGCGCCCAGGGATCGGTCATCATCACCCCGCGCGAGGAGGTGGCGGTCGCGGCCGCGTCGGTCGCCAAGGTCGTGGATACGACCGGCGCCGGCGACCTTTATGCCAGCGGCTTCCTCTTTGGCCTGACGCACGGCATGGCGCTCGCCGCCTGCGGCCGGCTCGGCAGCCTCTGCGCCGCCGAGATCATCGGCCATTTCGGCGCGCGGCCCGAAACCTCCCTGAAGGAGCTTGCGAAGAAGGCGGGAATCCCCATTTAACGCTGGCTTAACGCGAGAGGCCGCTGAGGCCGCGCAGAGCGCGCGGTTTCGACAGCGGCCTTTCGCGCATCCTCCCTCGACCTCTGCGCTGAGACCGGTTCGCAATGGACATCCGCAACATCGCCATCATCGCGCACGTCGATCACGGCAAGACGACGCTCGTCGATCAGTTGCTGCGCCAGAGCGGCGCCTTCCGCGCCAACCAGCAGGTGCAGGAGCGCGCGCTCGATTCGAACGACCTCGAGCGCGAGCGCGGCATCACGATCCTCGCCAAATGCACTTCGCTCGAGTGGAAGGGTACGCGCATCAACATCGTCGACACGCCGGGCCATGCCGATTTCGGCGGCGAGGTCGAGCGCATCCTGAGCATGGTGGACGGAGTGCTGGTTCTGGTCGATGCGGCCGAGGGACCGATGCCGCAAACCAAATTCGTGACCATGAAGGCGCTGCGTCAGGGCCTGCGCCCGATCGTCCTCATCAACAAGGTGGACCGCTCCGACGCGCGGCCCATCGAGGTCCACAACGAGATCTTCGATCTCTTCGCCATCCTCGACGCCGATGAGGCACAGCTCGACTTCCCAACCCTCTACGCTTCGGGCCGTGCCGGCTGGGCGGTGGCCGACCTCGCCGATCCGCGCGTCGATCTTGCGCCGCTCTTCGACCTCATTGTCGCGCATGTGAAGCCGCCCGAGGCGGTGCAGGACGCGCCCTTCGCGATGCTGGCGACGACGCTTGAGTACGATCCCTATCTCGGCCGCGTTCTGACCGGCCGCATCGCGCAAGGGCAGGCGCGCGTCAACATGCCGGTGAAGGCGCTTTCGCGCGAAGGGCGCGTTCTCGAGGAGGCGCGCCTGACGAAGCTGTTGGCCTTCCGCGGCCTCGAGCGCCGCCCGATCGAGGAGGCCGAGGCCGGCGACATCATCGCCATCGCCGGGCTGCAATCGGCGTCCGTCGCCGACACAATCTGCGCGCCCGAGCAGGACGCTCCGCTCCCCGCCACGCCGATCGATCCGCCGACCCTGGCCATGACCTTCTCGGTCAATGACAGCCCGCTCGCGGGGCGCGAGGGCAGCAAGGTCACCGGCCGCATGATCGTCGAGCGCCTGAGGCGCGAGGCCGAAGGCAATGTCGCGATCCGCGTCAGCGAGAGCGAGGAGAAGGACGCGGTCGAGGTGGCGGGCCGCGGCGAGCTGCAGCTCGGCGTGCTGATCGAGACCATGCGGCGCGAGGGATTCGAGCTGTCGATCTCGCGCCCGCGCGTGCTTTTGAAGCGCGATGATGCGACCGGCCGGCGCTCCGAGCCGATCGAGGAGGTGGTGATCGACGTCGACGAGGATTTCTGCGGGATCGTCGTCGAGAAGCTCGCGGCGCGCAAAGGCGAGCTGCGCGACATGCGGCCTTCGGGCGGCGGCAAGCGGCGCCTCGTCTTCCACGCGCCGACGCGCGGTCTGATCGGCTATCAGGGCGAATTCCTGACCGACACCCGCGGCACCGGCGTGATGAGCCGCCTCTATCTCGGCTACGAGCCGTGGAAGGGCCCGATCGAGGGGCGGCGCAACGGCGTCCTCGTTTCGAACGGCGAGGGTACGGCGGTGGCTTATGCGCTTTGGAACCTTGAGGAGCGCGGGCCGATGTTCATCACGCCGGGGACGCCGGTTTATGAGGGCATGGTCGTCGGCGCCCATAGCCGCGGCGGCGATCTCGTGGTGAACCCGCTCAAAGGCAAGCAGCTTACCAACATCCGTACGACCGCCAAGGACGAGGCGGTGCGCCTGACGCCGCCCATCCTTATGACCCTGGAGCAGGCGATCGCCTATATCGACGACGACGAGCTCGTCGAGGTGACGCCGAAATCGATCCGGCTCCGCAAGCGCCATCGCGACGCGAACGCGCGAAAACGCCTCGCCCGTGCCGCCGAAGCCGAAGCCGAGGCCGAAGCGGGCTGAGCGCGGCGCCTACCTCCTCGCGCGATCGGCGGCGCGGCCGCGGTTGACGCTTTCGCCCGCCAACCCTAATGTCCCGCGCCCCATCCGGCGCCGACGTAGCTCAGCGGTAGAGCAACTGATTCGTAATC
>DATIXQ010000067.1:0-45792 GCA_035518375.1 Allostellaceae bacterium | reverse complement strand
GCAGGGCGATGTGATCCTGTCCTATGACGGGCACGACATCGCCAAACTGCGCGACCTACCGCTCTCGGTCGCCGAGACGCCGGTCGGCGAGACGGCGAAGGTCGAAATCTGGCGCGACGGCAAGGAGCAAAACTTGTCGCCTGTGATCGCGGCGATGCCGGCTCATCCTGAGCAGGTGGCGGAAAACGGCGAAACCGGGCAGACGACGATGGGGCTGCGTCTTGCGCCGCTCACCAGCGAGATGCGCGCGCGGCTTCATGTCGGCAAGGACGTGAAGGGCGTCGTCGTGACTGGCGTGTCCGAGAACAGCCCCTTGACGACGCTCGGCATCCAGCAGGGCGACGTGATCGAGCAAGTGAACCGCCATCCCGTCGCAACGCCGGAAGAGGCGGCGCACGCATTCGACTCGGTTAAGAACGAGGCCGGTCCCGACAAGAGCGTGATGCTCCTCATCAACCGGCATGGCATCAACCAGTACGTTGCGATGACGGTTGAACAGAACGGCGGCAACGGCTGATAGGGCTCGCCGCTGCCACGGAGGCTGGAGCCTAGGGCGAGCGCGCGTCGCTCGTTCTGGGCTCCCGCTTGCGTCCCGACGCAGCCGCCGCGAGCCCGCGCTCACCGCGCGCGGCAAAGCGGCGCGTGAGCGTGCGCAGGAGCCCGGCCAATCCTTCCGGCATCACATACATGAAGACGATGAGGACGAGGCCGTAGATCGCCCAGGGCGCGGCGTCCGAGATAGCGTCGGCGACGTTTGGCACGAACTCGATGAAGACCGCACCGAACACCGCGCCGGGGATCGAGGCGATGCCGCCCACGGCGATGCCGACAAGGAACGAGAGGCTCAGGAAGATCGGGAAGCTGTCGGGCGCCACGAATTGCGTCACGATCGCGCCAAGCGAGCCCGCAATGCCGGTGAACATGGCGCTGATGCCGAACGTCGCCGATTTGTAGAAGGCGGTGTCGATCCCCATGGCGGAGGCCGCCATCGGGTGATCGCGGATCGCGACGAGCGCGCGGCCCGTGCGCGCCCTGAGCAGGTTCCAGCCGACGACATAGACCGGCACGGCGATGACGAGGCAGAAGAAATAAAGCCACTGATCGCTGTCGAGCGGGATATGGGGCGGCGGGTCGGGCTTGGCGAAGGTGATGCCCTGGACGCCGCCGGTCCACTGCTCGATGTGGCGGTATTTGAGGATCTGCGGCGTCGCGACCGCAAGCGCGAAGGTAGCGAGCGCGAGATAGAGCCCCTCGAGCCGCAGCGCCGGCAAGCCGAACAGGAACCCCGCGACGAGGCAGATGGCGCCGCCCACCGGCACCGTCGCCCAATAGGGGATGCCCGTCTTGTCGAGCAGGATTGCGGTCGTGTAGGCGCCAATGGCAAAGAACGCGCCGTGGCCCAGCGAAACCTGGCCGTTGTAGCCGGTGAGAATGTTGAGCCCCAAGAGCACGATCGCGTAGACGACGACCTGGGTGAGCTGGAACACGTGGTAGCTGCTCAGGACGAACGGCAGCACGACGAGGACCAAGCCCAGCGCCGCGAGCCATAGGGCATTCATCTGGCGCCCGCTCATACCCGCGTCACCAGCGTGCGGCCGAAGAGGCCGGAGGGACGGATCAGCAACACGCCGACGATGATGACGAGCGCCACGGTGAGCTTGATCTCGGTGCCGACGACATAAGCGCCCGCGAGGTTCTCGAGCACTCCGACGATGAAGCCGCCCAAGGCCGCGCCCCATGGGTTGGTGATGCCGCCCAAGAGCGCTGCGGCGAAGCCGTAGAGGAGCACGCCGCTCATCATGTTCGGGTCGAGATAGATGATCGGCGCCGCCATCATGCCGGCGACCGAGCCTATGGTACCGGCAAGCCCCCACCCGAGCGCCAGCATCCAGCCGACACGGATGCCAACGAGCCGGCTCGAGAGCGGGTTCTGCGCCGCCGCGCGCATCGCGAGCCCCAACGGCGTGAAGCGGAAGAAAAGGAAGACGAGGAGCAGCATCACGAGCGTCACGGTGATCATGCCGACCTCATGCGGCGACATATAGCGCCCGCCATACCACGCGTCGGACGGGAACGGGCTGGGGAAGCTCTTGATGGTATAGCCGTAGATCCAGCCGGCAATGCTGTTGAGGATGACGAGCAGCCCGACGAAGACAGTGACGATCGCCATTACCGGCGCGTTCTCGATGGGCCTGATGATGATGCGCTCGATCAGGACGCCGGCGACAAACGAGATGGCAAGCGTCAGCACGAAGGCGAGCCAATAGGGCATTCCTGAGTCGATGAAGGTCCAGGCGATGTAGGTCGAGAACATCGCGAGCTCGCCCTGCGCGAAGTTCACGTGGTGCGTCGCCTGGTAGATCATGACGAGGGCGAGTGCGACGCTCGCATAGATGCCGCCCGTGGCGAGGCCCGAGAGCACTTGCTGCAGGAATGTATCCACGGGGCGGGCTCCGTCCTCAATAGCCGAGATAAGCGCGTCGGACCGATTCGTCGCGCCCGATCGCATCGGCCGGCCCCTGCATGACGATGCGGCCGGTTTCGAGGAGATAGGCGTGCGACGCGAGATCGAGCGCGACCTTGGCGTTCTGCTCGACGAGCAGCATCGAGACGCCCTCTTCGCGGTTGATCGTGCCCAAGATGGCGAAGATCTCGCCGACCAGGATGGGCGCAAGGCCGAAGCTCGGCTCGTCTAGGAGCAAAAGCCGCGGGCGCAGCATCAGCGCGCGCGCGATCGCCAGCATCTGCTGCTCGCCGCCCGAGAGCGTGCCGGCCTGCTGGCGCCGACGCTCGGCGAGGCGCGGAAAATAGCCGAAGACGCGCGCGAAATCCTGTGCCACGCCACGCTTGTCGCGGCGAACATAGGCGCCGAGGCGCAGATTCTCCTCGACCGTAAGGCCGGTGAAGGTGCCGCGCCCGTCGGGCACATGGGCGATGCCGAGCCGGACGATGTCCTCGGTCGCCTTGCCCTCGATCCGCTCGCCGGCGAAGCGCACCTCGCCTGAGAGCCGCACCATCATGTTGCAAAGCGCGCGAAGCGTCGTCGTCTTGCCGGCACCATTGGCGCCCAGGAGCGCGGTGATGCCGCGCTCCTCGACCGCAAGCGCGAGCTTGGTGAGCACCCGGGTTGGCCCGTAGGAAGCGTCGAGGTCGTGCGTCTCGAGGATGGCGGCCATCATGCGCTTCCGAGATAGGCGCGGATCACTTCGGGATCGCGCTGCACGAGCGCGGGCGGCCCTTCCGCGATCTTGCGGCCGAAATCGAGCGCCACGACGCGGTCCGAGACGCGCATGACGAGGTTCATGTGATGCTCGACGAGGAGAATCGTGAGGCCGAAGCGGTCGCGGATCGAGGTGATCAGCGCGCGCAGATGGTCGACCTCCTCGTGGTTGAGGCCGCCCGCCGGCTCGTCGAGCAACAGGAGCTTAGGCTCCGACGCGAGCGCGCGGGCGAGCTCGACCCGCTTCTGTGTCGCGAATGTGAGATCGCTCACGCGCGTGTCGGCCTGCGGCCCGAGCTCGAGCTCATCAATCAATGCCTCCGTGCGCTCGGCGATGCGGCGCTCCTCGCGCACGACCACCGGCAGGCGCAGCGCATTCGCGAAGAATCCGCCCCGCGCACGGCAATGGTTGCCCACCATGATGTTCTGGCGCGCGGTCATACTGCGGAAAAGGGCGAGGTTCTGGAACGTGCGGCCGATGCCGAGCGCCGCGATGCTATGGCGGGGCGTCGCGAGCAAATCCCTCTTCTCGAACAGGATCGCCCCCTCCTGCGCCTGGTAGAGCCGGCTGACGCAGTTGAAGAGCGTAGTCTTGCCGGCGCCGTTGGGCCCGATGAGGCCGCAGATCGAGCCGTGCTCGACTTCGAAAGAGACGCGGTCAAGCGCCACGATCCCGCCGAAGCGGACGCTGACGTCCGCGACCTTGAGGAGGGGCTCAGCCACGCCGGCTCCGGCCGGGCGCCGCGCACGTCGTTCGAGCGGCAGGTGCCGCTCGTGCTCCTGCGAAAGCCAAACCTCCCCGCTTTCCGCGCCCTCGTTAGGACTGGGGCCGCGGGGCGCATGATAATGGAACGGGGCCGGACGGAAAGGCTATTTTGACGAGAAGGTGACCAGAAAAAGGGTCAAATTGCTCATAGTCGCGCGAGGAAAGCCGCGCGCCAAAGGGCGCGCGGCTTAATGGTTAAAGGGCGCTGGCGACCGAGTTGAAGGTGCTGTTGAGCGAGGTGCCGACCGAGGTGGCGGCGCTGATGATCGCCATCGAAATGAGCGCGGTGATGAGCGCATATTCGATCGCGGTCGCCCCGTCCTCATTCGTGAGGAACGAAAGAACGGACATGATGCGGCGCATTGCGGCCTCCAAAGCTGCGGGCTGAGTTTGGCATCAGCACTTAAACGCTTCGTTACGATCCCTTAAACTTCTAGCCATTGGTTGCGGGGAGGAGAGTATTTCATGGCCAGTAGGCTGCCTTTGACGCTTGCTTGCGGCGATTACGAGATTGTCCGCGCGCTGAAGGAGGGCGAGGTCGAACCCGATGGGATCGACCTCACGATCCTGACCGAGATGGATTCGACGACGCGGCACTGGCGCTTCCTGCGCAATCGCGAATTCGACATGGCCGAGGTGTCGGCTTCCTCATACGTGGTGGCACGCGGCTTGGGCCATCCGTTTCGCGCCATCCCGGTGTTCCTGCATCGCCGTTTCCGCCACGGTTTCGTCTTCATCCACACCAAGGCTGGCATCCGCAAGCCGAGCGACCTCGCCGGCCGGCGCATCGGCGTCAAATCCTTCCTCGTCACCGCGGTCCACTGGTTGCGCGGCATCCTCGAGCACGAATACGGCGTGCCGCACAAGGGCGTGCACTGGTTCGCCGAGCTCGACGAGGACATCGAGTTCACACCTCCCTCGGATCTGAAGCTGACACGTTTGCCGCACGAGAAATCGGTCGAGACCATGCTTGCCGAGGGCGAGCTCGATGCCGTGCTCCATTCGGATTTCATCAAGCCGTTCGTCGCGGGCGACCCGCGCGTCGCACGCCTCTTCCCCGACTACAAGGCCGAGGAGCAGGCCTATTTCAAGAAGACCGGCATCTTCCCCATCATGCATGTGATGGGGATCAAAGCCGAGATCGCCGAGCGCCATCCGTGGGTCCCGATCAACATGTTCCATGCCCTCAACGCGGCGAAGGCGATCGGTATGCGGCGGGCCGAGAATCCCCGCCTCGTGCCGCTCGCCTGGTACCGCGAGGCGTGGGAGGAACAGGAGGCGATCCTCGGCTCCGACCCATGGGAGTATGGCCTCACGCCGCGGAACCAACACACGCTCGAGACGCTTGCGGCCTATTCGCACGAGCAGGGTCTGACCCCGCGCCGCCTGTCGCTCGACGAGCTCTTCCTCGACGTGTCGCAGGGCAGGAAGCGCGGCGACGAGTTCCGCATCTAGGGCGAAATGAACCGCATCGAGGATCCGGACCTGCTGCGCGGGCGCGCGCACTTCGTCGACGACATCCATTTTCCTGGCATGGCCGAAGCCGCCTTCGTCAGGAGCCCCCATGCCCACGCCGCGATCCATTCGATCGACTGCGCTGCCGCGCGGGCAGCGACGGGCGTCCATGCCGTCCTCACGCTCGCCGATCTGCGCCCCTATCTGCGCCGCGAGCGTCTCGCCGTGGGGCTGCCGAGCCCCGCCTACCGCCAGCAGCGTGATCGCCCTGTCCTCGCGGACGGGGAGGTCGTGCATGTCGGCGAGCCGGTGGCGATCGTCGTCGCCGACAGCCGCTACCGGGCCGAGGATGTGGCAGCGCTCGTCGCGGTCGAGTACGAGCCGCTGCCGGCGGTAGCCGACTGCCGTGCCGCGCTAGTCTCCGATGCGCCAGGCGCGCACCGCACGGCGCCGCACAACCTCCTCGCCGAGTTCACGATGCAATACGGCGATGTCGAGCGTGCCTTCGCGGGGGCGCCGCATAGCGTGGCTCTGTCGTTGTGGCAGCATCGCGGCGGCGCCCATTCGATCGAGGGCCGCGGCGCCGTCGCCTACGTGGATCCGGCTGATGGCCGGCTCACGCTCTGGAGCTCGACCCAGACGCCGCACGCGGCGCACCGGCTCCTCTGCGATCTGCTCGGGCGGCCTGAGCATCTCGTCCGCGTCGCAACGCCTGAGGTGGGTGGCGGCTTCGGGCCGAAGCTCGTCTTCTATCCCGAGGATGTCGCGACCGTGCTGGCTGCGGTCCACCTGCGCCGTCCGGTCAAGTGGATCGAAGATCGCCGCGAGCATTTCGTCGCGACGACGCAGGAGCGCGATCAGTATTGGGAGGCGGAGCTGGCACTCGATGCCGAGGGCCGCATCCTCGGCCTGCGCGGCACCATGATCCACGACCACGGTGCCTACACCGCGCGTGGGGTCAATCTGCCTTACGAATCGGCGCAAACCGTCACCTTGCCCTACGACGTGCCGGCCTATCGTCTCGACGTGCGGCTTGCGCTCACCAACAAAGTGCCGGTAACGCCGGTCCGCGGCGCCGGTCAGCCGCAGGGCGTGTTCGCGATGGAGCGCCTTCTCGACCGTGCGGCGCGCACGCTCGGCCTCGACCGCGCGGAAATTCGCCGGCGTAATTTGATCGGACCCGAGCGCATGCCGTGCACGAAGCCGCTCGTCGCGCGCGGTGGCCAGTCCGTCGTGCTCGACAGCGGCGACTATCCCAAGGTCCAGGCTCTGGCGCTCGCCGAGGCGGGCTGGGCCAAGTTTCCCGCGCGCCAAGAACGCGCGCGGGCGGAGCAACGCTTTATCGGCATGGGCTTCGCGAATTTCGTCAAGGGCACCGGGCGTGGGCCGTTCGAGAGCGCGCGCGTGCGCATCGGCGCCGCGGGCGACGTGCACGTCGCCTCGGGCGCCGCCGCGATGGGGCAGGGCACGAAATCCATGCTGGCGCAAGTGGTGGCGGAGATTCTCAACATGGACCCGGCAAAGATCGCGGCAACGACGGGCGACACGGCCGCGATCGCGCTCGGTATCGGCGGCTTCAACAGCCGCCAGGCCGTGCTCGCGGGCTCGGCCGCCCATCGCGCGGCGGTCGCCGTGCGCGACAAGACGCTGACGCTCGCCTCGCATCTCCTCGAGGCCGCGCCGGACGATCTCGAGATTGCGGAGGATGAGGTGAGGGTGAAGGCCGCGCCGGGAATGAAGCTCGCGCTCGCCGATGTGGCGCGCGCCGCCGCCGGCACGGCCGGGTTCGCGCTGCCGGGCGGCCTCGCGCCCGGCCTCGAGGCGGCGGACGAGTTCATGGCCGACGCGATGGCGTACGCGAACGGTACCGCCGTCGCCGCTGTCGAGGTCGATCCCGAGACCGGGCTCGTCGCGGTCGAGCAACTCGTCATCGCGCATGATTGCGGCCGGATCATCAATCCGATGATCGTCGATGGCCAGATCGAAGGCGGCGCCGTGCATGGGCTCGGCAACGCGCTTCTCGAATGGATGGGATTCGACGACGGGGCTCAGCCGGTGACGACGAGCTTCGCCGAGTACCTGCTGCCATCGGCCGCGGGATTGCCGCGCCTTTCGCTTCTCCACCATGAATCGCCGTCGCCGCTCAATCCGCTGGGCGTCAAGGGCGTCGGCGAATGCGGCGTGATGGCGGTGCCGGCGGCGATCGTCGCGGCGATTGAGGATGCACTTTCGCCGTTCGGCGTCGAGATCGCGCAGGTGCCGATCCGCCCGCACGAGATCGCGGCCCTCGTCAGTCGCAGCCGCAGCAGGAGCTGAGCATTACGTCAAGCGTGCGGCCCGGCGTTGCGGGCGGCGGGGTCTGCCGGCTCCGCCCGTCGATCACGGGCTCGCCGTCGACGAACACATGCGAGATGCCGGGGAGGTCGCCATGCGCGATCGTTTCGGCAAGCGTCGATCCGGCCGAGCCCTCGACCGGGGCCGCGAGCACGAAATCAGCCGGCGCGCCTGGCCGCAGCACGCCGACATCGAGCCCGTGGGCGCGCGCCGTGTTGCCGGTCGCGATCGCGATCGCCTCGGCGGCGCTGAGGTCGCACACGCCGGCGAGATAGCAGATGTTGCGCAGCATGCCGCGCGGGATGACGCCGGTGCCGCCGGGCGTGTCGGTGCCGAGCGTGAGCCGGTCGAGCCGGCCCAGCTCCTTGAGACGGCGCGCCGCCAACAGGGTCGAGCGGTCGTTGCCCGAGCTGCAGATCTCGAGCGCGAAACGCGTCTCCTCGATCGTGCGCAGGAGGTCGCGGTCGCTCATCGGGATGGGGCCGCCTGAGACGTGCGCCGCCACGTCGGGATCGAGCCAGGCGAGAATGTCGTAGCCGCACATCTGTGACAGGCCCGATCGCGACACGCCGCCCGTGTGCACCTTGACGCGGATGCCGCGCGCGCGGCAGTCACGCACATAGCGCTTGGCCTCGTCGGGGTCGCGCGCCAGCGGATAGAAGATGAACTTCGCCTGCCGCACGCCGGCGCGGAAGAGGCGGTCGAAGTGCGCGTCGCCCATGCCTGGCACGAGCAGCACGGTGCCGGCATGAAGCTTGACCCCGCTCCAGCGCACTCGGCCGGTCGTCGCGCGCGTCACCTCGGCGAGCGATGTGACGAGATCGGGCGTGAGGTTCGCGTAATCGAGCCCCGGCGTGTGCAGCTCGCCGGCCGAAACCATGGTCGTGGTGCCGCCGTGGAGGTAATTCCCGATCCAGCCGATCGCGTCCTGCGTCGGCGTCCATTCGCCGAACACGGGATGGACATGCCCGTCGACGAGCCCTGGCAGGATCGCCCCGCCGACGGCGTCGACGACGCGCTCGGCAGTCGCGTCCGCGGGCGGATCGAGCGCGCGGATGACGCCGTCCTCGACCAGCAGCGACGTGACCGGCGCGACGGGCGCGGCGATATCGCCGGTGAAGAACTCGCCGATGTTGCGAACGAGCGTGCGCATGGTGCCGGGGTGTTCTTGCATTCTGCAATGATTACTGCGCCTGCACCTGCGCTGGTTCGCCGAGTTGCGCTGCCGACCCCGATGCGATGACAAGATAGCGTGCCGGTGCGCTCGTCTCAGGGCGGACGACTTGGCGGATGGGCCCAACCGCGTTGACGATAGCCGAGCCGGCCGGGTTGGTCATGAAGCCTTGCAGCGGCTGCAGCTTGCCCCCGCCATCGGCATGGTCCGACAGCGCAAGCACATAGGGATGCTTCGGCTGCAGCCCGGTGGCCGCCACCTGCAGCACCTGCACCAACCCCTGGTCGAACAGCGTGACGCTGGTCGGTGCGTTGTCACGCGCCGTCGTTTTGCGGCCGGGCGGAAGCATGGTGAAATGCGCGGCCTGCCCCGCCACGCCGAGCGGCTCCAGCCCGGTTGTTCCTGCGCCTTCCGGCACGGCGTCGGGCACGTAGACCACGGCCTGGGGCGCCTGCCCGGTCGCCACGGTCGCGATCATCCGGTTCGTCATCGTATCGATCGCAATCATCTTGTCGTCGTTCTCGAGCCCGACATAGACGCGCGAGCCGTCGCCCGACGGCCACAGGCCATGCGGCAGGTTGCCGACCGGGATGGTCGCGACCTTCATGAAGTCGTCGGTGCGGAAGACCTGCACTTCATTGCGGCCGCCGACCGTGACATAGGCGAACTGCCCGTGCGCGTTCCGCACGATGTTGACGTGGTTGGTGATCGGGCCGGTGTCGAGCGTCTTGAGCACCGCGAAAGGCGGGTGCGCTTCGAAAACTTGAGTCTTGCCGACATCCTTCAGCGTGAACCAGACCTGCGTACCGTCCGGCGTCGCCGCGATATTGGGGCAGAACGGGCTCGCCTGCGGCACCGTCCCAACGATCTTGTGGTCCGCGACCGAGACGATGTCCGTCTCCGGATTGAAGGACGAGCATACGTAGCCGTACTTGCCGTCGGGCGAAAAGATCTGCATTCCCGGGCCGTTCGGAAGGACGATCCGCGCCTTCTCCTCGTAGCTGACGCCGTCGAGCACGGAAACGTAATTCTCGCCGCGGACGGTCACCCACACTTCCTTGCCGTCGGGCGTGAAGAACGCCTCGTGCGGCGCCCGGCCGACATAGGTGACATGCTTGATGGCATTGCTCGCAGTGTCGATGAAGGTGACGGAGTTCGAACCGATCGAGACGACGGCGATCGTGTGATGATCCGGGGAGAACCCCATGCCGTGCACCAGCACCTGCCCGGCATAGAGCGGGCTGAAATTCGTCGGGGTGGGATCGCCCAGGCGAATGAGGCCCAGCAGCTTGTTGTTCGCAGGATCGATGACGGACACCGTGTTGGAGAACTGCTCCGCAGCGTAGACGCGGTCGCGATGGCTCACGGGCACATCGGGATCGGACGCGGTTCCCGGGGCTTGGCCCGCCGAGGCGACATGAATTGGGCAGAGACTTGGTGCGGCCAAGAAAGCGGCCAAGAGAGCGGCATATCGCATCTCAAGGCTTCCCACGACCATCGATCGACGGCTTAGAGGCAAGAGGTGCGCCAGGCTGATCGGTCGCGGGCACGGACGCGGGGAGCGGCTCACCGACGGCCAGCCGCAACGCCGCGATTTCCTGCTGCTGCGTTACGATGATCTCCTGCGCCAGGCGCGCGAGTTTCTCGTTATGGCCGAAGCGCAGCTCTGCTTGTGCCATCTCGATCGCGCCCTGGTGATGCGGCACCATCATCGCGACGAAGTCCTTGTCCACATCTCCCGAGGGCCTGATCTCCATGCCGAGCATCATTTTTGTCATCGCGTCGACATTATCTAGAAGAAACGGACCCTCCATTGGAGAAGGCGATCGGAGGTTTGCGGAACAGATCGCCCAAATATAGGCGGCGAGCGATGGCGCTTCGCGCGAGCGGAGCGGCACCGCGCTCGCGGCGACGATCACGGCAAGGGCAGCAAGGGAGGCTTTGTGGCGCACTACGAAGCCGATTGGGGGATACATCGCGGGCCTCCACCGTCAGCGATCCGGCAAACTCCTCTAGGTCGGCGAGCGCCGCCATCGAGCCATTAAAGGCGCTCCGCGACAGCGTGGCCGGCCGTCGCGCGGGCGATGGCTGGGCAGTCGCGGTTCATGCGGTTTCCGCGGCACGGATCGCGCGGAGGATGCGCGGTGGCGTCGCCGGCGTTTCGCCGACCTCGGCCGCGAGCGGGCGGAGCGCGTCATTGATGGCGTTGACGATGGCGGCGGGCGGCGCGATCGCGCTCCCTTCGCCCACGCCCTTGATGCCGTGATCGGTGTAGGGCGAGGGGTGCTCGGTGTGATAGACGCGGAAGGAGGGCGCATCCAAGGCGCCCGGCATGACATAGTCGGCCAAGGTTGCCGCAAGCGGCTGTCCGTCGGCGTCGTAGGGAGATTCTTCGTAAAGCGCGGTGCCGATTCCCTGCGTCGTGCCGCCCATCGCCTGGCCTTCGACGATCATCGGGTTCACCATCGTGCCGCAATCCTCGACGATGACATAGTCGAGAAGATCGACCCCGCCCGTCTCGCGGTCGACCGCGACGACGGCCGCGTGCGTCGCATAGGAAAAGGCGCCGGTGTCGACCTTGGGCTTGTAACCGATCGTCGCCTCGAGCCCGCCGACATCGACCTCGGCCGGAAGCTGCTCCGGCCGCCGGTACCACGAGTTGGCGATCTCGCGGATCGAGACCTCGCCGCGGGACCCGCGGACGAATCCCGCCTCGACCCGCACGTCCTCGGGCTTTTCCTGCAAGAGGTGCGCGCCGATGCGCGCCAGGCGCTTTGCCACCTCGCGCGCCGAGCGCGACACGGCGCCGCCCGCCATCACCATCGAGCGCGAGGCATAGGTCCCGGTCGAGAACGGCGTCATCGCCGTGTCGCCATGGACGACAGAGATGTGCTCAGGCGCGATGCCCAGGATCTCGCATGCGACCTGGGCCATCGTCGTTTCCATGCCCTGGCCGTGCGAATGGACGCCGATGCGGATTTCGGCGCCGCCGTCGGGCGTCACGCGCACGGTCGCCTGCTCGTAGCCGGGGATGATCGGCGTCCCCCAGTGCGAGAATTGCGAGGTGCCGTGCGCCGATTGCTCAGTATAGACGCCGAACCCCACGCCGACGAGCCGCCCGTCCGCTTCGCCGCGCTGCTGGCGCGCGCGAATCTCCGAGAGCCCGATCCGCTCCGTCGCCATGCGCACGCTTTGCGGATAATCGCCGCTGTCGAAATGCTTGCCGGCGACATTGGTGAAGGGCATCGCCGCGGCCGGCACGAGATTCTCGATGCGCAGCTCGGCGGGCTCGCGCCCGACCGCGCGGGCGAGCGCATCGATCGTCAGCTCCATCGCGAAGCACACGCCCGGCCGCGCCACCGCGCGATAGGGCACGAAGGGCGGCTTGTTGGTCGCGACCGAATATGTCCGGCAGCGAAAGGCCGGCAGCGCATAAGGGCCCGCGAGATTGCCGCCCGCCATCGCGCCTTCGAGCCCGGCAGTAAAGGGCCAGACGGAATAGGCGCCGATATCGACGGTGATCTCGGCATCGACCGCGAGGATCTTGCCGCGCGTGTCGGCATAGGCGGTGACGCGGTGATGATGCTGGCGCGTGTTGGCGCCGGCGGTCAGGTGCTCGCGCCGGTCCTCGGTCCAGCGGACGGGATGGCGCCGCGTCAGCGCGAGCCACGCGACGCACAGCTCCTCGGGCTGGAGCACGACCTTGTAGCCGAAGCCGCCGCCCACGTCGGGCGCGACGACGCGGATGCGGCGCTGCTCGAGCCCGAGGAACTCCGAAAGCCCGGCGCGGATCATGTGCGGCGACTGGGTCGAGCTCACGACCACGAGCTGGTCGTCGTGATCGTCCCAATAGGCCAGCACGCCCTTGCCCTCTAGCGGCGCCATGCATTGCCGGTTCATGCGGTATTCGCGCCGCACCACGACGGGCGCACGCCGCGCGATCTCGTCGATGTCGCTCCCGACGGTCGTCGTCATGAAGAGATTGTCGCCCCATGCCTCGTGGACGAGCGGTACGCGCGGCTCGCGCGCCGCGAGCGCGTCCGTCACGGCGGGAAGCGGATCGAGCTCGATCTCAACCCGCTGCGCCAGGTCTTCAGCCTCGGCGCGCGTGCGGCCAAGCGCGAGCGCGACCGCCTCGCCGGCATAGCGCACCTTCCCGCTCGCAAGCGGCGGATAATCCGATGCCTTGAAACCCGGGATGCCGGAGAGGGCCCGGATCGGCTTGACGCCCGCGAGGTCGTGCGCAGTCAGCACCGATGTCTCGAACCCTGGCGGTGCTTTGATCGCCTGGATGCGGGCGTGTGCTGCGGGGCTTCGGACGAACGCGACTTCGATGAGGCCCGGCATGCGGATGTCGCCGACATAACGGCCGCGCCCTTGCAGCAGCCGGAAATCCTCCTTGCGCTTAAGCCGCGCGCCGATGCCGTTCTCGCCCATGGCCTGCATTCTAGGCTAGGATCGGAGCGAGAGAAGGAGGGAACGATGGCGCTCGTATCGCTGTGCCAGGCCGGGAATTTCGTCCATGTCTACGACTTCCGCGTCAAGGCGGGACGGGGCGATGAGTTCATCCGGCTCTTCGACACGTTCGACTATTCCGACGCGAACCCGATGCACAAATCGAAGGCGCAGGCGAAAGACGGCGTGTTGTGCCGCGACATCAACGATCCCGACCATTTCTATCTCCTCGGCGAATGGCGCGACATCAAGGTCCATGCCGAGATCTTGGTGCAGTTGGCGGCCATGAAGCCGGAATTCGTGGGGTTGATCGAGGGCGGCCCGCAGAAATTCAAGCCGATCTACGCCGAGGTCGTATCCTCGACGCCACAGCATCTTCTCGACAAGGCGTCTGCCGCGGAATGATCAGGCGCTGGCGCGCTCGTACTTGCGCGCCGGCGTGTTGACGGGTGCTTCGAGCGGCGCCGCGCGATTGGAGGCCGCGATGCGCTCGGGCGTGGGCGTGCCGTAGAGCGTCGTGCGCTGGCCCGGCTCGCGACCGGCGGCGCGGATCAGCGCATCGAGCGCCGCGGGCGACATCTCCTCGCCGAAGACGGCGCCGGCCGAGCGCGTGATCGTCTCGTTCATGAGCGTGCCGCCGACATCGTTGACGCCGGCCGCGAGGCATTGCGCGACGCCCTCGGGCCCAAGCTTCACCCAGGATGCCTGGATGTTGGGGATGACGGGGTTGAGCGCGAGCCGCGCCACCGCGTGCATCAGAAGCGCCTCGCGCCAGGTGGGCCCGCGCCGCGCGCCGTGGCGGAGATAGAGCGGCGTCTCCATCGGCACGAACGGCAGCGGCACGAACTCGGTGATGCCGCCGGTGCGCTGCTGCAGCCGGCGCAGATGGAGAAGATGGCGTGCCCACGCGGCCGGCGTCTCGACATGGCCATACATGATCGTGGCCGTGCTTTTGAGGCCGATGCGGTGCGCGGTCTCGACCACTTCGAGCCATTGCGCAGTCTTGATCTTGTCGGGGCAAATGACGGCGCGCACCGGATCGTCGAGGATTTCGGCCGCCGTCCCCGGCAGCGAGCCGAGCCCCGCGTCGCGCAGCGCCTCTAGGAACTTCGCGAGCGAAAGCCCAAGTGTCGCTGCACCCTGCCACACTTCGAGCGGCGAGAAGGCATGGACATGGATCGCCGGCGCCGCCTCCTTCACCGCGCGGCAGATGTCGAGATATGTGGCACCCGTATATTCGGGATGGATGCCGCCCTGGAGGCAGATTTCCGTGGCGCCACGCTCCCACGCCTCGGCGACACGGCGGCGCACCTCGTCGAGCGCAAGGTCGTAGGGCCGACCGCGCAAGTTGGCGCTAAGCTTGCCCTTGGAGAAGGCGCAGAACTTGCAGCGGAAATAGCATACGTTCGTGTAGTTGATGTTGCGGTTGACGACATAGCGCACGGAATTCCCGACGCGCTCGGCGCGCACTTTATCGGCGGCGTCGCAAACCTTGTTCAGCTCGGCTCCGCGCGCGGCAAAGAGACGTACGATCTCGTCTTCGGCAAGCTCCGCGCCGTCAGCCGCGCGCGCGAGAACCTCGCTGAGCGCGGGATCGGCGGCGGGCGCGCGGCGCGACCAGGGCGCGCGGGGCGGCGGCGCCACGCCTGCGCCTGCAACCCATCCGTCCGGCCGCGCCAGGCCTTCGCCATCCATGCAGTCGAGTAACGCGGCGTTGAGGCCGGAATCGATCCAGCGCGCGCGCTCGAGCGCGTAGGCCGGATAGATCGCCAGCCGCTCGACCAGAAGCTTGCCTGCACCCGCCGTGGCTGCGCCGAGCGCGTCGAGCTCGGGCCAGGGCGCCTCGGGATTGACGTGATCGGGCGTGACCGGCGAGACGCCGCCCCAGTCGTTTATGCCGGCGCCGACGAGGGCCGCGAGCGCATCGGGGCGCAAGTTGGGCGGCGACTGGATGTTCATTTCCGCGCCGAACACGAGGCGCGCCACCGCGATCGTCCAGAGCTGCTCGTCGCGATCGGGCTCGGGCGCGCCGGCCATGCGCGTTTCCGGCTTCGCGCGGAAATTCTGGATGATGATTTCCTGGATGTGGCCAAACTCATCGTGGAGCGCGCGCAGCGCCAAGAGCGCTTCGATCCGCTCGCGCCTCGTCTCGCCGATGCCGATGAGAATGCCCGACGTGAACGGGACGCGCTCCTTGCCGGCCGCGGCAATGGTCGCGATCCTCGCGGCGGGTAGCTTATCGGGCGAGCCGAAATGGGGGCCGCCTCGGCGCGCGAGCCGCTCCGACGCGGTTTCGAGCATGAGCCCTTGCGAGACCGAGACGGTGCGGAGCCGCGCGACATCGGCCTCGTCCATCACGCCGGCGTTGATGTGCGGCAGAAGCCCCGTCTCCTTCTGCACGAGCGCCGCCATCTCCGCGAGGTAGGAAAGCGTCGTCGCGTGGCCCAGCTTCTCGAGCGCCTGGCGCGCCACGCGATAGCGCAGCTCGGGCTTGTCGCCCAAGGTAAAAAGCGCCTCCTTGCAGCCGGCGCGCGCGCCGGCGGTTGCGATCGCCAGCACGTCCTCGCGCGAGAGATAGGCCGCCTCGCCCGCGCGCGGCGGCCGCGCGAAGGTACAATAATGGCACGAATCGCGGCAGAGCCGCGTCAGGGGAATGAATACCTTGCGCGAATACGTCACGATGCCGCCGTGCCCGATGTCGCGCATGCTTGCCGCTTCCGACATGAGCGCGCCGAGATCGTCGCAGTCCGCAAGCGCGAGCGCCGCCTCATCGCTAAGGCGCGCGCCGCGCGAGATTTGTTGAAGAAGCGCAGCCATGCTTGCTCAGCCGAACGCGCGGCGGAGCCGCGGCAGCACGTCGCGCGCATAGAGCGCGAGGAAGCGCTCCTGGTCCGGGCCCGGCGCGTGAAACACGAGATGCCGGAACCCCATCTCGACATAAGGACGGATCGCCTCAACCTGCTCCTCTGGATCGCTCGACACGATCCAGCGTGAGGCGGCGCGCTCGACGGGCAGCGCATCGGCGAGCCGCTCCATCTCGCGCGGATCGTCGACCGCGAGCTTTTCCTCGGCGGTGAGCGCAAGCGCCGCCCAGTGGCGCGTCTCCTCGCGCGCGCGGTTACGGTCGGTGTCGTAGGAGACCTTCATCTCGATCATGCGCTCGACACTCTCCTGCGCGCGGTTTCCGGCAGTGATGCCGTCCGCGAGGTTCGGCAACAGTTCCTCGCGGTAGAAGGACCAAGCCTTGCCGCTCGTGCAGATGAAGCCGTCTCCGGTGCGGCCGACGAACTTCGCCATCTGCGCGCCGCCGGCGCTGATATAGATCGGGATCGGTTCGACGGGCCGGTCGTAAATCGTCGCGTTCTCTGTGCGGTAGAACTCCCCGGCGAAGCTCACGCGCTCCTCGCTCCACAATTTGCGGATGAGCGTCAAGGCCTCGCGCAGGCGCCCGAACCGCTCCTTGAACGGCGGCCATTCCATTCCGGTCGCCGGCACGTCGTTCAAGGCCTCACCGTTGCCGATGCCGAGGATGAGACGGCCGGGATAGAGGCTCCCGAGCGTGCCAAAGGCCTGCGCCACGATCGACGGGTGGTAGCGGAAGGTGGGCGTCAACACGCTCGTTCCCATCAGCACGCGCGAGGTGCGCGCGCCGAGCGCGCCAAGCCAAACGGGCGAGAAGGGGGCGTGCCCGCCCGTGTGACGCCACGGCTGGAAGTGGTCGCTGACGAACACGGAATCGAAGCCTTCGCGCTCGGCGGCGCAGCCGAAACGCAGGAGGTCCCCGGGCCCGAACTGCTCGGCCGACGCCTTGTAGCCCAGTCTCAGCACCATCGCTTCTGCTACGCCACGCCGGCCGGCAGCAGATCGCGCTCGCCCAGAACATCGGCGCGGTAGATGTCGGTGATTGATGCCCAGCGCAGCTCGACCGCCTCTTGCGCCACCTTGAGCGCGCGCTGGCGCAGTTCGGGGCTCGTCAGGTGCTTTGCGCAAAGCTCGAGCTGGCGGCGGCTGTGCTCGATGTCGGCGACCGCGTGCTCGGCGAAGAATTCGACCTCGGGAGCGCTGCGTTTATAGCCGTAATGCTTCTCGAAGGCCGGCAGCACCAGCTCATCGTTCAAGGCGGGCTGCTGGCCCTCCTGGGTCGACTGCATCGCCAGCACGACGCCCAGGGGCTCGGTCGTCGTGACGGTCGCGTAATGGAGCGAGCGTGCCCACCACGCTGGCGTCATCTTGATGTTCCGCACCTCGTCCGCCGAGAAACCCGCGGCCTTGCAGAAGCGGAAGATCATCTCGTTGTGGTCGTGCGGCTTGTGGCCCTCGCCGGGAATGGCCTTCAGGCCTTCCTCTTCGGCGATGTTCTCGGCGATCGCCTTCCTCACGTCCTCATGCTCGTAGACGCGGGCATAGAGTACGGCAATCGATGGCAGCGCGCGCGAGACGAACTGATAATGGAGGGCGAGATATCGCCCCAGCGACTTGAGCGGCAGCTTGCCCTCGCCGAAGGAGCGGAAGAACGGATGGTTCTTGGTGTGCCAGCGGTCGCGGATGGCCACGATCTCGTCCGTCACCGAAGCCATGGATTCTCCTCCCTTGGGCGCCAAGCCGGCGACACTCTACGGACGGCTGGGGTAGAGTGTAAATATGGCGCCCCTGCGACGGCACCTGTGCGTGATCTTCAATCCGACCGCGGGCGCGCGCCGCAAGCGCCGCCTTGAGCGCGTGCTTGCCGCCCTGGATGCCCTGGGTGCCAAGCCCGTGCTGTTGGAGACGCGCGCGGCGGGCGATGCCGAGGTCTTGGCGCAAAGTGCGGCACGCCACGGCTATGACGCGGTCGTCGCCGCCGGCGGCGACGGCACCGTCAACGAGGTGGTGAACGGGCTTGGCGACGCCGACATACCGCTCGGCATCGTACCTCTCGGCACGGCGAACGTTTTGGCGGCGGAACTCGAACTGGCGACCGAGCCCGAAGCGCTTGCGGAGGTCATCGCCTGCGCTCGTGTCGTTCCCGTCTTCGCCGGAAGCGCCAACGGCCGGCGTTTCCTCATGATGGCGGGGATCGGCTTCGACGCCCGCGTTGTCGAGGGGATCGATCTCGCCTGGAAGCGGGCGGCCGGCAAGGCCGCATACGTCGCGAGCGCGCTCGGATGCCTCGCGCGCCTCAAGGCCGCACGCTACGAGGTCGAGATCGACGGCGCGGTCTACGGCGCCGCATCGCTCGTCATCGCCAAGGGGCACTATTACGGCGGCCGCTTCATTGTCGCCGCGGGCGCGCGGCTCGAGGAGCCCGTGTTTGAGGTTGCGCTTTTCGAGCACGGCAGCCGCTTCGACGTGCTGCGCTACGCGGCGGCATTGGGCGCCAACCGCGTCGCGGCCCTCGACGACGCTCGCATCGTGCGCGGAACACGCGTGCGTGTCACGGGTCCCGTCGGCGAGCGCGTGCAGATCGACGGCGACCTCGGCGCCGCGCTGCCGCTCGAAGTCACCATCGCGCCGCGCCCGCTTTCCCTCCTGCGCTAGTGTGGCGGATTTGAAGTTCCTCTTGGCCGACCGCTCCGAGAGGAACTTAAAATCCAAAGCCACACTAGCAATCAAAGGGTTGCTAGTGTCCCACTGATTCCGAAGTTCGCAAACGAGCGAGCCGATTGAACGTGCGAACTTCGGAATCGGGACACTAGAGAGGTTCGCCATGAGCGCCGACATGACCATCCGCTCGATCCGCACCACGATGCTGCGCATCCCGTGGTTCGAGAGTCCTTGGCTCAAGGGCCATGCATTCGGCGACATGCGCAACATTCTCGTGCTCGAGGCCGAGACCGCGGGCGGCATCGTCGGCATGGGCTATCTCTTCACTTTCCGCCCGATCCTCAGGACGCTCGCCGCTTGCGTCGAGGAGACGGTCGTGCCGCGCGTCATCGGCAAGGACGCGACGGCGGTCGAGGCGATCTGGCGCGACCTGTGGCAGTGGAGTGCCACGTACGGCCGTGGCGGCATCGTGGCGATGGCAATGTCGGCGCTCGACATCGCGCTCTGGGACGCGGTCGGCAAGCGCGCGGGACTGCCTCTCCATCGCCTGTGGGGCCATTACCGTGCCGAGCTTCCCACCTACGGCAGCGGTTGCTTCCGCGGCAGCGGTGGCGACGGCATGATCGCCAAGGCGCTGCACTACAAGTCGCGCGGCTACAAGGCGATCAAGATGCAGGTGGCGCACGGGCCGAGCCTTGCCACAGACCTCGACAATGTGCGCCGCATGCGCGAGGCGGTCGGGCCCGAGATCGACATCATGATCGACGTCAACATGGGCTGGACCGCCGATATCGCGATCGAGATGGGGCGAAAGTTCGAGCGTTATGGCGTCTACTGGCTCGAGGAGCCGGTTCCGCCCGACGACTTCGCCGGATATTTCCGCATCGCCGAGGCGCTCGACTTGCGCATCGTCGGCGGCGAGACGCATTTCACGCGCTACGACTTGAAGCCCTTTTTCGAGCGTCCACTCTTGCCGATCCTGCAACCCGACCCGATGCGCGGCGGCTTCACCGATCTGCGCAAGATCGCCGCCATCGCCGACACCTGGGGCATCACGATCGCGCCGCACCTTTTCCCCGAGCTCAACTGCCAGCTCCTCGCCGCGATTCCGAACGGGCTTTGGGTCGAGGACATGGGCCTCTCCGAGGACCTGTGGATCGAGCCCGTACCAGTCGTGAACGGCATGCTCCGCGTGCCCGAGCGCCCGGGCCACGGCCTCGCCTTCCGGCCCGAGATCTTGCGCGACTGCGCCGTGCGCTAGGCGTCGACCTCTTCCGGGATCGGCAAGACCTCCTCGAGCGGGTCGAGCTCGCGCAGCTCCATCCAGCGCACGATCTCGAGGTGGCCGTCATGGTGCTCGACCAGCGCCGTGCAGCTTTCGACCCAGTCGCCGTCGTTGCAGTAGAGCACGCCATCGAGGTCGCGGATCTCGGCATGGTGGATGTGGCCGCACACGACGCCGTCGACGCCGCGCCGGCGCGCTTCGGCCGAGATGGTGTCGGCATAGTCGCTGATGAACTGCACCGCGTTCTTGACCTTGAACTTGAGATAGGCGGAGAGCGACCAGTAGGGATATCCCAAGCGTCGCCGCGCGACGTTGAAAAGGTGATTGAGCCGGATGGCCGTGTCGTAGGCCCAGTCGCCGAGCAACGCCAACCACTTCGCATAACGCACGACGCCGTCAAAGGCGTCGCCGTGGATGACGAGGAGGCGCCGGCCGTCGGCGGTCTCGTGCACGGTCTCGCGCAGGAGCGTCACGCCGCCGAAATGCGAGTCGCAGAAGTCGCGCAGGCCTTCGTCGTGGTTGCCGGGGATGTAGCAGAGCCGCGTTCCCTTCCGCGCCTTGCGGAGCAGCTTCTGCACCACGTCGTTGTGGGTCTGCGGCCAATACCAGGATTTCTTGAGCCGCCAGCCGTCAACGAGATCGCCGACGAGATAGAGGTAATCCGACTCGTTCCAGCGCAGGAAATCGAGCAGGAAGGCCGCCTTGCAGCCGCGCGTGCCGAGATGAACGTCGGAAATGAAGATGGACCGATAGTGACTGATGCGCCACTCGTGCTTCACGCGCACTCCGCGGAGGAAGAGAGAGGACCAAGGCTCATGCAGAGATGCTGCATCGATAGGCTCACTAACATGCGCATCGGGACAGTTTTGTAACGCTCCCGAGTCAGCTGTGTGACAGCGCGGACGACTCGGCACGAGTCGCGCGCCAAGCGCCGCCGTGCTATGGCAGCCGCAGGGAGGACATGCGATGGCCGAACGGTTCCCGGAGCTCGCGCCCGCGCAGTGGGATGCGGAGCAGCGCAAGGTGGCGGAGACCTTGACCAAGGGGCCGCGCGGCGCCGTGCGCGGGCCTTACGTGCCGCTCATCTACAGTCCGGAGCTCGCCGAGCGCATGCGCCATTTGGGCGACTTCATCCGCTTCGCCGGCGTGCTGCCGCCGCGCGTCAAGGAAATCGTCATCTTTACGGTCGGGCGGCACTGGTCCGCCGAATACATGTTCGGCATCCACCGCCAGATGTCGCAGGAGGTGGGCATCGAGCCCGCCCTCATCGACGCAATCGCCGCCGGCCGCCGCCCGGAGCAGCTGACGCCGCCGGAATCGGCCGCTTACGACGCGGCGCGCGAGCTCCTGCGCGTGGCGCGGTTGAGCGACGCGACCTTCGCCGCGCTCAAGGAGCATTTCGGGGCGAAGGGGGCGATCGAGCTCGTGAGCTTCGTCGGCTATTACACGACGCTCGCCATGGTCCTAAACACGGCCGACATCGCGCCGCCCGACGGCACCTCGCCGCTGCCCAAGCTCGGGCGCTGACGCTCACTCCGCCGCGCGGCGGCGCTTCGGCCGCCCTTCGAGGCCGCGCTTGTGCTCCTCTGCCTTGGGTCCGCCGGGCGTCATCGTGAAAAGCGATTCGACGCTCGTGTAGTCATGATATCCGAGCCGTGCGAGCGGCCGGAGCTTCAGGATATCGATCTTGCCCTCGGGCGTGATGACGTCGTCGCGGATGTGGACGCCGACGACGCGGCCGATCACGACGTGATGGACGGCGTCGAAATCGTTTCCGGGTAGCGCCACGACGCAATGGAACTTGCATTCGAGGTGGACCGGCGAACGCGCGACGCGCGGCGGCTTGACGAGGCGCGAGGGCAGCATCTCGAGCCCGGCCAAGGCCGCCTCATCGATACCAGCGTCGACAAATTGCGAGGTGATGTTCACTTCCTCGCGCAGTTCCCACGTCGCCATGTTGCACACGAACTCGCCGCTGTCGGTCGCGTTCCTGACGCTGTCCTTGCGATGGCCCGACTCGGGCTTGGCGTTGCCCGAGAACATGACGAAGGGCGGATCGTAGGCGAGATTGTTGAACTGGCTGAAGGGCGCGAGATTGACGATGCCGGCGCGGTTGACGGTGGAGATCCAGCCGATCGGGCGCGGCACCACGATCGACTTATAGGGATTGTAGGGGAGCCCGTGATTGTCCTTGTGCGGCTCATAGAACATTGGCGTCTCCCGTACGGGACTCAGCGGGCGCCGCGCGGCTGGCGCGTCAGCCGCGCCGCGACGAAGAGGGCGGCGACGAGGACCACGGCCGTCGCGAGCGCCGTCCAGACGAGGACGGGCCCGAGCGGCCGTGCGAAATCACTTGCGGGCGCGATGACGCCGACGTCGATCAAAGGCGCCGCCCGGCCACGCCACTGCGAGACGAGCGCGATGTAATCGCGCCCCTGTATGCGCGTGCGCGTGACGCGATTGATGTTCGTCCCTTGCGACAGGTCCGCGAGCCTCTGCAGGATGGGGAGCCCGAGCGTGCGCATGTCGGACATGAGCTTGCCGGTCGGCACGCCATTGGGGCCGTCGGGCGCGGCGGCCAAAAGATCGAGCGAATTGTCGAAGATGTAAAGCGCGCCGTTCGCCGAGACCGGATGCTCAGCGATGAATCGGCTCAGGTCGCTTAGGAGGAAATCCACCCCGAACACGCCGTGGCTCGCGGCGAGATAGCGGACGGCAGTCACACCCATGACGGGCATCGAGCTGAACACGTAGGGGCGTGTGAAGACGGGCGCGTCCTGATTGAGGGCGCGCTGATACCAAGTCGTCTGGCGCGGATCAAAGGCCGGACTCGGATCGGAGCGCTCGCCCAGCACAGCGCCGGCGGAATCGAGGAAGCTCCAATCCTGCGTCACTTCGTGGCCCTCCTCGGGCACGACCGTGCGGATGACGCGAACAGTCCCGTCGGGCGCGCCGAGCGCCTTCAGCACCTCGGGATTGCCGTGCGTCGCGATCACCTCGATAAAGCCACCGTCGGCGAGGCCGTAATAGGCGGCGTAGATCGACGGCGCCGAATCGACGGCGGCGTCGAGAAAATCGAGCGCGGGATGCGCGCGTCCATTGTCACTCACCGGCTCCCCGATGCCCTTTTCGCCGGGCGCCTTGCCTGCAAGGTCAATGGCGTGGTCGACGAGCGTGTCGATCTGCACGTCGGCGCTCGCGGCGCGTTCGGCGAAGAGGCGGCCGGCCTCGTCCTGGGCGCGCGCTAGGTCGCTCGAATATTCGGAATAGAGGATCGCGGCGCCCGCGACGAGAATGACGGCGGCTATCCCCCCGAGGAGCGCGAGCCGCGCTCCGATGCGCCATTCGCCCGGCATGTCTCGCGCCATCGTACCGCACGGCACTGCGCCGTGCGAGGATTGGCTCAACCCGGCTCGAGACGGGGCACGCCGAGCCGCCCGATCCCCGGCAGAAGCACTCCGGGCTTGGCGAAATCGATGCCGAGATTGAGGCCCAGCAGATTGATCTCGAACCCTTCCGCGCGAGCGACGAGGATCCCGGCAAGGCCAAAGAGCGAGAGCTGGAAGCCGGTGCCGGAGGGCGCCGCGGCCATGAGCGCGCCGTCCGGAAGATAGTCCTTGCCGATCGCGTTCGAGGGCAAAGCAAGACCCAGTTCCGGCACCTGGCGCGCGATGAAGGCGATGAACGTGTTGCTGTTGGGACCGGGCCAGGCGCGGTACTCATGCGGATAGGGATAGGCCGCGACCGCGGCGCGGACCCTGGCGATCAGCTCGTCCACACCCGCGCCGCGCCGGTCGAGCACAATCTCAGGCCGTGCTCCGAACCAGTAATTGTCGGGGCCGGTGCGGTCGACCCGGACCGCCGGCGCGCCGCTCGCGACGCCGAAGCCGATCACCTCGTAGCGCGTGAAGCGCGGCGCTCCTGCAGGCTTCACCACGATCCAGGTATGGACGGCAAAGGCGCCGCGCCATGCCACGGCGCGCGCGGCATAGACCTGGATCACCGCTTCGGGCATCGACGCCGGATCGGGCGCAAGGCCCGTCGCGTCGCGCCGCGCTTCGTACCAGGGAACGCCGCCATCGCGACCGAACATGCAGGAACTCACCAAAACAGGAAGGAAAAGGACGAGGACTAGCGCGCCGGCAAGGCGCCAGAAACGCCTCGACCTGGCCCGCATGCCCGTTATAGGACGCGCGCCTGCCTTCCGTGCCATCTTGTACGCTCGATGGGACGCACCAGCGGTTTCGCCTTCTCTCCGCACACCCTAGCATGGTCGCGCGATCGATCGAGGAACATCATGGCATCGCATCGGGCCGAGGTGATCGTGCCGTATGGACGCGCTGTGGCGCAGGATGCGGGCCCCGCGCTATCCGTTGCCGCGGGCGCTGCGCTGCGCCTTTCCGATGGACCCTATCCTTTCGCCGAGCCGCCCGATCTCGTGCGCGCGACGAGCGTTGCCGATCGGCTCGAGATTCTGCGCGAGCAACTCGCCTCATTGTGCGGGCCCTGGGACCGGCTCGCGGCTCTCTTCCTCGATTGCTACGTCGAGTGGATCGCGGCCACGCTTGCCACAGCCGATGCCGAGCTACGCGATCTTTCGGCGCGCGCGGGTGGAATCTTTGCGCCGGAGGACTGGAGCTTCTCGGCGCTGCGCCCGCTGCCACAAGCGCATCTGCCTGCGGGCACGGCGAGCGTGCGCGCAGACTTTGCCTTTTGGACCGGAACCGGATTCGTCGCGATCGATCTCCAGGGCAACACAACGCCGCGGCGGCAGCGCCGCGCGGAGCTGCAGAGCCTCGCGGATGCGGGCGCGCATCTCGTTGCGGTGCCGGGCGCGGCCCTGCAACAGGAGCGCATAAGTCTCCTCGGGCGCGTCTTGCCGCCCGAGCTGCAGCGTTTTTGGGCCGGCGTACTGCTGCCGGCGAGCCCGTTCGGCCCCAGCGCCGAAGGCTTTGACCTGCCGCCTTAGCCCCAGAGCCGCTTCGAGGCGATCGCCGCGCCCTCGGCGAGGCATTTGAGCTTCGCCCACATGATCGTGCGGTGGACGCGGCCGGCGAGCGGACTCTGCGAGAAGCCGCAATCCGTTCCTGCCATGACGCTGTCGCGGCCGACGCAGTCGGCGAAGCGCAGGAGCCGCTCGGCCACGAGCTCCGGATGCTCGACGATGTTGGTCGAATGCGCGATGAGGCCGGGCATCAGCACTTTTCCCGTCGGCAGCTTTACGTCCTTCCACACGCGCCACTCATGCTCGTGGCGCGGGTTCGCCGCCTCGAAGCTGTAGGCGCCGGCATCGACGCGCAGCACGAGGTCGACGATGTCCTTCATCGGCACGTCGAACATGTGTGGCCCGTTCCAGCTGCCCCAGCAGATATGATAGCGCGTCCGGTCCTTGGGCAGGCCTTTCAGCGCGTGGTTCAGCGCGTCAATGCGCAGCGATGCCCACTTACGGTATTCCGCCAGCGTCATCGGCGGCACCATGCGTTCGTAATTGTAAGGGAGGAACGCGTCGTCGACCTGGAGATCGAGGCCGGCGTCGATGATGGCGCGGTATTCGGTTTGGAGCGCCTCGGCAAGCGCGAAGAGATAGCTCTCCTCGTCGCGATAGTGCTCGTTCCGCGCGTTGGGCATCGCGCTTGCCGGCGCCACGACCGGCAGGAAGCCCACGACACCCTTGGTCTTAGCGAGCCCCACCTTGAGGTTCGCGATGTCGTGCTGCAGCTCGGCTTGGCCTGTGTACTTGATCGGCCCCGTGACGATCGGCCGCCCGACCGAACGCGCGTTCGAGAGCACGCGCTTGTCATACTCGCCGTAGAACTCGGGGAAGGCCTCGCGGTCGCGCCCGCTGATGACCGCGGCCATCGGGTCCTTCAACTCCTCGTCAGTGAAGGGCCGCCATTCGAGCCCGCTCAAACGCCGGTGCACATAGAAAGCCCAGTTGACCGACTTGCCGAACTCGCCGTCGCTCACGACATCGATGCCGGCCTCAGCCTGGAGCCGCACGGCCTCGGCGACGGAGTCCGTGAGGCAGCGCTCGAACGCGGATTGATCGTAGGGCTCCTTGTCGCGGATCTTCTCGAGATAAGCGACGAGCGCCGGCGGCCGAACGAGGCTTCCGACGTGGCTCACGACAACGCGGTGATCGGCTCTCTGCATGGCGTTCTCCCTCTCCCTGGCGCGGAATTGCGCTCTTGGCCCGCGCCATTGTCAAGGAAGGCGAAAGGTGAAATCCTCGATGGCAAAGAAAGGGAAGGGGAGTGCCATGCGACGCAGCGACACGCGTATCCTGACAAGCCACGCGGGAAGCTTGCCGCGGTCCGACGACTTCATCGCCGCCAACGCCAAGCGCGAGAAGGGCGAGATCGACGAGCCGACATTCCAGAAACTCCTGACGCGCGGCGTCGCCGATGTCGTACGCCAACAGAAGGAGATCGGCATCGACGTGCCGGGCGACGGCGAGTACGGCAAGTCGATGGGCCACCGCGTCTTCTTCGGTGCGTGGTGGAGCTATTCTTATCAGCGCCTCGGCGGGCTCGACCTGTCGCCGGCCGAGCCCGACATGCCGGTGCGGCGCTCCGCGCCGGGCGAGATCGTGCTGACGAGCATGGCCGACCGGCGCGACCGCGTGCGCTTCCGCGAGGCCTATTCCGATCCGGAATCGGGCGCTTCGACCGGCCCTGTGGTGATGCGCCGGCCCATCTGCGTCGCGCCCATCAAATATGTGGGCCAAGCGCTTCTCAAAGCCGACATCGACAATTTCAAGGCAGCGATGACGGCGGCCGGGTGCGAGGAAGGATTTATGTCGTCGATCGCGCCGGGCTCGGCCGCGCGGCTCCGCAACCAGTACTACAAGACCAACGAGGAGTTCATCTTCGCCTGCGCCGATGCGATGCGCGAGGAATACAAGGCGATCGTCGATGCGGGCTTCATCCTGCAGTTCGACGATCCTTCGATCGCCGAGAACTGGGACCAGATCAATCCCGAGCCGAGCGTCGCCGACTACAAGAAATTCACGATGCAGCGCGTCGAGGGCCTGAACCACGCGATCAAGGGCCTGCCGAAGGACCGGCTGCGCTTCCATCTGTGCTGGGGGAGCTGGCACGGGCCGCACACGACCGACATCCCGATGGCGGACATCGTCGACCTCATGCTCAAGATCGACTGCGACTCCTATTCCTTCGAGGCTGCCAACGTGCGCCATGAGCATGAATGGGCGGTGTGGAAGGACGCGAAGCTTCCCGACCACAAGATCCTCGTGCCGGGCATCGTCAGCCACGCGACCAACGTCGTCGAGCACCCCGAAGTCGTGGCCGCGCGCATCGAGCGCTTCGCGAGCGTCGTCGGGAAGGAGCGCGTCATCGCCGCAACCGATTGCGGATTGGGCGGCCGCGTCCATCGGCAGATCGCATGGGCGAAGCTCGAGGCGCTCGTCGAAGGCGCGGCGCTCGCCTCGAAGCGGCTCTGGCGGCGCTAGACTTCAAAGCTGTCATTGCGAGCGCAGCGAAGCAATCCCCGGCAGATTGCTTCGTCGCTCTCGCTCCTCGCAATGACAATGGCGGCTGCTACAAGGTCATCTCGAGCGTGTAGAGCCCGCCGGTGAAGCGGTCGACCGCATAGACGATCTCGTTCTCGTCGACATAGCAGTCGTTGATCTGCACGAAGCCCGCGGGCGAGCCCTTGGGCGGGTCGGGCACGAAATACGCGACCTCCTTGGGCTGCAGCGGATCGCTGATGTCGTGGACGCGGATGCCGCCATTGAAATAGGTACCGAAGATCAGGGTCGAGGAACGGAAGGACGGGCCCGGCCGGTTCTCGTGCAGATTGTGCGCGCCGAAGCGTCCGCCGAGATTGCGGTGGGCCTCGATCGGCAGCGGCAATGTCGAGACCGGCACGAGATTGTCCTCGCGCCGCATGTCGAGGATCCACACGAGCTTCGGCCAGTCGGCACCCTTCTCGCGCACGCACTCATCGCTCGCGACCAGGATCTCGCGGTCGAAGAGCGGCATCGCCGTGTGCGTGAAGCCGGGGAAGGGCGGATGCGGATTCCAGTGCCCGACCATCTTCGGCCGCGCCTTGTCGGAAATGTCGAGAATTATGACGCCGCCGTCGATGTAGCCGAGATAGGCCCTGTCCGGGCGCTCGGGATAGACGTTCGTATTGTGCGTGCGGAAGCCGCCGTCGAATTTCGGATGGCGCGGCGGCGGCGGCTCGTTGTCGGTCTCGGCGAGGCCCGGGAGCCACCAGCGGCAGATCTCGCGCGGCTTCGCCGGGTTCTTCACGTCGATCGCGCGATAGAACTGGTCGTCCTTCAGGTTGCGCGGCGAGAAATCGGCGGCGCCACCGGAAAAATGCACGGTTTCGCCATCGATGAACCAGCATTGGTGCACGCCGCGTGACTTTGGCCCCGAGCAGTCGAAGAGCGAGATCGAGCGCGGCGTCTCGGGCTTCGAGATGTCGAACAGTTCGACGCCCGCCGGCTTCATACCGTGCTGCTGCGTCTGATAGGCGACGGCCATGATGTCGCCGCACACTTCGAGCGAATTCGAGCGCATCTGCTTGTGCGGCAGCTCCGTCTGCGTAACGACCTTGGGATTGCGCGGGTCGCTCACATCGACGCCGGTGAAGTTCTTGGGCGCGGATTCGTGCGCGAGCCAGAGGATGCGGCGCCCGTCCTTGGCGAGCTGCATACTCATGCCCTCGCCGACGCCGCCGAACCCGGCAAGCTCGTTCTGCGCCAGAAGCCGCATGTTCAACGCCTGCGCCATTGCCATCCCCGCGTTATCTGTGTCCGACCCCTCTATGCCCCGGGTGCCGCGGGGGCGCAAGGGGCCGGTGCCGCGCCTGCGCGCGGCAGAAGGCCCTCGTGGTCAGCTGGAACGCGGGTCAGACGGTCGTCGGCTCTTCCGCCTCGGGGTGCCAGATGAGCAGGCGCTTTCTCAGGATCGCCATGCCCTTGACGACGCAGAAGCCGGCGATCGCGATCTCGATGATGCCGGCGAAAACGCCCGGGGAGTCGGCAAAGCGCGAGGCCGCGATCATCGAGCCGCCGAGGCCCGGCCCGCCCATGATCATCTCGGTCACGATCGCGATGATGAGGGAGATGGGCAGCGCGATCTGCAGGCCCGTCATCACCGTCGGGAACGAGGCCGGCACGATGATCTCCCACAGCAGCTGGCGTTCGCTCGCGCCGAGCATGCGCGCCGACCACAGCGTGTAGCGGTCGACGCCCTGTGCCGCGGCAATCGTCGCGGTCAGGACCGGGAACGTCGCGTCGAAGATGATAAGCGCGATCTTGGACGTGTCGTAAAGCCCGAACCACAGCATGAAGATCGGCAAGAACGCGATCTTCGGCATGGGGAACCCCACCGAGATGATCGGGTCGAAGAACCAGTGCACCCAATTGTTGCGCGCGATGAGGATGCCGAGCGCCACGCCCGCGACCGAGGCAACGGCGAAGCCGAAGAACGCGCGGTAGAGCGTGAGCCCGACATTGAGCACGAGATCGCCCGAGGTCACGTCGCCCCAGATGCGGTCGGCGATCGTGACCGGATTGGGCAGCAGGAACGGCGTCGTGAATGGATGGTCGAGGCACACGCTGGCGCGCAGGCAGGTCGCCTGGTCCCAGATCACGAGCACGAGGACGACAGGGAAGACCGAGAGCAGCGCGCGGCGGCCGAGCTCGGCCCAGCGCGTGAATTGCGACTCCTCGCCCAGTCCGACGAGCGTGCCGGCAGTCGTCGTCATTCGCGCCATGACAGCACCCTCCGCATCAGCATGAGATAGCCGCGGTCGGCGGCAAAGCCCAAGGCCGCCACCGTCAGCGTCACCGCGAACATGGCGTCGTAGACGCCGCCGTCGCCGAGCCAGCCGATCATGTAGCCGAGGCCCGAGCGCGCGACGATGAGCTCCGAAGCGACCATCAGAATGAAAGAGAGCGCGAGCGCGGTGCGGATCCCCGCGAGAAGCTCCGGCAGCGCGTTCGGCAGCACCACTTCGAACAGCGTGCGCGTGCGCGAGGCGCCGAGGCTGCGCGCCGACCAGACGAGGAACTGCTCGCAGCCGCGCGCTCCGTTATAGGCGGAGAGCGTCACCGGCAGCATGCAGCCGATGAAAATGAGCACGATCTTCGACCAATGACCGAAGCCGAGCCACAGCACCGTCACCGGGATGAGCGCCGATTTCGGCATCGGATAGAAGACCTGCACGATCGGGTTCAAAAGCATGTCCAAGGGTCGATACCACGCCATCAGCACGCCGATGATCGTGCCGATCGAGATCGCCATGCCGAGCCCGGCGCAGAGCCGCCACAGCGAATCGAGCCCGTTGGTGATGATGTCGCCGCTGAAGAACCAGAGAAGCCACGGTAGGAGTCCGCCCGCGATCCCGGGCGAGGGGTCGGACGGGACGAGCAGCCCGAACCACGACTCGATCACGCTCGAGAGGCTCGGCAGCGCGAGCTGCGACACGAGGCCGGAGCGCGCCGCCCCCTCCCACACGGCGGCGAGAATGAGGAGTGGCAGGTAGCGCCAGAACGCGGTCGCGATCGCACCGCGCTCGGGCGGTGGTTCGTCGCGGAATGTTGTGCCAGTTTCCGCAGCGGCAGCCATGTCATCCTCCTCCGTTCGCGCCGTTGAGCCGCGCCTTCGCCTCTTTGATGAGGGAGAGATCGACGTAAGCCGGGGACAGCTCGATGCCCTCCTTGAGGATGCCGAGCTTTGCCGAATCGTCGATCTCCTTTTGCGCCGCCTTTAGGTCGGGAACGCCATCGGGATCGCGGTAGAAATCGTCGTGCGTGAAGAAATACTGGAGCTCATCGGGCTTCTGCTTCGTCACCTGCGCCGCGATCGCCACCGCGGCGTCGTGATGGGCCGGCTCGAGGAACCAGTGCAGCGCGCGCAGATGGTCCTCGAAGAAATCGACGAGCGCTGCGCGATGCGCCGCGATGAAGGAGGCGCGCATCGCCCAGGCGACCGTCTCGGCCGGCCCGCGCGCCTCGCCCGCGGTGTAGAGCGTGCGGTAGCGCCCGGTCTCGAACACGCGCTTCATATCCTGCGGCAGGACCGGGATCAGATCGACCTTGTCCTGCTCGATCATCGGGAACATGTTCGCGAAATTCGCCTCGATCGTGGTGAAGTCGCTGTCGGCGATGTTGTGTTTCCTCAGCATGATGCGCATCGAGGTATCGGACGCCGAGCCGATCGCGTTGGTTGCGATGCGCTTGCCCTTGATGTCCTCGATCGTCTTGATCGGCCCGTCCTTCTTCACGACGAACGGCTCGTCGTAAGAGCCGGGCCGGCCGTCTTGGATGAGGTCGGAGACCATGCGCAGATCGAGCTTCGCATTGGTGACACCCAGGGTCATCGACGAGGACGCCATCGAGGCGATCTCGAGCTCGTTGACCGCGAGCGCCTGGATCTCGGGCGTCGTGCCGTTGAAGCGCACCCCGGCGAAGGTGTAGCTCTTGCCGTAGTGCGGGAAGAGCTCGGGATGCTCCTTGACGAGGATGTCGTACATCGGCGTGACATGGCCGACCTGGACCCAGCCGATGCGAAGCGCAACGGGTTCCTCGGAGAATGCCGGCACAGCACATGCCGCCGAGGCAAGAAATGCGAGCCCCGCGGCAATCATCTTCGTGCCCATGTTCCTCCCAGCTCCGCGCTGGGCCCAGCCGCGGAACATTGGCGCGATCTTAGCAAAGGGGCTAAGTTTGCAAACGTGAAATTTGGGTAAGACGGGATTGGAGGCGACCCCGATGGCCGGTGCGGAAATGCTGCCCACGGCATTGATTACGGGCTTCCTCGGCAGCGGCAAGACGACCCTTCTCAATGGCCTCCTGCGCCATCCCGGCATGGCCGACACGGCGGTCATCATTAACGAGTTCGGCGAGGTTGGGCTCGACCATCTCCTGATCGAGACGGCGTTCGAGGACGCGGTGCTGCTCAAGAGCGGGTGCATCTGCTGCACCGTGCGCGGCGATCTCGTCGATACGATGGGCTCGCTCGCCGAGCGCCGCGCCAAGGGCGAGATCCCTCCTTTCTCGCGCGTCGCCATCGAGACGACGGGCCTTGCCGATCCGGCGCCCATCCTGCAGACCATCATGGGCGAGGCGTCCCTCAAAGAGCGTTATCGGCTCGATCGCGTCATCGCCACGGTCGATGCCGCGAACGCCCTGGATCAGCTCGAGCGCCATTACGAGGCGGCGAAGCAGGCGGCGGTGGCGGACCGTCTCGTACTCACCAAGACCGATCTCGTCTCGGCCGATATGCGCGATGCCGTGATGGCGCGGCTCCATGCGCTCAATCCGCTGGCGCCGGTGGCGATCGCCATCAAGGGCGCGATCGATCCCGATGTGCTGTTTGCGCCCGATCCGCCCGATGTGGCGCTGGCGCGCGCACGCCACGCGGCGGCGCACGGATACGATCATGGGCACCATCACGATCATGACCACGGTGATGGGCACGACCACGATCACGATCACGCGCATTCACACGATGACGCGGAGCATCTCTTGCGCCATCACGGCATCAGCACGGTCTCGCTCGTGCACGAAGCGCCGGTCGAATGGCCAAAGCTGCGCGCGTGGCTGACAGCGCTCGCATCCCTCAAAGGACCGAACCTGTTGCGCGTGAAGGGCATCATCAATGTGGCGGGCCGCGAACGGCCGGTGGTGATCCACGGGGTTCAGCATGTGTTCCATCCGCCGGAGGAGCTCCGGGCCTGGCCCGACCCGGACCGGCGGACGCGTCTTGTGTTCATCACCCGGAATATCGCGGCCGAGGCGCTGGCCCAGTCTTTCACCGCTGCCATGACAGAGGGAGCGAAGATTTCGTTCCCGTGAAAACCGACGGGGCTGCCCCTGAGCTTCAAATCGCTCGGGAGCAGCCCCGCCGTGCCTAACGAAGATTGTTGGCTCTTGCCTTACTTCTTCGCCTTCTTGGCGCGCTTGGCGGCCTTTTTCTTGGCTCCGCCCTTGCGCTTCTTTGCAGCCATCGTTTTCCCTCTATGCGTGGGTCCTGCAATCGGCCAATCCGATGCACAACCCGGCGAAAGAACATAACACAGATTCTACACCTAGTGTAGAAAAACTTTAGTCTGGCTAAATCTGGGAACGCAAATACGCCTCCGTGACGGGAAACGCGGCAGCTTTCGGCCGGTCTTTTCTGCCCAACTTTTCTTGCGCGCGCGTGCACGGCGGCCGTCGTGGGACGCGAACCGGCGCGCGTGAAAAGCGATGCTGCGCAACTCGGGCGCGAGCGCGACGCCGCAAGGTCAGAACAGCGCGGAAATGCCGATGCCATCGGGCGTGGCGTTGCATCGCCGGAAGCGCGCACTTATGGTGCCGCCGCAAATTGGGAGGACGAGGATGGCGCTCAAACTGCGGCGCGTGGTGACGGGCCACGACAAGGACGGCAAGGCGATCGTGACGATCGACGAGGACGTGAAGAATGTCGGCTCCGCGCGTCCGGGCGCGCAGGCTTCCGTCGTGTGGTCGACCGTCGGCTTTCCGGTCGACAATGACGGGTCCGCCGACGAATCGACGCGCAAGGTCGGAACGACGCTCGCTGGCGGCAGCGTTTTCCGTGTCGTCGAGTTCAGTCCCGGTGTGCAGCGCCGCATGCATCGTACCGATTCGATCGACTATGCCGTCATCATGAGCGGCGAGATCGACATGGAGCTCGACAACAGCACTGTGCACCTCAAGGCGGGCGACGTGCTGGTGCAGCGCGGCACGATACACAACTGGGTGAACCGCGGCACCGCGCCCTGCACCGTCGCCTTCATCCTCATTGACGCGAAGCCGGCGACGTCGGGCGGCAAGGTGTTGCACGCCGAAGGCTGAGCGGGCCCGCGCGGGCGACGTGCTTCCGCCGCGAGTTGGCGCGGATTAGATTTGTGCCGCCCGGCGATCGGGCGAACGGAGGATTTTGATGGCTGAGACAACGCCGCGGCGCGAGCAGACGGGCGAGCGCGAGTTCCTGACGCTGCACGAGTTCGTCAAGCTCGCGCATATCAAGTTGTCGTCGGGGGCGTGGGATTACCTCACCGGCGGGACCGAGACCGAGACGACTTTGCGGCGCAATCGCCAGGCGATCGATTCGCTGGCGTTCCGTCCGCGCGTCTTGAAGGACGTGTCGAAGATCGATTGCTCCGGCACGTTCTTCGGCAAGCCGCTCCGTATTCCCGTGCTGCTGGCGCCGGTTGGCTCGCTCGAAGTGTTCGACGAGGGCGGCGCGGGCGCGTCGGCGAAGGGCGCCAAGGAATTCGGCATCGGTGCGCTTATCAGTTCGGTGAGCCAGCCCGGACTCGAGGCGACGGCCGAAGCCGCGCGGGGCGGGCGCAACATCTTCCAGCTTTATGTGCGCGGCGACCGCGCCTGGATCGACGATCACATCAAGCGCGCGGTCGATGCGGGCTACGAGGCGTTCTGCCTCACGGTCGACACCGCCGTCTACAGCCGGCGCGAGCGCGATCTCGGCAAGCGCACGCAGCCGCGCGTCCGCGACCGCAATACAGGCCGCGCATTCCAGTCCGCGCTCACCTGGGACGACGTTCGTCGCATCAAGGACAAGTGCAAGATCCCACTCATCCTCAAGGGGATCGCTACATCCGAGGACGCGGAGACCGCGCTCGGCTGCGGCGTCGATGGGATCCACGTTTCGAACCACGGCGGCCGCCAGCTCGATCATGGCCGAGGCTCGATCGAGGCGCTGCCCGAGATCGTCGCGACCGTCAAAGGCCGGGCGCAGATCATCATCGACGGCGGTTTTTATCGCGGCTCCGACGTGGTGAAAGCGGTGATCCTGGGCGCCAACGCCGTCGCGATGGGCCGGCTCTATTGCTACGCGCTCGCCGCCGCGGGCACGGCGGGCGTCGTGCGCGCGCTCGAGATCCTCGAGGACGAGATCTACGAGACGCTGGGCCTTCTCGGCGTCACCAGTATGCGCGAGCTCGACAAATCCTATCTCCATCCCGCCGCGCCGGTCCGCGAGGCGCATGTCTTCAGCGCCTTCCCGCTGCTCAATCTCGACGACAAGGGCTATAGCGGCCGCTGACGCGGACGATGGCAGGGCTCGGGCCCAACGAGCGCTTCATCGGCATCAGGGGAAGCCGCGCGCTTCTCGACACGCCCGCGCTTTTGATCGAGCGCGGCGCCCTTGAGCGCAACATCGCGGCGATGGCGGCGCACGCCCGCGCGGCGGGCGTGGCGCTCCGCCCGCACGCCAAGACGCACAAGTCGCTAGCGCTCGCGCGCCGGCAGGTCGAGGCGGGCGCGCTCGGGATCTGCTGCGCCACGCTGGGCGAGGCCGAGGTGATGGTCGATGGCGGCATTCCTGGCGTCCACATCACCTCGCCGCAAGTGACGGAGGCGAAGATCGCGCGCCTCCTCGGCTTGAACGGCCGGGCGGCGCAGGGTCTGAGCGTCGTCGTCGATCATCCCGCGAATCTCGCGGCGCTCGATGCGGCAGCGGGCGCGCACGGGCAAAAGCTCGACGTGCTCGTCGATTTCGAAGCAGGGCACGGCCGCACCGGCGCTGCCGACGAGGCGGCGCTCGGGGCGCTTGCGCGCGCGGTGCGCGCCACGCCGAATCTCGTCTATCGCGGCGTCCAATCCTATTACGGCAATCTCCAGCACGTGCCCGTGCGGGCCGAGCGCCGTGCCCGCGCCTTGGCGCAAATGGAGCGTCTCGGCGGCATGCTCGCGCATCTCCGCGGCGCCGGCCTCGCCCCCGCGATCGTCACCGGCGGCGGCACCGGCACGTTCGATCTCGATCCCGAGGGACGGATCTTCACCGAGCTCCAGGTCGGCTCCTACGTCTTCATGGACGTGCAGTATCGCGACGTGCTCGCCGACGGGCGCAACGCGCCGCCATTCGAGACCTCGCTTCTCGTCCAGGCCGCGGTCGTGAGCGTCAACGCGGCGGGGTACGTGACAACCGACGCCGGCCTCAAATGCTTCGCAACCGACGGGCCCTTGCCCGAGCTCGTCGCGGGCGCGCCGCCCGGAAGCCGCTACGAATTCTTCGGCGACGAGCACGGCCGCCTCGTGCTACCCCCGGGCGCACAGAAGCCAGCGCTCGGCGCGCGCGTCGAATGCATGGTGCCGCACTGCGACCCGACCGTGAACCTGCACGACTTCTATCACGTGGTCGACGGCGACACGCTCGTCGAGATCTGGCCGATCGAGGCGCGCGGCAAGCGCTGAGCTACTTGGCGGCGACGCACTCCACTTCCACAAGGAAGTCCTCGCGCGCCAAGGCCGAGATGACAAGCAGCGTCGAGGCCGGCTGGTGGCTCCCCAGCGCTTTCCCGCGGACTTCGCGATAGGCGGCGATGTCCTCTTTGCGTGTCAGGTAGTGGTTGATCTTGACGATGTCCTTCAATTCCATCCCGGCGGCGGCGAGCACGTTCTCGATGTTCTTCCACGCTTGCGTTGCCTGGCCGCGGATGTCCTTGGCGATGCTGCCGTCGGGCGCCGTTCCCACCTGGCCCGCGACATAGACGATGCGCGCGTTGGCGCCGAGCTCGACGCCGTGGCTGTATCCGGTCGGCGTCGCGACCGTCGGTGGGCTGAATGCCTTGTTCATCTCTGACCTCCCTCGGGTTGGCGCCGGGGCGTCCGGCGCAGGAAATCGAAATCGCACCCTTCGTCCGCTTGTAGCACGTGCTCGCGGTAAAGGCGCTGGTAGCCGCGCGGAGGCACCGGCGCCGCTGCGGCCGGGCGGCGCGCAAGCTCGTCGGCGGCGACGAGCAGGTCGACCCGCCGTTCGCGCACGCTCAAGCGGATGCGGTCGCCGTTCCGGACGCGCGCCAAGGGCCCGCCGCTCGCCGCGTCGGGCGCTATGTGCAGCACGACCGTGCCATAGGCCGTGCCGCTCATGCGCGCGTCCGAGATGCGCACCATGTCCTTGACGCCGGCGCGTGCGAGCTTTTGCGGAATTGGCAGGTATCCCGCCTCGGGCATGCCCGACGGCGAGCACGGCCCCGCATTCTGCAGCACGAGAAAATCCTCGGGCGTCACATCCAGCGCGGGATCGTCGATGCGGCACGCGAGATCCTCGAGCGAAGTGAACACGACGGCGCGGCCTTCGCGCTCGAAGAGCCGCTCGTCGGCGGCGGCGCGCTTCAGGATCGCGCCCTTGGGCGCGAGCGAGCCGAAGAGCGCGACGAGCCCCCCGGCGCGCTGCAGCGGCTCGGCGAGCGGACGCACCACGGCGCGGTCGACGCGCGCGTTCGCATCGGCATCGAGACGCTCCCGCAAGGTCTCGCCGGTCACGGTGAGGCAGTCGAGGTTGAGCAACGGCCGGAGTTCGCGCAGCACCGCGCCGATGCCGCCCGCCGCGAACAGATCCTCCATGTAGTGCGGGCCCGTGGGCTTAAGGTCGACCAGCACAGGCGTCTCGTCGCTCAATGTGTTAAGCCGCGCGAGCGACAGCTCGTGCCCGGCGCGTCCGGCGATCGCGGCAAGATGCAGCACGGCGTTGGTCGAGCCGCTGATCGCAAGAAGCACGCGCAGCGCGTTCTCGATCGCCGCCGCCGTGACGATCCGCTCGGGCGCGAGCCCGTTGCGCGCCAGCGCGGCGGCGGCGGATCCGGTCGCTTCCGCGGCGCGCAGCCGGTCGGCGTGCACGGCCGGGATCGTCGCCGTCCCGGGCAGCATCATGCCAAGCGCCTCGGCGATCGCCGCCATGGTGCTCGCCGTGCCCATGACGGCGCAGGTGCCGGCCGTCGTCGCCAGCCGCCCTTCGACCTCGGCGATGGTCTCGGGCCCGATCTCGCCGGCGCGGAAGCGTGCCCAGAAGCGGCGGCAATCGGTGCAGGCGCCCAAACGCTCGCCCTCGAAGCGGCTCGTCATCATTGGCCCGGTGACGAGCTGGATCGCCGGCCGCCCGGCCGAGAGCGCGCCCATGAGCTGCGCCGGCACAGTCTTGTCGCAGCCGCCGATCAGAACGACCGCGTCCATCGGCTGCGCCCGGATCATCTCCTCGGTGTCGATCGCCATGAGATTGCGATAGACGAGGCTCGTCGGGTGGAGAAACACTTCGCCCAGCGAGACGGTCGGAAATTCCAAGGGTAGCGCGCCGGCGGTGAGCACGCCGCGCTTCACCGCCTCGACAAGGTCGGGCACGAGGCGGTGGCAGTTATTGAAGCCCGATGCCGTGTTGGCGATGCCGACGATCGGCCGCGCCAGCATTTCGCTCGAATAGCCCATGGCGCGCGCGAACGAGCGGCGCAGATAGAGCGCGAAATCCCGGTCGCCATAATCGGTGAGCCCGCGCTCGAGCCCCAAGGGATCGCTCATCGCTTGAGCTAAGCTGGGCAGGACGCAGACTGTCAATCCGACGTGCGTCCTTCGACTTCGGCCCTTCGAGCCTACGCTCAGGATGAGGACCTCTCTTTGAGCCTCACTCAAGTTCCTCATCCTGAGCGAAGCGAGCATCAGCGAGCGCAGTCGAAGGACGCACTGGTATTAAAGGAGCAGCATGACCTTCGATCCGTTCGTCGCCACGGGCGTGCTCGGCACGCTGCTCATCGTCGTGGCCTATTTCGCGAACCAGAGCGGGCGGCTTCCCTCGGATGACCGGCGCTATCCGCTGGCGAACCTCGTCGGCTCGCTCATGATCCTCGCCTCGTTCTACAGCGCGTGGAACCTGCCGGCGGCGTTGATCGAGGTGCTGTGGGCGGCGGTCAGTCTTTATGGGCTGCTGCGGCCGCGGGCCGGATGAGATCGACCGCGACGAGCGCGTCGGCCGCGGCGCGCAGTTTCGGCAGCGGCAGTTGCGCGCGCTCGGCCATGTCAAGGAGCGAATGCTTGCCGTCAGCGAGGTTCAGCACCCAGAGCAGCGTCATCTGGTCGAATTCCTGCGCTTGCTGCCCGCCGATCGCGCGGTAGAGGCCGCGCCGGCCGAGCTGGGGCTCGCCTTTTGGGTTCTGCGACCGGTAGGTGAGGTTGCCCTCGACCGCCTCGACCACCTGCCACACCATGTCGAGCGATTGCTGGAGCGAATCCGGCCGCACCAGCGCGAGGTCGTCGGCCGAGCTGTGATATTCGGGGTATGAGCCGTTGGGCGAGCGCATCAGGCAGCCGACCGGCATGTCGAAGCCGGGCGAGCAATATTGCCGCTCGTCATAGCCGTAAGGGATGAAGGGCTGGACGAGGTGCGGCAGGACGTGGGCGAGGACGCGGTCGATCTCGGCAGTGCCGCGGCGGCTCTGCTTGTAGGTGAAGGCGCCGGGGTCGCCGAGGCAGGAAAGGACGAGCCCGTGCGTCACGCGCGGCACGATTGGCTCGTTGGCGGCGAGCCACGCGATCGAGCCGATCGTGCCGGGGATGAAGAGGAAGCGGTAGCTGAGACGGCGCGGGGCGGCAGCAATGCGGCTTGCGAGCCAGGTCGCGACGGCGATGCCCGAGAGGTTGTCGTTGGCGAGCGAGGGGTGGCAACAATGGACCGAGAACAGGAACTCGTCCGTGCTGCTGCCGGGAATGGCGAGTTCGCCATAGCTCAGATAGCCGGGCGCGAGCGTCGCATCGATGACGACGCGATAGGCCGTATCGGTCAGGGTCCGCGCCTGGCGCTCGCTGAGGCAGAAGCCCCAGCCCTCGTTGTAATAGGAAGTGCGGTAGGGGATCCAGGCCGGCCGCTCCGGCAGGGTGTGGACGTGGCGCAACAGCTCCTCGCGCCCGACGATGCGGTCGAGGCCGTGGCTGTACTGCACGAGATGCAGGTTCGAGTGCGCGAAGTCGACGATGCGCCGGCCGTCGAGCGTGGCGATGTAGGCGCCCTTGACGTTCCACTCGTTGGGGATGGTCCAGTCGAGCGCCTTCGTCCCGCTCGGCACCTCGTGGAGGACCAGCGGCACGTGGCGGGCGATGTGGCGAAGCGTCTGGCGCAAGCCCTCGCCGGTGATGCTGCGGCAGATCGGGAACAGCTCCTCGATCATCCGGTACATGGCGGTGCCGTCGGTGGCGCGAACCTCCGCGGCCGGCGCTGCGCGAAGCGGCACGCTCATTACTGAAATTTCCTTTCAATCCGGCTTGGCAGGGCGAACGCGAAAGGCCCTTTAGGGGTTCCGTTGTTCTCCTTGGGCGCGACGCCGGCTCTGGTCTATAATTCGGCGCAAGGCGCGGCAAAGGCGAGGAAACGCGTCATGAAAACCGTGCTGGCGGTGGTGGGCGACGGCAGCGCGAACAGCGTTCTGGCGACCGCGGTTATGGCGGCGCGGCCGTTCGAGGGCTGTATCGTTGGGGTCAATGCGCTTACCACGGAATATGCCGTGGTATTTGGGGGCGAGATGGGATTCTCCGTCTCCTCCGAGGTCGACCGCACGTTGGAGCGCGAAGGCCAGGAACGGCGTGAGCAGGCGCGCGCGCTGTTCTTGTCGGTCATGCGCCAGCACGGCGTCGCGATCGACGGCAAGGGCGAGGGGCTCAGCGCCGAATGGCGCGAGGAGACCGGACGTCAGAACGCGGTCGTTGGCACGCTCGGACGCATTTTCGATCTGATCGTCGTGGAGCGCCCGGCGAAACTCGCCTCGCTCGCCGAAGCGACGCTCGAGGACGCGCTCTTCGAGAGTGGCCGACCGGTCCTGATGGCGCCGCAGACGGCACCGGGATCCTTCGGCCAGAAGATCGTCATCGCGTGGAACAACAGTACCGAGACGGCGCGCACCGTGGCGTTCGCCATGCCGTTCCTCGAGCGCGCCAAGTCGATCGAGCTCATCACCATCGAAGGCTGGCAGGTGCCGGGTCCCTCCGGCGCCGAGATGACGGCGATGCTCGCGCGCCGCGGCCTCGCGGTGCGGCACCGTCATATCGGCACGCGCGGCCGCATGAGCCCAGGCGAGATCTTCCTCGCTGAATCTCGTTCAACGGGCGCCGATCTTCTGATCAAGGGCGCCTACACGCAAAGCCGCTTGCGCCAGATGATCTTCGGCGGCGCAACGCGCCACATCATCATGGAAGCCGACCTCCCGGTCCTGCTCGCGCACTGAGCGCTCTGCCCGGAACCGGTTCCCACGCCACGGCGTTTCCGGGCGGGGAGAATGATATGGCCAGTTCGGGCGAAGGGTACGACGAGAGCGCGGGCGTCGAGACAGGGTGCGCGAATACGGAAGGCGCGGCCGATTTGCGCGCGAGCCTTTGGGACGCCGCCGACACGCTCATCGAGGAACAGAAGGCGCGGCTCGCCGAAGCGGTGCGCGGCTTTGCGCAAGCGCTCCGCCGTAGCGGCGAGGCATTCGCCACCGAGGCTCCCGAAGGCGGCGACGCGATCGCGCGCGCTGCCGGCCAGATCGCCGCCGAGATCGAGGATTTCTCCGACACGATCGGGCGCCGCTCGTGGCGCACGGTGCTGGCCGATGTCGAGGACGGGGTGCGCGCGCGTCCCGATCTGTTTTTTGCTGGCGCGCTTGCGACCGGCTTTTTTGTCGGCCGCCTCGTCGCCGGCGCCGGATCGCGGCGCGCCACGGAGACCTGAATGAACGAGCGCGCGCCGCTCGTCGCGCCGCTCCGGGATCGCGGCGTCGCCGCGCTCTTCGCCGATCTCGCGCGGGAGGCGAGCCGGCTTGTGCGCCAGGAGCTCGCGCTGGCGCGCGCGGAACTTGTCGATCGCGCCGCGCATCTCGGCGCAGGTGCCGCGTCGCTTGCGGCGGGCGTCGCGATGCTCCTCGCGGCGCTCATGGCGTTGGGCGCGGCCGCCATTCTCGCCCTGGCGCTCGTGCTGCCGCCTTGGGCGGCAGCGCTCGTGGTCGGCGCGGTGTTGCTCCTCGCCGGCTTCGGCCTCGTCGCGAAAGGGCGGCACGACCTTGCCGCGCAGGGCTTCGTGCCGCACCGGACGCTGAAGACACTGCGCGAGGACGCCGCCTGGGCGCGCGAGCAGATGCGATGACGGGCGGCGACGCGGATAACGGCTATGACGCGCGCGGCAAGGGGCCGGCCGAGATCGAGCGCGACATCGCCGAGACGCGGGCCGAACTTGGCGCCGTCATCGATGCGCTCGAGGCGCGCCTTGCGCCGCGCTATCTCGTGGAGAAGGGCATGGAGATGATGAAGGATACGCTCGAGGGCAACGGCGGCGGTTTCGGCGCGAGCGTGCGCGCCAATCCGGTGCCGGTGGCGCTCGTCGGGGCGGGGCTCGGCTGGCTCCTGATCTCCGCGGCGGGTGAGAGTGGTGGCGGCCGCCGCGCCGCCCAGGCGGCGGCAGAGACGGTCCAGGAAGTGGGTGAGGAGCTTGCGGGCTACGCGCACGCCCGCATCAAGCCGCGCATCCCCATCGCCGCCGGTGCCGCGGCCGATGCGGCGCGTGACGTGCGGCAGCGGCTGCGCCGCGCGATCGACGATTATCCGCTGGCGCTGGCGCTCACGGGGCTTCTGGCGGGGGTGGCGCTCGGTCTTCTGCTGCCGAAGGCGGCGGAGCGCGCGGTCGAGCCTGGGGAGGGCTGAGCCTCGCTCAGACGCCGTCACAGGCGGCGAGTACCCGCCCGGCGCGGCAGGCGGCGTCCATCGCCTCGAACTCGCTTGCGGCTGCGCCGGAGAGCGCGAGGCCGCCGGGCGCGGCGATGCGCCAGCGCCAGGCGTCGTCGTCATCCGCCATCACCGTGACCTCGAAGCGTTGTCCGGCGATGACAAGAGAATGCGGCGTCGTGGTGGCCGCACGATCGTGCGGCGAGAGGACTGACATCACTACTCGAGGATTGTTTTCTTCGCGCCCCGCGAACGCCAGGGCGCGCGCCGGGTTCCGCTCCGTTACGCCGGCGCGGCGATCGGTGCGGCGATCGTCGTGACCCGTTCCTCGCGCACCGCTCGGAAGAAGCAGCTTCTCTGCCCGGTGTGGCAGGCGGCACTCGTCTGATCGACGAGCAGAAGCAGCGCGTCGCCGTCGCAATCGATCCTGAGCTCGACGAGGCGCTGCACGTGTCCCGACGTCTCGCCCTTGCGCCACAGGCTCCGGCGCGAGCGCGACCAATAGCAGACGCGCCTCGTCGCGAGCGTCTCGACGACCGCATCGCGGTTCATCCAGGCGAGCATCAATACCTCGCCTGTGTCGTGCTGTTGCGCCACCGCGGCGACGAGCCCGTCGCGGTCGAAGGCGAGCGCGTTCAGAATCTCGGAAGCGTCCATGGGGGGATCTCCGTCGCGCGCCAGTCTAGCACGCCGGGCTTGTCGCCGTGGGACGGAGGCTCTAGCCTCCGCCCGCTCAACGATAAGGACGCGCGGGGGGCACGGAAAGCGCGTTCCCCAGGGAAGATTCGTGGCCGAGTTCATTCTCGCGACGTCGGGGCTGACCAAGGAATTCCGCGGCTTTTCGGCGGTGAACGGCGTCGATCTCAACGTCCGGCGCGGCACGATCCATGCACTGATCGGTCCGAACGGTGCGGGCAAGACCACCGTCTTCAATCTGCTCACGAAGTTCCTGGAGCCCACCTCCGGGCGCATCGTCTTCAACGACCGCGACATCACCGACGCGCGTCCCGCCGCGGTCGCGCGGCTCGGCATGGTGCGATCGTTCCAGATCTCGGCGGTCTTCCCGCATTTGACGGTGCTCGAGAACGTGCGCCTGGCCTTGCAGCGCCCGCTTGGCACCTCGTTCCATTTCTGGCGCTCGAAGAAAGGCCTTGAGACGCTCCACGCCGAGGCCGACCGCCTCCTCGCCGAAGTCGGGCTCGCGGGCTATCGCGACAGCCTCGCGAGCGAACTGCCCTATGGCAGGAAGCGCGCGCTCGAATTCGCGACGACGCTCGCGCTCTCGCCCGAGCTCATGCTCCTCGACGAGCCGATGTCGGGACTCGGCAGCGAGGATATCGGCCGCATCTCGAACCTCATCCGTGTCGCCGCCAAGGGCTGCACGGTGCTGATGGTCGAGCACAATCTCTCGGTCGTGGCCGATCTCTCCGACACCATCACCGTGCTGACCCGCGGGCGCGTCCTCGCCGAAGGAAGCTATGCCGAGGTCTCAGCCAACAACGAGGTGCGCGAAGCCTATCTCGGAACGGGCCATGCCTGAACCATTCCTCGAGGTCGCCGACTTGAACGCTTGGTATGGCGAATCGCACGTACTGCATGGCGTGAGCTTTGCCGTCAATGAGGGCGAGGTGGTGACGCTTCTGGGGCGCAACGGGGCCGGCAAGACCACGACCCTGCGTGCCATCCTCGGCATCGTGGGGAAGCGCACGGGCCGCGTGCGCTTCGCCGGGCACGACACGGTCGGGCTCCGCTCCGACCGCATCGCGCGTCTTGGCGTCGGCTATTGCCCCGAGGAGCGCGGCATCTTCGCGAGCCTGTCGGTCGAGGAGAATCTGATGCTGCCGCCCGCCGTGGCACCGGGTGGCATGAGCGTCGAGGAGATCTACGCGCTCTTCCCCAATCTCGCCGAGCGGCGCAAGAGCCAGGGCACGAAGCTCTCGGGCGGCGAGCAGCAGATGCTGGCGATCGGCCGCATCTTGCGCACCGGCGCGCGGCTCCTGCTGCTCGACGAGCCGACCGAAGGGCTCGCGCCCGTCATCGTGCTCCATATCGGCGAGGTGATCCGCACCTTGAAGGCGAAAGGCTTCACCATCTTGCTCGTCGAGCAGAACTTCCGGTTTGCTGCGACCGTGGCCGAACGGCATTATGTCGTCGCGGACGGGCGGATCGTCGATCTCATTCCAAACAAACGCATCGACGCCGAGATCGACAAGATCCACAACTATCTTGGGGTTTAGGGAGAAGGAGGGCAGCATGAAATTCACGTTCCTCGCCGGCGCCTGCGCCGCGGCGCTCGCGCTCGGGCTTGGCGCGGCCGACGCGCAGATGTCGGGCAAGCCCATCAAAATCGGCGTCTTGAGCGACATGTCCTCGCTTTATGCCGATATCGGCGGCGCCGGCTCGGTTGCGGCGGCGCAGATGGCCGTCAAGGATTTCGGCGGCTCCGTCAACGGCGTGCCGATCCAGATCGTCTCTGCCGACCATCTGAACAAGCCCGACGTCGGCAAGGCGATCGTGCAGCGCTGGATCGACGAGGACGGGGTCGACGCGGTCGCGGATGCGCCCACTTCATCGGTCGCGCTCGCGGTGCAGGATGTGATGAGGGAGAAGCAGAAGGTCTTCCTCATCTCGGGCGCGGCGGCCTCCGATCTCACCGGCAAGGCGTGCTCGCCCACCGGCGTCCACTGGACCTACGACACTTATGCCTTGGCGCACGGCACCGGTGGCGCGCTCGTGAAGCAGGGCGGCGACACCTGGTTCTTCATCACCGCGGATTACGCTTTCGGCCACGCGCTCCAGCGCGACACGGCCGACGTCGTGACCAAGGCCGGCGGCAAGGTGCTGGGCAGTGTCGACGTGCCGCTCAACAACGCCGATTTCTCGAGCTTCCTGCTGCAGGCGCAGCAGTCGAAGGCGAAGATCATCGGTCTCGCCAATGCCGGCGGCGATACCGACAATTCGATCAAGCAGGCGGCCGAGTTTGGCATCGTCAAAGGCGGCCAGAAGCTCGCCGGCCTCCTCGTCTTCATCTCCGACGTGAACAGCCTCGGCCTCGACACCGCGCAGGGCCTCGTCCTCACCTCGGCCTTCTACTGGGACCAGAACGACGAGACGCGCGCCT
>DATIXQ010000066.1:0-7533 GCA_035518375.1 Allostellaceae bacterium | reverse complement strand
CGCGGAGTGACGCCGCTCGAGCTGTTCCTTTATTGGGGCGGCGACGAGCGCGGCAGTGCGTTTGCCGGACCGCAGCAGGACTTTCCGAACTCGGTGCCGGTCGGCAGCCATGCGCCACACGCCGCCGGGGTGGCGCTCGCCATAAAGCTCCGCCGTGAGCCGCGCGTCACCGTATGCGTCTTCGGCGACGGCGCAACCTCCAAGGGCGACGTGGCCGAGGCACTCAACTTGGCAGGTATCTGGCGGTTGCCGGTGGTTTTTGTCGTCAGCAACAATCAGTGGGCGATCTCGGTGCCGCGCGCACGACAAACCGCGGCCGAGACCCTCGCGCAGAAAGCGATCGCCGCGGGGCTCCCGGGCGAGCAGGTGGACGGCAACGACATCGTCGCCGTGCGCGCGGTGGTGGGCGCCGCGGTGGAGCGCGCTCGGCGGGGCGAAGGACCGTCTCTCGTGGAGGCGCTGACCTATCGGCTCGGCGATCACACCACCGCCGACGATGCCAGCCGCTACCGCGACGACGCGACGGTGACATCGCACTGGCAGGAGGAGCCGATCCTGCGGCTTCGCCGATATCTCACAGAGAGGGGCGTCTGGAGCAAGCAGGACGAGGAGCGCCTGCTGCGCGAGACCAGTGCGGAAATCGATGCCGCCGCGAACGCTTGGCTTGCGACACCACCGTTGGACCCCGCCACGATGTTCGAGCAGACCTACGCCGAGCCGACGGCCGAGCTGGTGAAGCAGCGCGACGCGATGCTCGCCAGAGGCGCTGAGCGCGCGGCCATGGCGGTTGCGTCGTGACCGAGATCAATCTCGTCCAAGCCGTGAACCTCGCACTCGCGCGGGCGATGCAAGACGACGACCGGGTGATCGTGCTTGGGGAGGATGTGGGCGCCGACGGCGGCGTCTTCCGTGCCACCGACGGCCTGTTGAAGCGTTTTGGGGCTGAGCGCGTGTTCGACACGCCGCTCGCTGAGGCAGGGATTGCAGGCCTATCCGTCGGTCTCGCGGCGCAGGGGTTTCGCCCGGTCGTGGAGATCCAATTCACGGGCTTCATCTATCCCGCGATCGATCAGCTCGCCAATCACGCCTCGCGGCTCCGCACGCGGACGCGCGGGCGCATCACCTGTCCCATGGTCCTGCGCTCGCCCTGCGGCGGCGGGATTCATGCGCCCGAGCACCACTCGGAAAGCCCGGAGGCGATGTTCGCCCAAATTCCCGGGCTCCGCGTCGTGATCCCGTCCTCGCCGAAGCGGGCCTATGGCCTGCTGCTGGCCGCGATCCGAGATCCGGACCCAGTGGTCTTCCTCGAACCGACCTGCCTCTATCGCACCGCCCGCGAGGACGTTGCCGACGACGGGATTGCGGCCCCGCTCGACCGCTGCTTCGTCGTTCGCGAGGGAACCGACCTCACGCTGATCGCCTGGGGCGCGATGGTCAAAGAAGCTCTAGAGGCTGCTGATGCGCTCGCGCGGACGAGCGTGAGCGCAGAGGTGGTCGATGTTGCCACGCTGAAGTCGCTCGACGAGGAGACGATCCTCGCCTCGGTCAAGAAAACCAGCCGCGCCGTCATCGTCCATGAGGCACCACTCACCGGCGGGTTCGGCGGCGAGATCGCCGCTCGCATCGCCGAGCACGCGCTGTTATCGCTGCTGGCGCCCATCGAGCGGGTCGCGGGTTACGACACGGTCATCCCGTTGCCGCGGCTGGAGCAGTACTATTTCCCGAACGCCGCGCGCATCTCTGACGCCGCACGCCGAGCCATGGCCTACACATGAGCCGCTTCGCGCTCCCCGACCTGGGTGAAGGCCTTCGGGAGGCCGAGATCGTCGCCTGGCACGTCGCCGAGGGCGATCACGTCGTCGTCGACCAGCCGCTGGTCTCCGTGGAGACCGAGAAGGCGGTTGTCGAGGTGCCTTCGCCCCAGGCGGGCCGGATTGCGCAGCTCCTCGCGAAACCCGGCGATCGCGTCAAGGTCGGCGCGCCCATCGTCGTCTTCGAGGGGGGCGTCCATGCCGATACGGGAACCGTGGTGGGCGAGCTCACGGAAAAGCGGCCCGAAACTGCCGGCCCTGCCGAGCATCATGGTGTCGCCTCGCCTGGCGTGCGAGCGTTTGCCCGCGAGCGCGGCGTCGATCTTGCGCAGGTGACGGGCAGTGGCCCCGGCGGCGCTGTAACGCGTGCCGATGTCGAGCGCGCAGTAGCCCAAGGCGGCGCGGCAGGCGAGCCGCTGAAAGGCGTGCGGTGTGCGATGGCCGTGAATATGGCGCGCGCTCATGCGGAGGTCGTCCCAGCGACGGTTTGGGATCAAGCTGATGTCGAGGCGTGGTGGTCGCCGCAGGCGGATGTCAGCGTGCGTCTCATCCGCGCTGTCGCGGTCGCGTGCGCCGCCTCGCCCGCCCTCAATGCCCATTACGACGGCAAGGCAATGGCGCGGCGCTTGCTTCCGCAAATCGACCTCGGCATCGCCGTGGATACCGAGGATGGTCTCTTTGTTCCTGTCCTTCGCGACATCGGAGATCAAGATGCGGCCGGCCTGCGACGCGCTCTCGACGCGCTCAAGACGGCGGCGCGGGAGCGCAAGGTGGCACTCGCCGATCTGCGCAATCCCACGATCACGCTCTCGAACTTCGGCACCGTGGCGGGCCGGAATGCGGCACTCGTGATCCTGCCACCGCAGGTGGCGATCGTCGGCGCCGGCCGGATCCATCCGCAGGCGGTGCCGTCGCGTGAGGGCGTCGCATTCCGGCACATGCTGCCGATATCGCTGACTTTCGATCATCGGGTGGTGACGGGCGGGGAAGCCGCACGCTTTCTCAAGGCGATGATCGAGGATCTGCAGCGCGGAAGCTGATGCGCTCGCGACGTCATTAGGGAGAGCCAGAGTGGAGGACGTGTTTCGCTTCGCCGACGATCTTGGGCCGCTCAAGACCGTGCACATCCACCGGCCATCGCTCAACCTCAAAGCCGTGGTCGCCGTGGACAACGTTGCCTGCGGCCCCGCGATCGGTGGCGTCCGGATGGCGCCGGACGTGAGCACCGAGGAGGCATTCCGGCTGGCGCGCGCCATGACGCTCAAGAACGCCGCCGCGGGCCTGGCCCATGGCGGTGGCAAGTCGGTGATCTACGGCGATCCGAAGATGCCACTTGGCGAGAAGGAGCGGCTCATCCGCGCCTTCGCGTCTGCGATCGCCGACCTCACGGAGTACATTCCTGGGCCCGACATGGGCACGGACGAGCTCGCCATGGGCTGGATCAAGGACGAGACCGGCCGCTCGGTGGGGTTGCCGCGGGAGATCGGCGGTATTCCGCTCGATGAGATCGGCGCCACGGGATTCGGCCTCGCCGCCGCCATCGACGTGGCATCCCGGCAGATCGGCCTGGAGCTCAAGGGCGCGCGGGTCGTCGTTCAAGGCTTCGGCTCCGTGGGCCGCCACGCCGCGCGCTTCCTCGCCGAGAAGGGCGCCATTCTCGTCGCGGCATGCGACTCCCAGGGCACGATCGCCGACAGCGCCGGCCTCGATATCGCGGCCCTAGCCGCGCTCAAAGCCGAAGGGCGATCGCTAAAAGAGCATTCTCATGGACGCTCGGCTGGCATCGACGCGGTGATCGATGTCCCCTGCGACATCTGGATTCCGGCGGCACGGCCGGACGTCATCACCGCCGCCAATGTCGCGCGGCTGAACACGCGCCTCGTTGCGCAAGGCGCCAACATCCCCTGCACGACCGAAGCCGAGCTGGCGCTCGCCGCCCGCGGCGTTCTGGTCCTCCCGGACTTCATCGCCAATGCTGGCGGGGTGATCTGCGCCGCCATCGAGTACCACGGCGGGACCCAGGCGCAGGCCTTCGCCACCATCGACGAGAAGATCCGCGTGAATACCCAAGCGGTGCTCGACGAGGCGAGGCGGACGAAGTCTCTGCCGCGCACAGCCGCCGTCTCGCTTGCGAAGGAGCGGGTGCGCCGCGCGATGCGCACCCGCCGATGGGACGCCCGATGAGCGTTGAGCGCCCCGACGGAAAAGAGGAGCCTCGATTGTCTGCCGATTCCGTGAAGACGTCGGGCGAACTCGCCGTCTCCGGCAGACAGGCGGCACCGGTGGAATGGTCAGCGGCGCAGCCTCTGCCACCTGCGATCCTGCGGCGGTGTTGCAATCCCGGCGATCTCGCCTTTGCCACCACCGATGAGCTGCCGGAGCTTGCGGGGCTGGTCGGCCAGGAGCGCGCGGTCGATGCGATCCAGCTCGGCATCGCAATGCACCGGCGCGGGTTCAACATCTTCGCCTTCGGCCCCGGCGGTACCGGCAAGCACACGCTGATACAGGATCTGCTGGAGCAGCAAGCCGCGGCAGAGCCGACACCGCCGGATTGGTGCTACGTCAACAACTTCGCGGATCCCCGTCGCCCGCGTGACCTCAAGCTGCCCACGGGCCGGGCAGTTCCTTTGCGCGACGCCATGAAACGGCTGGTAGCGGAGCTGCGCCTGGCGCTTCCCGCCGCCTTCGAGCGCGAGGACTACCGCGCGCGGCGCGAGGTCATCGATCAGCAGTTCAAGCATCGCCACGAGGAAGCTTTCGGCGCCCTGCAGAAGAAGGCAGAGGAGAAGAGCGTCGCGGTCCTCCGTACGCCCGTCGGGTTGGCCTTGGCGCCTGTCCAGAAAGGAGAGGTCATTCCGCCTGATGTCTTCAACCAACTTCCGGCCAAGGAGCGGGAACGAGTTACAGCGGACATCGAGGCTCTGCAGACGGAGCTCGAAGCGGTGATCCGCCGCATACCGGAATGGGAGCGCGAGCATCGGGAGGTCGTTCGCCAGCTCAATCGCGACACCACCGCGGTGGTGGTGAAGCATCTGCTGCAGGAAATCCGTACCGCCTTCTCGGACCTGCCGGAAGTCGTTGCGCATCTCGACCAGGTCGAGCACGACATCCTCGAGCATGCCGACGATTTCATGACGGAGGGGCGCTCCGAGTGGCATGCCGCTGGGCCCCCGGCGGCGCCGGACGAGACCGCCCCGTTCCGCCGATATCAAGTAAACGTGCTTGTCGACAACACAAACTGCAAAGGCGCGCCGATCGTCTACGAGGATCATCCGACGCACCAGAACCTCGTGGGGCGAATCGAGCACATCGCGCGGTTCGGCACGCTGATGACAGATTTCAACCTAGTCGTGGCAGGTGCGCTCCACAAGGCCAATGGCGGCTATCTGGTCCTGGACGCCCGGCGCGTGCTCACCGCGAACTTCGGCTGGGAATCCCTGAAGCAGGCGTTGCGCTCGGGTGAGATCCGCACAGTCTCGCTGGAGCAGCTCTTGAGCCTCGCGAGCACGGTCTCGCTCGATCCGGAGCCCATTCCACTCGACCTCAAGGTCGTTCTGGTCGGGCCGCCGCTGCTCTACTACCTGCTGTCGGAGCTCGACCCCGATTTCGTCGAGCATTTCAAGATCGCGGCAGAGTTCGACGATCGGATCGACCGCACGCCGGAGAATACCGGCCTCTATGCGCGGCTGATCGCCTCGGCGGCCCGCCGCGCGAAACTGCGCCCGCTCGACCGCGAGGCGGTGGCGCGCGTGATCGACGAAGCCGCACGCATGAGCGGCGATGCGGAGAAGCTCTCGGCTCAGCTCCGCAATCTCACGGACCTGCTCCAGGAGGCGGACCATCTCGCGGGCACCAAGAGCGCCGCGGCGATCGGCGCTGCCGAAGTCGAGGCGGCGGTTACCGCACGCCGCCGGCGCTCGGACCGGATCTACCGCCGCCTGCAGGAGGAGATCGCCCGCAATACTCTGCGGATCGAAACCGAGGGCGAGCGCGTCGGACAAGTGAACGGTCTCTCGGTGATCAGCCTGGGTGCGGTGAGCTTCGGCCATCCGAGCCGCATCACCGCGCAGGTGCGCCTCGGCAAGGGCGAGGTAATCGACATCGAGCGGGAGGTCGCGCTCGGCGGTCCCATTCACTCCAAAGGCGTGATGATTCTCGCGGGCTTCCTAGGTGGCCGGTTCGGCCGCGAAGGCCCGCTCTCGCTGACGGCGAGTTTGGTCTTCGAGCAGTCCTATGGCGGCGTCGAGGGAGACAGCGCCTCGGCGGCGGAGTTGTTCACGCTGCTCTCGGCTTTGTCGGATACGCCTATCCGCCAATCCTTTGCCGTGACCGGCTCCATCGATCAGCACGGACGCATCCAGGCGATCGGCGGTGTCAACGAGAAGATCGAGGGGTTCTTCGACGTCTGCAAGACGCGGGGGCTTACCGGCGGGCAGGGCGTGCTTATCCCCGCGGCCAATGTGCCGCACGTGATGCTCCGCCAGGACGTCGCCGAAGCGGCCCTCGCCGGGCGATTCCGCGTGATCCCGATCGAGACCGTTGATCAGGGGATGGAGCTGCTCACGGGTTTGCCGAGCGGCACGCCGGACCAGGCGGGCCAATATCCGGAGTCGACGCTCAACAGGCGCGTCGCGGTGCGTCTCGCCGCCCTTGCCAAGCGGGCTGCGGCGCCAGTTCCCTCTCGACCCGGCTCGAGACGAAGACGGGGAAACGGAGGCAAGCAGACCGATGAATGAGCCCAAGGTCCGGCGTATCGCCATCGCTTGCGACGCGGCATGCGACATTCGGGTCGCCGTGGGAGAAGCCGCGGCGCTGGCGGAACGCTGGAAAGCGTCGCTTCACGGCGTCTTCTTCGAAGACGAGAATCTCTATCGTCTCGCGGCACTGCCCTTCGGACGCCAGATGACATTGTCGCCGGCGGTTTCGGAGAGCTTCAGCGGTGCCGAGCTGGAGAAGCTGTCGTCCGCGCTGGGTGCCTCCATGCGGCGAGAATTGTCCGAGGCCGCGGCGCAGCACGGGCTCGAGTGGTCGTTCGCCGTCGTGCGAGACCTGCCCTCAGCAGCCACCTTGGCCGAGATTGAGGCGGACGTCCTGGTGGTGGATGCCGCCCCCCGGCCTTTCTCCGGTTCCTGGCGCCCGCACTCTTCCTTGGGGGCGCTGAGCGAGGGACATGGCAGCACGACATTGATATGGCGCCAGAAACCTAGAAGGCCCGGGACAGTCCTCATCCTTTTGGGCGAGCAGGCCGACCGCGAAAATGCGCTGGCGGCGGGCGTGCTCATGGCGGGTTCCGAGGACGAGATCCTGGTTCTATTGAGGGGCGGGTCGCCGGAAGATATCTCCGCGCTGAAAGAGCTGGCCGCGCCACTTGGATTCCCGGGCAAAATCCGATTTGAGGTCACGACGAGGGACAATCCGTCGCTGGTGCGGCAAATCGAAGGGCTCAAGCCGGTTCTTATCGTTCTCGATGGCCGCGAAGCGGCGGACCCTGTCCGTCGCGACTTGCTTGCGAACACTCAGTGCGACGTTCTATTGGTGCGATAGCAGTGCGGTGGGCTGCCGTCGCGCCACTGCCGCTGCTTGTCCCTTCCGTTTATTGGATTCGAACGAATGCGTGGTGTAACCTGCCGACATGCGGCACGCGCCTAATGGCGCCGACGCGCTGTATGCCGCGCCCGACCGGCGCATCTTTGCGCAAGGCGAGGTGTGTTCGAATCGTGTT
>DATIXQ010000065.1:0-4483 GCA_035518375.1 Allostellaceae bacterium | reverse complement strand
AGGCCGGAGACCGCGATGCCGATCGCCCAGCCGGTCACCACCACGTTGGCGAAGAAGGCGAGCAGCGACAGCGCCCATTCGTAGGGCCGCAGGGGGCTGATGAAGAGCTGACCCAGATTGCGCGACCATAATTCCTCGAGGAACGACACCGAGACGCCGAGCTGGCTGCGCACCAGCACGTCCCACAACAGCACCGCACCCAACAGCACGCCGCCCGCGCGCGCGACATAGGAGCTGTTGCTCATGAGAAACCGGCTCGTGAAGCCCCACAAGATCATCTGCACGAGCGGCCAATAGATGAGATCGAGCGTGCGCGGCCAAGAAGCGGTCAACAGATAGACGTAGCGCAAAAGCATGGCGTTGACGCGCGCCGGCGAGAAGCGGCTCATTGTGCTGCCTCGTCCGGGCGCTCGCGCGCGATCTCGAGGAACACGTCCTCGAGCGAGGCGCGGCCGTAGCGCGCCAGGAGCTCGGCCGGCGTACCGCGGTCGACAATGCGACCTTGGCGCATCATCATCACGTCGCTCGCGAGCCGCTCGACCTCGCCCATGTTGTGCGAGGCGAACAGGATGGTGGCGCCGTGGCTCGCGCGGTACTGCTCGAGATAGGTCCTGACCCAGTCGGCCGTGTCGGGATCGAGGGAGGCGGTCGGCTCGTCGAGCAGCAGGAGCTCGGGCTCGTTGATGAGCGACTTCGCGATCGCGACGCGCGTACGCAGTCCCGAGCTGAGCTTCCCCACCTCGCGGTCGATAACATGGCCGAGCTGGAGATCGGCGGCGAGCCTGTCGATGCGGCGCGCGAGATCTTTCGTGCCGTAGAGCCGGCCATAGACGATGAGGTTCTGGCGCACCGTCAGGCGGTGCGGCAGATCGGTATAGGGCGAGGAGAAGTTCATCCGGTGCAGCACGCGGTAGCGGTGCCTCAGCATGTCCTCGCCGAGGACGCGGATCGAGCCCGCGCTCGGCACGACGAGGCCGAGGAGCATGGCGAGCGTCGTCGTCTTGCCGGCGCCATTGCCGCCGAGAAGCGCCGCCGTCGCGCCGCGCGCGACGGAAATGTCGATGCCGGCGACAGCCTCGGTCGCGCCGTAGCGCTTCGCAAGGCCGCGCGCCTCGATCACCGCAGGACCGCGATTCGCCATAGCGCGATGGACTATACTGTGCCCCATGAGCGCCGTCCCCGACCGCGCCCGGCCGCCCGCCGCCGCCTTCAGCGAAGTCTCGGTGCGGCTGCGCACGCTCGTCCTCATCCGCTGGATCGCGGTGACGGGCCAAGCCCTGACCGTGCTCACGGTCCATTACGGCTTCGGCTTCAGCTTCTCGACCGAAGGGGCGCTCACGGCGGTCGCGATCTCGGCCGCGCTCAACATCGTCGCGACCCTGTCGCGCCGGTCGGGACGTCGCCTCGGCGATCGCGAGGCGCTGCTCTATCTCGGTTACGACATGCTCCAGCTCGGCGTCCTCCTGTGTCTCACCGGGGGCCTCGAGAATCCATTCGCGATCCTGATGCTCGCGCCGGTGACGGTCGCGGCCACCGTGCTGTCGCGCTCGAGCGTCATCGCGCTTTCGGCGCTGACCGTGGCGGCGCTGTCGCTGCTCGCCGTGGTGCACCTGCCGCTGCCGGTGCGCCCCGGCACGTCGCTCGTGCCGAACCCGCTCTACCTCCTCGGCATGTGGACGGCGCTCGTCTCTTCGACCGTGTTCATTGCCGGCTACATCTGGTCGGTGGCGCAGGAAGCGCGGCGCATGCGCGACGCATTTGCGGCGACGCAGCTCGCGCTCGCGCGCGAGCAACGCATATCTGCGGTGGGCGGCCTCGCGGCCGCGGCGGCGCACCAGCTCGGCAGCCCGCTCGCCACCATCGCCGTTGTCGCGAAAGAGCTGGTGCGCGACGTGCCCGCAGGAAGCGCCTTTGCCGAGGACGCGAAGCTTCTGCTGAGCCAAAGCGAGCGTTGCCGCACCATTCTCGCCGAGCTCGCGCGGCGGCGCGACGAGGAGAGCGGCGAATATGCGCCGCTGCCGTTCTCGGCACTGGTCGAGGCGGCGGGCGCGCCGCACAGCCGTCCCGGCATCGAGATCGTCTATCGCACCGCACCGGGGCACGAAGGTGCGCGCGCCGAGGAGGAGCCGCTGGTGGCGCCGCGGCCCGAGATCATGCACGGGCTCGGCAATCTCATTCAGAACGCGGCGCAGTTCGCCAAGACCGAGGTCGCGGTCACGACGAGCTGGAGCGAGGATGCGGTCTCGGTCGATATCGTCGATGACGGGCCCGGCTTCGCGCAGCAGGTTTTACCGCGCATCGGCGAACCCTATATATCCGGGCGCGTCGGTGAGACGCCGCACATGGGGCTCGGCATCTTCATCGCGCAAAGTCTGCTCGAGCGCACGGGCGCTCGACTCGACTTCGCCAATGTCGCCGAGGGCGGCGCGGAAGTGGTGGTGGAATGGCGCCGCGCCACGCTTACGGCGCCCGAGCCACGCCCGCAAACGCAAGGGGCCGAGGGATGAGCGGGAACGAGGACAGGGAACCGGACGAGGGTGCGGCCGAGCCCGCGGCGGCCTTGGAGGGGCTGCCGGAGGGCGAGCGGACGCTCCTTATCGTTGATGACGACGCTCCGCTCTGCCAACGGCTCGCACGCGCGATGGAGCGGCGCGGCTTCATTGTCGAGACGGCGGAGAGCGTCGCCGCCGGTATCGCCGCGGTCAGTGCGCGCGCGCCGGCGTTCGCGGTCGTCGATTTGCGCCTCGGCGACGGCAGCGGCCTCGGCATCGTCGAAGCGCTGCGCGAGGCACGGCCCGCGGCGCGCATCGTCATGCTGACGGGCTACGGCAACATTGCGACCGCCGTGGCAGCGGTGAAGGCGGGGGCGATCGATTATCTGCCGAAGCCCGCCGACGCCGACGCGGTTGAGAGCGCGCTCCTCGCGCGCGACGCAGCGCTGCCGCCGCCGCCCGAGGACCCGATGTCGGCCGATCGCGTCCGCTGGGAGCACATCCAGCGCGTGTTCGAGCAGTGCGACCGCAACGTGTCGGAGACGGCGCGGCGGCTCAAGATGCATCGCCGCACCTTGCAGCGCATCCTCGGCAAGCACGCGCCGCGCAGCTAGCAAGCGCTCAGGTCTGCAGGAAATACCACTCGGTGCCTTCCGCGACGAGCGCGGTGAGGCGGCCGCTCGCGAACGCGCCGGTGTCGATGCCGATGCGGTTCGTGCGCACGTCGGGATCGGATGTGATGCTGTGGCCATGCACGACGACGCGGCCGAACGAGGCCTGCGATTGCAGGAACTCGTCGCGGATCCACAGCATGTCGTCGGCGCGCTGCGCCGCGAACGGCACGCCGGGCCGCACGCCGGCATGGACGAAGGCGTAGTCGCCTTCCTCGTGCGAAAGGCGGAGCCCGCGCAGGAAACCGAGATGCTCCTGCGGCAGCGCCCGGCGCAACCCCTCCTGCGCCCGCAGCAATTCCGCGGGCGGGGCGTGCGGGGACGGTGCTTCGACGCCATAGCTCTCGAGCGTCTCCATCCCGCCGTAAGTGAGCCACCCCGAAGCAACCCCGATGTCGTCGAGGAAGCGCAGCATGAAGTCTTCGTGGTTGCCCTTGAGATGGACGCTCTCGAAGCCCGGCAGCGGCGCGCGCAGCAGGCGCTCGATCACGGCGCGCGAGTCCGGACCGCGATCGACATAATCCCCAAGGTAGATGACGACGTTGCGCGGCGCCTTGCGGCGATAGGCATCCTCGTGCACGAGCAGCGTGAGCTGCGCCAGGAGATCGTCCCGGCCGTGGATATCGCCGATCGCGTAAAGGCGCGTTCCGCGCGGGGTCGCCGGCGCAGCCGGCGCGCCTCCTTCGCTCGATGGAAAAAGCCGTCCGATCATCTTGCCGCGACTATAGGTCGGCGCGGCCCGCGCTTCACCCCGAGATCGCGGAAATCAACTCGCGCGCAGGATGGGGCGCGCTTCGACGCGGCGCGAGGTCCAATACTGGACACGGTCGAGGAGGCGCGCGAGTGCCACGGGTTTAAGGATGAAGTCGTTGCCGCCGGCGGCGAGGCCAAGCTTCACGTCGTCGGGCGAGTTGCGCGCGGTGAGAAAGGCGATCGGCACCTGGTTGAGCCCCTGGTCATTGCGCAGGCGGCGGCAGGTCTCGAAGCCATCGATTTCCGGCATCTGGACGTCGAGGAGGATGAGGCGCGGCTGCACGCGGCTCACCAGCGTCAGGCACTCGAGCCCGCTGCCCGCCCCGATGAAGGTATAGCCGCCGGCCTGGATGCATTGCTGCAACAGCTTCAAATGCTGCGGCAAGTCATCGACGCCGATCACGACCTTGGTCCGGTTCGCGGCAACGTTCGTCCCGGGTTCGGCCATTTCGCTCCCGCGCCATCCGAGCGTCGGCCGGGGCGCCGTCGCCAGGGTTAGATTGCGGCCCATTTCCTAGCCGGACGAGGTGAAGAAAGCGTTGATTTCCCTCGCCAGGAAGGGGCAGC
>DATIXQ010000064.1:0-24004 GCA_035518375.1 Allostellaceae bacterium | reverse complement strand
CCAGGAAGACGAAGCTGCGCCGGTTGTCGACGCGCGCGAGCGGCAGCGGCAGGCCGCTCGCGGAGAGCCGCAGAAGCGCACGGAAGTTGGCCTTGACGCCGGGGCCATAGACGAGCGGAGGGCGGAGGATGACGAGCGCTTCACCGGCCGCGCCCATCGCCTGCTCGATTGCCGCCTTGGCGCGGCCGTAAGGATCGGCGGGACGCAGCGGATCGCTCGCGCGGAAATGGCCAGTGCCGCCATGCGCCTTGACCGAGCTCACGAGGACGAGGCGCCGCACGCCGGCCGCGCGAGCCGCCGACGCGAGCGCGCGCGCTGTTGCCGCTTCGGCCTCGATCCACGTCTCGCCGCGCTCCGGCGGCTGGTGCGCGCGGCTCGCCAAATGCACGACCGCATCGGCGCCGGCAAGCAGCGCGGCCCAATCCGTCGCGGCGGTCAGCGTGCCCGTTGCGCGCGGTTCGACACCTGCGGGGAAGGCGGCTGAGTGACGCGTTGCGGCGATGACGCGGCGGCCCCGCGCGGCAATCCGCACGACGAGCGGCCCGCCAATGAATCCACCGGCGCCGAGCACCAGCACGCTGCCGCTAGCCATACCGCGCCCGCCGCTCGAGGAGATAAAGGAGCAGCGCCACCGTGATCGCTGCAAGTGCGAGCGCGGGCCCCGGATGTGCGACCGCAAGGAGCGCCAACGCAACGAGTGCGGCGTCGGCGACAAGGATGATCCGCGTCACCGCGGCGTGGTCGCCGTCGGCCGCGAGAGCACGCTGGTAGAAATGCTCGCGGTGCGCTTGCCAGAACGGTGCGCGTCGTGCCACGCGTCGTGCAAGAGTGATCGTTGCATCAGCAAGATAATAGAGCGGCAGGACGAGCGCCGGCGCCCACAGCCCCCGCGCGGCCAGCATAAGAAGCAGCCACCCAAGCAGAAATCCGAGTGGCACGCTGCCGACATCGCCGAGGAAAATCTGCGCCGGATGCCAGTTCCAGCGCAAGAAGCCAAGCGCCGCCGCTGCCGCTACAAGCGCGAGCGCCGCAACGCCGCTCGCCGAGCCGGCAAGCGTTGCGACGAGCGCGAGGCCGATGCCGATCGCGATCGTCTCGACGGCGGTGATCCCATCGATGCCGTCCATGAAATTGTAGAGCTCGACGAACCACAGCCACAAAACTGCCGCTGCGGCCCGATCGAGCAGAGGCGACAACGCGCCTTGGAAGATCATCCCGCTCGGCAGGGCGGCAAGTCCGACGACCACGGCGAGCGCGTGCGCACCGAGTCTGAATGCCACAGGCAGGCCGCGGCGATCGTCGCGCCACGACAACAGCGCCAGCACCGCCGCCGTTGCAAGGACGACGAGCGCGCCGCGAGGCGCGCCGTGCCTTGCGAGCGCGAGCCAACCCGCGGCGAGCGTCGAGATCACCGCGAGCCCCGCGCCGCGCGGCACCGGAACTTGATGCGACGAGCGCGCGACCGGGTGATCGAGGATGGCATGCGCCGACAGCCAGCCCCGCAGCGCGCCTGTCAGCACATAGCTTGCTGCGAAGACTGCGAGCGCAACGATCCCCACCCATCCCCATTCCATCGCGCGGGTGATAGGCGAGCGCTTGGCAGCGCGCAACGCCAGGTGCCACGCGGCGGAACCCGGCCCTTACGGCCGACGTTTTGCCGGGATGAGCAGACTTGCAATCATCCTGCCGCTCGCGGCGATCCTATCCGGCATGGCGCTCGAAAGCGCCTTGGCGCAAAGCTGCGGCGAGCGCGCCGCACAATTCGGGCGTCAGTACGCTTCGGGCCCCGCCCCGGCGCCGACCGGCACGACCGGCGAGGGAACGACCTTGCCAGCGCCTCCTGCCACGACGGAGTCGCGCGGCATGACCGACTCGCAACCACCGCCGCGTCAGGCCGCCGTTGGCCCAAACGTCATGTCGACTTTGGGTGCGGCACGAGATGCGGACCGGCGCGGCAATACCGCGGAGTGCGAACAGCTTCTGAGCTCCGCTCGGAGAGCAGCGGGCGGGCAGTAGGTCCGCGGCGGCCTAGTTGGCCGCTTCAATGGTCCAGGCGGGGATGCCGTCAGCGATCTCGGTCCGGCAGAGCGTCACGATGCCGAAATGGGCATCGCCTCTTTTCGTGATGTTTTGCCGAACCTCGCGGCAGATTTGGCCACGCAGCGAGCGATAAACGTCGGCGACAGCGACGGCGCTGCCGGCCGCCGTCATCGTATGGGTGCCATCCTCCGACTGCCAGGCGAACGGAAGGCCGGTCGTGCCAGTCGCCGCCTCTTCGCTGGCGGCGGCGAGGTTCTTGCGCTCGGCGAAGGTGAGCCACTCCTTGAGGGGCGGCGCAATCACGAGATCGATCGACGCATCGGGGAGTTCGGCAAGGCCTGGCCCGGCAAGGAGCGGGCCCGAGGGGTCGCCCGAGGTCACGGTCACGGCGGGCGGCGGACGATCCATCAGGCGGCCGACCGGACCCGGGTGTTGGGCGGCCGACTCGACATCTTGGGCGGCGGAGCTGACATGCTGCTCGGCGGAATCGAAATATTCGGACAATGACGAACAGGCGGCAAGAGTCGCGACGGACAGTGCCAGCGTCGCACGCACCGCCGCTCGGGTATAATACCCGGCATGCGACGGCTCATTCTCGCGGCAGGACTTGCGACACTCGCAGCCTTTCCCGCGCGCGCGCAGTTCTACGATCTCGACGGCGCCTACCATTGCGTCACGTCGCCCGATGATGCATGCACGAAGGCCGAGACCGACGCGCCGGCGCCCTCGCTTCCGCTGGCCCAGGAGCAGACCGACGCGCCGAGCTTCGGCGAGGCGATCGAGCGTGTGAAGAAACGCAAGCCGACCGATGCTGACATGCACCTTCTCGCCGCGCGCGCCGATGCCAAGGATCCGCGCGCGGTCGAAGTGATGGCGTGGTGCAAACTCAACGGTATCGGTACCAAACCCAACGCGCTCGATGCGTTCTGGCTCTACCACGAGGCGGCCGGGCTCGGCGTCGCCACCGCCAAGCGGAACGAGATCGCGATCTTCGAGCACCGCCTCACCTCGGCGGAACGCCAGGAGGTGTTGACGAAGGAAAGCGCGAAGTGAGCGGGGCATGAGCCGGCACTCTGCGCCTCCACGTCTAAAGCCCTCGTTAACCGATCGGCGATGACCGCAGGGTTCGGCCCCTATTACGACGCAACGGCCGGCCGCCCGCCGCGCAAGACGCTGCTTTCCGCGCTCGCCGCGTTCGGTGATTTCGCGGGCTTCGCCGTCGATCTCGGTTGCGGCGACGGGCGCGATACGATCGAGCTTTTGCGCCGGGGCTGGTCGGTGCTTGCGATCGATGCCGAGGCCGAGGCGATCGCGCGGCTTGCGGGCCGCTCCGATCTGCCGCCCGGGCCGAGGCTCGCGACGCGCATGGCGCGGTTCGAGGAGACGGAATGGGGGCCGGCCGACCTCGTCAATGCGAGCTTCGCGCTCCCGCTCGTAGCCGCCGATAAATTTGCGCCGCTGTGGCGCCACATCGTGCGCTCGCTGAGGCCGGGCGGGAGGTTCGCAGGACAGCTTTACGGCGATCGCGATGGCTGGACCGGTCGCCCCGGCGTCACGTGCTTTGCGCGCGTGGAAGCCGAACGATTGCTCGCCGGTCTCACCGTGGAATTATTCGACGAGGAAGAATCCGATGCGGTAACGCCGCGCGGCAACGCGAAGCACTGGCATATCTTCCACGTCGTCGCGCGCGCGCCTTAATGGCGCGGGCTCAGTGCCAGCGGTGGCCGTGCCAATAGCCGACGCCGACATCGACGCCGACCGGCGGACCATAGTAATAGCCGGGGCCATAATAAGGCCCGTAGGCATAGTAGTCAGGAGGCGCCGGCGCGACGTAGCACGCGCTCAGCGCAAAAAGCGCCGCCAACAAAACGAACGGCGTGAGCAAACGCTTCAGCATGAACTTGAATCCCGAGGCTTAATTGACGATGCGCCACGATCCGTCGGGCTGGCGGCAGGCGGTTCCGGTGATCTGCTGCGGCGTGCCATCGATGACCGTCGTTGAATTGTACGGACGGCAATCGGCTGACGAAGGAGCGGGCGCCGACGCGGGCGGCGCGACGGCCGCGGCAGGTGCCGGCGCGTAGTAGTAGGCGGGCGGCGGAGGCGGCGGAACGTAATAGACCGGCGCGGGCGGGTAATAGATCCGCGGCGGCGGCGCATACACCGGCAAGCCAAAGCCGAAACCCACCACGACGCGTGCCGAAGCGGGCGCGGGCGCGAGCGTTGCTCCGACAGCGGCAACGATCCCGACGGCGACGAGCGTGCGAGCGGCGTGAGCCGAAAACATCTGAGCCTCCGAAGGGACAACGGACGGCGCGGTCCCGCAATTCCTCGTGCCGTTTTCTAGGGACGATGCGCGCGCACCATCCCCTTTGCACGAACGTTGAACGTGAATTGTGGCGAGAATAGGATCGGGCGGGGGAAGCGCGATGGGAGAAGCAAAGCGGCGCGGCACGGGCGGCACAAACATGCGCCGACTCTATGCGCGCGCAAGCACCACCGCGATCGCAAAACTCATCGTGCCTGCGGGTCCGGGATTGCCGCAGCGCGAAAGTGCGCTCGCGGCCCGCGCCATCGCCGAAACGGTACGCACGCACGTGCGTTCGGCGCTCGTGCGCGCATCGACAACGGGAGACTTACAGCGAACGCTGGACGCGATCGACACGATCGGCGGCGAATGCATCGGCCTTTTCGAAGAAGCGCTGACGCGTGCGGCGGCGGAGAGCAAGCCGCGCGGCGCCGAGCTTGCCGGCGTCGCGTGCCGGCGCGGTTGCGCTTTCTGCTGCTACGTCGATGTTGATGTGACGCCGCTTGAGGCAATCCGGCTCGCGCGGCAGCCAGCGGGCATCGATGCAGCGACAGCGCCGGAAGGCGGTCGCCGCACACCCTGCCCACTCCTCGTCGACGGCGCGTGTTCGCAGTACGAGCGGCGGCCGCTCGCATGCCGCGCCGTCTTCTCGCCCGACGCAAAGGTTTGCGAGGCGGGATATGTGGCGGAGGGAAGAGTGGAGGTGCCGAGCCTCGACTGGCCGCGCCATCTTGCTGCCGGCTATATCACCGGCGAGATTGCGGCGCTCGACGATCTCGGGCTTGCGAGCCACATGGTGACACTGCGCGAGGGGCTCGTCGTGCTGCGCGCGGAGAACGCGATCCGCGCCTGGCTCAACGGTGACGACGTGTTGCCGCGTCGCAGCGCAGCAAAGCCACAATAAGGTCACAGTAAAGGGGGGCATCATGGGCCGGGCAGTACGCAGCATCATCGGAGCGGCGCTCGCCGCGGCGGCACTCGGGACGCCCGCGTATGCCGAGAACGAGCATGCGGTGCTGGCGATCCCCGGCCAGAACCTGCTCTTCCTCGTGCAGTATGTCGCCGCCGACCGGCATCTCTGGTCGGACCAGGGGCTCGAGGTCCAAGTGACCTACATCACCGGCATCGGCTCGATGAACGCTGTCATCTCGGGCTCGGCCGATTTCTCGATGTCGTCGGGCCCGTCGATCGACCGCGCCAACGCGCGCGGCCAGAAGCTCACCGCGCTCGCGACCGCGATCAACCAGTCGGGCCAGGACATCGTCATCCGCAAGGAGATCGCCGAGGCCGCGCATTTCGATCCGAACGCGCCGCTTTCCGTCCGCGGCAAGATCCTCAAGGGGCACAGCTTCGCCGTCGGCGGCGTGGCCGCAATCCCCGACATCGTGCTGAAGGTGATCGGCAAGGAGGCCGGCGTCGCGCCCACGGACATTCAGGTGACGCCGATGCAGCCGCCTGAGTTTCTGGCGGCGTTCGAGCGCAAGGCGATCGACGGCTTCGCCAATGGCCCGCCGACGCCGCAGCAGGCGTTGCTCGACGGCTCCGGTGTGCTCGTGTCGGATTCGGCGAAGGGCGAGCCCACGCAATTCTCGCCGCTATCGGCGGCGCTGCTCCTGGCGCGCGCGGATTTCTGTCCGGCGCACAAGTCGGTGTGCACGAAGATGGTGCATGGCGTGGTCGAGGCACTGAAGCTCATCCGCAGTGACCGCACCGCCGCGCTCGCCGAGATGAAGGCGCATTTCCCGACCTACGACGACAAGGTGCTGGCGGCGTCCTATGACATGGTGCGCTCGATGACGCCGGAGTTGCCGACAACCACGGCGAAGATGCTCGAGAACAGCGACGACATGAACGTCGCCGCCGGCTTCCTGAAGCCGGAGGAGAAGCTGCCGCGTTACGACACGATCATCGATAACGAATTCGTGAAATGAGGGGGAGTTGGCGCGTGCGCAAAAGCGGGGAGAATGACGCGCACATTTAGGGGGAGGATGACGAGATGAGGGAATCGCGATCGTTCGAGGCCGCCGCGGCGGCCGTCATTGCCATGGCGCTTCTCGCCGGCCCGGCGCCGGCCGCCGACAAGAAGCCGGCCTTCAGCCTGGTGTCGCCCGGCCACAAGGAATTCACGCATCTCACGGCGAAATATGCTGCCGAAGCGAACAATTGCGGCGGCCAGAATGTGTCGCCCGCGCTCACCTGGTCGGGCGCGCCCGCCGCGACCAAGAGCTATGCGATCGCGCTCATCGATCCGGCCTCACCGGCGCTCACCGGATTCCTGCACTGGATCGCGTACGGTATCCCGGCGACGAAGACATCGCTCAAGGAAGGCGAGGCGAGCAAGCCCTCGAGCGAATTCACGAGCGGCAAGAACGGTCCGGGGGGCGAGGGATATTTTGGCCCCTGCCCGCCGCCCGGCCAGAAGCCGCACCCGTTTACGTTCCTGCTCATGGCGACAGACTTGCCGCCAGACGCGCTGCAGCCGGGCCTTTCGCGCGACGAGCTTGCGGCCGGCTTGAAGGGTCACGTGCTCGACCGCACCACCCTCGTCCTGCAATACGGACGGTGAGCGGCCAAGCCGCGCGCCGCATTGGCGGGGGAATGCCGGTCGTTATGGGATGTACGGGAGATTTGCGCCCGAGAGCAAACAGGGCCGCGTGCTGGTGCCGGATGAGGGGATTGAACCCCCGACCTTCGGTTTACAAAACCGCTGCTCTACCGCTGAGCTAATCCGGCAAGCCCGCTCTTTCACGCGCTTTTAGCCCCGGCGGGTTCCTCTCGTCCACCCGCGCGGGATCAGTGCGGCACTGTGCTCCCCTCGGCGACGGGCTGATTGCGCGCGAGCCAGGCGTCGGTCTCTGTGCCGACGATGCCAATCAGATCGCCGAGCGCGAGATTGATGTCCATCGCGTGCAGACCCCAGGTGGGTTCTTGCGCGACCACCGCGCGCAGGAATTGCTGAACCTTCGGCGCGCGCCGATCCTGGGCGATCGAGATGGCGAGAAAATTGTGGTTCTCCGCAAAGGTGCATTCGCCCGACAGCAACCCGGGCACCGCCAGGAAAGGTGTGCGATTTCTCGTCTTGAGCACGCCCGTCGCCGGCAGGAAGGCGTCGAGCGTGGTTCCGCCCGTTGCAAGCCGGGCCGGATTGACACAGCCGTCCTGCATCCCGGGACGAGCGCTCATCCCGAAGCTCGCGTTCGCGCCGGGCGGATCGCTCGCCGGGTAGCTTGAATAGACGATCACGCACCCGGTCTCGTCCGCCGTCCGGCACAGTTGAATCGAGGCAAAGGTACCGCCGGTGCTCTCGCCCTTAGGCACATCGATGTCGGTGCCGGGAATGATGACGGAGACAAGCTGTCGGGCGAGCGGCGTGCCTTCGATCAGCCCGGCAACGATGTATTTCAGGATTGCCGCGCCCTGGCTATGTCCGATGAGGACGAAGCCGCGCCCTGCGTTGTCGTGCCCGACATAGGTCTTCCACGCATTGATGACATCGCGCGCCGGGACGAGCGGGTCGAAATTCGGTGCTACTCCGCGGGCCTCGGACGCCAGCGTTGACAATGTGACCTGATGATAGAGCGGCGCATAGAGCCGGCATTTCGAGCCAAACGGGGCAAACTGCTGGCGCACGACATCGCGCTCCGCCCGCCCTTCGTTCAGATCGCTGATCGGCCCCCTTTCCTCGGACACGGTGGGATAGACATAGAAGCAATCGATCGGCGCCTGCGGATTGCGGCTGAACCGCTTCAGGCTGGTCTTGCCTTGCGCATCGATCACGGTGGTCGAGAGATCCACCTCGCACGCTTCGTTATGATCGGGCCGGCAGAGCCAGTTCTCTGGGTAATAGTAATTGACCTTATTCGCCGGCGCGGGCTGCGCGCCGGCCGCCGCGATTCCGGTCAGGGTCGCGAACAGCGCCAAGAGCGCAGCGCGCGCCAACGGCCGCCAGTCCTGCGCTCGGCTCGGCTTCCGGCCCGTAAACTCCATATTCTTTTCTTTCACTGATAGACTGCGCCGATGGGGCCTTCCCGTCGCGCCATTGAAGGCGGTCGGACGATCGGGCACAAGGCAGCCAAAAGGATGGAGGACCGCGGCAAGAGGCGAATGAAAAAACCGATCTTTCCAACTGCCCTCGAAGACGACACGGCCGGTGCGCGTTCCGTGCCGCGCCGGAGCGTCGTGCTGTCGTCCGCGTATCTGGTCCCCGCCGCGGTCGTGGCGCTGATGCTGTTATATTTTGTCGACCCCAACCCCCGCCTCGACTTCTCGGCGTTCGATACGCGCGACGCGGAAAGCTATGTCGCGTTGAGCCAGTCGCTCGTTGACGGCCGCGGCTACACGCGAAGCCTCGATCCGCAATTCTACATCCCGCATACGACCTGGCCGCCGGGCCTGCCGATTCTGTTGACGCCGTTCGTCGCGCTCGCCGGCATCCCGCTGAGCCTGCTGGTCGTCAAGCTCGGCATGATCGCCTACGGCGCGGCCGGCATTCTTCTTGCCTATCTCTATGCGCGGCGCCTCAGCCGGTCGCCGCTGGTGCAGCTCGCGGTGCCGTTTCTGCTCGGGCTCGATCCTTACTACTGGCAATTCTCGCGCATGACCGACAGCGAGATGCCGACGGTGCTGTGGGCGCTCGTGGCGCTGCTGCTCGCCGACATCGGATGGGCGAAGGGCGAGATCCGCCACAGAACCGCGTTCCTATTCGGTCTTGTCGCCGGATTTGGCATGGCGATCCGGGCGAGTTTCGCGGCGGCGGTTTTGCTGCCGCTCATCTACCTCGTTGCGCTCCGTGTCGAGCGAACCGACTGGCGCTGCGACGGTCCGCGCTACCTCGCCTACGCCGTCGGATTCATTCTGCCGTTCGCCGCATGGGTGACGCGCAACCGCTTCATCGATACGCATGGGCTGGGCCAGGACGGCATCAACCAGCTCGCGATGTTCTTTCGCACGCTGCCGGTAGATCCCGCATCGTCGCTGCGCACGCTGTCGCAGACGCTCGCCGACATGCGCACGACGCTCGCGACCGGCGCGATCTACGAGATTCCTCAAGCGCTCGTACCCGGTCTCTGGTCGAAAGCCCCCTGGCTCTCGCTCGGAGCCGCGGCGGCGCCGCTCGCCATCGCCCTGAGCCTCGCCGCAATCCTCGTCTCGTTCCTGTCGCGCCGCAACCTGCCCCTCATCGTTCTCTACGGATCGCTGGCGGCGATCAACGTTTTCTATGCCGCGGGGTCGATGCCGAGATTGTGGGTCCCGGTCACGTGCCTTGTGCTGATCTCGTTGCCGTTCGGGGCGGAGAAGCTGGCGCGAAGCTGGCCTCGCCGCCTGACCGGAGGAGCGACGGCGGCGCTTGTTGCGGCATTAGCGGCGAGCCTTGCGCTCTACATCGTCCGGCACGACCGCTTTCCCTATCACGACCAGGCCTACGCGGCGCTTGCGAGCCTGTTCGAATCGATCCGCAGCCACGACCAGGTCCCGGGCAATGTCCTCACTCCCAATCCGCAGGCCTTCGGCCTCTATACCGGCCTCAAGGCACCGGTGCCGGTTCCCGGGATCGGCATAGACCCGGAGTACGCCTACGCCGTTCTCCCTTCGGCGGAATGGGACGACAAGAAGCTGCCCGGCAAGCTCCTCGAGCACAACGACGTCTGGAGCTTCATCGCGCTCGACACGCCACTGCGGATCGACGAGTTCCGCCGCCGCTACGACTGCGCCAATGCCGTCATCCCTGCCATGTCGGCCGTATCGAACTGCCTCATCTTCTAGCGCGCGAGGCCGAACGTCCGCATCGCGTTCTCGCTGCGGATCGCGCGGCATACGTCCGGCGCCAGCGCCGCCGTGTTGGCGAGCGCGCCGGGCATGTCGTGAACCTGGTGCGGATAGTCGGTGCCGTAGAGCACGCGGTCCGCCCCCACGACGTCGATGAGGTAGCGCAGCGCGCCGAGATTGTAGGTGATGCAGTCGTAATAGATGCGCTTCAGATAGACGGAAGGCCGCGCTTTCACCTTGCGGCGCTGCGGCAGCTCGACCTCGTCGCCCTTGTCGAAGCGGCCGACGAGATAAGGAAGCGTCGCGCCACCGTGCGAGGCAATGAGCTTCAGGTTGGGATAGAGATCGAGGAACCCGTCGAAGATCATGCGCGCGAAACAGAGCGTCGTGTCGGCCATGAAGCCCACGGCCCAGGAAAGATCGTACTTGCCCATGTCCATAAGGTCCGCGCCCGGCGGATCGGTCGGATGGACGAGGACCGGCAGCGCGCGGCGATCGATCTCGCGCCAGATGGGCGCGAAGAACGGATCAGTGAGGCTCTTCCCGGACACGTTCGCGAGCACCATCACGCCCACGGCGCCGGCATCGCAGCTGCGCCTGAGCTCGTCGACCGCCCGCGCAGGATATTCCCACGGCAGCGACGCGTACCACAGGATGCGGCCCGGATACTTCCGCTGCGCCACCGCCATCGAATCGTTGGATTGCCGCGCCACCGCGGCGCTCGTCTCCTCGCCGCCCCAGTAGCAGTTGGGGCAGGTCAACGAGACGATGGCGATGTCGATTTCGTTGGCATCCATCGCCGCGATGCGCAGGTCATAATCGAGGTGACCGGGCTGCGGGATCGCGACCGGCGTATCGCCGCGGAAAATCTCCTCGCGCCCGTCGGGCCGCATCTTGAGGCTGTAGACGCCGCCTTTGGCGCGCAGGGCGGCGAGGTACTCGTGCGTATACATGTGCGTGTGCACGTCGATGATCGGCATGGCGGATCCCCGCGCCTCAGCTCACTTTCCGACGCCCGCCTTGTCGACGCGCGCGATCGCGGCGTCGAGCAGCGACAGGTCGGCGTATTTCGCGGCGTCGATGTGCGACTTGATGTACCCCAGCTCCTGCATGGCATCGAGATTGCGCTGCAAGGCCGCTACGTCGGGCCGCGAGTTGGGATCGCGATAATCGTCGGCGCCCGGAAGCAGGTAGTAGCGCGCCATGATGTCGGGCGACAGTTTGATGATCTTCGACACCATCGCAATCGCGTCCGGGCGGTTCGCGGGCGTGTGCAGCCAGCGTCCCGCGCGCACGATATCCTCGAAGAAATCGGCGAGCGCCGCGCGGTTCTTCTCCAGATATTCGCTGCGCGCGCAATAGAACGCGAACTCGGTCACGCCGAAAGCGTCCTTCTCGAGGAACAAGGGCCGGAGCTGGGCGGCGATTTCGGGGTCGTGCACGAAGTTGGTGTTGAGTGCGCCGAGATCGACTTTGCGGCTTGTCAGCATCGGCACCATGTTGGCGAGCGAGACTTCGACGGAGGTGTAGTCGCGCTTGTCCTCGAGCCCGTGCTTCTTCAGCACATAGCGCATGGCGATATCGGAAACGCTGCCGCCACCGTTGGTGGCAAGCACCTTGCCCTTCAGGTCTTCGACCGTGCGGACCGGGCTGTCCTTGAGCACGTCGAAATTGAACGAGTACCAGCCGTCGACGCCGTCACGGAAATTGTCGAAGACGAGACGCACATCCTCCATCTTGGCCGCGTCGACGGCGATGCCGAACGACGAATATCCCAAAAGCGCGAAATCAACGTCGCCCGCGGCGAGCGCCGTGATCTCGATGGTGGACGCCTGGAAGCTCAAGGCCTCGAGCTCGTAAGACTTGCCGAGATGCGGGACGATGTCCTGCCGGTGCGCGAGGAAAGGCGCGAATTTTTCGGGCGTCGCCTGATAGCCCACGCGGATTTTCAATGGATCGGCGCTCGAAGCGGCAGCAGTGGCGCCGAGCAGTACGAGCGAAAGCACGAATGCAGCGCGCATGGTCCTCACCGGAAGCGTGGCATCACCTCTTCGCAGATCAGGCGGAGCGAGTTCATCACCCGCGCCGGCGGCAGGCGCCCGCCGCAGTTGAGCTCGGCGAGAATTCCGTCGAAGCCGATCTCCTCGCGCAGCTCTTGGAGGTGCGCGGCCACGCGCGCGGGCGTCCCGACCACGATCTTGTCGCGCAGCACTTCTTCATAAGTCATGGTTTGCAGTCCGCGCCCCTGCTCGGCGCGACGTTCGGTAGGGCGCGCGCCCGCTTGCCCGGCCGAGGCTTCGAGCCGCGCTCCCAGCGTCCGGTAGAAAGCCATGATGCCCTCTTCCGGCTCCCCGCGGGCCAGCTCCTCGGTCTCCGCGACATAGACGGGGATGCGCAGATAGACGGCACCTTCGCCCGGATGCCCGGCGGCGCGATAGGCCTCGCGGTAGGTGCGTAAGTTGGGAACGACTTCCTTCAGCGGCCCGACGCGGCCCGCCACCATGATGGAATCGCCGAGCGTGCCGACATAGGGAAACGTGTCGGCGCTGTTGGCGGCAACGCGGACCGGCGGATACGGACGCTGAAACGGCTTCGGCGACAGGTTGACGTTCTTGCAGCTAAAGAACTTGCCCTCGTAGGAGAACGAGGTCTCGGTCCATGCGCGCTTGATGAGGGCGAGCGCTTCGGGAAAGCGCGCCTGGCTCTCGCCGTACGAGACGCCATAAGCGTCATAGGCGCGCGGCAGGCCGCTGCGGCCAACGCCGAAGATGAGCCGGCCGCCGCTGATCTGGTCGACCGTCGCCGCCTCTTCGGCAATGCGCACCGGGTGGCCGAGCGGAAGCACCTGGACCGCGGTGCCGATCTTGATGCGGGTGGTGCGGGCGGCGACAGCGCTCGCGACGGTGAGCGGCGCCGACAGCACCGAACGCGTCGGATCCATGTGCAGCTCGCCGAGCCATACGACATCGAGCCCCATGCGCTCGGCAGCGTCGATTTCCGCAAATCCGTTGGCGAAAGCCTCCGTGTGCGCGTCCCCGGGTGCGCAGCGGAATTCATGGAACATGCCGAATTCCAAGGCCGTCCTCCCGCCCGAACCCGCCGCGTTGGGCGGGCCAAGCAACGAAAGTCTAGACGAGCCGCGCGCCCGGCGCATCCCGGTTGCTATTGACGCTGCCGGACGGGCGCAAGACACTTTGCCAGTGTGAGTGCAGGCGCGCTGGAGCCAACCGCAAAAACAAAAAAGCCGCGCCGCCAGGATGGCGACGCGGCTCAGGGTCGTGCGGTTAATTGAGAATTCGGGCGCGCTGGCGGGACCCGTCGAGGAGGGACTGGAATGGCGAGCGAAGGCGGCAATCGGCGCATGAGCCGCGCCGAGGTGATCGAGCGGGCGCGCGGGATCGCCGCGGCGGTGGCCCCGCACGCCGGACGCGCCGAGCAGCTCCGGCGCCTGCCGCCCGAGAACGTGGCGGCGATTATGGGATCGGGCCTCATGCCGATGATGCGCCCGGCGCGCTTCGGCGGGATGGGCGGCGACTGGCTCGACCTGCTGAATGCCTGCGTCGAAATCGGCCGCGTGTGCGGCTCGACCTCGTGGTGCCTATCGTTCCTGCTGCATCATCAGTGGATCTTCGCCTATTTCCCCGACGCCGCGCAAAAGCGCGTGTTCGGCGAAGCACCTGATCCGAAGTTCGTCGTCTCGTTCGCGCTGGTGGGAAGCGCAAAGCCCGTGCCCGGCGGATGGGAGATTTCCGGCGAATGGCCGTGGGGATCGGGCGGCGATCACTGCGACTGGGCGATGGTGGGAGCAATCGTGGCAGGGGCTGACGGCACACCTGACGCGCGGCTCTGCCTGCTTCTGCCAGGCCAGTTCCATATGCGCGACGTATGGCACAGCGTCGGCCTCAAAGGTTCGGGCACGAACAACATCGTGGCCGACAATGTGTTCGTTCCGGCGGACCACACGGTCTCGATCACCGAGGCGCGCGAGGCGACGGCGCCCGGCTGCCGCCTCGACGACGGCGTCATCTTCCGCTCGCCGCTCTCGGCGCAAGCTTGGGTCGGTATCGTCTCGCCGCTCCTCGGGGTCGCGCAAGGCGCCTGCGACAGCTTCATCGGCTACACGCGGACGAAGACCTCGACCTTTGGCGCCAAGTCGGCCGAGCTCGCACCGATGCAGGTCGCGATCGGCGAATCTTTGGCCGAGCTCGATGCCGCCGTGACGCTCGCGGCCGGCATTAACGCCGGGCTCTTCGCCGAGCAGCCCGTCACACTCGATCATCGCGTGCGCTATCGCCGCAACGCCACGCTCGCGGCGCGGCTCGCGCTCGGCGCGGTCGATCGGCTCTTCGACCTCGCCGGCGCCCAGGGATTGACGGAGATGAACGCCTTGCAGCGCCATTGGCGCGATGCGCATGCGATTGCGCATCACTACGCGCTCGCGGGCGTCGCATTCCAGAATGCCGGTCGGCTTGCGCTCGGACTTGGTATGACGCCGGGCGATCCGCTCTACTGACTGAAGCGCCTCATTCCTTGGGCTTCAGCTTCAGCGACGCCGAGTTGATGCAGTAGCGGAGGCCGGTGGGCTTCGGGCCGTCGGGGAAAACGTGCCCGAGATGTGCCTCGCAGCGGCTGCACATCACCTCGGTGCGCGTCATGAAGAAGCTGCCGTCGGTCTCGGTCTCGACCACGTCTTTGGTGACGGGCTCGTAGAAGCTCGGCCATCCCGTACCGGAATCGAATTTCGTGTCCGAGCTGAAGAGCTCCTGCCCGCAGCAGACGCAGGTGTAGGTGCCCTTCGCCTTCGAATCCCAGTATTGGCCGGTGAAGGCGCGCTCGGTGCCCTTTTCCCGTGCGACGTGAAACTGCTCGGGCGTGAGCTCTTTCTTCCACTCGGCGTCGGATTTTTCGATCTTGTCGGCCATGTTCGCTCTCCTCGCCGCCATGATACCGCGACGGCGCGGGCGCGGCCACGGCGCGCAAAGCCCCCGTCTATCGGCCCAGGCTCTGGGGCGGGCCGCCGCAATTCCGCCCGCCCGCCGTCGCGCATGCCTGCATGCGGTTCCAGTCGTAGAACGAGAATAGGAACTCGGTGAGCAGGAACGCGACGGCGACCGCCGCGGCGATGAGAAGAAGCTGACGCATGGCGCGGACTATGGAGATGCGGACGATAGGGCGCAAGCGCGCCCACTCCGGTCGGACGGGCCATCATTCGTTAACTCACTCGACCTAAACTCGCGGCTCGGAACTATCTCCTCCTCGGCCCGGCATGCTCAACCTGACATCGGGAAGACGGTACGAGGTCGCGGCGCGGCGCGATGGGCGCTGGCTTATCGACTGCCTCGCGCGAAGCGAGGGCGAAGCGCGGGCACGCGCCGACGAACTCTACCGGGATGAGGCGATCGAGGCGGTCCGCGTCGTGCGGGCGCGGTTCGGCAACGACGGCACGTCGTTCGAATCCGTCCTCTTCGAGCAGGAGCGTCCGAAGCAGAAAGGCGCGGCGCCGGTCCGCATCGCCGGAGGGCCCTCCGACGCGGCATGGTGCGAGACCCTCGACGACCTTTATGGTCGCGCAAGCAGGCGTGCAATCGCCCGGCTCTTGCGCAACTTCCTCGACCGTTACGGCATTACGCCGACCGAGCTGCTGCACCACCATCGCTACATGCGCATGCTCGAGCGGCAGGACAATCTGCAGACGCAGGCCGTGCAGCGCATGGCGTCGATCCAAGCAAAGGCGCGTGGCATCGAGCCGCGCCTGCGCGCCGACGCGATCGACCGGTTCGTCGCGGACGCGAACACTCGGGCACGCGACGCACTCGCCTCGCGCGCGGCTCCTCGGCTCGGTCCCGACGGCATCGAGGCGCTCGTCACCGCAATTGCCGACCTGGCGAAGAGCGACACGGACCGTGCCTTCTACCTGCGCTTCGCGCTGAGCGTGGCGTGGGAGACAAATTTCGGACCCGCCGACAAGCTCGCAATGGCCGGTACGTGGGCAAGCGCGGGCGCTGCGCTCGTGCCGCTCATCGACGAAATCGCCTCTGGCCTGTTGGGCGCCGCAGCGCTCATCCAAGAGGTTCTGGGCGCGCAGTCGCACCTCGCCGGCGCGCTTGGCACGCTCGCCGATCTCGCATTGGGACATGAGGTCGAGAAGGTGCCGCCGGCATTCGCAGCGTTTGCGCCGCTCTTCGGCGCCGGCTCCATGCCGGAGACGCGCCTTGTCCTGATCGAGCGCATCGAGCGCGAGCTCGGCAGCGAGAAGTCGCTGAGCCGCGATGATGCGACGACGCAGCGACGCCAGTTCGAAACGCTGCTTGAGAAGCTCGTCGATGCCGACGGGTTCTTTGCCGGCAGCCCCGCGATGATCGAGGCGATCGCCCGGCGCTCGCGCCGGCTCGAGATCATCGGCGGCGTCGAAACCATCCGCTTCCGTGCGGACAGCGCGGCCGGCCGCCTCGAAGAACTGCTGGTCCAGGCGGCCGACATCATCGCCGAGCGCCAGCAGCGCGCGGTCGGCACCTATTTCGCGGCGCTTCTCGACGAGCTCGGCGATGACGAAGCCGTGGCTGCCTGCCGTCCCCGCATCGCGAGCCTGCCGTGCCCGGACGCGCTCAAGAGCGCGATGCTGGCGCGTCTCCCGGCCTAGTTGCGGCCCGCAAAGAACAGAATTTTACAGCGTTTTAACCCGCTGGGCTTACCCTGCGAGCCGGGGTCAAGCGCTCTAAGAAATCATGCTGCGCCAACAACTTAATAGGGCTTCAAACGGCGCCGGTCCGGCCGTGCGAACGCCCGAGGAAATCGTTCAGATCCTCGATCTGCACGAGCGCTGGACGAAGAAGCAGCCGGGCGGCGTGTGCGCGGATCTCACCTTGCAGATTCTCTCCGGCGCAAATCTCACGCGCATCAATCTGCGCGGCGCGAAGCTTGCGGGCTGCGATCTTTCCTATAGCCGCCTCGCCCATGCCGATCTGCGCGGTTGCGACCTCTTTTCCGCCAATCTCAGCAACGTCGATCTGACGAATGCCGATCTGAGCGGAGCCGATCTGCGCGGCGTCAATCTGCGCGGCGCCAATCTGAAGGGGGCGCGCCTCGAGCGCAGCGATCTGCGCAAGGGTTCGCTACTCGGTCCGTCGGGCGACGGCACGGTCGAGTTCAAGGGCTCGGTCAGCGGCCAATCCGACATGCGCGCGACAGGCTTGAAGTGCGCCGATCTCACTGGCGCGAAGCTCGACGGCGCGATCCTGACCGGGGCCGACCTCTCGGAGGCGAAACTCGTCAAGGCGACCCTCGTGGGCGCGACGCTGCAGAACACGCGACTTGCCGACGCACAGCTCGCCGGAGCCGATCTCAGCAACGCCAATCTCATCCAGGCGGACTTCAAGAACGCGGACCTCGCCGAGGCGACAGTCGCCGGCGCCAATCTCGAAGGCAGCGACTTCACCGGGGCGAAAGTCGAAGGCGTCGACTTCTCGCGCGCGACGCTGACCGGCGCCAAGATCAGCCTGTCGATCTCGACCCTTGCCGAAGACATCCAGAAGATCATCCGCGATCACGTCATGTGGGCAGATAGCCACGGGCGCGAGGGATCGCGGGCCGAGCTCTATCGCCGCAATTTCGTTCGGATCGATTTCACGGGGGTGGATCTGAGCGGCGCGAGCCTGCTCGAATGCAAATTCGGCAGCGCGATTTTCCGCAAGTCGAGCCTCACCATGGCCAATCTCTCGGCGGCCGACCTCATCCAGTGCGACCTGACCGAAGCGGTACTGCACGGCGTCAATCTCGCGCGCGCCGACTTGTCGGGAGCAACACTGTGCGACGCTCAGCTCGGGCCGGTGGAGATCCGCAATCGGGACGGCTCGCCCTCGGGCCGCTTCTGGCCCGCAAACCTCGCGGGAACCTGCCTCAGGAAGGCCGATCTCTCGCGTGCCGATCTGCGGATGGCCAATTTGAGCCGCGCCGACCTCACCGAGGCGGATCTGAGCGGCGCCATCCTCGATGACGCCAACCTTGGCGGCGCGACCCTCGACGGGGCCAAGCTTGAGGGCGCGCGGCTTCCGCTCTAATCGAACGGCGCGGCCGTCCGCGGCGATTGCGCGGACGCGATCTCGGTCAAAAGCTTGTTCGTGATGGCGTCGCCGAAGGTCGTGAAATCCTCGACCACCTGGAGAAACGCGCCCGGCCCGCCGACGACGTTCTCTTTGTACCAGTTCGGCAACCCGCCGGGCGGCTGCGTGTGGGCGAAGAAGTAGCCTTCCGGCCGCTTGTTGATGATGGCGAGGCCGTTGATCGTAACGCCCTTCGCGATCGCCTCGTCGCGCGCATCGGTGATGGGGCGGCCGGCGTTGTTGGTGCCGTCGCCGGAGACATCGATGATGCGGCGCTCGGCCTCGACGCCGCTCTTCGCGAACTCGGCCATGGCAAAATCGATCGCTGCGCTAATCGACGTCCGTCCGCTGAACGAGCGCGGCGCGCTCGCGAGCGTTGCCGCAAAATCGGCCGCCCCTTCGGCATCACGGATGACCGTCCACTTGACGACGGTATTCTGCTCCTCGGGGCCGGCCCATTCGATGAAGCAGACCACGATCGCGCGATGCGTGCCGGCCTGGATCGCCGTGAGCACGCGCGGGCTCGTGATCCCCGCCGCATAACCCTGGCGTTGCAGCTTGAATTCGCCTTCATCGATGCTGCGGGAGACGTCGGCCGCCAAGACGAGCGCAACGTCGACCGATTCCGCCCGCGCCGCGCCCCCGCTGAGGACAAGCGCGGCGACCAGCGCCAAAAGAAACCGCCCGAACCTCATGGCGCACCCCCGGAAAGGCGATCGCGACTCGATCATAAGCCACGCCGGGCGCCGGCGAAAGGCTGTGGGGTGGACATGTCCGCCCGCTGAACGCTCTCTCCTCGTTCGGTCCGGGCGCCCACCCTAACCCGCCGGTTGGGTGCCACAAAACTTCATCCTCTCGCCGATGGGCGAGAACTTTGTCCCGTCCCCTCCGTTGGTTCCGGTGGCACCGCAAGAACGGGTGCCGACTGGGTCAAGAGGAACGCGTTATGCCTTTCGACGGGACCGGCTTGGAAGGCCGAATCGATGCCCTCGACAAGATCGACAAGGTGATCGACCTGCTGTCGCGCGAGGACCGCTGGTGCAAGCAGCAGCTCCGTTCGTATGACGGCCGGCGCTGCATCCTCGGCGCCATGATGGCGGCCGATGCGACGATCGCGCTCAAGGAGCCGATCCTCATGGCGATCAAACAGGTTACCGGGCGCGATTATCTGCGCATCGAGATGTTCAACGACCATCCCCTGACCAGCCATGGTCTGGTGGTGAAGGTCCTGAACCAGGCTCGCGACAATATTGTCTCAGGGGTGGTAATTCGGCCACTCGCGCGGACCGTGGCGCCCGTGCCGGCATGGTGGGGCCCCTCGCTGAAGCCCCTGTCGCAGCTGCGCCGGCTGTTCGCCTAGAAGCGGGGCCGCGGCAGCGCCCGCGGCCCGCTCATCGAACTCGAGCCTCCCGCCGGCCGGCGGCGAGGCTCGATGTGCTTTGGGGTCATGCCGCATCCCTGCCATTCGCAAGAGAAGGCTTGCGGTTTCGCCGGTGCCTGCGACACTCGGCCTCTCAAGGGGCCGAGATCGGGTGACATTTTAATGACCTCCGCGGAGAAACCCCGGTTCCATTACGCCTGGACCATCACGGCGGTCGCGTTTTTCACCTTCCTGGTTGCCGCGGGCGTACGCTCGGCACCCACGGTCCTCATCGTTCCGCTCGAGCAGCAATTCGGCTGGGACCGCTCGACGATCTCGTTCGCGATTGGCGTCCAGCTCCTCATCTATGGTTTCGTAGGCCCGTTCTCCGCCGGGCTCGTCGAGCGATTCGGCCTGCGCAAAATGCTGATGGGCGCCGTGGTGCTAGCGATCCTTGGGTTCGGCGGAACTTTGTTCGCGACGGCACCGTGGCATCTTTGGCTTGCCTGGGGCCTAGGCGCCGGACTCGGGACGGGCGCGGCCGCGCTCGTTCTCGCGGCCGTCATCGCCAACCGCTGGTTCGTCGCGCATCGCGGCATCGCGATCGGGATCCTGACGGGCAGCGCCGCGACGGGCCAACTCCTCTTTCTGCCGCTTCTCGCCAGCATCATCGAGCGTTTCGGCTGGCGCACGTCGGTCTGGACTGCCTGCGTGATGGCGGCGCTCGTCCTGCCGCTGCTGTTCTTCTTCATGTACGACCGGCCGCGCGACATCGGCGTGAAGCCCTTAGGCGTGCCCGACGACGCGGCGGATGAACCGCTACCGCCGCGCGCCAATCCATTCGCCACCGTCTTCACCGTGTTCGGCGAGGCTATTCAGTCACGTGACTTCTGGCTGCTCTCGGCGACGTTCTTCGTGTGCGGAGCGAGCACGTTCGGTCTCATCGGGACCCACTTCATCCCGGCCTGCCTCGACCACGGCATTCCGGAAAACACGTCGGCCGAGATGCTGGCGGCGATGGGCGTCTGCAACGTCGTGGGAACGCTTGCGTCGGGTTGGCTCACGGACCGATTCGACTCGCGTGTCTTGCTGTTTTGGTATTACGGGCTGCGCGGCCTCTCGCTGCTGTTCCTGCCGTTCGCGTTCGACCTCTCCTACTGGGGCCTCGGCCTCTTCGGGCTCTTCTACGGCTTCGACTGGATCACGACGGTGCCGCCCACAGTGCGGCTCACCAGCAACATCTTCGGGCTCGGGAAGGCCGGCATCGTCTATGGCTGGATCATGGTGATGCACCAGATCGGCGCTGCCGTGTTCGCTTATGCGAGCGGGCTGATGCGCACCGATTTCGGCGACTACAACGGCGCCTTCGTGGTGTCGGGCATCATTTGCATCGTCGCCGCGCTCCTCGTCCTGCGCGTCGGCCGCCGCAGTCCCGAACGGCCGCGCCCGGCCTTCGCCGGGGCGTAAGCGCGAGCGTCACGCCCTCATCGGATGTTGCGAACACGGGCGGACCCGCACCGCGTCGTGCCGACTAGCCGCCAGTGCCGCCGAGCGGCCCCGTGCCCGGGGGCGCCCAATGCCACCAGAAATGCACCGCAAGGCCGCCGCACAACACGCCGCAAATCCAGATGATGGGCGGCCACTCCTCGCTCAGCTGCCACGTATACATCGAGAGCGTGAGGCCACCCTTGGTAAGCGCGATGCCTTCAAGAATTGCGAAGGACAGGACGAGGAACAGCAACCACCCTGTCCACACCCACACCATATTGCGGAGAAGATCGGTGATCATGGCGCCGCGGCGGCGAGCTGGATGATCTGCGGGAGCACTGCCGCAACACCCCCGGCCGCGACCACCTTGGCCGCGCTGAGTACGTCGTTGGCCTTGGCGATGCAGCCGGTCGCGACGGTGTTCTCAGCCTGATTGTACTGCGCCGATCCCGGCTGGAAGAGCGAGGCCACCTCCGCCGCCGTGAGCATGCCAGCATTCGAGAGATCGTTCGCCGCCATGACTTGCGCGATCTGGCCCTGAACCGTGAGCACCGCCGCTGCGCAGTTCGCCCCATCGGTGTCGGGAGGCGTCGCGGCCTTGGCCACCGCCTCGGCGTTGTTCAGATCCGCAGCCGCCGTGGCGTTGATCTTCTGAAGATCGGTCAGAAGCGGATCAACGACCTTCGAGTTCAAGGCCGCACACGCCGCGAGCGACAGGACGGCGGCAGCGGCAAAAAGAAGTTTGCACATCATTTCGACTCCGGCAGAAGGATGTTGAGAATGCCGTAAGCCGCCATGCTCACGAGCGTGAGCGGCGGCTGGCCACCGACGAGCGCCTGCAAAAGCGAGATCGCTAAGACAGCGAGCCCGTGATTGGTCGTGGCTTCGCCCCAGCGGGCGAGCAGATAGGCTGCCATCATTTTCTCCAGGATTGGCCGCTTCTCACCGCGGCGGATGGGAACGTGTCAGGCCGCGGATCACCGCGGCGGATGCTCGGCCGCTTGCGCCACGCGAAAGAGCCGCTTCATCCAGCCGCGGCCGAACTCGCCGAACTCCGGCGCGCGCGCATAGCGCTCGGCGCGCAGCGCGAGATAGGCGTGAAACGCATCATCCTGAGCCCGCGCCATCGCCATGAACGTCTCACGCCCCGCGGCGCCATCGACGCCGAGCCCCAGGGCCGCTTGCGCCAGCTCGACCGCCCCTCCTTGATTCACTGCGCAATCAAACACGGCCAGGGCCCAAGGCCACGGCATTTCGCCGCAATGATGCTTCTGCCAATAGTCGCGCTGATAAATATCCCTGGCGCCCTGAAGCGAGAGACTTGCGATATCGATCCACGGATAGGCGCGGCGCGAGATTCCGAATTTCGTCTCGCCGCCACGGTCGCGCGGATCGAACACGTAGCCGCCCTCCTCGCCGACGACGAGCGCGAATGCCGCATCAAAGAGATCCATCAGAATGCTCTCGGGTCGAAGCCATGGTGGAGACAGACGATGCGCGCGAGCCGGTGGAATTCCACGTTGTGCTCGGCCCTGGACGTTTCCGTGCCGCGCTCATTTTGATGCAGGTGCAGCATCTCGTGCGCGATCGTCCGCAGGAGCGTCTCGGAATGGCCGACATTGGCGGCCGACACGGCGATGCGATGGGGCGCGCTCTCGCCGCGACAATAATGGCCACGCCGGTCGCGCGCGGCGATGACGTGGAACTCGACGTCGTCCGCGTGCGGTAGGCTCCAGGCGCGGAACGGCGCCGACACGCGCAGGAATTCGTACGCCGCGGCGAGCATTTCGGGCGTGAGGCGGAGCGTCACGACGGCCAATGGAGCTTGCTGGCGAGGAAGCTCACGAAGAGCGAGACGACACCGCTGACACCGCCGGCAAGAAGCGTCGCGCGAAGATTGCGCGATTGTGCGTCGTAGCGTTCGCGCCGGGCGCTTTCCAGCTCGGCGCCCGTATGCTCGCTCGTCCAGGCGAGAACACGGTCGAGCTTGCGGTCCATCGCGTCAACCTTGTCCTCGATCGCGCCGAGGCGGCCCTCGAGCCGGCCGATGCGGCTCTCGGCGGATCCGTTCTCAGCCATGGTCACTGCGGCTTCGCCACGAGCGTGGGCGGGGATTGCGCGGTGTCGACGGCAAAGCGGTCGCCGGGCGCGGGAGCGGCCGTCTCGAGCGTCGCCTCGCCGGCTTGTGCCTGCAGCGCGAGGTCGCGCGGCGCGCACGAGCCGTGGCGCCGGATCGCGCCCGTCGTGATGTCGTAGACGGCGAAGTGCGTCATCGCCGCAGTTCCGTCGCGGAAAGATCGACATAACTCGCCGTTGGCGTCGGGCTCACGGCGGAGACCATGTCGGCAATAAAGGCGAAGACGCCAGATTGGGCGCCCGGTGTATAGGTTGTCTGCTTCGCCACGGTCGCGGTGGCGCCCGGGTTCACGGTGATGCCGGCGCTGTCGAGCACCACGACACCCTGGTAGGTCACACGCCAAACGATCGTCACCGCCGACGAGGAACTGTTCGTGAACTGTGCGTTATATGCCACCTGAACGAGCTGGCCCGTCGTGGTCAACGTGCCCGAGACAAGCGTCGCGCTCGAGGGCGATGCCGGCAGCGTGATGGGACCGGCGGCCGAAACCGTGAGCTGCGCCGTCGCGGCATCGAGCGCGATGTCGGGCGTCTGGATGAGGCCGGGAAGCAGCCCGCTCGAAGTCACGGGCGGTGCCGCAAGCGTGTGCGCATGGCTCGCGACCTGATCGAGTGTCTGTCGGCCGCCGCCATACTGGTTGAAGCTCAGAAGCTTCACATAGATCGTCTGCCCGATGTCGGCGCTATCGTAGCCGATGGTGAAATAGCTCCCCTCCCTCAAGCGCGCGAAGCTCGCTCCGGCGGAATGCGCGGCGATTGTCGTGCCGTAGAAACCGCGGCGCAGATAGCCGGGTGCCGCGCCGTTCT
>DATIXQ010000063.1:0-8285 GCA_035518375.1 Allostellaceae bacterium | reverse complement strand
CCGCGCGTGTGATCGTCGAGCCGCGCGAGCCAGAACGGCAGCCCCTCGCCGAGATGCCCCAGAATTATGGTGAGCTTCGGGTGCGCATCGAAGAGCCCCGCCGCCATCAGGCGCAGATAGTGCGTGCAGGTCTCGGCGGCGAAGCCCCACGACGCAAGCGCCAGTTCGGGATAGCCCCCGAACCAGCGCTTCAGCACATCGGGATGGGGCTCGCGCGGGTGCAGATAGACCGGCACGCCCAACGCCTCGGCGGCGCCGAAGATCGGCCAGAATTTCTTGTCGTCGAGATAGTCGCCGCCGACATGGCCGTTGATGCAGGCGCCCTTCATGCCGAGCGTTTTGACCGCGCGCTCCAATTCCTTCACCGCCGCCGCGGGATCGGCGGTGGGAAGCGCGGCAAAGCCCTGGAGCCGCGTCGGGTGCGCTTTGACCGCGGCGGCGAGGCGATCGTTGCAGTCGCGCGCCGCGGGGATGGCGTCGGCGGCCGAAAGCGCCTCCGTTCCCGGCATCGACAGCGATACGACCTGGAGATCGATCCCGGCCGCGTCCATGGCGCGGATGCGCGAGCCGGTGAGATCGAGAATCTCCTCGCCGATATTGTGGCCCAACTCCTTGCTGCGCTCGACGAGGCCATCGAAGCCGCCCGGCGGATAGGGTGGGCGCAATTTCGCCCGCACCTCCGTCGTCATGTAGTGGTCTTCGATGGTGACGACGCGCATCTCAGCGCTCCTTCTGGAGCGGGCCGTTGGTCACGCCCTCGGCGAAATTAGGCCAGGCCGCCTTCGCCGCGACGACGCGGTTGCGAAGTGTGCCGATCTTCTCGATCTCAAGCTCGACGACGTCGCCCGCCTTCAATTCCTTGTCGCCGGCGAACGTGCCGAGCGAGATCACGTCGCCCGGCAGCATCGGCGTGTAGTCGGAGCAATAGGCCAGGACCTCGAACGGATCGAAGATCATCTTGTTCGTATTGCCCTCGCGCGTGACCTTGCCGTTGACGCTCACCGTCATCTTGAGATTACGCGCGTCCGGAAGCTCCTTCGCCGTCACGACCCACGGGCCGATCGGGCAGAAGGTCGCGAGGTTCTTGGCATAGTCGTAGGGCTGGCCCATCTGGCCGCGCTCGCGCTGGCGGTTGCGCGCCGAGACGTCGTTGCAGATCGTGTAGCCGAAGATGTAGTCCTTCGCCTCGCGCGGGCGGATGTGGCGGCACTCGCGCCCGACGACGAGCGCCAGCTCGTGCTCCTCGTCGACCTTCTGCGGAAACGGCGGCAGCTCGATCTCGCCGCCGTGGCCGATCATGTTGCTCGTGTATTTCGTGAAGACGATCGGCTCGTCGTAGAATTTAAGGTTCGTCTCCTCGATGTGCTCGCGGAAGTTCAAGGCGAGCGCGAGGATCTTCGACGGGCGCAGGATCGGCGGCAGAAAGGTCGGGCTCTGCACGAGATGCGCCGCGAGCTTCCCCTCTTTCTTCAGGCGCTCGATCGACTGCGCCGCGATGGTGTCGATATCGACGCGCTCGCGGATGACGTCGAGGAGCGAGGCCGCGGCCTTCACGTCGGGATGCGTCGCGCCGAGCGCGCCGGTCAAATCGACGATGCCGTCGGCGGTGCTGGCGCCGAGCCGCGCGCCGCCCTTTCCCTCGAAGGTGAGCAATTTCATGGCATGCCTCCGTTTGCGTGATTTGAGGGCGAGCTTAGACGAAGCGCGCTGTGGCCGGGAGAGGGAAGCAAGGCGAAGGGGTGCGTCCTTCGACTGCGCGCTTCGCGCTCCGCTCAGGATGAGGTGCTTTGGTGAAGCCCAAAGAAATTCCTCATCCTGAGCGGAGCACCGAGGCGACAGCCGAGGAGCGAAGTCGAAGGACGCAGCTTCTGCCGGCTGTCATTGCGAGCGCAGCGAAGCAATCCCCTCGCCGGATCGGGATTGCTTCGGCGCTCACGCGCCTCGCAATGACAGCACTCTCGCGGGCTCTACCCCCACAGCTGCTTGGTCGCGAGCTTGGCGCCCTCGACCAGCACCTCGAGCTTCGCCCACACGAGGTCGGCGTGGATGCGGCCGCCCAAGCCGCAATCGGTGGCGGCGATGACGTTCTCGCGCCCCACCACTTGCGCGAAGCGGACGATGCGGTCGGCCACCAGCTCGGGATGCTCGATCACGTTGGTGGCGTGGCTGACGACGCCGGGGATGAGGATCTTGCCGGGCGGCAGCTTGACCTCGCGCCAGATCTTCCACTCGTGCTCGTGGCGCACGTTGCCGGCCTCGACCGAATAGGCGCCCGCCTTCACCATGAGCAGAAGATCGATGATGTAGGCGAGCGGCACGTCGGTCGTGTGCGGCCCGTGCCAGCTGCCCCAGCAGATGTGATAGCGGACGCGGTCCTCCGGGAGCCCGGCGAGCGCGTGGTTGATGGCATCGATCCTGAGTCGCGCGAATTTCTTGTAGTCGTCGAGCTTGGGCTCGGGGTTCGCCATGTCCCAGTTGTCGGGCAGGCCCGGATCGTCGATCTGCAGCACGAATCCGGCATCGACGATCGCCTTGTATTCTTCCTTCAAGGCGTCGGCCAAGGCGTAGAGGAACTCCTCTTCGCTCTTGTAGTACTCGTTCTGGCGCCGGCCGAAGCTTCCGGGTGCGACCGCGGTGATGAAGCCTTCTTCGGCTTTGGTCGCCGCGAGCGCCTTCTTGAAATTGGCGATGTCGGTCTTGACCGCCTCCTGCCCGATATAACGGATGGGGCCTCTCACCACTGGCGGGCGCGGCGCCGAGGAGGTCGAGGAGATGAACTGCGTCGCGTCGAGATCGCGGTAGAAATCCTTGAACTTCTGGCGCTCGCGCCGGATCGAGAGCGCCGGCGCCGGCCGCGGCTCGCCCGGCTCCCAGCCCGAGAGCCGGCCCCAGGCATAGCTTTGCCAGGCGCCGTAATCGATCGCGCCCGACGACGCCTTGCCGTACTCGCCGTCATTGATGATGTCGACACCGACGGCGGCCTGCCGCGCCGCGATCTCTCCGACGGCGTCGGTAAGCCGCGCGGCGTATTCCTTGGCGTCGAACCCTTGGCCCGCGATCTTGGTGCGGTTCACCTCGAGGAGCCGCTCGGGCCGCGGCAAGGAGCCGGCGTGTGACGTGAGGATACGGTTGGTGCTGCGCTTCATCGGTGCCTCCCGGCTCGATTGAACAGGATGGAGCGCCCGCGCTCAAGCGCGGAACGGAGCCCACGCGTTCTTGTTCGCCAGACGACACAACTGGCACTCCCGGGAGGGGAAGCGAAAAATGCGGAGCATCCGTCGAACCATGATCGCAGCGGTAGTGCTTGCCGCGGGCGCGGGCGCGCTCGCCGCATGCAACACCATGGCCGGCGCAGGCGAGGACATGCAGAAGGGCGGGAGCGCGCTGACCAATTCCGCCGATAAGCACGGCGCCACGATGACGCCGGCGCCCACAGACCAGACCACCGCTCCGGCGCCCACATACTCGAACCCGCCGCCATCGCAATAAAAAGCCAATATTGACATCCCGCGCCGCCCGCCCGCCGCCGCAAACTCCGCCGCCGCGGACAGGAAAGGCGGGCGGGGATGCGGTTCTCGATGGTCGTTGCGGTGGCGTGTCTTGCGGCGGCGGCCATGATCGGCGCGCGCGCTTATGAGCCCGACCTGCGCCGCGCCCGCGATGCGTTCGCCCGCGCGGTGCGGGCGCTCGCGCGCCGGCCGCGCCACCACTAGAACCTCGTAGATCCTCGCGCCCGCGCCACCACTAGAACTCGCGCGCCAACTGTGATTTCCTTCTCCCCAACCCGGGCAAGAGGAGGACGGCATGGCGGTCAGCAGCAACCTGAGGAAGCTCATCGACGCCAACGCGCCGCTGTGGGCGGGCGAAGCGGAGATCGTGCGCACCTATTGGACTTCGCCGGTCAGGACGCGCGCGGCGGAGGAGCTGTGGCTCCGGCGTCAGTGCTGGAAGGAATGGGCGGGGATCGCCGACTCCCGCGGCAAGACCATGGGCATGGTGAGCGATCTCGAGGTCGTGCTGCACGAGAAGGTGCCGCTGCTCGACACGAGCGTCGACCGGCATGATCTGCGCGACTATCTCGCCACCGTCAACGCCGAGTTCTCGCACTATTGCTGGTTCGCCGACATCTACGACGCGCTCGTCGGGCCCCAAGGCAAGAAGATGAACGCGCACGAGCTGACGACGTGGGACGAGGAAGAAGCGCTCGCCAAGCGCCGCCGCCAGGTGCGCGAGACGCACGGCCGTGTCGGCGTGCGCTCGACGCAGTTCACCGAAGGCGGCTACTGCACGCTCTTCATCGAGGGCATCAAATTGAAAGGCCGGCCCGGCATCGACGGCAAGATCGCCACCGCGTGCCAGCATGTCTATGACGACGAGTACGGCCACATGATGGCGGGCGTCATCGGCGTCGACGAGGCCGGATTGAGCGACAAGGAATGGGCGGAGCTGACCGAGCTTACGGTGGAGCAGCTGCGGCTCCGGCTCGACATGCGGAACGCGCAGTTCAGCCACCCGGTCTCGGCGGCGCGGATCAAGGAGATCGTCGCCGGCAAGATCGAGCCGCTGAAGTTCGACTATGCGCGCGCGGAATCCTTCCTCGCCGAGCACGCCGCCGCGGCGGAGTAGCGGCCCCGCGCGTCGGCGTCTTGCCGCCGTAGCGCTTTCCAACGATCCCGCGGAGGATCCGTGATGACGTACCTTGGCCGCACTGCGCTCCCGATCGCCCTCGCGCTTGCATTCGGCTCGCCCGGCGCCGCGTCCGCGGCCGACAGCTTCGACATCAACGTGATCCTGCCGCTGACGGGCGGCGGCGCCTTCGTCGGCAACGGCCACAAGGAGAGCCTCAGCACGCTCGCCGAGGTCGTGAACAAAGAGGGCGGCATCGGCGGCAAGCCCGTGCGCTTCGTCTTCCACGACGACCAGACCAACCCACAGGTCGCGGTGCAGCTCGCGACCGACATCCTTGCCGAGAAGCCGGCGGTGATCCTGGGCTCGGGCCTCGTCGCGATGTGCCGCGCGATCGGACCGCTGATGAAGGCGGGGCCGGTCGAGTACTGCCTCTCGCCGGCGGTCAATCCCGAGCCCGGCAGCTTCATCTTCTCGTCGTCGAGCTCGGCGGACGACCAGTCGACCGCGGTCCTGAATTATTTCCGCATGAACGGGTGGACCAAGATCGCCGAGATCAACAATACCGACGCGACCGGGCAAGCCAACGAGAAGTCGAACACCGCGTTGATCGAGGCCAGCAAGGACCTGAAGCTCGTCGACGTCGAGCATTTCAATCCGACCGACATCAGCGTCACGGCGCAGATGACGCATATTCAGGCGTCAGGCGCGCAGGCGATCCTCGGAGGCGTCACCGGAACTCCAGCCGCCAACGTCTTCAAGGCCATGATCCAGCTCGGGATGACGACGCCGATCGAGGTGTCGAGCGGCAACCAGTCGTTCGCGCAGCTCGAACAATGGAGCAGCTTCCTGCCCAAGGGCCTGGTGCTGAGCTCCGCGCTCTTTCCGGAGCATGACGGGCTCTTGAAGCTCGACCCGCGCGTGGAGAAGGCGCAGCACGACATGTACGCGGCCCTCGCCGCGCACGGCCTCAAGGCCGACAACATGGAAGCCACATCCTGGGACGCGGGCCTCATCGTCGTCAGCGCCTTGAAGGCGCTCGGGCCCAACGCGACGGCGGTCCAGGTGCGCGACTACATCCTGAATCTCACCGACTTTCCCGGCATCGACGGGCTCTACGATTTCAAGAAATACCCGGCCCGTGGATTGGGGCCCGACAGCGGCACGGTGGTGCGCTTCGACGGCGCGACGAAGTCATGGGTGTGGCTGACCTTGCCCGGCGGCGCGCCGCTCAAGACGCGCTAGAGTGCGATCCGGCACTAGGCGGCCGGGTCGATGCCGTTCAGCATGCGAATTACGTCGGCAATCGCTTTCCAGCGTTTCACATACTGAAGCTCGAGCGCGGCAGCGGACCGTTGCTCCGCTTTCTCGGCGGCTCCTCCGCCATGAATTTCGATCATGTGCTGGGCTGCACGCACCACTTCCCAATCGTCGAGCAGAGTCGGCCTTTGCGCCATGCGCGGCGACACTCCGGATCGTTTCAGGCGCTCATTCCGCGTCGATACGACCAAGAGCCTTCGTCCTCTCGGCAATGACGGTCCGCAGCATCGCTTCGAGTTCTCGCAACCGGAAAGGCTTCTGCAGAAAGACGTAAGGGCTATTTCCGTTGAACTTGGCGATGGTCTCCGGTTCGCCCGAGCACAAGATCACCCCGGCGCCGCAGGCGGTGGCGATCTCGGCGAGCTTCAGCCCCGAAAGGCCGGGTAGGACCGCGTCGACGATGACGACGTCAAAGTGCTGGTGCTCGAGCGCTGCGTGCCCCTGTGTCCCGTTTCCGAGTGCCGTCACAGAGTGCCCCGCTTCGCATAGAAAGAGCGCGATGACGTCGCGCACCTCGGTACGATCTTCGACCACGAGAATTTTTGGCATGGGGGCGCGTCCCTCAAACGCGAAGCACCCCCTAGGAGTGGATTATGACCCCCCCCCGCTCGTTTCTGTACGGTAGGGGACCGGTTTTGCGGAAATTCTTGCGTCCGGGCCATTTCCCTCCTTTTTGGGTTGCTATTCCTCTGTCGCGGTCCCACGTTCGGGTCATCGCCTGCATCCGCGTTATTCGAGGCGCAGGCGGCTGAGAGACAGCGCGCGCTCCCGCCTGGCTTTGCCACGGAGAGCGCGCATGGCGCGAACATCGCCCAAAAACTCATTTGGCAATTGGCTGCTCGATCATCTGGCGCCGGCCGCCCAAGAGCGCATCCGGGCGCAGCTGGTGCCTTTGCCGCTGATCGCAAACCATACGATCCACGAGCCCGGCGAAGCCGCAACGGAGGCGGTGTTTCCAACCAGCGGTCTCATATCGCTCGTGTCCATGATGGAGGACGGAACCTCGGTCGAAGTCGGCATGATCGGCAAGGAAGGGATGTTCGGCGCGTCCATGGTTCTTGGCGACGACCGGCCGCAGCAACGAGCGATGGTGCAGCTTGAGGGCACGGCACTCAAAATGCCGGTGCGCGTGCTGAGACAGGAAATTGAGGCGGATGCCGGCTGGAAGGGCCTGCTCTTGCTTTACGCGCAGGTGACCTTGACCACGGCAACCCAGGCCGCGGCCTGCAATCGGCTCCACCTGCTCGAGCAGAGATTCGCCCGGTGGCCCTTAGCCGCACACGATCGCGCCGAGCGGGATACGTTTCCGCTGACCCATGAGTTTCTCGCGATGATGCTGGGCGTGCGGAGACCGGGCGTCACCGTCGCTGCGCAGAGCCTGCAGTCCGACGGCATCATTTCCTATAACCATGGCACGATGACAATCGTCGACCGCAAAGGGTTGGAAGCGACCTCATGCGAGTGCTATCGCACGATTCAGCAGGAGATGAAGAGGCTGCTCGGCCTCAGTTCGTAAGATCGGCCGAACCGGCTCTTCAGTCGCTCGAACTCGCACCGATCCGCCGGCCGACGGCTTCCAGCAGATCATCGATCTGCAGCGGCTTCTCCAGAACCTCGTGGCGGCGCCGGTCGTCGTTCGACAGGCTCGGTGCGTTTCCGGTCACGATCAGCGCGGCAACGCCGCGCTCGGCGGCAGCAGCGGCGATGGTCAACCCGTCGCCGCCGGGGCCCAATCGTAAATCGGTGAGGACGAGGTCGTAGCCTCGCATCTGGAGACAGGCTCGGGCCGCGGTCGCGGTTCGTACGCTGTCGACGTGATATCCGGCGGCTTGCAGCACCGACTGGAACATCACGCGGATTTCGTCCTCGTCTTCGACGACCAGGATGCTGCCCATGGCTTGCGCCTCGCACCGCCTGATTGGGCGGGAGCGCGCGCGCACCCTCTTTACGGGAGGCCCACGTGTCTCTCAGCTGCCGGCGCCCGGACATTCTCAGCCAGCAATGGTCGCCACAATATCAGCCAAGCGCTCCGTACGAAATCGTACAAAAGAGCCAATTCGCTGCGGGCGTCAGCCGGTCAGCGGCTCGGATGCGACGACCCAACCGGCCGGAGCCCATCATCGGGCGGATCGTCCCGGTCTTCCGAGGCGTCGGCCTGCTTCCGTGCATCCTCGAGGGGGCTGTCGAGCGGAGCTGAATGCTGCTCACAAAGGAAGGTAAGGGTGCCGTCCAATTCCACCCTGGCTTCAGCGGCCGGCCGGCCGCACAACTTGCAGGCGTGGTTCGCGACGAAAGCCATCATCCCGCCAACCATGGCGGCGGGATGATCGCTCCGCCGA
>DATIXQ010000062.1:0-10855 GCA_035518375.1 Allostellaceae bacterium | reverse complement strand
GATGCGTGGGCGCGCATGTGGCCCGTCGATGGCGTCGTCGGCGAGAATGGCGGGCTCCATTTCCGCCACGATGGCGCGCGCGGGATCACGCGGCGGCGCTTTTGGCTCGACGAGGCCGAGCGCCGCGCCGCGCGGGCGCGGCTCGCCGATCTCGCGAGCGAGGTGGGCCTCGTCGTGCCCGGCGCGGCAACGGCGCACGACGACCTTTACCGCGAGACGACGCTTGCCATGACGGCGCCGGCGTGGCGCGTCGACGAGGTGCTGGCCGCCTATCGCCGGGCCGGCGCCCGCGCGACCAAGAATTCGCTCTGGGCGCTCGCCTGGTTCGGCGAGTTCGACAAGCTCGCCATGATCCGCCGCGTCCTTGCCGAGGATTTCGCGCTCGACATCGACAAGGACGCCGAGACCGTCATCTATGTTGGCGATTCGACGAACGACGGCCCGCAATTCGCGTTCTTCCCCAACTCGATCGGCGTCGCGAGCGTGACACGTTGGCTCGACACGCTCGAGAAGCCGCCCGCGTTCGTCACGCCAAGCGCGGGCGGGGCCGGCTTCGTCGAGGTGGCGGACGCCATCCTCGCCGCGCGCGGCTAATCGCGGCCGGGCCAGCCCTCGTCATTGAGCACGATCGCGGCGCGCCGCTTGCCGCAGCGGCGGCAGCACAGCCTGAGCTGCAGCGCCTTCAAGGTCATCGCGCCCTGGAGCGCCATGAGATGGCGCGGGTCATAGCGCTCGGCATGGCCGCAGGCCTTGCACAGGATCCACAGAAGGCGCCGCGCGGCGATCGCGTCCGAAAGCGATTCGACCGGGCCAAAACGCTGCCTGACCATGAGAACATAATAGGAACAGTGGTGCGCGGCCGTCGAGTCGCGCCTCAGGGCCGGACGATGACGCGGCTTGTCGCGTCGGCGCCGGCGAGCACGGCCAGAAGATCGTCGCGCGCCAATGCCACGCACCCCTCGGTCGGCCCCCATCCGGGCGCGGCGAGGTGCAGGAAAATGGCGCTGCCCGCCCCCTTCGCCACCGGCGCGTCGTTCCAGCCGAGCACGACCACGAGGTCGTAGAGGCGGTCGTCGCGCCACATCGTTTCCGCATGCGCCGGATAGGGCAGCTTCACCGCGCGGTTGTAGAGCGGGTCGCCGGGCGCATCGCACCAGCCGTCGTCCGGTGCCAGAGGTGCGACCGGCAAACGCGTCGCAGGCGGCGTCTCGCGGTCGGGCCGGTAGAGCGCGCGCCGCATCGGCAGAATGCCGACGGGGGTCGCGCCATCGCCCTCGCGCTTCTGCTGCGCCAGCCCGCTGCGCCCCACGGCGCAGCGCATCGCGCGCCCGTTCCAGAGTGCGCTTCCGGTGCCGTCCACGACGAGGTCCATCAGGTCAGGGCACGTTTGTGCGAACGGAGTGAAGCATCCCGCTGGAGATTGCTTCGTCGCTGTGCTCCTCGCAATGACAAGGAGGGGCTGTCATTGCGAGCGGAGCGAAGCAATCCCCTTGCCCTTGCGTTCCGCCGCGCACCTCGCAATGACGACGTGGCTAGTTTACTGCGCGGCGACGGGCGGGGCGCTCGACACGAACTCGCCGATCTCGACCGCGTCGATCTGCTCGGGCAGAAGGAAGGCCTCGGCATAGCGGCGATAGACGCCGGAGGTGAGGAACAGCGCGAAGAGATCGGCGTCGATGTGCTGGTCCTTCGCCATCTTCGCCATGATGGCGATGCATTCCGAAAGCTTCTTCGGCGTCTTGTAAGGGCGGTCGCGCGCGGTCAGCGCCTCGAAGATGTCGGCGATCGCCATGATGCGCGCCGGCACGCTCATCTGCTCGCGCGTCAGACCCTTGGGATAGCCGGTGCCGTTCATCTTCTCGTGGTGGCCGCCGGCCCATTCCGGCACACGCCGCAGATTCTTCGGGAACGGCAGCGCCTCGAGCATGATGATCGTCTGCACGATGTGGTCGTTGATGTGGTAGCGCTCTTCGTCAGTGAGGGTGCCGCGCCGGATCGCGAGGTTGTAGACCTCGCCGAGGTTGAACTTCTGCTCCGGCGGCTTGACGACGAAGCCCCACGGGTTGTCGGATGCGAGCGGCGGCCCGTCATGCGGCACGACGTGCTCGGGCTTGTCGGAGAGAAGATGCTCGACGGCCGGAAGCGCCGCCTGGGCCTTGGCGCGGCGCTGGCCCTCCTCCCACGAGAGCCCCAGGGAATCGTCGAGCGTGCGCACCCACGTGATCTCGGCGATGCGTTTCAGACGCGCGATCTTCTCGGGCGCCATGAACTCGCCGCCGATGTTGCACTCGGCGACGAAGGCGAAATCGGCGTCGAGCGCCGCGAGACGCGTATCGCGCGCGGCCTTGAGTTCGCTCTCGTTGCCGCCCGCGGCGACGGCGCGCAGGAATTCGATCTCGATGTCGCGCTTCACCACTTCAAAGCGCGTGCGGATCTCGTGGATTCGGTTGTAGAGCGATTCGAGCTTCGTCGCCTTGTCGACGACATATTCGCGCGTCGTGACCTTGCCGCAATCGTGCAGCCCGCCGGCCACTTCAAGCTCGTACCATTCGTCCTCGTTCATGACGAAATCGGCGAACGGCCCATCCTGCGTCTCGGCGGCGGCGCGCGCGAGCATGTTGGTAAGCTCGGGTACGCGCCGGCAATGGCCACCGGTGTAAGGCGACTTCGCGTCGATCGCGCTCGCGAACACCTGAAGGAAGGCGCGGAACAGGTTCTTTTGCGCCTCGAGCAGCATCTGGTTGTCGAGCGCCACGGCCGCCTGGCTCGCGAGCGCCTCGATCACCGGCACGATCTCGTCCGCGAACGGGACGACCTTGCCGCCGCGATCGCGCGCGTTGATGAGCTGCAGCACGCCCACGACCTCGGCGTCGTGGTTCCTGAGCGGCACGGTCAGGAACGAGCGCGAGCGATAGCCCGTGCGTTGATCGAAGGCGCGCGGGCCGCTGAAATCGAAGCCCGCGGCGTCATAGGCGTCGGCGATGTTGATCGTGCGGCCTGTGAGTGCGGCGGCGGCGGCGACGTGCTTGTGGTTGGGCTCGCCGTCCGCGCCGGCGAGCCGCACCGCGGGAAACGGGATCGGCGTGCCGGTCGTGCCGCCCATCGCGATTTTGAGCGAATCGTTGCGCATGATGGCGAAGCGCATCTCGCTGCGGCTGTCGTCGACGAGATAGAGCGTGCCGCCGTCGGCGTTGGTGAGCTCTTTGGCGCCGAGGAGGATCTTCTCCATGAGCTCCGAATGGTTGCGCTCGGACGAGAGCGCGATGCCGAGCTCGATCAGTCGGCGATAGCGCAGCTCGGTCTCGTCGCGTAACGCGCGGGCCACCATGGTTTCTCCCAAGCAAATCCTACGCCATGGGAATTTATGTCACTATATCAAAGACTTGTGCCGAGACCCTTCGGCTCCGGGGGAGGGAGTGTAAAGGCCCCCTTACAGCACCCGCCCACGTTACTCCCGCAACAATTAACCGAAGCGTAGCGGTTCGCGCCTAAAACGCTAGCGAATACAGCGGCACAACTCATGCAGATCATCGCCATCGCATCGCAAAAAGGCGGCTCGGGAAAGACTACCCTCGCCGGCCATCTCGCCGTCGCCGCGCAGGAGGCGGGGCACGGTCCCGTCGTCCTCATCGACGCCGACCCGCAGGCCAGCCTCACCGGCTGGTGGAACGCGCGGCAATCGACGACGCCGCTCTTCGCGCAGGCGGCACCGGCCAAGCTCGCGGCCGGGATCGAGCGCATCCGCGGCCTCGGCGTGAAGCTCCTCATCATCGACACGCCGCCGGCGATTGCCGACACCATGATCGACGCGATCCGCATCGCCGATCTCGTCGTCATCCCGGTCCGGCCCTCGCCGCATGACCTGCGCTCTGCCGGCACCACCATCGAAATCGTCGAGCGCCACGCCAAGCCCGCCGTCTTCGTCGTCAACGCCGCCACTCCGCGCGCGCGCATCACGACCGAGGCCGTCGTGGCCTTGTCGCAGCACGGCACGCTCGCGCCCGTCATCCTGCATCAGCGCACGGGCTTCGCCGCCGCCATGATCGACGGACGTACCGTCATGGAGATCCCGGGCGAGTCGCGCTCGGTCGACGAGGTGAAGAAGCTCTGGACCTATATCAGCGTGCGGCTCGGCCATACAGTGCCGGCGCCGCTTCCGGCGCTCCTCGAGGCGCCTGCCGCTCCAGCCGAAGGGGATGACGAAGCATGCGCCGCGTAGCCGCGTCGCTCCAAACGCTCGCGCCGAGCGAGCGCCTGCCCGAAGCGGCGCTGCCGCCCAAGGAAGGGAACCTGTCGGCGCTCCTGCTCGAGGCCGAGGCGCCGGCCGCGATCTCGCACGACGCGATGCGCGCGACCGCCATGTCGCTCGTCGCGCGCTTCTTCCGCTTCGGCACGCGCGGCTAGGCCGCGTCCTTCGCCAGCACCTGTACGCGGTACATGAAGCGCGGCTCGTCGGCGCCGTAGTCCGGAACCGCGTTGTGGGTCGTGGCGATGTCGTCCCACATCAGCACGTCGCCCGCGTGCCAGCGGTGCGCATGAAAATATTTCCGCTGCGCCTGGTGCTGGAACAGCATCTCCAGAAGCTCGTCGCTCTCGGCCGGATCGAGCCCTTCGATGCGCGTCGCATAGCCGGGGTTGCAGTAGAGCACCTTCTTCCCGGTCACGGGATGCGTGCGCACCATCGGCTGCGGCACCGGCGGGCGCTTGGCGCGCTGCGCCTCGCTCAAGGGCAGGCGGTCGGTGCCGGGCTTCGCCAGCATCATGTTCCAGAACTTCGCGAAATCGTGCACGGCGGAAAGCCCGTCGATGCGCGCCTTCACCGCTTGCGGCAGGTCGTCGTAGGCATGGCGCATGCTGAGGAACTCGGTGTTGCCGCGGGCAACACCATCGCGCACCGGCACGCGCTTCGCGTGAAGCATGGTCGCGAGCGCGATCTCGCGGCTGTAGCTCACGTCGGTGTGCCAGCCCTGCCCCGCGTCGGCGAAGCCCACGGGCTTCCCGTCTTCGACCATGTTCGAGAGGATCATCACCTCGGGGTGGCCGGGCGCGTGGAAGCGGTTGGCGACGTTGATCTCGAGCTCGCCGAATTGCGCGGCGAAGGCGGCAAGCTCGGGCGGGTCGAGGTTTTGGTTCGGAAAGCACAGGACGCCGCGCTCGCCGAGCGCCATAAGGAGATCCCGCACTGCGCTTTCTCTGAGCGGCCGCGACAGATCGATATCCTCGACCCGCGCGCCCAGCACGTCCGTGTCCGGCACGATGCGCATGGGAAGAGTAGAGCCTTCTATCCTCGCGCTGGCAAGGCCGTCGCTCAGTCGCGCCCGAGCCGCGCCGCCGCCTCCTTTACCAGCGACAGGTCGGCATAGGGCGCCACCTCGAGCGGCGCCTTGACATAGCCCATCTCGTACTCGGTCTTGATGTCGGCCTCGACGCCGGCGAGATCGGGGATGCCGTCGGGCGGGCGGTAGTCGTCGCCCGTCGCGGTGAAGAGCCACGGCTCGTAGAATGCCGGCGGGCGCTTGGTGAAATTGGCGACGATCGCCACCGCCTCCTTGTGGTTCGCGGGGTCCATGAACCAGCGCTGCACGCGCAGATAATCCTCGAGGAAATCGACGACGGCGGCGCGGTTCTTCGCGAGGAACGGCGCGTGCCCCGCCATCATCAGAAGCTCGATGGGGCCAAGCGCATCGACTTGCGTGAAGAGCGTGCGCGCCTTCTCGCGCAGCTCCCCATCCATCGAGAAGGGCGTGATCGCGGTGATGATGTCGGCCTTGCCCGACAGCAGCATCGACTTCATGTTCGGGAACTGCACCTCGACGAAGGTGACGGCCTTGTCGTCGACGCCGTGCTTCCGCAGCAAGAGCCGCATCGCCATGTCGCCCGAGGAGCCGGCTCCGCTCGTCGCGAACGCCTTGCCGCGCAGATCCTCGATCGCGCGGATGGGCCCGTCCTTCAGCACCATGAACTCGTTCGAATAGGCGCCGTGCGCGCCGTCCGACAGGACATCGATGACGACACGCAGATCGCTGATGCCGGCATTTTCGACCGCGAGCGCCAACGTCGAATAGGAGACCGAGGCGAAATCGACCTCGCCGGCGGCGAAGCCCGCGAGCTGCTGCGGCGTCGCCGCGAAATGGACGAGGTCGAGCGTGTAGCTTTGGCCCAGATGGCGCACGAGGCCGGGCTTCGCGGTGAAAAGCGGCGTCAGGCTTGCGGGCACGACGGCCCAGCCGGTGCGGATCGCCACCGGGTCGGCTGACGCAGTGGCGAGCGCCGCCCACAGGCAAGCGGCCGCGCCGAGAACGGCCCTGAAACGCATGTCGCCTCTCCCTCTTTCGGATAGAGTATGCGCCGATGGCGCGCCCGCGGAAGAGGCTCGAGCAGCAGGGTGAGGGCGAAGCGGCGGATGCGTTCGGCGACGCGCTCGCCGCGGCCGAGCGGGCGCTCGGCGAGGCGCTAAGGATCGCGAGCGGCGCACAGCTCCGCATCGGCTCGCCCGCTTTGCGCCGGAAGCTCGCGCGCGCGTTGGGCCTGGACGGCGATGGCTAGGCGAGCGCCGCGCGTTGCTGCTGCGGACGAGCCGTTGCCGATCGCGCTCTTCGTGCTGTTCGTGGCGCTGCTCCTGCATGTGCGCGACACCGCGGCCGCGTCGTTTGCCGCGCGCGGATCGTCACCATGGCGCAGCTTCCTGCAGGCCGAGTGGCGCACGAGGACGCGCGCGCCGGTCGTGCCGCTCGCGGCATCGGTGCTGCGCGCGCTGCCGCACGGCGACGCGACGGAAGCCTTGCTCGCGCGGCTTGCTGCGGCGGCCGAGGCAGTGACGCGCGCGGGCGCGCTTGGTGGGCGCGATTTCCTGGGCCGGCTCTATCGCAAGCTCGTGCTCGGCGCAGCGGGGCCGCACTATGCGACCTACTACACGAGCGTTCCGGCCGCGCGCCTTCTCGCCGATCTGACGCTGCCCGCGGCGCCGCGCGCAGACATCTCGCTGATCGATCCGGCCTGCGGCTCGGGCACGCTTCTCGCGGCGGCGCAAGGTGCGCTCGACGAGAAAGGCGCGGCGGAGGCGCGGCTGTGCGGCTGGGACGTGATGCCATTCGCGGCCGAGCTTGCGGGCGCGACGCTCGTGCTGTCGGGAAGCGCGGCGCACGGCCGGCACGCGCGCATCCGCGCGCTGCCGGTTGGCGACAGTAGGAGCGGCGTGAGGCTCGGCAGCCTCGATGTGCTGCGCCGGCGCGCGCCGCCGCCCACCCACGACATCGTGCTCATGAACCCGCCGTTCTCGCGCTCGGCCAAGCCCAACCGGACCTTCGGCTATTCCGCCGCGGCCGAGCGGCTGCGCCTGCAAGAGGCGCTCGGCGATCTTGCCCGCGCGCGCGGGCTATCCGGCATCGGCCGCGCCGGGCTCGGCCCCTATTTCATGCTGCTCGGGCTCGAGCTTCTGGGCGCCGAGGGGCAGATCGGCATCGTCGTGCCGCGCTCGATGCTGTCGGGCGTATCGTGGCGGAAGATTCGCGCGCGCTATCTCGACGAATGCGAGATCCGCTGGATCGTCGGAAATTTCGATCCCGGCGCGCCGGGCCTCGAGCCGTGGAACTGGAGCGAGAACACGGCGATCGGCGAAGTGCTGGTGGTGGCGGCGCGGACGGAGAAGCCGCAGCCTGCGCGCAGCACGCTCTTCCTCAACGTGTTGCGGAAGCCGCGGAGCGATGGCGAGGCGGCAGCGCTCGCGCGCGCGGCGATGGCGGCCGAGGCGGGCCTGCCGCCTGCGGACGAAGGCGCACGCGCGCTCGTTGTCGAAGGCGCGCGCGTTGCGATGTTGTCGCGCGTGCCGCAGGCCGAGCTGCGGCGCAACTGGCTTGCGCCCGCAGTCTTCGCGACGCCCGCGCTCAACCATTTCGCGCTGGCCGTTCTCGGGCAGGACGGGCTCGCGCCCTTCGGCGAGCTCGTCAACGCGATCGGCCCCGACATCGCGCAGGTGAAGCGCGCCTTTGCCGCGCCCGGCCGCGGCCGAGACGCGCTGCCGCTCGTCCTCGGCCACCAGGGCGACATGGCGACGATGGCGCTCGCCGCGCGAAAGCTCGCGCGCGGCGCGCCCAAGGCGGCCAACGCGCGCGCGCTCCATCAGCGCTATGCCGCGCGGCTCCTCGTCGCCGAGCGGCCGCATCTCGGCACCGAGGCGCTGCTCGCCATGCGCGCGCCGCGGCCGGTGCTCGCCACGGCGTTCTGGGAAATCCGTCCGCGCGAAACTTCCGGCGAGGCGCCGATCCTGGTTTGGCTCAACTCGACCTACGGCATCCTCGCCTATCTCGCGCACGCAACGAGCAGCATGGGCGACATCGTCAAGATGAAGAAGGAGCAGCTCGTCGCGATGCCGGCGCCGCATGCGGCGCGCCTCGATCCTGCCGCCTGCGCCGATCTCGTCCGCACGCTTGCGCGGGCGCCGTTTCTCCCCTTCGGCGCCGAGTTCGCGCGCGCCGCCGCGGGCGCGGGCCCGCGCCTCATGCTCGACCGCTTCCTCGCCGAGAGGCTCGGTCTCCCGCCGCTCGACGCAGCACTTTATCGCGCGCTCGCGCGCGACCCGGTCGTGAGCGGCGAGCGGATTTGAACTGAAGAGGAGTCTGATCCAGCGCGCCGAAATCACCCTCTCCCCGGTGGGGAGAGGGTTCGAGGCAGCAAGCTCGTTCGCCCCGGCCGCCCGAGGAAGGCCGCACCGAAGGAAGCTGTGAGCCTTCGTCTCGATCCCGATGTACTGCGGCATTTCCGCGCCTCGGGGCGCGGTTGGCAGTCGCGCATCAACGCCGCGCTGCGCAAGGTGGCGGGATTCCGTTCATAGGATTTCGGATGGGCGATGCTAGCCCGAGACGCGGGGACGAACGACGCGGCGCGCGGGCCCGGCGAGCCGCCGCTCCGCGAGCGCGCCGAACAGCAAGGCGAGCGCCGTCCACAGCACGGCCTCGATGCCGAGCGAGGCGAGGCGGAACCGCCACAGGAGCGTCGCGGAGAAATCGCTCGGCACCTCGTTGACCGGCGGCAGCACGAACATGACGAGCGCCAGCGCCGCGACATAAGCCGCGCCGGCCGCGACCGCCGCATTCCAGGCGCCGAGGCGCGGCGCGAGGCGGCGGCCGGTTCCGAACGCCGCGACTGCCGCCGCGAGCGAGAGCGCGAGCATGCTGAAATAAAGCGCGGTCCGCACGCCGATCGTCGCCGGCTCGCCGATCGCGGGCGGATTGGCCGGATACTTGATCTGCGGCGCCAGGATCAGCGTGACGAACCCCGCCGCCGCGAGCACGGACGCCGTCGCGCGCGGGCTGAGCCGCCCCATCCGCCCATGCGCGTAGGCGAAGACGAGGGCGAAGATGCCGCCGAGCGCGCTCGCGTAGACGACGATGCCGGTGAAGAGCCCGGCGGTGCTTTGAACGGCGCGGCTGACGAGCTCCGGCTCGGGCGCTTCGCCCGCCATCTGCTGCAGGTGCGTCTCGAAGGCGATGGCGAGGTCGACTTGCGGCTCGCCGAAGAGCCAGGCGAAGGCGAACGCGAGCAATCCCGCGACAAGGCCCGCGAGCATCCCGCGCGCGAGAAGCGAGCCGACCATCGGGTCGGCGTCAGTGGCAGGGGAAGCCGAGCAGGTGCCGCCCGTCGTGGACGAACTCGTGGATATACATGCCAGGGAAGATCGAGGTGGCGCCCTGCTCGGCGCCCACGAAATAAAGCGCGAGCAGCGCGAGGAGGCCGCCGAACACGGCCCACGGCAGAATCTCGCGAACGGGAATGGCGACGGGCTCTGATGCCGGCGTGAAGATCGTGGTGGTCGTCATGGTGCCTCCTCGGGATGACGCGTCCCAGTGCCGAGTCCGGGCCCGGGAGAGGTCTGACTTCCGGCGGAGCAACTTTGCCGGTGACAGTGGCGCGACCGTGCCGGATTTGCACCGGCTTCTCGTCTCGGGGCGCGGGAAGGCTCGCAGCAAAAGCCCGCAGTGTCAACACGGGCGGGCCGGGCGAGGGTGACGCCAACTCGCGCGGTCGGACTCTAGCGCGTCAGCGTCTCGCGCAGGACGGCGGCGTCGTTGTGCGCCTCATCGCGGGCCGCGTAGACGAGCGTCACCGGCCCCGTCCGCGCGAGGGCGCGAAGCTCGCTCAAAAGCTCGGCATGATGCGCGAGCTCGGTGCGATAGCGCCGGGCGAATTCCTGCCACCGCTCCGGGTCATGGCCGAACCACTTCCGCAGTTCGTGGCTCGGTGCGAGGTCCTTGAGCCAGCGATCGATGGCGGCATCGGCCTTTCGCACGCCGCGCGGCCATAGGCGATCGACCAGGATCCGGGTCCCGTCATCGGCGGATGCCGGCTCGTACGCGCGCTTCAAGCGGATGTCGATCTTGCGCGGCATGCGGGGCCGCCGAAGAAATCACTGCGCTCGTCGAGGCGATCTGGAGCGGGCGAAGGGATTCGAACCCTCGACCCCAACCTTGGCAATGTCCCCAGGCGGTTTACGCCACAGCATCTTTTTCCATCCGGGAACCCTCTAAGTCCCTATCGAATAAGGGATTTTCTTGCGCGGCTTCATCCCAAGCCTATCCTCCTCCTACCCAGCGATTTTCGCTCCGGTGCTTCCCCCCGGCTTCCCCGGCCCCCGCCCGAAAATCCGGGGAAGCAGATTTCGGAACAAGCGCGGAACACGAGAATAGGAGTGGATCATGGCTAAGATTACCAAGCGAGCGGTGGATGCGCTGCAGCCCGATAAGGACCGGGATGTGTTTGCCTGGGATGGCGAGCTCAGAGGTTTCGGCGTTCGGGTGAAGCCGTCCGGAGTGAAGACTTTTCTCATTCAATATCGGAACGTCGAGGGACGGACCCGGCG
>DATIXQ010000061.1:0-23154 GCA_035518375.1 Allostellaceae bacterium | reverse complement strand
ACGGTCGTGCCGAGATCGACGAGATAGCGCGACGAGAACGGCAGGAACGGCAGCGCGATTGCGAATGCGACGAGAAGCGCGCCGAAAAGGCGCGCGCCATGCCGCCGCGGTCCCGCAAGGCGCGCCGGGCTGTTGCTGCGTCCGACCTTCACCAGGTGCGGCAGGAGCGCGCGCAATACCGTGAGGACGAGCCGCGCCGCGAACACGCCGGCGCCGCCCAAGAGCACCCATGTGAAGCGCGTGTGGATCGCGAGGCTTGGGCCGCCTTCGTCGTTGGTCGCGAAGCCCACGAGCGGAAACGCCAAGACGAGTGCCACGAAGCCCGCGAGTGCCGCGTCCTTGAGCGCCGCGGCAACGCGCGTTCCCATCAGACCTTCTCCACCTCGGGCCGGCCGAGCAGCCCGGTCGGGCGGAAGATCAGCACGAGAATAAGTACGCCGAAGACCGACACATCCTTGTAGCCCGAGGCGAAATAGCCTGACCAGAACGCCTCGATGAGGCCGATCAGAAGCCCGCCGAGGATTGCGCCGGGCAGCGAGCCAATGCCGCCCAGCACCGCGGCGGTGAACGCTTTGACGCCGGCCAGGAAGCCGATGAAGAAGTCGATGACGCCGTAATAGAGCATGACCATGAGGCCCGCGACGGCCGCCAGGGCCGCGCCCATGACGAAGGTGAGCGCCACGACGCGGTCGACATCGATGCCGGAGAGCTGCGCCATGCGCATGTCCTGCTCGCAGGCGCGCTGCGCCCGCCCCAAGGGTGTCGCAGAGATCACGACGCTGAACCCCGCCATGAGCGCCACGGTCAGCACTATGATCATGAGCTGGAGCCAGCTCATCTGCACGACGAAGCCGCCCTGCTCCATGATGCGGAAGCCGCCGGTGACGACGGGCGGCAGCGATTTGACGCGCGCGCCCTGCAGCAGCTGCACATAGTTCTGCAGGAAGATCGACATGCCGATCGCCGAGATGAGCGGCGCGAGACGGAACGAGCCGCGCAGCGGGCGATAGGCCAAACGCTCGACCGCCCAGCCATAGACGGCGGTGAACGCCATCGCGATGAGCAGAACGGCGAACAGCGCAAGCGGCACCGAGGCGAGCCCGAGCGCGCCCAGCACCAGGAACGCCAGGAACGAGATGAAGGCGCCGATCATATAGATTTCGCCGTGCGCGAAATTGATCATGCCGATGATGCCGTACACCATCGTGTAGCCGATCGCGATGAGGCCATAGACGGCGCCGAGGGTGAGGCCGTTGATGAGCTGCTGCAGGAAATAGGCCATCCGCCGTGAAAATTAGGCGCGTGCGCAAACGCGGGCAAGAAAATCGCCGCTTCCGCGGAGGGTGGCAACCTGACGGAGACGTGATAGCGGCAGCGCCGCCCGTGCGGTAAGAAACGGACGATGTATCCGTGGATCGACTATGGCGGCCGCTTCTCGCCTTTGCGCGCGGCGGTCTTTGCCGCGCTCTTCCTGCCGTTCCTCTACACGGCGGTGCTGTTCCCGCTCGGCTGGCTCGGCGCGCGGCCGGTGACCGAGGCGATCCACAATATGGGCTTTTGGACGATTCGCCTCATCTTCATCGCGCTCGCCGTCACGCCGATGCGCGAGATCCTTGGTTGGCGGCGGCTCATCGAGGTGCGGCGCATGGTGGGTGTCGCGGCGTGCATCTATATCCTCATCCACTTCACGATGTATATCGCCGACGAGGCGTGGGACCTCGCTACGGTCGCGTCCGAGATCGTGCTGCGCATCTATCTCACGATCGGCTTCGCGGCGCTCCTCGGCCTTTGCACGCTCGCGGTGACCTCGACCGACGGCTGGGTGCGGCGACTCGGGCGGCGTTGGCAGAAGCTTCATTACTTCATCTACCTCATCGCCTTCCTCGCCCTCATTCACTTCTTCATCCAGTCGAAGGCCGACGTGTGGGAGCCCACCTGGATGGCCGGGCTCTATCTCTGGCTCATGGGTTGGCGCGTGCTCGACCGCTGGACGAAGCACGGGCAGACGATGCCGCTGTGGCGGCTCACGGCGCTCGGGCTTGCGGCGGGGGTGCTGACGGCCGTGGGCGAGGCAATCTACTGGTGGTGGCTGCGCGGCATCCCGATCATGCGGGTGCTCGACTCGAACTTCGCCACCGGGCTGGGCGCCCGGCCTTCGTGGATCGTGCTTGGCGCCGGGCTCGCCGCCGTGCTGCTGGCGGCGGCGCGGCGGGTCATCCCTTCCCCTTCGCCCGCACGTAATCGAGCTTCTGCCGCGCGAGGCGCTTAAGCTCGGCCTCGCCCGCAGCGGGATCGCCGATGATCGTGACTTCGAGGCCGCTTTCGGGGTCGACCGCGACGACCTTCACGGCGCCGCCCACCCGCACGAACTCGAAGATGGTCTCGCGCTCCTGCGTCATCCCGCTAGAATATCGCGCGCGGCCGATTCGCCGCCAGCCGAGGAGCATGAAATGACGACTGCCCCCGCCCCGGGCCGCGCCAAGAGCGCCGAGAAGGCAGTGTTCGACTGGCGCGACCCGCTCCTTCTCGACGAGCTTCTGGCCGAAGACGAGCGCCTCGCGCGTGACAGCGCGCGCGCCTTTGCGCAGGACAAGCTCATGCCGCGCATCAAGACGGCCTTCCGCGAGGAGCGGGTGGACCGCGAGCTTCTGCCCGAGCTTGGCCGGCTCGGCTTTCTGGGCGCGACCATCGAGGGCTACGGCTGCGCCGGCGCGAGCTATGTCTCCTACGGCCTCGTCGCGCGCGAGCTTGAGCGCGTCGACAGCGGGTATCGCTCGACGCTGTCGGTGCAGTCGTCGCTCGTGATGCACCCGATCCATGCCTTCGGCACCGAGGAGCAGCGCCAGAAATACCTGCCGAAGCTCGCGACGGGCGAATTCGTCGGCTGCTTCGGCTTGACCGAGCCCGACCACGGCTCGGACGCCGGCGGCATGAAAAGCCGCGCAAAGAGGGTCGATGGCGGCTACGTACTGAACGGCAGCAAGATGTGGATCAGCAACGCACCCATCGCCGACGTGATGGTCGTGTGGGCGAAGGACGACGAGGGCCAAGTGCGCGGCTTCATCCTCGAGCGCGGGATGCAGGGTCTTTCGACGCCGAAGATCGAAGGGAAGTTCTCGCTGCGCGCGTCGTCGACGGGCGAGATCGCGATGCAGGACGTGCTCGTGCCAGACGCGGCGCTGCTTCCCAATGTCAGAGGGTTGCGCGGGCCCTTCTCATGCCTCGACAACGCGCGCTACGGCATTGCCTGGGGCGCGCTCGGCGCGGCCGAGTTCTGCTGGCAGGCGGCGCGCGACTACACGCTCGCCCGCACCGCCTTCGGCAAGCCCTTGGCCGCGAACCAGCTCATCCAGAAGAAGCTCGCCGACATGCAGACCGAGATCACGCTCGGCCTTCATGCGTGCTTGCGCCTTGGCCGCTTGAAGGACGAGGGCCGCGCCACGCCCGAGATGGTGTCGCTCTTGAAGCGCAATTCGACCGGCAAGGCGCTCGACATCGCGCGCATGGCGCGCGACATGCACGGCGGCAACGGCATCGTCGACGAGTACCACGTCATCCGCCACGTGATGAACCTGGAGACGGTCGTGACCTATGAGGGCACACACGACATCCACGCCCTCATCCTGGGCCGGGCGCAGACCGGGATCGCAGCGTTCTAACGAGAGGCCACTTGCAGGCCGTGCCCCAACCGAGGGCGAGGGAGACAAAATGACAGCAGCCGAACACTATGCCGCGCGGGTAGATGCGGTTCTGGCGCAGCGCGCGCGGCTCCGCGGGGCGGAGCCGTCGGGCGATCTTTTCGGCGATCTCGAGCCCGACCATCCGCTGCTCAAGGCCGAGCCGCGGCGTCCGCTCGAGGGTAATGTGAAGGCGCTCGCCGAGCTGATCGAGCCATCGGACGCGATTGTCGATGTTGGCGGCGGCGCAGGACGGATGTCGCTGCCACTGGCGCTGCGCTGCCGTTCCGTCACCAATGTCGATCCTTCGGCCAACATGGGCGCGGCCTTTCTCGCCAACGCCAAGGCCGCCGGGATTTCCAACGTTTCGCTCGTCAAAGGCGACTGGATTCACGCGGATGCGCCGCAAGGCACCGTGGCACTCGTCAATCACGTGACATATCTCACGCGCGACATCGTGCCCTTCATCCAGAAGCTCGAGCGCGCCGGGTCGCGTCGCATCATCCTGACCGTCAATGCGCCGCCCCCGCCCTCCTGGAACCGCGTGCTCTTCAAACTCGTCCATGGCGAGGCGGAGGAGATCGTGCCTGGCCATGCCGAACTGATGAACGTGCTTTGGGAGATGGGCCGGTTGCCCAATCTCACGATGCTGGAGCCGCAGAACGTGCGCTTTGCCGTATCGCTGCCGAGCCGCGCGGCCGCCGTGGGGTTCGCGGTCCAGCGTGTTGCCAACGAGCAATGGGCGCACTGGCCGGTCGATCCCGCGCTCGCGGCACGCATGCGCGCCGCGGTCGAGCAACATTTCGACGAGCTTTACACCCAGGGCGCCGAAGGCTTCGCCCCGCGCTGGCTCGCGATGGGCCGCGAGGTCCTTATCACCTGGCAGCCGGGCACGAACTAAAACGCAGATGGCCGGGACGAGCCCGGCCATCGCCAAATTCTTTGCCGAACGAGTTCTGAAGGATCAGGCAGCCGGAGAGAATTGCTGCGCGCGCGCGCCGAGCTCGACCGCGTGGATCCAGAAGCGCTCGAGCCGGCGCATCGTCTTGTGCGCGGCGACGAGTTCCTCGGCCTGGACGACGCCCTGGCCCAACGCCGCGACATGGCGCTCGTGCATCTTGCTGAGCTTCTTGTGCAGCGCGAGGCCCTTCTCGGAGAGACGCACGCGGACCGAGCGGCGGTCGTGCGGCGAGCGCTCCTGCAGGATGTAGCCGTTCTCGAGCATCTTCTTGACGTTGTAGGAGACGTTCGAGCCGAGGTAGCAGCCGCGCAGGGTCAGCTCGCCGACCGTCATCTCGGTCTCGCCGATATTGTTGAGGATCATCGCCTGCACGTTGTTGATGTCGTGCACGGCCTCCTTGTCGAGCTCGAGCTTGACGACTTCGAGGAACTGCCGGTGCAGCCGTTCCACGATGGCGATCACGTCGAGATAGGCGGTCTGCATGTAACCCTCGGCCAAATAAGGGAAGCGACCGAAGGTTGCCAAACCGCCGTTAAGAACGCGTAAAGAGAGAGTGCGCCTCGCCCGTGAGGAACGGAAAGATTGCCGAGAAGTCGCGCGTACCGAAGCCGGCATTTACCGCCATTTGGTAAAGCGCGGCGGCCTGCGCGCCCAAGGGGCTTGCCGCGCCCGAGGCGCTCGCCGCCTGCTGCGCCAGCAACAAATCCTTAAGCATCATCGCGACGCTAAAGCCCGGCGTGTAGTTGCGGTTGGAAGGCGCCGCCGGCACCGGCCCCGGCGCCGGGCAATAGCTCGTCAGCGCCCAGCATTGGCTCGTTGATTTCGAGGTAATGTCGAACAGCGTCTGACGTTCCAGGCCGAGCCGCTCGGCCAAGGCGAAGGCCTCGCTCACGGCGATCATGCTCACCGCGAGGATGAGGTTGTTGCAGATCTTGGCGCTCTGGCCCGCGCCCGCGGCGCCCGCGTGGACGATGGTGCGGCCCATCCCCTGCAACACCGTTTGGGCCCGCGCAAAGGCTTCGGCGCTGCCGCCGACCATGAAAGTGAGCGTGCCCGCCGTGGCGCCGGTGATGCCGCCAGAGACTGGCGCGTCGAGCATGTCGAAGCCGCGCTTTGCCGCTTCCTCGCTGAGAAGGCGCGCGGTCGTCACGTCGATCGTCGAGCTATCGATGAGAAGCGCCCCCTTCTTCGCGTTCGCGAGAATGCCGTCGGGCGCGAGATAGACCGCGCGCACCTCTGGTCCCGCCGGCAGCATGGTGATGATGACGTCTGCGCCCGCGACCGCTTCCGCGACATCCGACGCCTCGCGCGCGCCGGCATCGACGGTGCGGCGACGCGCCTCGGCGGCGATATCGAAGCCGGCGACCGTGTGTTGTGCCTTCAGCAGATTGTGGGCCATCGGCCCGCCCATATTGCCGAGCCCGATGAAGCCGATGCGCATCCCGTCCCTCCCTTTCCCCCTTGGTCCGCCGCCGGACCGGCGGCTAATGTGCGGCGTTGCGGGACGGGCCGCAACGAGGGAGGGGGAAATGCGCCTCGGTGGATTTCTGGTGGCCGTCCTGGCCGCGCTGAGCCTTGCGGTGCCGCGCGCCGACGCGGCCGAGAAGGTGATCGCCGGCACGCTCGGCGGGCAGGCGCCGCTCTGGCCCTTTTACATCGCCGTCAATGAGGGCTTCCTCGCGAAGCACGGCATCGACATGGAGATCAACTTCGCGCAGAACGGTTCGGCCGTGCTGCAGCAGCTGACCGGAGGCTCGCTCGACGTCGTCATCAGCGTCGGGCTCACCGAGGCGATGCAGGCGATCGACAAGGGCGCGCCGCTCGCGATCTTCCGCATCATCGGTAAGACCGCACCTTATGTGCTGATCGCCAAGCCCACCATCGCCTCGATCGCAGACCTCAAGGGCAAGACCACCTCGATCGGCGGCCCGACCGACATCACAAACATCTATTTCGCGCGCATGATGAAAGCGAACGGGCTCAAGGAAGGTGAATACGAGACCATCTCGGCCGGCGTTGCGGCGGCGCGGTTCGCAGCGCTGCAGGCGGGGGTCGCCGATGCCGCGCTCGTTCTGCCGCCCTTGAATTTCCATGCCGACAAGTCCGGCTTCCACACGATCGGCTTGAGCTTCGATTACGTGAAGGACATTCCCTTTACCGCCGCCGTCGTCGGGCGCGCCTGGGCTGCGGCGCATCCGGCGCTCGTGCGCGGAATCCTTGCCGCGGCCGACGAGAGCGTCGCGTGGTTCAACAATCCTGCGAACCGCGCGGCGGCGATCAGCGTACTCGTCAAGGTCGGCAAGGCGAACGACGCCGATGCCGAGGCGAGCTACGATTTCCTCCGCCACATCGATTATTTCGAAACGGGCGACACGGTTTCGCGTTCCGGCCTCAAGGACCTGCTTGCCGAGGAGGCGAAGCGGAACCTCGTCTCTCCCGGCCTCACCGTCGACAAGCTCGTCCTGACCGGCGTCACGGAGGTTACGGAGTAGAGCCGGCCGCTCTTACTTCCTCAGAAAGTGAGCTCGCGGTCACCGATCGGGGCGAAGTAGGCGTCGACTTCCGCGGCGCTCACCTCCTCCGGCGTGCGGTGCTGCCATACCGGGTTCCTGTCCTTGTCCACGAGTGCGGCGCGGATGCCCTCGAAAAAATCGTGCCCCGCCATGACGTGCTGCGTCATGCGGTATTCGAGCGTGAGCGCGGCTTCGAGATCGGGCACGGGCTCCGCCAGCTGACGGAACACGAGCTTAAGCGAGAGCGGCGAGGCGCGCCGCATCGCCGCGAGCGCCTCCCTGGCCCAGTCATCGCGCTCGCCGGCGAGCGCCGCCATGATCGCCTCGACGCTTCCGCCCGTGAACACGCGGTCGATCGCCGCGCGGAGCGGCGGCAAGCGCGCACTGCCGGGATCGGCGGCGAAGCGGTGCAGCACCGCGGCGACGGCGGCGTCGGTATTTTCGCCTTGATCGAGTGCGGCAAGCGCGCCCAAAAGCTCGTCCTCGCGCTCGTGCGCCATGAAGTGCGTGGCGAAGCCGCAATAGAGCGCATCGGCGGCGCCGATGCGTGTGCCGGTTAGGGCGAGATAGAGGCCGGTACGGCCTGGGGCGAGTGCCAAGAAACGCGTCGCGCCGACGTCGGGGAAGAGCCCGATATGAACCTCGGGCATGGCGAGGACCGTACGCGCCGTGGCGATGCGGAAGCGACCGTTGACCGCGACTCCTGCCCCGCCGCCCATCGTGATCCCGTCCATGAGCGCGATGTACGGCTTCGGGAAGCGGTGAATGCGGCGGATGAGCCGATATTCCTCGCGGAAGAAGTCTGACTTGTAGCCGCCGCTGGCAACCGCCTCGCCGCGCACCTCGTAGATGGCCACGACATCTCCGCCGGCGCAGAAGGCGCGCTCGCCCGCGCCGCGCACGAGCACGGCGCGCACATTCGTATCCTCGGCCCAGCCCATGAGCGCCGGATCGAAGCGCCGGTACATCGCGAGCGATAGCGTGTTGAGCGCCTGCGGCCGGTTCATGGTTATGATGCCGAGCGCGCCCTGCCGCTCGATCAGGATCTCGTCACTCATTTGACATGACTAGGGGTTGCATGGCGCGGCCACAATCCGCGTGATCGAATGCCTATCGCCAAATGATATGAGTGCCAAGCCGCCCGCTGCAACCAGACCCCTCGCAAGCGTTCGGAACTTTGGGCCACGCCGGAGGGTTGGCTTTCGGTCATTTCTTCCACTCTGGAGGTAGCGGATGAGAAGCGCCCTCATAGTCGGCGTGTCGATCGTTGCGCTCAGCCTTGGCGGCTGTTCGTGGATCGAGCGAGAGACCGGTCTCGGCGGCGGTAACCAAGCCACGGCATCGTCGCAACCTACGCCTGCGACCAGCATGTCGGGTACGAGCCAAGCGGCGACGCCTGTTCCGAGCGCCGGCCCCACCACTGCTCCGCCTCCTCAGGGTGAGCAGGCGCAATCGGGCTCGACCACAAAGAGCGCATCGATGCACCGCCACCATATGACGGCCTCGAATGACGTGCGTCAGGCGCAGCAGAAGCTTAAGGACGACGGCGACTACCAGGGCAAAATCGACGGCCTCGCCGGGCCGCAGACGCATCACGCGCTCGTGGCTTATCAGCAGAAGAACCAGCTGAAGCAGACGGGCCGCCTCGACCGGGCGACGCGCGATAAGCTGGGCCTGGGCGGCGCGGCAGCCTCGGGTTCGAGCATGCCGGCGCCGGCGCGCAGCGGCAGTGCGTCGGCCGGCACCTCGGGCAGCAAAATGCCGAGCAGCGGCACGTCGAGCGGCAGCGCGACCGGCGGCAGCACCGGCAGCACCACCTCGCCGAGCCCGATGGGCAACTCGAGCGGAGCTCCGGCGAGCGTCCCGCCGCAACAACAGCACTAGCGACGACGTCGGATCGTCGTGGGCGGATCAAGTCCGGCCACGACGAACCTGAGGAGTCCGCCCTCTAGACGCGAGCGCGCTCGCTGAGAGCGCCCTCGCTCCGAGCGCGTTGCGCGGGCGGAACGCCGTTCCTATCATCGCGCGCCATGTCGCGCGTCCCACGAGAGCCATTGGGCGGCTTTCCCCGCATCCGCATGCGCCGCAACCGGCGCAACGACTGGTCGCGGCGGCTCGTCGCCGAGCACAGGCTCAGCGCCGCCGACCTCATCTGGCCCGTCTTCGTCCATGACGGCCGCGTTGCGCGTGAGGCAATCCCCTCGATGCCCGGCGTCGACCGCCTCTCGATCGGCGCGCTGGTCGATGCCGCGGGCGAAGCAAAGGGGCTCGGCATCCCGCTCATCGCCCTCTTCCCGGCGACGCCCGCTGAGCGCAAGAGCGAGGATGGCGAGGAAGCGCTCAATCCCGAGAACATCGTGTGCCGCGCCGTGCGCGCCGTGAAGAAGGCCCATCCCGATCTCGGCGTGATGTGCGACGTGGCGCTCGACCCGTTTACGACGCACGGGCACGACGGCGTGGTGCGCAAGAACTATGTCGCGAACGACGAGACGGTCGAGATCCTGGGCCGCCAGGCTCTTGTGCAGGCGGAGGCCGGCTGCGACGTGATCGCGCCTTCGGACATGATGGACGGGCGCGTCGGCGCGATCCGCGACGCGCTCGATGCGCACGGCTTCGACAACGTTCTCATCCTCTCCTACGCCGCGAAATACGCCTCGGGCTTCTATGGCCCATTCCGCGATGCCATCGGCTCAAAATCATCGCTGGGCAAGGCCGACAAGCGCACCTACCAGATGGATCCGGCGAACGGCGACGAGGCGCTGCGCGAGGTGGCGCTCGATCTCACCGAGGGCGCCGACATGGTGATGGTGAAGCCCGGCATGCCCTATCTCGACATCGTGCGCCGGGTGAAGGAGCGCTTCCAGGTCCCGACCTATGTCTATCAGGTGAGCGGCGAGTACGCGATGCTGAAAGGCGCGATCGAGCGCGGTTGGCTCGACAATGCGGTGATGATGGAGGCGCTGCTCGGCATGAAGCGCGCCGGCGCCGACGGGATCCTGACCTATGCCGCGGTCGAGGCAGCCAAGGCGCTCAAGTCAGGCTGAAGACCGCCGCGAGAAAACGCACGATCGTGAGATCGTGCCAGGACGTGGACCGGTCGGTGCCGTGGAAGCCGACGTGGCCGCCGCCCTCGCACAGCATCGGTATGAGCGCAGGATTTCGCTTCCAGTCGTAGGCGAGATAGGGCTCGGCCGGGACCCACGGATCGTTGCAGGCATGGATGACGAGCGTTGGTACGCGGATCTCGCCAAGGAATTTCTGTGCCCCGTTCCGCTCGTAATAGTCGTCGGCGCCGCTAAAGCCGTTTCGCGGCGCGGTGAAGCGGTGGTCGAATTCGGGAATGCTGCGCGCGGCGAGGACAATATCCCTTTCGCGCTCGGTGAGTTCGGATTTGGGCGCCAGCGCCTCGGCCCGCATCTGGCGCATGAGGTAGGCCTGGTAGCCATAGTTGCGCGCCCGCTGCATCCGCCGGGACGTGGCATCGAGATCGATCGGGGCCGAGATCGAGACGGCGGCGCGGAGCGGCTGCGCGCGGCCGCGCTCGCCGAGGAACTTGAGCAACATGTTGCCGCCGAGCGAGTAGCCCACAGCCGCGACGCCATGTGCGAGAAGATCGGGCGGAAGCGCCGCCAAGGCCATCTCGAAGTCGGCTGTGCGCCCGGCATGGTACTGAAGCCGCGACAGCGGCCGCGACGGGCCGGCGCCGCGCAGGTTGAGGCGCAGGACCGGATACCCCGCGCGCACGAGGCTCGCGGCGCTGCGCAGCATATAGATGCTGATTTCGTCACCAGTGAGGCCGTGGATGAGGATGACGAGCGGCGCACGCGCGAGCGGGCGCGGCGGCAGGCTCATCGCCGCCGTCAACTGATCGCCGCTGCCGTCGCTGAGCGGTAGGACGAGACGCTCGTGCACGTGATCGCCGGGCAGGCGGTACGGCAAGAGATAATTCCGCACCGTCTGGAGATCGCCGCCCCACCACGGCGAGCGCGGCACAAAGGGCGCCAGCGCCAGATCGGCCAATGTGCGGACCACGTCGTCCATCAAGCTGCCTTAGAGGTCTAGGAATGCGCGCACGTGCGCAATCTGGTCGTCCGCCATGAGCGCCGGCGCGTGGCCTACGCCCGCGAACTCGACCAAGCGCGCGCGGGGCCCGCGCTGGGTCATGGCCCGCGCGTCCTCTGCGCGCAGCAGATCGGACTCCGCGCCACGCAGCAGCAGGGTCGGCACCCCGATGGCGTCGTAGGTCGCCCACAGATCGACATCCTTGGGCTCGCCTTGGCGCAACGCGTTGCCGATGCGCGGATCGTAAGCGTAGCCAAGAGTGCCGTCCGCCTTGCGCCGCGTGCTGATGCGCGCAAGGTGCTTCCAGTCGGCGTCGCTCAAGCGCCCGAACGGCGCCGCGATCCGGCGCAGATCTGTCTCGAGCTCGGCGTCGCTCGCGAAGCTCGGGTCGGAGCCGACATAGGTCGCGAGCCGGCTCAGTGCGGTGGCCGGGATGAAGGCGCCTAGGTCGTTGAGAACGAGTCGGCGGATCGGTGTCCCCGGCAACGCCGCCATGAACATGCCGATGATGCCGCCCATCGAGGTGCCAACCCAGTCGACCTCGTCCGCGCCGATTCGTGCGAGGAGCGCCGCACAGGCCGAGACATAGGTCGGATAGGCATAGTCCTCGGCGTGGTCAAGCCATTGGCTTTTGCCGCGGCCGGGCATGTCAGGGCAGAAGACGGGCGCGCCCGTGGCGAGCGCTGCCGCGAGCCGGTCGAAATCGCGCCCGTTGCGCGTCAAACCGTGAACGCAGACCACAGGGCGCCGCCGCGTCGGCCCTTCCCACGCGACATACGCCAGGCTGACGAAACCGTGCGCGGTGAGGCACGGCATCGCATGCTCGATCATGGCGGCCAACATCGCCCAAGCCTCGCGCGCGCGCAAGCGATTGCCGATGCCGGACCGCTAATGTATGAGCGGAGTCAGGAGGAAGAGCATGCAACAAGGTCCGCTGTCCGGCGTCGTGGTGGTCGATCTGTCGCGCATCCTGGCCGGCCCCTACTGCACCATGCTGATGGCCGAGCTGGGCGCGCGCGTCATCAAGGTCGAGCCGCCCGGCAAGGGCGACGACGCGCGCGAATACGGCCCGTTCCGCAACGGCAAATCGACCTACTTCGCCTCGGTCAACCGCGGCAAGGAATCGATCGCGCTCGATCTGAAGGCCCCCGGCGACCGCAGGATCTTCGAGCGGCTGCTCGAGAAGGCCGACGTGCTCGTCGAGAATTTCCGGCCCGGCACGATGGAGAAGCTCGGCTATGGCTGGGAAACGATCCACCCGAAATACCCGCGCGTCATCTATGCCGCGGCCTCGGGCTTCGGCCACACCGGCCCTTACTCGAAGCATCCCGCCTACGACATGGTGGTGCAGGGGCTGGGCGGCATCATGAGCATCACGGGATATCCCGGCGCGCCGCCGGCGCGGGTCGGGATGTCGATCGGCGACATCGGCGCCGGGCTCTATACGGCGATCGCGGTCAACGCCGCGCTCTATCAGCGCGAGAAAAGCGGCGCCGGCGCCAAGATCGACATCGGCATGCTCGACTGCCAGATCGCGCTCATGGAGAACGCGGTCATGCGCTACACGGTCCTAGGCGAGGTGCCGGGGCCGTTAGGTGCGCGTCATCCGACCATCACGCCGTTCCAGGCGTTCGCCACCGGCAACGGCAACATCATCATCGCCGCCGGTAACGACAGCCTGTTCCAGAAGCTCTGCGCCGCAATCGCGCGTGCGGATCTTTCCGGGAGCGCACTCTTCAAGACCAACGACCTTCGCCTTCAGAACCAGCCGCAGCTTCAGGACGAGCTCGAGAAGACGCTGACGACGAAGACGACGGAGGCATGGATCGATATTTTGGAGGCGGCGGGCATCCCGTGCGGGCCGATCAACGACGTGCCGCACGCCCTTGCCCATCCGCAGGTGCAAGCGCGCAACATGCTCATCACGGTCGAGGACAAGGACGCCGGCACGCTGAAGCTTTCCGGCAACCCGCTCAAATTCTCGTCATATCCCGATCCGCCGACGCGCGATCCTGCACCAAACCTCGACGGCAACCGCGCCGCGCTCTTGCGGGAATTGGGACTCTAAAGGCCTGGTGCGCCTTCCGTGCGTGACGGCGATGGGCTAAAGCTCCGGCAACCCAACGAGGGAGGACGACATGGCCGGCAACCGCCTCGAGCCCGTGCTCGATCCGCGCGCCTTGGCGCGCACGCTCTCGAACAAGCTCCTGATCAACGGCGCGATGGTGCCGTCCGTCACCGGCAAGACCTTCCCGGTGGTCGATCCGGCGACGCAAGTGCAGGTCGGCGAAGCGGCCGACGGCAGTGGCGCCGATGTCGACGTGGCGGTCAAGGCCGCTGCCAAGGCGCAAAAATCTTGGGCGAAGCTCGCGTCGCGCGAGCGCGGTCGGCTCGTCCATGAATGCGGCCGCGTGCTCTCGGATCATGTCGAGGAATTGGCGCGCCTCATCACGCTCGAGACCGGCAAAGCGATCCGCACCGAAAGCCGCGTTGAGGCCGGCGTGTTCGCCGACGTGCTCGTATTTTATGGCGGGCTCGGCTCGGAGCTGAAGGGCGAGAGCGTGCCGTTCAAGCCCGGCACCATCACCATCACGCAGCGCGATCCCATCGGCGTCGTCGGCGCGATCATTCCGTGGAACGTGCCGCTTTTGCTCATGGCGCTCAAGATCGCTCCGGCGATGGTGGCTGGCAACACGGTCGTGGTGAAGTCGGCCGAGGAGGCGCCGCTTGCCGTCCTGCGCGCGTGCCAGGTGATGAACCAGGTGCTGCCGCCCGGCGTGCTCAACATCCTGTCGGGCGACGGGCCGGGCTGCGGTGCGCCGCTCGTCGCACATAAGGGCGTCGGCAAGGTGACCTTCACCGGCTCGGTCGAGACCGGCAAGATGGTCTACCAGAGCGCGGCGCAAAAACTCGTCCCGGTGACGCTGGAGCTGGGCGGCAAGAGCCCGATGATCGTCATGGCGGATGCTGACCTCGAGAAGGCGGTGGACGGCGCCGTGATCGGCATGCGCTTCACGCGCCAGGGGCAAAGCTGCACCGCCGCGAGCCGCATCTTCGTTCAGGACGCATTGCACGATGCCTTCGTCGCGCGCTTGAAGGCGAAGGTCGACGCAATGAAGATCGGCGACCCGCTCGACGAGGCGACCGACATCGGCTCAATCATCTCGAAGCAGCAATTCGAGAAGGTGAAGGACTATATCCGCATGGGCGAGGACGCGCCGGGCGCGACCGCGCTCCGTTGCTCCGCGATGCCGAAGGATCAGCGCTTCGACAAGGGCTATTTCGTGCAGCCTGTGATCTTCACCGGCGTCCCCAACACGCACCGAATTGCGCGCGAGGAGATTTTCGGGCCCGTCACCTGCGTCATCCGCTTCAAGGATTACGAGGAGGCGATTGCGCAGGCGAACGACACCGAATACGGGCTCGCCGCCACCATCTGGACCAAGGACCTGAGGACTGCGCTCGACGCAACGCAACGGCTCGAAGCCGGGCTCGTGCAGGTGAACCAGAACATGGTGGTTCAGGCCAACATGTCCTACGGCGGCATGAAGCAGTCGGGCCTCGGCAAGGAAGCCTCGCTCGAAGCGATGCTCGAGCATTTCACGCTGAAGAAGACGGTCATCGTCAATCTGAATTAGCGTGCGCCGTCTCCTCACGCGCGGCTTTCTCGCGCTCTTAGTGCTGTTCATCGTTGTCGCGGGCGCGGCGGGTCTGTGGGTCCATTCATCGCTGCCGGTGACCGACGGCACGCTCACGTTCGACGGGCTCGGCGCGCCTGTGCGCGTGAGCCGCGACGCGCACGGCATCCCAACGATCCGCGCGCAAAGCGAGCACGATGCCGATTTTGCACTGGGATTTCTCCACGCTCAGGACCGGCTCTTCCAGATGGACATGATGCGGCGCTATGGCGCCGGGCGCCTGTCGGAAGTGTTCGGTTCGCGCACGCTTGCCTCCGACCGGACCATGCGCACGTTCGGCCTCTACCGCGCGGCCGAAGCGCAGTTTGCGGTGCTCTCGCCCGAGGTGCAGCAGGTGCTCACTGCCTATGCCGCGGGCATCAACGCATTCCTCGCGACGCGGAAGGGCGCGTTTCCGCCGGAATACTTGCTCGTCGGCGCGAACCCTGAGCCATGGCGACCGGCGGACTCACTCGTCTGGGGCAAGCTCATGGACCTGCAGCTCACGGGTAATCTTCGCGGCGAGATCACCCGCGCGCTTCTCCTGCAGCGTCTATCGCCGGACGAGCTGAGCGTGCTCTACCCTTCTTACCCGAAGGACGCACCGGTAGCACTCGAGAACGAGCGGGCAATGCTCGAGCGTCTGCCGCTGCAACGGCTTTACGCCGCGCTTCCGCCGGATCTCGGCCCGCAGCGCGCCTCGAACGAGTGGGTTGTCGACGGCGCCCATTCGCAATCGGGCAAGCCTCTTCTCGCCAACGATCCGCATCTCGATTTCTCGGCGCCTGGCGTTTGGTACCTCGTGCGGATCGTGCTTCCCGGCGAGACGCTCACGGGCGTGACCGCGCCAGGCACGCCCTTTCTCCTCGTCGGCCACAACGACCGCATCGCCTGGGGCTTCACGACGACGGGGGGCGATGTCGAGGACTTGTTCGTTGAGAAGCCCGACCCGGCCGATCCGACGCGCTATCTGACCCAAGGCGGCACGCAGCCATTCGAGCTGCGCAAGGAGACGATCGCGGTGAAGGACGCGGCACCGGTGACACTGACCGTGCGCGCGACGCGGCACGGACCCGTTGTCTCCGATCTCGGCGGCTACTCCGTCGGCGACGACGTGCTGGCGCTCGAGGCGACCTGGCTCGCGCCCGACGACCGCACGCCCGACGCGATCTATGGGCTCGCGCACGCGCGCGACTGGGACGGGTTCCGTCACGCGCTCCAAAGCTGGACCGCGCCGCAGCAGAACATCGTCTATGCCGATGTTGACGGAAATATCGGCTTCATGGCGCCGGGACGCATCCCGATCCGGGCCGCGGGTGACGGCTGGCTTCCGGCGCCGGGATGGGACGACACGCACGACTGGACCGGCACCGTGCCATTTGACGCGCTCCCCACCGCCTTCAATCCGAGGGCCGGACGCATCTTCACGGCCAACAACAAGATCGTGCCCGACGATTATCCCTATTTGCTCACACGCGATTGGGAACTGCCGTATCGCGCCGAGCGGATCGCCGCGCTGCTCGATGCGACGCCGAGCCAGTCGCCGGACTCCAGCGCCGCCATCCAGGCCGACCTTCTGTCGCTCCCGGCGCAGATCCTGCTACCGCTGATGCTGCAGGCGGTGCCTGCGAGCGACGAGGCGCGCGCAGCTATGGACCGGCTCAATCGCTGGGACCGGCGCATGGACCGAAACAAAGCCGAGCCGCTCATCTTCACGGCCTGGCTGCGCGAGCTCGGCCGCGCACTTATGGCCCCGAAGCTTGGGCACCAAGCGGCCGATACCTGGCGCCTGCGGCCCGACGTTGTGCAAAACATTCTGACGGAGCATCGCGACTGGTGCGGACAGGCGGGCAATTGCGGGACCGCGCTGTCGCAGTCGCTGGAACGCGCGCTTGGATTGCTCAGGGCGCGCTACGGCAGCGACATGGGCGCGTGGCGGTGGGGCGCCGCGCACGAGGCGGCGTTCGCGAGCCCGGTCTGGGCGCAGGTTCCGCTCCTGGCGCGCTTGTTCGACGCTTCGCTACCGGCCGACGGTGACGACGACACGGTCAATGCCGGCGGCATGTATCTGGCAGACGACGCGGCGCCCTTCCTTGACCGGCATGGGCCGAGCCTGCGCATGATCGTCGATATGGCCGCGCCGCAAGACGCGCGCTTCATGATCGCGCCCGGCGAATCGGGTAATCCGCTGTCGCCTCATTGGGGTGATCTTGCGCGGCCTTGGCGCAACGTGCGCTCGCTTTCCTTCGGCGACGACGAGAGCGGCGGCGTCCTGGTCTTCACACCCCCACCAATGCGGTGACTTGTGACAAAGGGTCACACGGGGCCCTGCGACAATCATCCGCCGCGCGCAATTCCCAAGGACTTGCGCGCGGAGCAGGCGAAGATCAACCCTCCTTTCGATCGTGAGGGAAGAAACATCCCCCGCCCGCCGTTCTCTCTCCGACGCACGCACCTTGATCCCCCGCAAGTCGCACGAGTACGGATCAGATGCGGCAATCTCCGTCGGACTCCCGGCCCGTGGCGTTCATCGCCCGCTATGTGAAACGCCATGGGGCGGCGCATGCGCTGATCCTCGTCGCCATCATCGGCGCGGTCGCAGGTTCGGTCGGCGAGCGCTACTCGATGAAGTTCATCGTCGACGGCATGGCGGCGGCGAGCAAGAGCCAGGTCTGGACCGCCGCCGGCATCTTCTTCGTGTGTGTCGGTGCCGACAACCTGCTATGGCGCGTCGGTGGATTTGTCGCGGCACGGTGCCTGCCGCGCATGTGCGCCGACCTGAAGCTCGATCTGTTCCGCCACCTCATCGGTCATTCCACTCGCTACTTCAACGGTCGCTTGTCTGGCGCGCTGTCGAGCCGCATCACCACGGCGGCGAGCGCGCTCTATACGGTGGCCAACAGCTTCATGTGGAACGTGCTGCCGCCGGCGGCGGCAACGCTGGGCGCGCTCGCGGCTCTGGGCTCCGTCCAGTGGCAGATGGCGGCAGTGCTCACGCTCGTGTCGGCAGGTGTCGCCGCCTTCATTGCCATCGCGGGCGGGCGCGGCCGCGCGCTCCATCACGACTTCGCTGACCGCGCGGCGAACGTCGCCGGAGAGATCGTCGATATCGTCGCGAACCACGCGACCGTGCGCCTCTTCGGCGCGGGGCCGCGCGAGACCGCGCGGCTTGCCTCGGCGATGGATGTCGAGGCCGGCGCCCAGCGCCGCTCGCTCTTCTATATCGAGCGGTTGCGCACGGTCCACGCCGCCGCGGTGTGGCTGCTCTCGGGTGCCACGCTCGGATGGGCCAGCTGGCTCTGGGCCAACGGCACGATCAGCGCCGGCGACGTCGTCGTGTGCGCCGCCTTCACGCTCGCGCTGCTCCAGACCTCGCGCGACCTCGCCGTGGCGCTCGTCGACATGCTGCAATACTGGAACCGCGTCACCGAGGCGGTCGAGACGCTGATGGTGCCGCAGGATTTCGTCGACGACGACAAGGTCGTTCGCCTCGAGCCGGTGAGAGGCGCGATCACGCTCGAACGCGTCTCGTTCCGGCACGGGATGGGCGAGCCGGTGCTCGATGACATCGACCTTCACATCCGCGCCGGCCAGAAGGTCGGAATTGTCGGCCCTTCGGGCGCGGGCAAGAGCACGCTCCTCGCCGTGGTTCAGCGCCTCTATCCCGTCGATCGCGGGCGCATCCTGATCGACGGACAGGACGTGGCGCGTTTGAGCCAGCAAAGCCTGCATCGGGCCATCGCCGTCGTGCCGCAGGAGGTATCGCTCTTCAACCGTTCGATCCTCGACAATATCCGCTATGCGCGGCCCGACGCCACGGACGCGGAGGTCATGGCGGCGGCGCGAGCGGCGCGGTGCGACGACTTCATCGCCGCGCTGCCGGATGGCTATGCGACGCGGGCCGGCGAGCGCGGAACCCTTCTCTCCGCCGGACAGAAGCAGCGTATCGCCATCGCTCGCGCGCTTCTCGCCGACACGCCGGTCGTGCTCCTCGACGAGGCGACGTCGGCGCTTGATGTCGAGACCGAGATCGCGGTCGAGCGTGCCATCGCGGCGCTTGCGAAAGGACGCACGATCGTGGCGGTGGCTCACCGGCTTTCGTCGATCGCGCGCTTCGAGCGCGTTCTTTTCTTCGATCACGGCCGCATCGTCGAGGATGGCACACCGGCCGAGTTGATGCGCAAAGGTGGGGCGTTCGCGCGCCTGTGGCGGATGCAGGAGGAGGAACTGCGGCGCGCCGACCGTAAGGCGGCGCCCCACGAATTCGGCCGCGCAGCGGGCTAGCGGCAGTACGGAACGGAAAGGGAGATTTTATGCGGATTGCCCAAGTCGCGCCGCTCGGCGAAAGCGTGCCTCCGGTGAAGTATGGCGGCACCGAGCGAATTGTTTCCTACCTCACCGAGGCGCTGGTGCAGCAGGGCCACGACGTGGCGCTCTATGCATCAGGCGATTCGAAGACGGCGGCGCGGCTCAAGGCCATGTCGCTGCGCTCACTGCGCAACCACCTGTCGCATGCCGACGTCGACAGCATCTTCGGCGAGGCGATGGCCGAGCTCTATCGCGCGCGCCACGCCTATGACGTGATCCATTTCCATCTCGGCTGGCACGAGTTCCCGGTGTTCGCTGACTGCAGCACCCCGTGCCTCACGACACTGCACGGGCCGTTAGACCATCCCGCGATCCATGGCCGCATTGCGCCCTATCCTTCGTTTCCGCTCGTCTCGATCTCGGATGCGCAGCGCGCGCCGCTGCCCTATCACAACTGGCTCGCCACGATCTATCACGGCGTGCCCGATCCGGGGATCGAGGTGGCGGCGGCTGGCCGCTATCTCGTGTTCCTCGGGCGCATCTCGCCGGAAAAGCGCCCCGATCTCGCCATCGCGATGGCGCGGCGCGCGCGCCTGCCGCTCAAGATCGCGGCCAAGATCGACCCTGTGAACGAGACCTATTTCGAAGATGAGATCCGCCCGCTCCTCGATGCGCCGGGCGTCGAGTTCTTGGGCGAACTCGGCGAGCGCGAGAAGCGCGCTTTGCTCGCGGGGGCGACGGCGCTGCTCTTCCCGATCGACTGGTCCGAGCCTTTCGGCCTCGTCATGATCGAAGCATTCGCGTGCGGCGTTCCGGTCGTGGCGTTCCGTCGCGGCTCGGTGCCGGAGATCGTGGAAGACGGCGTCACCGGCTTCGTCGTCACCGACGTGGCCGAGGGGATGGCCGCGCTCGAACGCGTCGGCCGGCTCGACCGCCGCCTCATCCAGGCCCGTTTCCGCGAGCGCTTCACAGTGAAACGCATGGTCCGCGATTACGGCGAGCTTTATCGCCAGCTCGCTGACACGCCGCTCGCGGTGCAGGCCGGCCTCGCATAACCGAGCCCTTGCATCCGCGCCCGTTTCGCGCGTCAATAGCGCCTTCCGAACAAGGGAGCGGACGATGAAGCTATGTTATTTCGATGATTGGAAATTGGGCGTGGTGAAGGGCGACACGGTCGTCGACGTGTCGGCCGTGGTGAAGAACATCCCGCACACCAACCCGGCGAACCTCATCAACGGCCTCATCGAGCGCTTCTCCGACTACCGCCGTCAGCTCGAGGACGCGGCGGCGAAAGGCCAGGGCGTGCCGCTCACCTCCGTCAAGCTGCGCCCGCCGTTGCCGAAGCCGACCAACATCGATTGCATGGCCGTCAACTACATGGAGGACGGCACGCGCTCGGAGCCGGCGCCGATCAATGGCTTCCATAAGTCTGGCAACGCTGTCATCAGCCAGGACGACACCATGATCCTGCCTGACGTACCTGCGAGCATCTTCGAGGGCGAGGCCGAATTGGGACTAGTCATCAGCAAGAAGTGCTCGAACGTCAGCGCCGCCAACGCCATGGACTATGTCTTCGGCTACGTCAACTTCATCGACGGCTCGGCGCGCAACCTGCCGCCCGCCGGCAATACCTTCTACCAGATGAAGTCGCGCGAGACGTTCGCGCCGATCGGCCCCTTCCTCGTCACCAAGGACGAGATCAAGGACCCGCAGAAGCTCCAAGTGAAGCTGTGGAACAGCGGCAAGCTCATGCAGAACTACAACACCGACGACATGGCGCACAAAATCCCGCGCTGCGTCGAATGGGTAAGCTCGCTGCACACGCTCGAGGCCGGCGACATTCTCGCCACCGGCACGAACCACCGCGGCCTTAACGCCTTCCAGGACGGCGACCAGATCGAGATGGAGTGCGAAGGGCTCGGCAAGCTCCGCTTCAAGATCAAGGACGACCTGAAGCGCACCTGGGGCCGCGACACGCGGCTCGAGCACGCCGACAAGAAGCTCGAAGGCGTGCACACGCCGCAACTCACCGGCAAGTACGCGCCGAAGAAGTAGGCCTACCACGGCTCTGACGACGTTTGCGAAAACACTAGTCGCGCTGGCGGTTTGCACTATGGGAGTGCTGACCGTCGGCGCGGCGTGCGCTTTGACTGACGGCGACGAATTGTTGTGCGAAGGCAATCCTTCAAATCGGCTTGCGCGTGAACTTCAATCCGATCCCGAGTGCGTGGCCGCGCGACGCAAACATGTGGAGGATGTTTGCAGCACACTGGATCGCAAATTTATCAATCCCGATATTTTGCAAGACCCGACGTGCACAGCGGTCCTCAATCACAAGAAGCAAGCAGCGCAGGCAGATGAAAAAAGGCGCCTGGCTGCCATTGGAAAGCTAAATATATCGGAGGCGGATAAGCAAACGTTGCGGGAGCGAAAAGTTTTTATCGGCGCAACTTCCGAAATGGTACGATTATCCTGGGGCCCCCCGCAGAAGATAAACCGCACATTCATGACCGACTCCACGCATGAGCAGTGGGTATATCCTTCCGGTTCATACTTATATATCGACAACGGCATCCTTTCGGCAGCGCAGATTCCAGGCCAATAAGCGGTATACATCTCGCACCGCAACACCATTGCGATCGCGAGCGCCGCTCAGCGGCTTCTCACGCCTTACTTCCGCAAATGCGGCATCACCTCGGCGGCGAAAAGATCGAGGCTGCGCCGCGCCAGCTCGTCGGTCAGCACGCCGAACTGGAACATGCCAATCAAGATGTCGAAGCCGGTCTTTTCGCGCATGCGCTCGATCGCGGCGCGCACCGTCCTGGGGCTGCCGATCACGGCAGTGCCGTTGCCGATGAGCTGATCGGCCGACATGAAGGCCGACCGCGTCGCCATGTTCTGGCGCATGCGGAAGAAGTTCTTGGTTGATTGCAGCGAGGTGTAGCCCGGCGGGATCAGCATCTCCGACGTCATGCGGAGATAGTTGTTGAAGAGCGTCTCGATGCCGCGCCCTGCCTCTTCCTTCGCGCGATCGTCGGTCTCGGCGACGTAGATGGGCGCGGCCCAGCCGAGCTGGCCGCCCGCGGCCTCATAGCCGTATTCCCGCGCCTTTTCGCGATAAGTCGTGAGATAGCGCGTGACCAGTTCCTCGCTCGAGAAGGTCACGAGGAACGGGTACTTGCGGTCGGGATGCGAGGCCCAGGCCACCGTCTCGCTCGAGCCTTGCGAGGGGATCCAGATCGGCGGATGCGGCTTCTGGTAAGGACGAGGCCACAAATTGACGTAGCGGATGTTGAAATTCTCGCTCTCGAAGCTCCACGGGCCCGGCTCTTTCCAGGCGCGCACGATGAGATCGTGCGCCTCGTGGAAGCGCTCGTGCGAGAAATAGGGATTGACGCCCGAGGAATGATATTCGGCGCCGATGCCGCGCACGAAGCCGGCGATGATGCGGCCCTTCGAGAGATTGTCGAGCATCGCGTATTCTTCGGCGATGTAGATCGGGTTGTTGACGATCGGCAGCGCGCGGCCGAGGACGGCGATCTTGATCGACTTGGTGCGCTGGATGAGTGCGCTCGCGATGAGATTGGGCGCCGGCATCATGCCGTAGGCGGTTTGGTGATGCTCGTTGACGCCCAGCCCGTCGAAGCCGAGCTTCTCCGAATAGACGAGCAGGTCGATATGGCGCTCGTATTCCTCGGCGCCCTTCACCGGGTCATAGAGCTCGTTCGGCAGCACGACCCACGCCGAACGATGCTTTGCCGCCGCCTCGAAATCGAGATGCCGATAAGGCATGAGGTGGAAGGAGAGGAGCTTCATCGCGAGGCCTCCTTGAGGAAGGCGCGGACCGCCGGGATCACCTCATCCGCCTTCTCGACATGGGGTGCGTGCCCGCAATGCTCGACCATGACGAGACGGCGCGCGTCCGGCAGCCGCTTCATCCACAGCTCTGCGTATTG